>NZ_JALNTJ010000001.1:44077-851470 GCF_023161885.1 Pseudoalteromonas sp. 2CM37A
CGGGTCATTAGCTCAGTTGGTAGAGCAGTGGACTTTTAATCCATTGGTCGATGGTTCAAGTCCATCATGACCCACCACTTCTAAAAAATCTCAACTCTTCCCTTATTTTATTTAAATCAGTTTCTTATTTTTATTTATAAACAGCATGCCCAGATAGCTGTTATTTGCCCGTGTATTCTCGTATAATTTGCCGTAATTAATGCACTGTAGATGAAGTGGTCGAGAACATGAGTCTAGCTCAAACTATTATGCCTGAAGGTTATATCTTTCCTCCTAAGCCAGCGCCGTTGACTAAAGACGAGCAAGGCGAATATAAAGCACGTATTAAACAACTACTGCAAGATAAAAATGCAGTGCTGGTAGCCCATTACTACACAGATCCTGAAATTCAGGCACTTGCCGAAGAAACAGGGGGCTGTGTTGCCGACTCATTAGAAATGGCACGTTTTGGTGCTCGCCACGATGCAGACATGATCATCGTTGCAGGCGTACGTTTTATGGGTGAAACCGCTAAAATTTTAACGCCAAACAAAACAGTTGTTATGCCAACGCTAGAAGCAACGTGTTCGTTAGATATTGGTTGTCCTATTGATGAGTTTTCAGCGTTTTGCGATCAGCACCCTGATCGTAAAGTTGTAGTTTATGCAAATACCTCTACAGCGGTTAAAGCCCGTGCAGATTGGATTGTAACCTCATCGTGCGCGCTTGAAATTGTAGAGCACCTAGATGAGCAAGGTGAAAAAATTATTTGGGGCCCAGATAAACACCTTGGTAGCTACATTCAAAAAAATACTGGCGCCGATATGATCATGTGGAACGGCGCATGTATCGTGCACGATGAATTTAAAACAAAAGCGCTTAAAGATATGAAAGCCCTTCACCCAGACGCGGGTGTATTGGTGCACCCAGAGTCACCTGCAGAAATAGTGGCACTGGCAGATGCGGTTGGCTCAACCAGTCAACTAATAAAAGCTGCGCAAACAATGGATAACGATAAGTTTATTGTAGCGACAGACCGCGGTATTTTTTACAAAATGCAGCAGCTATGCCCAGAAAAAGAGTTTTTTGCAGCCCCCACAGCGGGTGAAGGCGCGTCATGTAAAAGTTGTGCACATTGCCCGTGGATGGCAATGAACGGCTTAAAAGCGATTGAAGAAGCCCTGATAGACCCTCGTGGTAAAGAAGTGTTTGTAGATATGGACTTACGCGAAGGCGCGCTCAAGTCACTTAATCGCATGTTAGACTTTACAGCTAGCATGGCTAAGTAATTAGCCTAATGCATAAAAACGGTTAAACCTTAAGGTTTAGCCGTTTTTTTATAACTAAAGTAAATTGCTGATTGATTATTAGACACTTAACAGCACAAATTTAAAAAGACCTTGCACCTGTGTAACCTATTTCATACTATAACGCGCTGTTGCTAAGCAACACCGTGGAGGAATGGCTGAGTGGCTGAAGGCGCACGCCTGGAAAGTGTGTTTAGGTTAATCCCTAACGAGGGTTCGAATCCCTCTTCCTCCACCATCATTCTTGAACCCAGTTATTGAATATCAATAACTGGGTTTTTTAATGCCTGCTGCCCAAACCTTAGTTATACGCTAATAGGCATGTATTTAGTGGGTAATCTCAATCGGCCCTTAAAGTCGCTCCATTAAATACATGACATGGTATAAGTCCCGAATTTATTGGTACTCAAATAACGCGTTTTCCCATTCTTGAATGATTATTTGACGCTTCATCTGATCGTCTATCACTAATATTTCTATGCCAAGGGGGACGGGGCGCAGCTGACCCTCTGATATATCAAGTAAATGTTTTTGCTTAATTCTTACTTCGTTATTTATTGGCTCAAAATTAGTAAAGTTGGCCATGTCTGTTTGCCCTTGTACAGATACTAAGTAATCAATAAACAGCTGTGCGCCAATTACATTTTTAGCATGTTTAGGAATAATGGCACTGCGCATAATAACCGAGGTGTAGTCTTTAGGTTGCACCACAATAATATTAGGGTGCTGCGCCGCCCATGTGCGCGCATAAGAGCTTAATATGTTATAGCCAACAGTGAGCTCGCCCGTTGAAAGTGCCTTGAGTATGTCGGCGCTGCGTCTAAATACACGCGTGCTGTGATAGCCAAACGATTCAAGCATTCGACCATAGCTTGAGCTTTGCTCGCGGTCATGAGCCCACAGCAAATAGCCTATGCCCACTTGAGTAATATCGTAAATGCCAATGCGGCCTTTAATTTGCTCACTGCGCCTACGAATTAGCTCTAATAATTCGTTGCGGCTACTTGGTGCGACCTCTTCGCCTAAAAATTCTTTATTAAATGCAATTACCGCTGTTTCATAGGTAAAGCCAAATACTTCATTTCGCCATTTAGCCCATGCAGGAAGCTTATTTGTTTGCTCAGAGCTGTAAGGCTGTGCGTAACCATCGTTAACTAACTTTACCTGCAAATTCATTGCTGAACTTAATAATACGTCGGGCGGGTTTTTAACGTCGGCTAAAAATTCGCTATACACTTCGAAAGTACTCAGCTCGTAGTAGTCAATTTGTACAAAAGGGTATTTTTTTTGAAAGGCCGATAAAAAAGGGGCAATTTCCATTTTATCAGCGCCGCCATATATTTTAAGCACAGATTTATTTTCGCTTTGTGCCGGAAATACTAAAGGGTTTTTTGCAGCAACGAATGGCGAGCCTACAAAGCACGTAAAAACAACGGCAATATAAATCAGCGATAAAAGTTTCAATGTTCGTCCTCGGTCAGCATTAACGGGAAGTTTATTTCAAAAATAAGCCCCGACGGGCTGTTATCAAGCAGCTTAATAGCAGCGTTATGATGCTCTGCTACCTCTTTAGCAATGCTTAAGCCTAAGCCACTGCCGGCACGTGGGTCGCCTTTACTTTTGTAAAACCGCTCAAACACATGTTGTTTTTGCGCATCGGGTACACCTACGCCTTGATCAGCCACGCATAAACGGGCTATGTAACCACTGTCTGTACTGTGAAGCTCGGTAGACACATTTACTTCTTTATTTTGCGGGCTAAATTTAATCGCGTTTTCTAAAATGTTGCGTAGCATTTGGCTAAGTGCAAACGAATCGCCATTGATCATTAAATTATCGTCACCTTGATATGTGATGATCACGCCGCGTTGAATCGCCGATACCGCAACATCTCTACACACAGACTTTACCAGCTCCGGCAATGAAAGCGTTATTAAAGGCTGGCTATGAAAGCGGTGCGCAAGAGTGGCTTGGTTTAACAGTTGCGTAACGGTGCTGTCGAGTAAATCTGTTGAATATAAAACACGATTTAACTGCTCTGTTCTTATTTTTTCATCGCTTTCTTCAATGGCATTTTGCGCTTGGCTTTTAAGGCCTGCAAGGGGCGTTCTTATTTGATGAGCCACTTCGCCAGTAAAGCGCTTTAAATGATTAAGCGAGACTTCTAATTGCGATATAAAATGGTTAATAGTTGAAATTAAATCGGCCATTTCTTTGGGGACCGACATATCAATAGGGCGTAAATCAGTGGGGGAGCGCCGACGTATTTTTTTATTTATGCTGTAAATAGGGCGCAAAATTTGATTTACTCCCAGTAATATAAGCACAATAGCTATTACAAACGTTAAAATAACCATTTGTATTACATTTAAATTCATTTCATAGGCGAGCTGATCGCGAGCTTGGGTGGTTTGGCCTATTAAAATATTTACATCAAACGATTCGCCCACTTCATAAAGCTTATCTGAGAGTAAAATAAAGCGGTAGTTTTCGCCTTTGTAATCACCTTCCCAAAATTGTATCAGTAGGTTATCTCGCGGGTCATATTCTGCACGTTGCCACTGGGTGTCGGCTTTTTGCAAAATGTGTTGATATAAGCCATTGTAACCGGTTAAGTGTTCCCCTTGATTTTGCGTTATTTGATACACCAATCTGTCATTTGAGGCCATCGAGAGAGTTTCGAATGTAGCGCTGGGTAAATCAACAATAATTTCGTGGTAATCAATGTGGGTATTTTCAAAAATTTGTAAAGCTGCACTGGCAAGTAGCCTATCGTATGAAATTTGGGCGGCGTTTTTACTGTAATTATTAGCCATAAAATAGGTTATAAGTGTAATTATAACCATTAAAGCAATGGTTATTGTAAGCAGCTGCCGGCGAATTGAGGGGAGGGTTTTGCTACTCATTAGGCTCTGCTAAAAGATAGCCTAAACCACGCAGTGTTTTTATATCAACACTGCTATTTACCAGCTTTTTACGAAGCCTTGCTACGTAGGTTTCTATGGCGTTGGGGCTGGGGGAGTCGTCAAACGAATATAAGTGATCGAGTAACTCATCTTTATTAAGCACTTTGCCTTGATGCGTTAAAAATATTTCTAGTAACCTAAATTCTCGTTGCTTTAAATCAATAAGTTCTTTAGCAATAGTGACCGTGCATGATTTTCGGTCAAAATCGAGATTGCCATAACTTATAATGTCTTTACCTAGGCCTTGGTTACGCCTAAGTAGGGCGCGGCAACGGGCTTCTAATTCGCCAAAATCAAAGGGTTTAGTGAGGTAATCGTCGGCGCCTAAGTCGAGTAATTCTATGCGGTGCTCTACTTGGGCACGTGCCGTTAAAATTAATACAGGCGTATTTGATGAGCGAGCCCTGAGCTTTTTTAATATTTGCTCACCGTTTAAATTGGGCAAGTTTAAATCAAGTAAAATAAGGTCGTACTCATGGCGTTTTAACAGCGAATTAGCCACATCTCCACTGGTTACAAGGTCTATACCTTGGCCCATTTTGGTGAAGCGTTGGCAAATTGCTTCTCCTAACACTTCGTCGTCTTCAACTGCTAAAATTCTCATTAAGCACACCCGCAAAGTCGCAATTAAAAAATATAATTTTAAGTTGTGCAAGACACTAAACAATTACTGCAACGTTTACAATACGCAAATGCCTTCGTTTATAGCAAGATAAGCTATAGTTTTAATTTAATAGCTAAAAAATACAATTGCCTAAAATGTAATTATCTTGTGACAGGTTTGTGACAGGTTTGCCGTGTAAATTGCAACATGAATAAACTGATACACACTACACACAACTATAAATTTAATTAAACAAGGTAGCGGAGACAACTATGGCTCAACGGTTCTCTAAAATATTTGCAGTAACAGGCGCAGTATTAACTTGTGTTTCTATTCCTTCGTATGCTTCTTTTAATGGGCTTACAGAGCAAGACGAATTTAATATTAAGCTAAGGTCAATTTACTTTGACCGCGATTACGATAACGACGCCAGCGACGACTCAACGTTTGCACAAGGCATAGAGCTCAATTATCAATCGGGCTATTTTAATGACTTAATCAGCATGGGTGTCTCTACTTATACGGTACTTAATTACAACTCAACCGGCAGCGCACAAAATAACATTTTACCCGCAGGGGATGAAAAAGGCGGCGTTGACGATAGTTTTTCTAAATTTGGTCAATATTTTATCGACGTTAAACTTGGCGACAATGGCCATGTAAAAATAGGCGGGCAAAAAACCAAAAGCATGCTGTTAAAAAGCTCAGGTAGCCGCGCAATTCCCAATACTTTTAGAGGCGTATTTGGTGACTACAAGTTTGGCAATACCAAAGTATATGGTTACGCCTACGATAAATGGAGCCGCCGCCACGACGACAAGTGGGAAGATTTTTCTACCGACCAGTCAGATAACGGCGCGATTAGTGTTATTTGGGGTGTGGGCGCAAGCTACAAAAAAGACGCGCTAAAAATAGACGCAGAGTATTTAAATTCTCATGACTACTTATCAAAGCTTGGGTTTAAAGGAAGTTACGCTATAAAGCTCGATCAAAGTAAGTTAACCCTTTCAAGCGGCGTATTTACCTCACAAGACGATGGCGATTTATTTGTAACCGGCGCAGAGGGTGGCGATTTAGATGATGAAGATGCACTCGATGCGGTTTCAGGCGTTACTAAAAGTGAAAACGATGGTTTTGCCTATTACCTAGATGCTAATTGGAAAAAAGATATTTGGACACTAGGCGCCGCATTTACCAAAGTGAACGATGCTTGGATTGAAGATAATTTTAGTGGCGATCACGGGACTAACCCGTTTCCCACGCGCTCATTAATTGGTGCCGATTTAACAAACCAAAATGAGTCAACTTGGCAGGCTCGCTTAGGTGTTGACCTAAAAGCAGTGGCACCGGGTTTAACCACAAAGTTTTATTACACCAGCGGCAGCGATGCAGAAAATTCAAGCTTAGGTAAAGCAGGTGGCACAGCCGATGAAAAATATTGGGCCATTGATACACGCTACAAAGTAGCGGCTGTAAAAGGCTTAAGCCTACGTTGGTTATTTTTAGATTACACCACAGATGAAACTGGCAGTGTTGATGGTGTAAAAGGAGACAGAGCAGATCACCGTGTATATGTAGATTACACTATTAAGTTTTAAACGCCCCTTCGATTGGCTTTTAACGCGCAGCATGAAAATGCTGCGCGTTTTTTAATTTTTAAAAGTTATTTTTTAATCAATTTTTATTTCGTGACAGGTTAGTGACAGTTTGGCTCCTTACTCTTAAAAAAAGGGCAACGTTTTGATATCGACGTTACTTGTTTTTAATTGCATTGAAAGGGCGAAACGATGAACTCAACACACGCTACACCTCAGTTAAAACCTACGCCGAGAGCCATTCACTTTCGTGCAAATAGCCAACAAACAGCCACGGCTGCTAGTGCAACAAGTAATACTAATTTTGCCCCTCAATCTTTGCAAAGTAAGCAAGAGCAAGTGCAAGAGTGCGTGGTTATTTTAAGTAATAACTAACCCGTTACTGCTCATTTAAATTGATTTAGAAGCTGGATTATTATGACTATTCAAAAAAAAATACCTTGTGTCATTATGCGCGGCGGAACGTCTCGCGGGACTTATTTTTTAGCCAACGATTTACCGAGAGAGTGGGATAAACGCAAAGAAGTTTTAACTGCAGCAATGGGCTCAGGCGATCCGCTGCAAGTAAACGGCGTTGGTGGAGGAAACTCACTAACCAGTAAAGCGGCCATTATTTCACGCTCAACCGACCCCGATGCAGACATTGATTACTTATTTGCGCAAGTTGCTATTGAGCAAAATGAAGTCGATATAACACCTTCGTGTGGCAATATTTTATCTGGTGCAGCACCACTGGCAATTGAATACGGATTGGTTACTGCAAATGACGGTGAAACAACGGTACGGGTTAAAAATGTAAATACCAATACCCTGATTGAAGTTGTGGTACAAACGCCTAACGGCTTTGTAGAGTACGAAGGCGATGCCACCATTGATGGCGTACCAGGCTCTGGAGCGCCTATTTTACTTAAGTTTTTTGATGTGTGTGGCACTAAAACCGGTGAATTACTGCCTACTGGCTCTGTACGCGATACCTTTGATGGCGTAGAAGTAAGTTGTGTCGATGCTGCCATGCCAATGGTCCTAATACCTGCACCATCACTGGGTGTAAAAGGCTCTGAAACTAAACAAGAGCTTGATGCAAATACAGAGTTACTGCAAAAAATAGAAAGCATTCGCCTGCAGGCATCACTAAAAATGGGCCTTGGCGATGCAACCGGAAAAGTCATTCCTAAAGTCGGTTTACTGTCGGTGCCGCAATTTGGCGGTACGATAACTTCGCGCTACTTTGTGCCGCAAAACTGCCATACCAGCCATTCTGTAACGGGGGCAATTTGCGTGAGTGTTAGTTGCATGTTGCCAGGTAGTGTGGCGTACGACTTAATTACGCCACAAAGCTCAGAGCAGCAAAATATAGTGGTTGAACACCCCAGCGGTAAAATAGATTTACTACTTGAGGGGCGCTTTGAAAACGACACGCTAGATATAAAATCGGCAGGGTTAATGCGCACAGCCAGAATGTTATTTAAAGGTGAAGTACACATACCTGCAAAAGTATGGGATGAAAGCAAAATAGCTTAACTCATACCAATGCGCATAATAGCTCACTTAATTAAGCGAATTGGTGTTAAGCCTTAGTAAACCAACCGAAAATGCGATAGCAGATAGTCTGTTATCGCTTTTTTTATGCTTTAAATAAATAAAACTAAATTTATTTTTATTTAAAAACAATTGCTTATAAATAATTTTAAATTAATGGATAGTTTGGCATCGATGACAGGTAGATGACAGTTTCGGCTATTAGTCTAGCTGTTGTTAACTTCTTTTAACGAAATACTTTCATCTACGTAATAGATGCAATGACGTTATTAGGACCTATTTAAATAATTGCAGCGAATAACAGAGGTCAAATTATGAAGATTAAATTAAGTACTTTTGCACCTAATCGACTAAAAGCAATGCTTGTTGTGTTAGCAGCAAGCACTTGTATCAGCTCAGCTTATGCAAACAATAACGACGAAGTAAGCTTTGATGGTGAGCGAGTAGAGTGGGTTGTGCCTTTTAAAGAGGGTGGCGGCTCTGACACATGGGCACGTTTTTTTGGTCCGCGTTTTTCTCAGCATTTAAATGGTAAACCTGTGGTTGTGGTTAAAAACATTCCAGGTGGTGGCTCTACCAAAGGTGCTAACCGCTTTGAGCGCCGCGCTAAAGCAAATGGTTTAAATGTATTTAGTACTTCTGCCTCTACACAAATCCCTTACTTACTTGGCGACTCACGCGTTAGATACGAAGTAAAACGTTGGAACGTGATTATGGCCACACCGACAGGTGCGGTGGTATATGTGCGCCCAGAGCTGGGTATTAAAAACGCATCAGAGCTTGCCAAATTGCAGGGTCAAAAACTTAAATTTGGTAGCCAACGCGCCGCGTCAATGGACTTGGTTGGGTTATTAGCCTTCGACATGCTTGATTTAGACATTCACGCCATTTTTGGTATGAAAGGCCGTGGCAGTGCGCGTTTATCGTTTGAGCGTGGCGAGGTGGATATCGACTTTCAAACTACCTCTGCCTACTTAAAAAAAGTACAGCCGCTAGTTGGTGAAGGTAAAGCGATTCCGCTTATGTCGTTTGGCGTACTTAATAAAGAAGGCAAAATTGTACGCGACCCAACGTTTCCTGACTTACCACACGTAGGCGAAGTATACGAAATGATCCACGGTAAAAAGCCAACAGGCGTTGAATACAACGTATGGAAAACCTTTTTTGTAGCCGGTTTTGCCGCGCAAAAAGGACTGTTTTTACCTAAAGGCACCCCTGATGACGTTATTGCAGAGTGGCGCAATGCAGCACAACGCGTCATTGATCAAGACAACTTTAAAGAAGAGTCTGAATTAGTACTTGGCCAATACCCACAACTTGTAAACGAAGATGCAGTAAACACACTGAGCTCAGCACTGACAATTTCTGAAACTGACAAACAATGGGTAAGAAATTACCTAACCGAAAACTACAACGCGCGTTTTTAAAAACCCATGTTGATTTGTTGTACACACAGTGGCTCGCATTTAGTGAGCCACTTTTTTAACCTAAGGAGAGCAGTATGTTAGATGCATTTTTAATTGCGCTACAAACTATTCTTACCCCCACACACTTAATGTATTTATGCGGCGGCGTTTTTTTAGGCTTGCTGATTGGTATTTTTCCGGGTTTAGGCGGCATAGCGGGTTTATCGTTATTACTGCCATTTTTATATGGTATGGACCCAATTTCAGCGCTTGCTATGCTTATTGGCCTAGTGGCGGTTATTCCAACCTCTGACACCTTCACCTCTGTATTAATGGGTATTCCAGGCTCCAGTGGCTCACAAGCCACAGTGCTTGACGGCTTCCCACTGTCTAAAAAGGGTCAAGCAGCGCGTGCGCTTTCAGCAGCGTTTGCTTCGTCATTATTTGGCGGCCTTTTTGGCGCCATTATTTTAACGCTGTTTGTACTGATTGCCCGCCCCGTTATTTTAGCGTTTGGCTCGGCCGAATTATTTATGCTTACTTTGCTAGGTTTAAGCATGGTGGGTGTATTGGCCGGTAATAGCCTAGTAAAAGGCTTAAGCGCATGTGGCTTAGGTTTATGTTTAGGCTCACTTGGCGGTGCTCCTGCAACCGGTGAATACCGCATGGTATTTGATAACGGTTACCTTATGGATGGTATTCCGTTAGTGGTTGTTGGCTTAGGTATATTTGCATTACCAGAAATTATCGATTTACTGCGTCAAAACCGCTCTATTTCAGAAGCTTCTGAGCTGGGTAGTGGGTGGTTTGAAGGCGTAAAAGATGTTGTTAAAAATAAATGGCTAGCTACGCGCTGTGCTGCCATTGGTTGTGTTGTTGGCGCACTACCTGGCCTTGGTGGCAGCGTAGTTGATTGGATCTCTTATGGTCATGCGGTACAAACCTCTAAAGACACCGAAAACTTTGGTAAAGGCGACATACGCGGTGTTATTGCCCCTGAGTCATCAAATAATGCCAAAGAAGGCGGTGGCTTAATTCCGACCTTATTATTTGGTATTCCAGGTTCTGGCAGCATGGCTGTATTTTTAGGTGGTATGGTATTAATTGGCTTAGAGCCAGGCCCTGCGATGATCACCACCGACCTTGATGTTACTTATACCATTGTATGGTCACTGGCACTTGCTAATGTAATTGGCGCGGGCGCGTGTTTACTTATTTCTAAATGGGTAGCAAAAGTAACAACTATTCCTTACACGCTCATGGCACCATTTATGGTTATGGTGATCTTTTTTGCGGCGTTTCAGGCAACCCGTGATTTAGGTGATTTAGTCGCACTTATTGGCATTGGTATTTTAGGCGTATTAATGAAGCGCTTTGGATGGCCACGACCAGCATTTTTAATTGGTTTTGTACTGGCAAGCGGCATGGAAACTTACCTTTATCAAGCTATTCAGTTTGACGGCATAGAGTTTTTATTAAAACCGGGCGTGATGATTATTGGTGCATTAACCGCGCTTTCTATTTTCTTTGCAGCACGCCACTCTATTAAGGCAGCTAAAAAAGAAAAAGCCAATAAAAACAAAGCTAATGCTGAGCTAAAACCAACTAACCTTAAACCACAAATCGCGTTTTCTGGCTTTGTTTGTTTAGTGTTTGCATACGGTTTGTATGACTCGTTCCAACGCACATTCTTAGGTGGGGTATTTCCTGGTGTGGTGTGCTCGTTCATGTTAATACTCTCTGCGGTTGTGCTGATCAAGCTGCTACTTAATAAAGTAGATGATGCTGTAAATTACGATAATGAGGTCTCTGCGGGATATGTAAACGACTCAAGCGTGACTGGCCTTTGGCATTATGTATTTTGGCTGTGTGGCTTATTAGCTGGGTGTTTTTTACTGGGCTATGTGATTTCTATAGCGTTGTTTTTCATAATATTTTTACTTGTAAAAGCACGTATATCAATTGCTAGAACATTAACACTGACAGTGTGTGCGTTAGCATTTTTACTTACTTTATCGCACTTTATGGTATTGGATTTACCAAGCGGTTACCTACAAGAAGTGGCAAGCTTTACGCAGCTGTAAACGCCGCCGTGCTAAGCAAAACAAGCAGCGCTTAGCACGGTTTACATTCGCTCTAAAAGGCACTGGCTTAAGAAGGGTATAATTATGATTTCACCTAAGCTTATTTTAATGCCGCTTTCTACAAGTGGGCATGTAACAGAGCGCTTAAAAGGGGGCTTAGCCGTTGCTAAGTATTTTAATGCGCACCTTGATGTTTATCACACGCACTTAGACCCAAAACGCTTTTTGCCAACAGGGCAGCTTGGCTTACCAACTAAATTGGTAAAAGAGTTAGACTCTGTAGCAGGGCGCTTTGCAACAACCGAATCGGCAAATTTAAAAACCTAATTTGTTAGTTTATGTGCCCAGCAGCAAGTTAAATACACTGACGACAGCGCAGAGCATCCCACGCACCCAAGCGCTTCATGGCATATTAATCTAGGTGTGCGCAGCGAAATAATTGCAGAGCAAGGCAAAGTTGCTGATTTAATTATTATTCCGCAGTCTAAAAGTGGTAAATCAACCTCGACCTTTGAGGCATCGGTAATGCGAAGTGGTAAACCTATATTATTGGTACCACGGCAAATGACCCACTTTGATATAAAAACAGTGGTGATTGGTTGGAACGCCAGCACCGAGGTATCGCGCGCGCTCACTTACAGTTTACCGCTTTTAAAACAGGCTAAAAAGGTTGTTATTTGCACCAGCGCAAGTAGCGCCGATAAAATGCCAAACGGCCATGAAGTGGTTAAATATTTAGCCCAGCACGATATTAAAAGTGAGTTTGTAACATTTAATAATGGCAGGCAATCGACCGCTAAAGCGTTTATGTCGGTAGCGCAAATGCATAATGCAGATTTAGTGGTGATGGGCGCATTTACTCACAGGCGAATCCATGAGCAAATTTTTGGTGGTATGACTAACTACATGCTAGCAAACACCACCTTGCCAATACTTATGGCGCGATAACACTTAAAGCTTAAAAACTAAATTTTACCCAAAAGCCGATATTTACGTTCAATATCGGCTTTTTATTAAAGCTCAATGTGATAAAACTAACCATTACAATAATAAAAGTTAATGGGTAGCAGCCTATGTATACGCTTTCACAGTGGCAATCAAACGGGCAGTTTATTGATATAAATGCCCAGCAAATTTTTACTCAAACAGCGGGGGATGCTAATAACCCCGCGCTCCTTTTGGTACACGGCTTTCCTAGTGCAAGCTGGGACTGGGAAGGTATGTGGGATGAGCTCAAACAACACTACTTTTTAATTACACTTGATATGCTGGGGTTTGGCCTTTCGGATAAACCAATAAATGCGGCTTATAACATTACAGAGCAAGCTGATTTATACACGCAATTTTTAAAGCGTTTAGATATTACCAATGTACACCTATTAGCCCATGATTATGGTGATACCGTGGCTCAAGAGCTATTAGCAAGGCAAGTTGCTGCTCAAAGCGACATACGCATACACAGTGTATGCTTTTTAAATGGCGGGTTATTTCCACACATACATAAACCTTTATTTATCCAAAAGCTGCTACTTTCAAGACTTGGTTGGCTAGTACCTAAGTTAATGAGTAAACAAAAGTTTGCTAAAAATTTAATCACTATTTTTGGTAAAAACACGCCACCAGCCCCTATGGTAATTGATACCCTTTGGGCGTTGTTAATTTACAACAAGGGTTTACGTGTGATGCCCAAGCTAATTAAATATATTACACAGCGAAAACAAAACGAGCAGCGCTGGGTTGGGGCAATGATTAATAGCGATATACCGCTTACGTTTATTGCAGGTGAGCAAGACCCAATATCGGGTAAACACATGCTTGAGCACTATAAAAAAACAATACCTAATGCGCGCGTACAAGGGTTTGTTGAACTTGGGCACTATCCACAAATAGAAGATGCCAAGGCTATAACTGAGGCTTATTTAAATTTTAGAAAGCAGATATAAAAAACGCGGCTATTTTAGGCCGCGTTTATAAACTAAATAACGTGATGCTGGCTACTTAGTACTTTCTTTTTTTAGGAATTTTTAACTGGCTTTCAAATTCATCAGGAAAAAGCACCGTGCCGTCGTCCTCTTCGGTAGGGAACACCGCAATCAGTAAGTCGTCTTCTTCAAGGCCGGGTGTCCAGCGGCTAAACCAATCTTTAGTCGGAATGGCTTTTGGTGTACAGCCTTCCCATTCGCCCGTGGCCCAAGCTTGTGCAAAATCGCGGGTTGGCCACACTGGTACACAGTCGTCATCTTCGTTGGCAAGCATTACGCAGCCATCATCGTCGTTTAAAATCCATACTTGTTTGTACTGTTGTACGGTTTCAAACATAAAAGCGAGTCGTTTTTTTGCCCCTAGCCCTAAAATTACGGTTTGTTCTTCAGTCGCATTTGCAGTTGTCATAATTGGCTCACTCTTTATTGCTTCAAATTTGAATTTTACTGTTACAAGTATATCGAGTTATGTGACAGTGTGTTGAAAAATTATTATTTAACCTGAACTCTGGATAATAAATCTATCTCTAGCAGCTATTTTAAGCGCTAACTGCGTTGAATTTACTGAAAATCTCTGGCTAGAGACAAAATAAGCTTAACTATCATCATGATAAAATATGTTAGTAAATCTCTTAACCAGAGTTCAGGTTATTTAATTTTGTAATTCAGATCTGTTTTGGTACTCCCTAAGTATATTTTGAGCGAGCATTCAAAATTACCCTTGAATGTTGTTAAAAAGGCCGCATCTCATATGCATACTCTTAATGAAGGATTTAACAATGACCACAGATTTACTGGCTCCGTATACATTAAACGACTCACTTGAACTTAAAAATCGCGTTTTTATGGCGCCTTTAACCCGTTGTATGGCTGATGATAATTTAGTACCTACGCAAGATATGGTCGAATATTATGCGCGCCGTGCCGATGCCGGTTTAATTATTAGCGAAGCCACTATTATTCGCCCAGATGCACAGGGCTACCCAAATACACCGGGGTTATTTACCAGCGAGCAAATTCAAGGTTGGAAAAAAGTAACCGACGCCGTACATGCAAACGGCGGTAAAATGTTTGCACAGCTTTGGCATGTTGGCCGTGTTGCTCACCCTCACTTTTTTGACGGCGAAGTATTAGCGCCATCGGCAATTGGTGTTGAAGGCTCTGTACCACGTATGCGTGAACTGACGTACATTACGCCAAAAGCGGCCACTAAAGAGGATATTAATTCACTGATAGCCGACTTTGCTAAAGCGGCCGAAAACGCCATTGAAGCTGGTTTTGATGGTGTAGAAATTCATGGCGCAAATGGTTATTTAATTGATCAGTTTTTACATTACGCTGCAAATGAGCGCACAGATGAATATGGCCAAACACCTGAAAATATGGCGCGTTTTGCAATAGAAGTGACCGATGCGGTTGTTACTGCAGTAGGTAATGAGCGTACGGCAATTAGGTTATCGCCAGGTGCTTATTTTAATATGGAAGAAGATAAGCGTGATAAAGCGGTATTTGATTATTTATTAGCGCAGCTAGATGACAAAAAACTGGCTTACATTCATGGCGGTATTTTTGATGACAGCACTCAATTTGACTCTTTAGAAGGTAAAACAACCTCGCAGTATTTGCGCGCTAACACTAAAACCAGCCTTGTAGGGGTAGGTAGTTATAGTTTTGATGATGCAAAACAAGCAATAAACAATGACCAGTTTGATTTAATTGCGATTGGTCGTCCATTTATTGCTAACCCAGATTACATTAGTAAAGTGGCTAATAATGAAGAACTTGTTGCTTATAGTGACGAGATGTTAGCTAAACTATTCTAATTAATTAGGGCGTGTTGACCTTTGGCGTTTGAATTTGCAGCAGTATGTTTGGTTTTTAGGCAAGGCAGAGCCTATGAAGTGTGGTTACTCCCCATAAATAGGCGATAACGCAGCATAAATGCCAAACATGCGCTGCCCTTCGGGTTCTGCCTAGGGGCGATAAACTCTTTGTTACTCGGTTTTTACTTAGCCCACTAGGTTACAAACCTCGTGCCGCGATTTAATCACCCCTAGATTGAACAAATTTCAATCCGCAAAGATCAACACGCCCTAGTATTTATATATAAATCAGCCTAGGTTTTTGTGCTTAGGCTGACTTACAAATGACATAACAAAGCCATAAAAACCCCACATTTTTTTAACACCCCTGTAAATAAACTTCATTTTTGTTGTCATAATTCGAAATCATACTGTGCCCGCTTTCATAATTACTTTAGATAATTAAAACCAAACGGGATCACAATGTACGCTTTAACTAATAAATCGATTTTGAGCATGGCAATTGCTATGGCTGTATCAACGTCAGCTTATGCAAATGACAACGAAATAGAAGAAATAACCGTTACTGCAAAACCAACCAGTTACGCAAATAATGTGATTGAGCCTGCAATGCTTGATCAACAAACAACAGTTTCGAGTGTGTTATCGGTTATCGATAACTTACCTGGCATTAGCATAAACGAAGGCGATGCATTTGGTGGCGATGACTGGTCTACCACAATCACTATGCGTGGTTTTAGTATTGACTCAAACCAGCAGCAATTAGGGATGACCGTTGATGGTATTCCTAACGGTGGCTCAAACTATGGTGGTGGCGCTAAAGCAAACCGTTACCTAGACACTGAAAATTTAGCCACTGTAGAAGTAGGCCAAGGCACCTCAGATATTAAATCGGCATCGCTTGAGGCACTAGGCGGTACATTTAACTTTGTAAGTAAAGCGCCAAGTCTTGATAGCAGCACCACCTTTGCTTACACCTCGGGTAGCCACGATGCGACCCGCTTTTACGTTAAGCACGAAACGGGTACTTTATTTGATAATACACAAGCGTATGTAAGTTACTCGCAAACTGATACTAGCCGCTGGATTGGCTCGGGTAGCAATGGCGGAAAAGATAACCAACACGCAGAGCTTAAATTTGTAACAACGCTTGCTGATTTAACAGTTACAGGGCGTTTATCTTACGATGATGTAAGCGAGACTAACTACAACAGTGTAAGTCTTGCGCAATTTGAACAAACGCCAGAGTGGGATCAGTTAACGTGGAACTGGACAGGCGTTCCACATTACGACCAAATGTTTGCTGAGGGCTGGGGTACACTGCGCGAAAATACACTAGCGTATTTAAAGTTTGAGTATGCACTTTCGCCAACATCGCTTCTTACAGTAAGCCCTTATTATCATAAAAACTCGGGCCGTGGCGATTGGATCCCACCGTATTTAACAACTCCAGTAGATGAAAACGGCAACCCAACTACAGAGGGCGGCACTAACGCAGGCTCTTACGGTTTTGTAGATAGCGCAGGTAACGCACTGGCACCAAACGAAGGTTGTACGGCAAGTTTAAGCTGGCCGTGGGAGTCGGGCCCTGGTTTAAACCCTGCATGTTACGATGATACGGCAATACCTGTAATGTCGTATCGTCATACGCATTACAAAAAAGACCGCTTAGGGGTTACTGCCAACTACCAAGCTACGTTTGGCATGCACGACATAGAAGCCGGTTTTTGGTATGAGCAAAGCGACCGTGACGAGTCTCGCGATTGGCACAAAGTAATTAATGCCAGCATTTACCACCACTTTGATAGCACGCCATACTGGACCCAGTATAAAAACACCTTTGAGACCGACACCCTTAAATGGTACGCGCAGGATTCAATGGCCCTTGGCGATTTCACGCTTAACGTAGGTGTTAAAAAGTACCTTGTTGATATTGAAAAGTACGACCATTATCAAAATGCCACAACCGCTAAAGTTAATAGTGACTCTGATGTGTTATTTAGTGGTGGTATTTTGTATCAGCTAAATAACTCAACCGAGCTATTTACCAGCTACAGCGAAAACTTTGCTGCTATTAAAGACGGGGTGCTTGAGCGCGACAGCTCTGATTTATCAGCCATTGAAGCTGAAACCGCTGAAAACATCGATTTAGGTGTACGTTATCAAAATAACGCGCTAAACCTGACCGCAACAGCGTATTCAATTGAATTTGATAACCGTATTACGTTCATTGCCCCAGGTAGTGACACCGGCGGTATTGATTACACCATAGGTACAAATGGCTCTTACTTAAACGTAGGGGGTATTGAATCGCAAGGTTTAGAGCTGTCGGCAAGTTACATGCTAAGCCCACAATGGAGTGTATATAGCTCGTACACGAATAATGATTCAGAGTACAAAGGCGATGCACCCGGGTTTGAAGCCGGTGAAAAAGTAATAGACTCAGTAGATGACTTATTTGTGCTATCGACCGATTACTTTAGCGGTGATTTCCGCTTTGGTTTATCGGCTAAATACACCGGTGAGCGTGGCGAAGTTGATGGCTATACCGTGGTTGATTTAAACGCAGGTTACGCAACCGATATAAACGCAGGACCATTTAAAGCTATTGATGTTGCCTTTGTTGTTTATAACGTTACCGATAAAAGCTATTTAGCGGGTGGTACGGGCAATGGCAGCACTTACTTTATTGGTGCACCACGCACAGCAGCACTGACGTTATCGGCTACGTTTTAATAGCCATAATGTACAGTAAACAATTAAAAGCCCATCTTTGATGGGCTTTTTGTTAAATGTACACAGTAATTAGGTACACAGTAATTATGAACTCAATTATAAAAGCCACGGTATTTAGCATCATTGTATTAATCAGCAATACCGCAAGCGCAGCGCAAAATGTAGTGCTAGTGACCCTTGATGGTGTGCGCTGGCAAGAGGTGTTTGGCGGCGCAGATAAAAACCTCATTAATAATGCCGATTTTGTTAAAAACCCAACGCAATTAAATAAGCAATTTTGGGCGCCTACCGCCAATAAGCGCCAGCAATTACTCATGCCATTTTTAACTCAGCATGTGGCTAAAAAGGGCGTAATTGTAGGTGATAGAGCAAAGGGCTCTAATATGTCGGTGAGCAACCCTTGGTATTTTTCATACCCTGGGTATAACGAAATTCTCACCGGCGAAGTAGATGAAAAAATTAATAGCAACAATAAAGTATTAAACGCGAATAAAACCATTTTAGAGCGCCTAGATGAGCGTGCAGACTTTAAAGGTAAAACCGCTTTGTTTGGGAGTTGGGATGTATTTCCTTACATTGTGAATACACAGCGTAGTAACGTGTATGTGAATGCGGGTTTTATGCCTATAGAAAACGATTTATTTGCTGATGCTAAGCTTTTAAACGCGTTGCAAAATGAAATTCCAAGCCCATGGGAAAACGTACGCTTAGACAGTTTTACTTACCGATTTGCTAAAGCGTATATGCTGGCAAAAACGCCGCGCTTGTTAGTTATTAGCTTAGGTGAAACCGACGACTTTGCGCACGATGGCCATTACGACCAATATTTAAAATCCGCAAGGCAAAGCGATGCGTTTTTAAAAGACTTATGGAACACAATTCAAACTACACCGGGCTATAAAAACAATACAACGCTTATTGTTACCACCGACCACGGCCGCGGGGGCAGTGCAAGTGACTGGCAACATCATAGCTCTAAACGTGCGTTGGCTGAGCTGCATTTAGCGGGTAATAAATTTCCTGAGGGCATTGTCGGCTCTGAGCATATTTGGCTTGCTGCCATTGGCCCTGCAATAAATGGGCACGGCTTAATTACAACACAAAATGAGCTTAAACAAGCGCAGGTTGCAGCCACTGTTTTAAGCGCATTGGGTATAAACCCTAAACACCTAAATTCAAACATGGCATCGCCAATAAGTGAGATCTTAAAATGAAGCAGTTAGTAAAACCTATTACACACGCCGTATTAGCATTAGGGTTAGCGTTTAGCGCAAATACTATGGCAGCCCCTTCAAAAATTTTATTTGGCTCGTGTGGGCATCAAGATAAAGACATCCCAATATTTGACACCATTAATAAAGAGCAGGGCGATTTATTTATATTTTTAGGTGACAATATTTACGGCGACACCAACGATATGACGGTACTTGCTAATAAATACCAAAAATTAGGTGCAAAACCAGGTTTTAAAACGCTAAAAGCGAATACGCCAATCATAGCGATGTGGGACGATCACGACTTTGGTCAAAACGATATTGGTAAAGACTACCCACATAAAGAGCAATCTCGCCAAATTATGCTCGATTTTTGGGGCGAGCCTAAAAGCTCAACCAGACGCACCCGCACGGATGGCATTTACACGTCGTATATGTATGGTGAGGATGAGCAAACCGTACACGTAATAATGCCCGATTTACGCTGGAACCGTGATGCGCTTAACCACGTAAGCGAGCTTGAATATTACACTAAGCGTAAGCTTAATAACCAAGGCCCGTATAGCCCAACTGAGGTGAAAGGCGCCTCTATGCTAGGTGAGGCGCAGTGGCAATGGCTTGAGCAAGAGCTTAAAAAGCCTGCGGCTATAAAGCTAATTGCCTCAAGCTTGCAGTTATTACCCGATTTTACAGGGTGGGAGTCGTGGGCTAATTTCCCAGAGGATCGTAACCGTTTATTTGCGTTAATTAAAAAACATCAAGTGAATGGGGTTATTATCATCAGTGGCGATACGCACTGGGGCGAAATATCAAAGTATCAACAAAACCTTGATTACCCTTTAATAGAAATGACCAGCTCAGGCCTCACTGAAAAGTGGAAAGACGTAAGCCCAAATAAACACCGTGTAGGTAATTTTACCCATAATGTAAATTACGGCGATTTAAGCATAGATTGGCAACAAGCAGATCCAGCCATCTCACTTAAGCTTAAAGGGATAGATGGTAAAGTGATTATGCAAAGCGCATTTAGCTTATCAAGCATTAGCCCTTATAAATAAAATGACCTGACAAATAAAACGCACAGTGATTAAAATTAACGCTGTGCGTTTAAATTCCCTGCTAACTCGCTGATTTATTAGTGCCAATTTGCTGATTGCGCTACCCCTATAAATGAAAATATCTTAAACTGGTTTTACTTCAAGTAAGGACTCCAGTTGTATGCTCAATATTATTCAATCAAACCGTATGGAAGCACTGCAGGCTCAGTTTAATCAGCTATTAAAAGTAAACCCGCTGCAAAGCCCATTCGATAAAGAAGTGGTATTAGTGCAGTCGCCGGGTATGTCGCAGTGGCTTAAAATTGGTTTAAGCGAAAACCTAGGGTTAGCCGCGCAGGTCGATTTTCCGCTGCCATCGAGCTTTATATGGCAGTTGTATCAGCAGTTATTGCCCAATGTACCTAAAGAGTCGGCATTTAATAAGCCTAACCTTGCTTGGAAATTATTTGCAATACTACCCAGTTGTATTGATGAACCGCTTTATTTGCCGTTAAAAACCTATTTAGAGGGCGACCTAGACGGGCAAAAAACCTTTGCCCTGTGTGAAAAAATTGCCGATGTGTACGACCAATATTTAATGTACCGCCCGCATTGGATTGCCACTTGGGATAGCGGCAAAGACGAACTTGACGATGTTGATGTAAGCATTGCCCCGTGGCAAAGCGATTTATGGCGAAAGCTGGTGGCGCACAGTAAAGCGCTTGGGCAAAGCCAATTTCATCGTGCCAATATGCAAGGGCAGTTACTCGCTGCGCTTGAGAATATGGATAATAGCTTACTACCTAAGCGCATTAGTTTATTTGGTATATCGGCGATTGCGAGCTCGCAGCTTGAGGTGTTTGAAGCCCTGAGCAAAAAAACAGAGGTTTTTTTATTCTTTTTTAATCCTAGCGAGCATTATTGGGGCGATGTGGTTGATGAAAAAACAGCAGCCAAAATAAATGCCAAATACGCCAAAATGCCGCTTTTAGAAGCGCAGCAAAAAAAACAAACTAACCCTGATGAAGAATACTACTTTATAGGTAACCCGCTTTTATCGTCATGGGGAAAACTAGGGCGCGACTACTTTGAGCAACTCGTACAACTTGATGCGCGTTGGATTGATGGTTTTATAGATGCGTTTGACGATAGCTTACTGGGCCAAATTCAAAGCGAGATTTACCAACTGGCATTTAAAGGTGAGTCGCTTACCGATAATAAACAATGGTTTATTAATGATGAGGGTAAACTGCCCATTAGCGACACCGACACCAGCATTACTTTAAGCGATTGCCACACACCGCTTAGAGAGGTTGAGCGCCTGCACGACTATTTACTTACTTTGTTTAATCAAAACCCGTCGCTCACTCCTAAAGACATTATTGTAATGATGCCTGATGTAGGTACGTACAGCCCGTATATTGAAGCGGTATTTGGCGGCGCGCAAAACACCAGTCGATTTATTCCTTATGCATTGGCCGATTTAGCCATAGAGCAAGAAAAACCGGTGCTGAGCTCGTTTGCCAGCTTAGCCAATTTGCCGTTTTCGCGTTTTGGTGTTTCGGATATTCTTGATTTACTGCAAGTAACACAAATTGCCGAAAAATTTGCGCTAGAGGCGCACGAGTACGAACAAATTCAATATTGGCTTGAGCGTGTAGGGGTTAAATGGGGTATAAATGCTGAGCACAAAAGTAGCTTTGATTTACCCGCAATAGATTTAAATACCTGGCAGCATGGTTTAAACCGTTTACTGCTAGGCATAGCCCAGCGCGATGAGCAATGCCCGTTTAACGGCATTTATAGTGCCGATGAAGTAGAGGGCATGGCGCTTGATACCCTTAATAAATTGGTGCATTTTATTGATGTACTGCAGCGCTTTAAAGATGAGCTAACCCCTGATGATACTCTTAGCAATAAAGCGGATATTTTATCTGAGCTAATAAATGCTATTTATTACAATGAGGGCGAAGACAGCTGGGATTTACTGGTACTGCAAAATGTTTTAGAGGAGCTTAAAAAGCACTATGATAATGGCGATTACGATAAACATGTATCGCAACGAATTGTAAGCTACCTGATAAAACAAGGCATTCAAGAAAAAGGCGTAGGGCAGCGCTTTTTAGTGGGGCAAGTTAACTTTTGTACACTAATGCCTATGCGCGCCGTGCCGTTTAAAGTGGTCTGTATGCTTGGCTTAAACGATGCCGATTACCCACGTACGGTGCAGCCAATAGGGTTTGACTTAGTGCCGTATTCTAAAAAACAAAAAGGTGACCGTTCACGTAAATTAGATGACCGCTACTTATTTTTAGAAGCCCTCCTGAGTGCCCGCGAAAATTTATACATAAGTTACATTGGCCGCTCGTGTTTTGACAATCAACCACGTATGCCCTCGACCTTAGTAAGCGAGCTTTTAGAGTACATAGGCCGCAGCTTTACGTTAGCAAATAACAGCGAAAAAACGCTGCCTGAGTGTTTAATTAATCAACAGCACTTACAGCCTTTTAATCGTGCGTATTACACAGCAGACAGTGAAGCTGAGGATAAGCTGAGTAATCACAGTTTTAATCCTATTTGGCTACCTAGTGAGCGCATAGACGCGCAGCCGCTAACAGCCATTGATGTAACAGCGCCCGCGCAATTAGAGCTTGATGTATTTATTCGCAGTGTGTGCAACGCACAAGAGAGCTTTTACCAGCAAACATTAGGTTTACGCCTACCTGAATTTAACGAAGTAGCAAAAGATGAAGAGCCTTTTAGCCTAGATGCGCTGCGCCGCTACTTTTATTTAGACGAAATACTGCAAGCCAACATTAATGAGCAACCTTTAAGTACAGAGCAAATATTGCAACGGGGGGAGCTGCCACAAGCCAATGTGGGCAATTTAGTGTATGAGAGCATGGCGCACCGAGTAGATGCACTAGCCGGGCAAGTAAAAGAGCATATTAAAAGCGGCAAAACCGACCCGCTTGAGGTGTCTTTGCGAATAGAAAACACCACCATTGAGGGCTGGCTTAATCATATTTACCTTCAAAAACAAGTGTTTTACCGAAGTGCCAGTATAAAGGCCAAAGATTTAATTAAGGGCTTTATATATCATCTTGTTGCACAAAGTATGGAGCAAAATGTAGAAACCCTATTACTGGGGCTTGATAAGCAAATTAGCTTTGCACCACTGAGTAAAAATGAGGCCGATGCCTTGCTCGGTGATTGGTTTTCGTTATACCAAGCCTTGCGCAAAGAGCCTGTGGCATTTTATCCGGTAAGTGGCTATGAATACGTTAAAAGTGGTGGCGATATTGGTAAAGCCATTAGCAAGTTTAACCCACAATACATAGGGCGCGGCGAGGGCGAAAACCCGTATATTCGTTTAACGGTGCAATCGCTCAATGACTGCCAAGAAGAATTTATTAAGTGGAGCGAAAAATTACTCTCCCCATTACATGCACATGCAAAGGAGAGTGACCATGCAAGCGCTTAATCCGCTAACAATGCCATTAAAAGGGCAAAGTTTAATAGAAGCCAGTGCGGGTACAGGTAAAACCTACACCATTACCGGGCTTTATTTACGTTATTTATTAGGCTTGCAAATACCAGGGGAGATAAACACCCCGTTAAGCGTTGAGCAAATACTTGTGGTTACCTTTACCGATGCCGCTACGCAAGAAATTAAAGACCGCGTACGCAGCCGTATTATTGCTGCGCGCGATGCATTACTTGGCCAAAACCCAAATGATGAATTAATAGAAGGTGTGATAGCCGCAGTAGATGATAAACATCGCGCCTTTGATTTACTCGATGCCGCCGCTAAATCTATGGACGAAGCCGCTATATTTACCATTCATGGTTTTTGCCAACGCATGTTAAAGCAGCATGCGTTTGAATCGGGCGTTGCTTTTAATCTTGAATTTATTTTAGATGAGCGCGACATACTGCTCGACACAATTAAGGATTTTTGGCGCGCCTTTGTATACCCACTTAATAAAGAACGCACTGATGCTATTTTAGAGGTGTTTGCAGCCCCTGAGTCGCTATTTAGCCAAGTTAGTAGTGTGCTAAATAAAGCCAATGCGAACATAGTGCCGCAAATAAACTTAGATGACGTATTTAAAGCTCGCGATGAGTACATTGCTAAAGTACCCGCTTTTAAAAAAGCAGTGCTGGAGCAAGAGTTTATAGCTGCAATAAAGGGCTCGGGTTTAAGTGGCTCTAAAACACCTGGGCGAAAAGGCAGTTTAACGGCCCTTGAAGGATTTTGTTTAGGTGATGAGTTATTTTTTGAATTTGGCACCAATAAATACTCGTTTGAGGTGTGGAGCAGCGAAAACTTAAGTGATGCCAGTAATTATAAAAAAAATCAGCCATTATTTAGCCACCCTCTGCTTAGCTTGTTTGATGAGCTCAGTGCACTTAATACTAAAATTAATCAGGGCCTTAAAATTGCCGTTGTACAAACCGCAGCTCGGTGGGTTAAACAGGCAATTGTAAAACGCAAGCAAGAGCAAAGTGTGATCACCCCAGATGATTTACTGACTAATTTACACAGTGCTTTAAATGCCGAGCAGGGCGAGGCTTTATCGCAAAAAATAGCGCAGCTATTTCCTGTTGCCATGATTGATGAGTTTCAAGATACCGATCCGATTCAGTACGGAATTTTTAGCAAAATATACGGCCAAGAAAAAACGACGCTTGCCATGATAGGCGACCCAAAACAGGCTATTTATGGCTTTAGGGGCGCTGATATTTTTACCTATATTGGCGCAAAAGAGTCGGTAGAGCCTGAGCAGCAATTTACTTTAGGTACTAATTTTCGCTCAAGCACCGATATAGTAAGCAGTGTAAACAGCTTGTTTTCTAAACATGCCAATAGCTTTATTTATAACGATGCCATACCGTTTAACGCAGTAGCAGCAAAAGGCAAAAAAGCCGATGAAACATTTACAATAGATGGCAAACCTGCCACCGCGTTTGAATTTAATGTATTTGTAGATGAAGCTGCAGATGAAAAAAACAAACCCACCAGCAAAGGCGTTGGGCAAGGGCATTTGGCCAGCTATTTTGCTAATAAAATAGTGACATTGCTTGAGCAAGCCGAGCAAGGGCGAGCGTGCATTGGTAAACATAAGGTGACCGCTGCCGATATTTGTATATTGGTGCGCGACCGTGTAGAAGCGCAAATAATGAAAAAAGCACTGAGCAATGCCAATATTGCTAGCGTGTATTTATCGCGCGACAGTGTTTTTAGCCAAGAGCTTAGCCACCATTTACTTAATTTTTTAACGGCATTGCATGGCCAATACAACGAGTCATTACTGCGCGGCGTATTAGCTGGGCCGTTATTTTGTTTAAGCTACAACGAAATTTACGCCCTTGCTGATGATGAAAATAAATGGCAAGAGCACTTAAACTTTTTTGCTCAACTTAGCCATATTTGGAACAAGCAAGGCGCAATGGCGATGCTTGAGCGTTTGTTAAGTCATAATCAGCTGAGCGCTAAGTGGCAAGGCCTTGGCTATAACGTTGAGCGCTGGTTAACCGACTTTAGACACTTAGGTGAAATACTGCAGCAAAAGCAAATAGAGTTAGAAGGCACTTTGCGCTTGCTGCGTTGGTTTGCACAAAAGGTTAGCCAGCAAGATGGCGAAACCGTGCAAGTACGCCTAGAGAGTGACGCCAACTTAGTTAAAATTGTGACTATGCATGCCTCAAAAGGGCTCGAGTATCCGCTGGTATTTATGCCTTTTGCCAGTGGCTATCGCGAAACTAAAGAAGCGCTTTATCATCAAAACGGCCAGCTAGTTTACGATTTAAGTAAAAACGAAGACGCCTTAGCACAAGCCGAGCAAGAACGCCTAGCTGAAGACTTACGCTTACTTTATGTTGCCCTTACCCGTGCGGTACATTTTTGTGCACTTGGGGTGTATAACATAGGGCAAGGGCAAAGTAGTCGCTTGGCTATACAAAGTAGTGCATTAGGGCATGTGTTATTTGCAGGGCTTGAGCTTACAAGTAGCCAAACGTGGCGCACCCACTTAAATGAATTTTGCGACGCTCACACCGAAATGCATTATCAGCAATTTACGGCTGAGCAATTGGCCGAACAAGGCCAATTAACACTTAATAGCGCAGTGCAGCAAAGCCAAGCGTTAAGAGTTAATACGGTTACAGCCAACATAGAGCGAGATTGGCGAGCAACCAGCTTTAGCGCGCTGAGCTTTAAAAAGCACACCGATCATATTGAGCCTGGACGCAGCGATGAAGATCATGAAAAAGATGAATTTGCTAACAGCCAAGATGAAATACCATCGCCTTACAGTTTCCCAAAGGGGGCAAAGCCCGGAAGCTGTTTGCATGAAATATTTGAGCAAATAGACTTTACCAGTGCGCAAGTACACCCTACAAATCCAGAGCAAAATTTAGCAGAGGTAGTAAAACATGCGCTGGATAAATACCATATTAGCGAAAGCTGGCAACACGTGACCGAGCAATGGGTGCTTGATTCGTTAACCTGCCCCTTAAACAATGAGAGGTTAAGCTTAAGTCAATTAGCCCCGACAGATTGCCTAGTCGAAATGGAATTTAATTTACCTTTAGATAGTTTAAGCGCGCCCAAATTAAACGAAATACTGGTTAAGCATTTTGGTTTTACCCAAAGCAAACTCGAGTTTGCTCATGTAAAAGGCCTGTTAAAGGGATTTATAGATTTAATTTTTTGCTATCAAGGGAAGTATTATATTTTAGATTATAAGTCTAATTACTTAGGCAATACGCCCGCTGATTATGAAAGCGACCTGCTAGAGCAAGCCATGAATAGCCATCAGTATCATTTACAGTATTTAATTTATAGCGTTGCGCTGCACCGATTACTCAAACAACGCATTAGTGATTATGCAATAGAAACCCACTTAGGCGGGGTTTATTATACGTTTTTACGCGGCATGCCGGCGGGCAAAGGGGTGTATTTTAATAAGCTTAGCGCAGAGCAAATCACACTATTAGATGGCTTATTTAGCCAAGGAGCCATGTTATGAGTGACTACCCTATGCAGCAAAGCCTGTTTGATGAGCCGCCAGCACCTGCCCAACCGTTAAATACGGTGGAGCTGCTTGACTACTTATTAGATGAAAAACGCATAAGAATGGTAGATGTAAAGCTTGCCTTAATGCTGTGCGATAACCAGCAAAACGACGTGTTTTATATAGTGTTATTGCTGTGTTTAGCACAGCAAAGCCAGCATAGCTGTTTAACATTAAAAGAAGTCGACTGGCAAAACCCGTTTAATTTACGCCAAAGCGACTTTACTAAAGCCGAGGGCAATGTACCAAATATTACATCGCCTTTTAACGAAGCCTTTAACTACCTCGATGCGCTTAGCTGTTTAAGTGCCCATAACAGTGTGGGCGAGGCCAAACCCTTACAGTTATTCAACGAACGGCTTTATTTTGCGCGCCTAGCTGATTATGAGCACACCTTAGCTACACGTTTACTTGCGATGAGTGAGCGCCATTTAAATATAAATACCCAGTTACTCAGCCAATTATTAAATGACTACTTTGTTGATAATTCAGCGCTTGCGATTGATTGGCAAAAAGTAGCTTGTGCTATTGCAGCAACAAAAGGCTTTAGCGTTATTACGGGCGGGCCAGGAACTGGTAAAACCACCACCGTGACTAAGCTATTAGCTATTTTACAGTCGCTTTATAAAAGTGCACCTTTAAGCATTAAGCTGGTGGCGCCTACAGGTAAAGCTGCAGCACGTTTAAGTGAATCAATTTTAGGGGCAAAAGAGCAACTTAAAATTATTCCTGAGGATATAAAGGCCTTAATTCCCGATAGCGCGCAAACCATTCACCGGCTTTTAGGGGTTAAACCCTTTACTAATAAATTTAAGCATAACAGCACCAACCCGCTGCATTTAGATGTACTTATTATTGATGAAGCCAGCATGGTTGATTTATCACTCATGGCTAAATTAATAGAAGCACTGCCTGCGCATGCGCGTTTAATATTGCTTGGCGATAAAGACCAACTTGCCTCGGTAGATACCGGCAGTGTAATGAGTGATTTATGCCAAGGGTTAGCATTGGGTGAAACGCCTAATTACTCGCAAGCACGATGTGATGAGCTCAATACTTTATGTTTTAAAGGAGAGGCTAAATTAGCGTCGCCTGGGCATAGCGAATTTAAACTAGCCGATTGCATTGCGTTTTTACAACACAGCTACCGGTTTGATGCACAAAGTGGCATTGGCCAGCTTGCGCTGGCGGTTAATACTAACCATAACGGTATTTTAAAATACGTAGAGCAACAAAGCACACAAGGGCAATTTAACGATGTTATTTTAGATTATGACTTTGTTGCAAAACCCATAGAAAAATTAATAAACAGTGCTGCTAAGCATTACGCTCATTATTTAAATTTAATCGCACAGGGGGCAAGTGTTGCAGATGTTCACGCGGCGTTTTCTCAATATCAATTATTAGCGGCCGTGCGTGAGGGTGATTACGGCGTAAATAGCTTAAACAGCCGCATTGAGCGCGCACTTGTGCAGCAAGGGTTAATATCGGTAAGCCCAAACCAGCGCCATTACAGTGGTATGCCCATTATGGTGAGCCAAAACGATTATCAACTTAAGTTGTTTAATGGGGATATTGGTATTTTAATGCCCGATGAAAGCGGGCAGTTAAAAGCGTTATTTATTGATGAGCAAAACACGGTTCGGGCGTTTTCACCCGCGCGCCTGCCTGCTCACGATAAAGTGTATGTAATGACCATACATAAATCGCAGGGCTCGGAGTTTAGTTATACTGCTATGGTTTTACCGCCGCTTAAACACGCCAGTATGGGCGTAAATAGGCAGCTGGTGTACACAGGCATAACACGTGCTAAAAACACCTTTGAGCTGGTGGCCGATAAAAAAGTACTGCAATTGGCCATGAGCAAAAGCGTATCAAGAGCCTCAGGATTGTATGAAAGACTAAAGTAGTTAACCTACTTTACTGATGATTATTTATTCTAATTACCTTTTATAATGTGGGTTAATGCTTTAAAAAATGTAGTAGTAAATTTAATGTTTCTCGGAATCAGAAAAATAGCGACTTCTGTACTTTAATCTTCATAACAGTTTGATGGGCTTAAAATCATTCAAAAATACTGTAGTAATGATTGGTTTGGTTATAAGCGCAGCTACTAACGAATTATAATTAACTTAGAAAAAAGGGGTTACGATAAATTATAACTTTGGTGATTTTTAAAAGCGAAATATGAGTTGCATCTAATAAGCTGTATAGGGAAACATCTACGGCAATATGTATAACTAACCCGCAGCACTCATTGGAGGCATCTCTAGCTGTGTAAAACTCTTATTTAGAACAAATTTTTGTCTGACTATTAACGCAATCACCCTAGCCCTGCATAGCTTACTTAATTAGCAAATTAGTATAAGTTTATACTGAACTTACTCTTTTTATAAAGCCGGCTTATTTATAAAATTTTTAAGAAAAGTTAGTTTTATACTGCTGTAAGTTTAAAGCAGAGAGAAAATTATTTTATTAATGGTTCTCAAGGTTTTTTATTGTTATGTTTATATATAATAAATAATAAGAAAAGACTCTATTGAAAGTTAATATTCATTAGGGTATATTTTTCGCTCATTTAATTTATATGGAAATTTATTCAGTTATGCTAAAAAAAATTATTATCAGTGTTTTACCCGTACTTGCTCTAGCTGGTTGTGGGTCAACACCGCCGATTCAAGCACAAGAAAAAACTATTGCATATCAAGGACAAACTTATGTGTTTGGTGGTCAGTATGATGAGAATCGCAACGAATTACAACTTACTGTAAATGGAGATCCTTTATTGAAAGGGCGCTTTCCCCCATATACTCCTACACTAAACTTAGCAAGTGACTATCAAGATGTACATATTTCTAGTTATTGTTACTTTGGCTCAGTTTTGAGTAGCAAAGGAGGGGTTTTTGGTGCAGTGGCTGGTGCAATTCAGTCATCAAACTCAAAGTCTGGCGATAAGTGTGATATTAAAATCGGTGGTGAAACAATAGAAAGCCTATATTTTTAGTTCAGCTTAAGAATCATCATCTTAGATCAAGTGTTCTGCTTGATCTCTCAACTTAGCATTTCCACTTCGATATTTCCTTCAAAATACAATTTAGATAGCTTTTATTAATGTAAGCTTCTCTTAAAAGAGTAGATTTATTAGTGACTTAGATTACTAGTAAATATTAGTCATTTTAAAAAAGAAAAATATATTTAAGTATACATTAATTCATTCACCAAAGTGTTAAAAATAGATGGTAATTCTATTGTTATAGAATCGTTACAGTCCTAAATATTGCAATTATTTAAATTTAAGTAATTGAATATACAGTCAATATAGATTTAACAGAATTTAAATGATAATAAATTGTTGTATTTTTGAGCGTTGTTCCTAATACTGGTCAATGCATGTGCGCCTGCACATGTGTAAATGAATACCTTAAGTACATAGGCATAAAAATAAAACACTGAACACATTAAGGATTTATATGAACAACTCTAAACGAACACACACACTTAAATATCTACTTTTTGCCAGCGCTGCGTTTTTAATGAGCTTTTCTGCACTGAGTAAAGATCACAAAATTATACTGATCCACGGCTTGCAGGTATCGCAAATAACCAATAAGTCGGGCAGCGATGTAATACACGACGGTGAAACCTATTGGCAAACCTATTGGAATAACCGTGCTGATGAACGTATTGATTGGCCTGCCTATGAGCGCATTGAAGATAAAATTGCGACCGATTGGGTATGGCCTAAATTAAAGCAAATATCGCGTTCTAACTTATGTGCTGATGGCTGTGTGCTAGTAACGCATTCAACAGGCGATTTAGTTGCTCGTCATATTATTGATAACCAAGCTAATTGGCTTGAAAATGCAGGCCTTACACCACTTAATATTGTGGCGACCTTTGATTTAGCGGGAGCAGGGGGCGGCAGCGAGCTTGCCGATATTGCCGTAAGTGCTTTAACTGGCGCAGCATGGAACTTTGCAGTGGATGCTGCACTCAAATGGTGGTTAGGCAGCGATGTGACAGAAGCGGTGGGCGTATTACACGATTTAAAAGTAAATAACGCACGCAAAATTTCGCCGTTTCCAGATGCGCGTACGCCGCGTTTACGTTTTGTAGCCGATGGTAATGAGTACCTAGGTTTAACGGGCGGATTTTTAAAAGGTAATGATGATTCGGTGGTGGCATCGCATTCATCGTGTGGAGCAAGCGCAGCTAAATCGTTTGGCAGTTGCAGTAGCAGTATTGATACTAATGGCCAGTTAAAATCACAAGGCGATGCCGTTAATAGCTTTATGCCGCACCATTATCCAATGATGATGAGCGACAGTTACAGCCACAACGAGATCCATAATGCGCAGCGCAAAGGGAATGTCACAATTGCCATGAACAATATAAATGTAGATGGTCAAAATGTTGGCTTTAACACATTTGATAAAACAACGGGTACTTGGTTTTGGAAAAAACACTACCGCTATATTAAGGATTCAAACACACAAAGTGCCTCGGCACTTATTTATAACGTGATCCCTTAATAAGTACCTAAATTTTATAAACGCGTTAGGTATTAAACGCTAGAGCGTGTAGTTATTTGCTGCACGCTTTTAAAGGATTGATGCAACATGAAAAAGTTTTACATTGGTGCCGCTGTAGTCAGTATTGCGATGTTTTTACTGTGGTTTACAAATAAAAATGAAGTTAAAACGCTTGAGCCTCCCGCTGCGCTGGCAATAAAAAACAAGACAGATCCAGCAAGCCCAGATAAAAACACGGTAATAACCATTGATGTGCCAAAACAAAAACAGGCAAAAAGCCCACCCAAAATACATTATGATCAGCACTTAGCCAGTGCTGCTGAGCATGTGGCAATGCAATACCAAAGCGCACTAAAATACCCGCCTTATTCGCAGCCTTTAAGCGCACTTGATGAAGACCGTTTAAAGCCTAATCAGTTTTACCCAGTTACAAGCCCCATTGACGATGCGGGAAATGCTCTCGTTGTTAGTTTAGATAAATATCGGTTTGTATACCCGCAAGAAATAACCGTTAATATTGCTGCGCAAAACCTAGCAGAGGTAAATGTAGCGCTAAGCAATACCGATACCAAAGCGTCAATCAGTTCAAAAACCACCACAGCTCGGCAGGGTGAAGCTACGGTTAAATTTAAAGCCAGTGAAGACTACCCGCGAAATTTACAGCTATTCGTAGAGGCAAATGTTGCAGGTAAAAAGGTACCTGCAGTAGCGCAAATACAGTATATGCCGCCCAGTGCGACGCTTATTGATTTTGATAATGCCTATGCACAAAACGAAAACATGATAGCCACAGCTCATTTAAAAGTGCTTAAAAGTGGCTTATATAGAATTAGAGCTAATTTATACAGTGATACGACCCCACTTGCACATTTGGTGACTAAAAAGAAACTTTCACAAGGCAGTCAAACGGTGGATTTAAAGGCGCATTGGTCGGTATTACCACAAGGGGTGGTTAACATGCGTTTAAGTGACTTTGTGATAGAGCGCATGTCGCCAAGCCCAGGTGAGCGTAATAGTTTTGGTAGCAGTGAGATTACTGAGTTTGAAATTACAGATTTTGCCTACGATAGTTTGCAACAGTTGCCTTATCAAGCAAACGAGCAAGAGAGAATGAGTTTAGAGTTTTTAAAAGGGTTAGCTGATAAAGGCGCTTAGCAGGATTAATGAGTATAAAAAAAGGGGCGAGTAGCCCCTTAACTGTATTTTTAAAACCGTTAGCTTAGCTTAGGTTAATAGTAACCACATCAGCTTGTTGCTGTTGGTTTTCATCTTCATCGCTGACAGGCGCGTTAGGTATATCTGGTTTATCGAGTGCTATATCGCCGCCATCAATAACGTCGCCGGTTTTTAGGTTTTCAAAGTCAAATAGTTCTGTATCGGCTAAATGCGAAGGCACCACATTTTGCATTGCAGTAAAAATACTCTCAATACGCCCAGGGTGGTCTTTATTCCATTGCGCTAGCATGTTTTTAGTGTGTTTACGTTGCAGGTTTTCTTGTGAGCCACATAAGTTACACGGAATAATAGGGTAGCCTTGGCTAAATGCGTATTTACTTATATCGGCTTCTTTGCAATAAGCGAGCGGACGAATAACCATATGCTCGCCGTTATCGCTCATTAGCTTAGCCGGCATGCTTTTAAGTTTACCGCCGTAAAACATGTTTAAAAAGAGTGTTTCGATCATGTCATCGCGATGATGGCCAAGGGCAATTTTAGTTGCGCCCATTTCTTTGGCTGTACGGTACAAAATACCACGACGTAAGCGTGAGCAAAGCGAACACGTGGTTTTGCCCTCTGGGATGATATCGGTAACAATGCTGTAGGTGTCTTCTTCTACAATTTTGTATTCAATATCTTGTTTATCAAGGTACTCAGGTAAAACGTGTTCAGGAAAGCCTGGTTGTTTTTGATCGAGATTAACAACAAATAAATCAAATTTAATGGGCGCCACACGCTTTAAATGTTTAAGCATATCAAGCATGGTGTAACTGTCTTTACCACCCGATAGGCATACCATTATACGGTCGCCTTCTTCTATCATGTTAAAGTCCATGACGGCTTGGCCTGTAAGACGGCGTAAACGCTTTTGTAGCTTATTTAAGTTGTATTGAGCTTTGGCTTGAGCTGAGTGAGACACTACGCCCCCTTATAAAACAATGCGGCAAATTATTTGCTGAAAATAAAGGGGCGTATTATATACCCAAGTACTATGGGTATTAAAGCGCTAGTTAAGGCTTTGTTTAACTTTTGGCAAGCGGGCTTACGTAGCCATCAGGTTTTAATGCCAAGACATCGCAATCTAGGCTATCAATTACGTGCTCGGCAGTGTTGCCAACCAATGCGGCACTTAGCCCCGTACGCCCTACGGTGCCAATCACCACCAGTTCGCTATTTAAGCGATTTGCCACATCGGGGATCACATCCTCCGGTAGGCCTTCTTCTATAAAGCATTGCTCATTAGTTAAACTAAAAGTTTTAGCAAGCTCGTTGGTGGATTCTATATGATGTTTTTTTACAGATTCGTTATAAAGCCCAGGGTTAAATTCTGGTATCTCTATGGCAATATTAATGGGTGTAGCGGGGTAGGCATTAACTAAGTTAAGTTTAGCGTTGGCAAGTTCACATAAAAATTGTGCATCTTTAATAATGCGTTTATTAAGGGCTACATGCTCATCGTTTTCACTAACCGCATTGACTGCGGCTAAAATATTACCTTGCTCAGGCCAGGCCATTTCTTTTACAAATAACACAGGTGTGGGGCATTTACGTACTAAGTGCCAGTCGGTAGGGGTAAAAATAACCGATTTTAGCGCACCATGCTGATGGGTACTTTTAACAACTAAATCGTATTCTTGTTCAATAACGGTATTAATAATGGCTTCAAAAGGGCGGTTATGCCAGACCACCTGGGTGGTGATATTTACATCTGGGTAGGTAGAAATTATATCCTTAAGCCATAATTCTCTATCGTTTATAACGGCTTTTCGCATTGCTTCGCGCTCTTCAAACGATAACATGGTGGTCATTTCGTAAGAAAAGTCGTAAACAGTCATAAAGGCGGTAATACTGGCGCCTGACTTTTTGGCTAAATCAATCGAGCGAGCTAAACCGTGATGGTCATCCTTAGTGGGATCAATAACGGCTAAAATACGTTTAATAGTGTTCATATGCTACTCCCTTTTTAACTTACTTTCAGTGTAACGTAAATACACAGCAGTTAAAGGGGTAGCACACAAATTGTTGTTCTAAATCAAAGTTACAACAACTATTAGCTTAGCAAGGCTTAATTATTGCTGCCGTTTTGGCAAGTGCGTCATTGTCTAAAATAGTAATAAATTTACCTTCTACCTTTATTAAATCGGCTTTTTGAAAACGACTTAATAAGCGGCTGATGGTCTCAACGGTTAGGCCTAAGTAGTTACCTATTTCACCACGAGTCATGGTAAATCTAAACTCTTTACGCGAAAATCCGCGCTCGCCAAAGCGCTCCGAAAGGTTATAAATAAAGCTCGCTAGGCGCTCTTCTGCCGATTTTTTATTAAGAAGTAGCAGCATTTCTTGATCGTAGGTAATTTCGCTACTCATTAAACGCATAATTTGTTGGCGAAGTTTGGGTAATTTACCTGCTAACTCATCGAGTGTATCAAACGGGATTTCGCAGACCATTGATGTTTCAAGTGCTTGCGAAAAGCTCTGATGAGCCATTTTACTAATAGCATCAAAGCCGACTAAATCGCCGGCTAAGTGAAAACCGGTAATTTGCTCATCACCTTGTTCAGACAATGTGTACGATTTAAATGAGCCTGAGCGTACTGCATAAATTGCATTAAGCGCAGCACCGGATTCAAACAAGTAGTCGCCTTTGTGCAGGGGCTTTTTGCGCTCAATGATTTCGTCAAGTTTATCCATTTCTTGGCCATTTAACGAAAACGGCAAACACAATTGGCTGATGCTGCAGTTGTTACAGCTAATTGCACAATTACTTTTAGCGCGACTTTGAGAGAAATCCATAATTTAATCCGTTTTAATTTTTATACACAGCAATGAAAATAAGCCGAGTGTCTTAATACAGCTGACGATTAATGTACTAATTTGTCGGTGGCAATGATCAACAGGTACATACCATACCAAATTATAATACTGCCTAACACAATTCGCGTCCATGGGTGGTTAATAACACTATTAAGTTTTTGGGCGGCTAGGCCTAAGGTGATCATGGCCGGAAAGGTGCCAAGCGCAAAACAAAGCATCACTAAGGCACCATCAAATGCGCTAGGGCTGGTCATTGCCCATGTGAGCGCTGAATAAACCAAACCACAGGGTAGCCACCCCCACAATGCGCCGTAACCCAATGCTTTAGCTGTTGAATCTACTGGCATTAAATATTTATTCAGCTTAACTATATGTTGCCAAATAAGTGTTTTGCCTATTTTTTCAAGCCATTGCAAAGTGGGGCCTAAGCGCATTATATACACGCCTACCAGCAGCATAAAAATAGCCGCAATGAATGAAAGGGTTACAGAAAAAAACGTATTTTGTTTTGCAAATTGGCTACTTATACCCGCAACGAGTGCGCCAGCCAGCATGTAACTACACGCTCGGCCAATGTTATAAGCAAATGAATAAATAACAGATTGGCGCTTGTTACTGGCCAATTGCAATGAGCTGGCAATACCACCGCACATGGCAAGGCAATGCCCGCTACCAATTAAGCCCATTAAAAAGGCGCTGGTGTAAAGTGGGTCAATCATTACTTTTGTTGTGCTGTTCTTTATCATCTTCAAACAAAATACTATGACCTTGTTTGTTTAAATCAGAGAATTGCTCGCTTTTAACGGCCCAAAAAAACACGCCAATGGCAATAATCACAAATAATATGGCAATCGGGATTAAAATATAAATTATGCTCATAACTTTAAAAGCCTTAGTGAATTACTAATCACAATAATTGAGCTGGCAGACATACCAATAACGGCCATCCACGGGGCAACAAGCCCAAGCGCTGCAAGCGGTAAAATAGAAGCATTATACAACAAAGACAGCGCCAAGTTTTGCTTAATGATTCGCCTGGTTTGCTTAGCAACATTGAGTAAGTGCGCAATTGAGGCTAAATCACTGTTTAACAGCACTACATCGGCACTGTTTTTAGAAATGTCGGCTCCGGTTTCCATTGCAATGGATAAATGGGCACTGGCAAATACTGGGCTGTCGTTAATGCCATCGCCTACCATGGCAACTACTTCGTTTTGTGATGACCATTGCTCCACGGCGGTTTGTTTATCTTTAGGCGACAGGGCGCTTTGGCTGCTGTTGAGCTTTAATTGTTTTGCTATTTTCTGCCCAGCATCTGATGCATCGCCTGTGAGCATATGACAGCTCAAGTTTTGTGCTTGTAAGGTACTTATAAGCTCACTGGCACCGGGTTTTACTTTATCTATAAAGTAAAAACGAGCAACTACGCGTTTATTTATAAATAGGCTTGCTTGGGCATTTGTTTTTTTACTGTCAAACCAGCCGCTTTTACCAATAGCGTAATGTTCATCCGCGCTTTGTGCACTAATGCCCATACCTGGGTGTACAGTAATGTTTGTAAGGGCAAGCTCGGTGGTGGCGTATTTATTAAATGCACTGGCTATGGGATGCTCAGAATAACGCTCTAACTGGGCTGCAATATTAAGCGCTTGCTCTTTAGAGATTGTATCATCGAGTATATCAATGGCATCTAAGCTAAATTTACCCTGTGTGAGGGTGCCTGTTTTATCAAAGGCAAACAGCGTTAATTGCGAGAGGGTTTCGAGCACATGTGCTTGTTTAATTAGCACCCCTTTGCGGGTGAGCGTGGCTACAGCGCATGTTAATGCGGTAGGTATAGCAAGGCTAAGTGCGCAAGGGCAAGTGGCAACCAATACAGAAATAGTGATCCAAAACGCGTGCTCTGGGTCAATTTGGTACCAACCAATGGCCGTTATAGAGGCAAAAACTAGCAAGCAGGCAATAAACCACTGGGCAACTTTATCGGTAATTTCTACCAGTTTAGGGCGCTTGGTAAGCGCAGTGTGTTGTAAGTGTATAATTTGGTTTAGTAGGGTGTTTTGGCCAATTTTATTTATTTTTATTTCTATTACGCCATCATGATTAACACACCCGGCATACACATTGTGGCCAATAAACTTATTAACGGGCTGATGCTCACCGGTCATCATCGACTCATCAACGCTTGTTTGCCCCTTGATAAGCTCTCCGTCAGCGGGAATAGTTTCGCCAGCTTTTATGAGTACAACATCATTCAGCTTAAGTTTTTTTGCAGCAATAATATGCTCTTGGCCGTTATCATCAAGGGTGCGGGCGGTTAAAGGCAGCAGCTTTTGTAAGTTGGCGGTAAACTCGCTGGCTTTTAATCGGGCTCTAAATTCGAGGTATTTACCTAATAATAATAAAAAGGTGAACATACATACCGATTCAAAATACACTTCGCCTACTTGCATAAATGTGGCATAACAGCTGGCGCTATACGCACCAAAAATAGCCAACGAAACAGGTAAGTCCATATTTAACTGTTTTGCTTTTAAGCCATTTATAGCATTAGTTAAAAAGGGTAATGCGCTGTATAAAATAACGGGGGAGGCAAGCACTAGGCTTATCCACCTAAAGTATTGCTCAAAGTTATTATCCATACCCGAGAACATGCCAAAGTACATGGCAAAGGCAAACATCATCACTTGCATGGTCATCAGCCCTGCAACACCTAAGCGGCGTATATAGGCTTTTGCTGTTTGTTGCTTTTGTTGGGCTTCGTCATCAGCTTGAAACGGGTAAGCTTTATAGCCAATTTTGGCTAAGGAAGTAATAATTTCGCTCAGCGGGGTTTGGGTTTTATCCCATTGGATCATGGCACGGTTAGTTGAGGTATTAACATCAACGCGCTTTACCGTTTTTAAGCTAAGTAATTGCTTTTCGATAAGCCATGCACACGCGGCGCAGGTAATGCCTTCAACACTTAAAAGTACTTGGGATAAGTTATCGGTTGTGGCTATAAACTCATCTTGTATGTCTTCGTTGTCGTAGCTTTTAATAAACGCGAGTTGCTCAGGGACTAACTGCTCTACTTTACCAGCGCGTACGGTGCGGTATTTGTAATAGTCGGTCATGCCTTGGTCAACAATGTTTTGCGCAACTGCTTGGCAACCAATACAGCACATAGGCTGTGGCGTGTTATCTATTGTTACGGTTGCGCGAAATCCATTTGGCACACTTTCAAGGCAATGAAAGCAAGAAACGCTCATAGTGGTGGCTACTTATAATTTGGGGTAACTAACAAAGGCTGCTCTGTAGGAAGAGTAATGTTTTCTTTTAACTTCCAACTATCATCCACCGGCTCTATAAATACAGAGTAAGCACCTGGTGTGTAGTTATCTAAAAGGGCAGTAAATTCTTTATTTGCATTAGGGGTAAGCGTTGCTTCAAAGTCATGCGCTTTGATGGTGCGATGATAAAAAGACAGCTTTAAAGCGTGTACGTTACTATAATCGCCTTTGGTAAAGGCAAAACTGGCACGCTCGTTTGTAACATTAAGCTTGCCATGTAAAAACAGAGCTTTGGCTTTTTCAAACTTAGTAAGTTCTAAGTTTATTGCTTTGCCTTTTTTATAGTAATCATCAACCACCATATCTGGGCCGTTGCCCACAGCAGTAATAATTAAGGTTATGCACCCAATAATGGCCGCTAGCGGAAAAAAGATTAAAAACCAAGGCCAAAAATTTTTATACCACGGAGTAGGTTGCATAGTTGCTCTAAAATTAGTTTAGGTAGGGCTATTTTATAGCAAATATTTGTAAAAGACTAAAAAAAAGCCTCCGACTGGAGGCTTTTTTGATCTGGATTAATCTGTTGAAATAAAAAGATTAATTAATAGTTAACTCGGTGTTTATTTATCTTGCGATAAACTGTAAACATAAGCAGTTAACAGGTGAATTTTATCTTCACCTAAAATGTCTTTCCATGCTGGCATTACACCGGCGCGGCCATGGTTAAGGGTTTCTTCAACAGCGCGTTGAGAGCCACCGTATAACCAAATGTTATCTGTAAGATTTGGTGCACCAAACGGTAAGTTATGTGCAACAGAGCCTTTACCATCTGCACCGTGACACGCGGCACACATCGCAAACTTAGCGGCACCTGCAGCGGCATCTTTTTGGTTAACAGTACGACCAGACAAGCTAAGTACGTGCGCTGTCATTTCTTTAACGCCTTGCTCACCAAGTGCTGCACTCCAAGAAGGCATTGCTGCTACACGACCATAAAGAAGTGTTTCTTTAATTTTGTCTGGTGAACCACCGTATAACCAATCTTTATCAGTTAGGTTAGGGAAGCCAGTTGCACCACGTGCATCTGAACCATGACATTGCGCACAGTTTTGCGAGAATAAACGCTGACCAATTTCAAGTGCTAACTGGCCGTCTGTTTGTTCATGCTTTTCGCCATTTTCAAGGGCTACTTGCTGCGCTGCATCACCTTCAAATTTAGAGTTAACTAAATCTAATACTGGTACTTGTGCAAGCTTGTTAAAAATAGGACCAAAGCGCTCTTGTGCTGCTTCGTATTCTTTATCAAGCTTTACATAGCGGCCTTCTTCTTTTGCTTTAGCCGTAGCTTCTTTAGATTCAGCTAAAGAGGTAATACCTTGGTTAGAGCTTGTCCATTTACCTAAGCCTTCCCAGTTACCTAAACCTGGATAAGCTGCTAAGTAATATACCGACCAAATAAATGTTGCGAAGAACATGTACGTCCACCATTTTGGTAGTGGATTATTTAGTTCGGTAATGCCGTCATATTCATGTCCGCAGTCTTCACCTTCTTTTACGCCAGCATAGTTTTTAAGGTTCCAAACTAATAAGCTAAAAATGATGATTAAGCAGGCTAGGGTTAATACAATAACCCAAATACTCCAAAAGCTAGTCATTTTTCAGACTCCTTTTCCTCGTTAGAGAGTGTGTTGTTATGTTTTTTTTCATCTTCGAAAATGGCATTAGCAGCGTCATCAAAACGATTTTTGCTACGCTTGCTGTATGCCCATACAACAATCACAATAAACAATACTAAAATTACCAGAGTCAAAATGCCTCTGTATGTTCCGTAATCCATAATAATTACTTCAAGTGGGTGCCAAGTTGCTGTAAATACGCGATTAGGGCTTGCATTTCTGTTGCGCCTTCGCCGTTATTCATAGCGTTAACTTTATCAACATCTGCTTGTAGCTCTTCGTCGCTGCCATAACCTAAACCCGGGTGTTTAGGGTTTTCTGGGTTAATAGCAAAAGTATCACGGAAAATTTGTAGTTTTTTCAGAGTCAGGCTGGTATCAACCTTTGTCTCTGCTAACCAAGGAAAACCTGGCATGTTCGACTCAGGAACCACGGCGCGTGGGTCAACTAAGTGTGCATAATGCCAATCGTCCGAGTAACGGTTACCTACACGTGCAAGGTCAGGACCAGTACGTTTAGAACCCCATTGGAAAGGGTGATCCCATACTGATTCGCCCGCTACAGAGTAGTGACCGTAACGCTCAACTTCATCACGAAAAGGACGAATCATTTGTGAGTGACAGTTATAACAACCTTCACGTACATAAATGTCACGACCTTCCATTTCAAGCGCGTTAAGTGGGCGCAAACCTTCTACAGGTTTTGTTGTATCGTCTTGGAACATTAGCGGAGTAATTTCAACTAATGCACCAAAACTAATAGCAAAAACAGTCAGAATAGCCATTAGGCCAACGTTCTTTTCTACTATTTCATGTTTGTTTTGTGAATTTTTATTGCTCATCATCTCACTCCGTTATGCTAATTGTGCTTGCGCGTCTAACTTCAGTGATTCTTTCTCAGCTGAAATTGTACGCAGAACGTTGTAAGCCATAACTAACATACCTGTAACGATGAATACACCGCCTACAAAGCGCATGATATAGAAAGGATGTGATGCTTCTAAAGACTGAACAAAGCTGTACATTAATGTACCGTCAGAGTTAACTGCGCGCCACATTAGACCTTGCATAACACCTGAGATCCACATTGCAACAATGTAAAGTACAACACCTACTGTGTGTAACCAAAAGTGCGTGTTAACCAATTTAACGCTGTACATACGACCTTGTGCGAATAACGCAGGGATAAGGTGGTAAATAGCACCAATTGAAATCATCGCAACCCAACCTAGTGCACCTGAGTGTACGTGGCCGATAGTCCAATCTGTGTAGTGAGATAATGCATTTACAGATTTAATTGCCATCATTGGGCCTTCAAACGTAGACATACCGTAGAAAGACAATGAAACAACTAAGAAACGCAGTACTGGGTCGGTACGTAGCTTATGCCAAGCGCCAGAAAGCGTCATTATACCGTTAATCATACCACCCCAAGACGGTACAAATAGGATAATAGACATAACCATACCTAAACTTTGCGTCCAATCAGGAAGCGCAGTGTAGTGAAGGTGGTGAGGACCTGCCCAAATGTAAAGTGAAATAAGTGCCCAAAAGTGAACTACCGATAAACGGTAAGAGTAAACTGGGCGACCTGCTTGCTTTGGTACAAAGTAGTACATCATACCTAAGAAACCAGCCGTTAGTAGGAAACCTACAGCGTTGTGACCGTACCACCACTGAACCATTGCATCTACCGCACCTGCGTAGATTGAGTATGATTTAGTTAACGACACAGGCACTGCCATGCTGTTTACAATGTGTAGCACTGCAACAGTAATAATAAAGCCAGCGTAGAACCAGTTAGCAACGTAGATGTGCGATACTTTACGTTTGATCAGCGTACCAAAAAATACCACTGCGTAAACTATCCATACTACCGCGATTAAAATATCGATTGGCCACTCAAGCTCTGCATATTCTTTAGAGCTAGTAATACCCAGTGGTAATGTAATTACGGCTAATACAATAACAAGCTGCCAACCCCAAAAAGAAAAAGCGGCGAGTTTGTCTGAGAAAAGGCGCGTTTGACAAGTACGTTGAACGACGTAATAAGACGTCGCAAAAAGTGCACTGGTACCAAATGCGAAAATTACTGCGTTCGTGTGTAACGGACGTAGTCGAGAGTATGTTAACCATGGTGTATCAAAGTTAAGTGCTGGCCAAGCTAATTGGGCAGCAATCAGAACCCCAATACTCATGCCAACGATGCCCCAAATCACTGTCATAATAGCGAATTGGCGTACAACTTTATAGTTATACTCAGTTTGTGATGCTACTGTTTGGCTCATTTTCTGGCTTCCGCTGCAATAAATGCGTTTAGAAATGAATTACCCACCGTTTAAAGTGGGGCCTACTATTTTCCCCAAGCGTATTACCTAAAACGTTCAAAGCCTGAATGCTTCAGAAAACAAACTCGAGAAACCCTTATTTTTTGCGGGTGAAATGATAAATTTTTTGGCCTAAAAAAGATAGGTCAATTACATAAAATTATGACATCAATCAAAGTTTGTGAGTTTGTTGTTTATTTTTTGATACAGATTGTACCTATATTAACCAAACATCACACTGGCTATTGTTATTTCAAAGCATGCTAATTAAGATTTGTTTTTATTTAGCGCGGATTTGTTATGCATATATATAGATTATCTTTGTTTTTAATGCTGTTTTTTGTATTAACAGGCTGTGACAATGCCAACCAAAAAGATCAAAAAGCACTGTTAAAAACAAATTGCGACACGAATCAGCGCTGTATTTATAATACCGGTGTTAAAGTATGGTTAAGTGATAAAAATATTACCCCCGAAACCCCCTTTAGTATTTACCTTGATTTACCCGCCCACCTAAAAATAGATAACGCTAAGCTTGAAAGTATAACCATGTATATGGGTTTTATTCCGCAAAAGTTCACTAAAGAAGCAACTATTTATAAAAGTGACACTATGGTGGGCATATGCTCTGAGAAAAATATGCTGTGGCAACTGGTGCTTAATTTAAGCAATGTTCAAACTGGTGAGCAAATCACTCACTTTTATAATTTTTATGTAACGTATTAAGGTACCTTTTTCCTGCTAATCATTTTTTTAGCTGGCGCATAACAAAAGTCAGCTATTAATAAGGTATTACTATAATAAGGCATTACTATTTAGCGGTACGTCTTATATATGGCAATAGCAGGTGTATAAAATTGTATTTAAAGCACTAACCATTTAAACCTCTTTGCTGCCTTGTATGCTGTAACCTTTTTTTTCATTCTCACCTGCTTTATGTTGGTGTGCTTACTCGTTCTTGTTATGGAGTGAATTGCCTTACGCCAATAGGGGGCTCCGTCATGTTTATAGTAAAAGCATATTACTTGCATTACTGAGCATGTAAAAAAGTAAATCCTGCTTAGTTTCATGATAACTATTTTAATAAAGTTAAACGCCCTCAAATTAAGACCCTCTAATGATTTGCTAAATCAAATAACTCCTCCCGATCCGAGCAAACGTTGAAGTCTCGCTGAACAAAAAATATTACCAAAAAAACTAAATAAATAGCTTAATAAGACTATTTAAGCGGTAAATCTGCATATTTATGGTTATTAATTTTATTACAGCTTTACGGTTTTACTAATGCGCTGTGATTAATATGTTAATTTTTCTAAAAAGGGTATATTTATCCATTAATTACATTTGATTACAATCTGCATAACTTTGATTTCAGGTGTGTTTTAATTACTTTCTTTTGATTGTATATTTATGATTTTTAATTGTTTTTTTTAGTTAACACTGCAACAAGTTATAACCTTTGTACCTCTTTTGGTTATTCTTTTTTGGCGCTGTATATATAACGATCTTTCGTTAAGTTTTTGTTCAGTTAACTCAGCCTAAGTTGCCCCCCTGACTCACAATTCTTATAAAAAGTGAGCATTACCAATCAAGGTAAATTTCCAACAAGTAGGGTTTATTCATGAAAAAATCAACTCTTGGTTTAGCTGTAATCGCAGCAATCCCAATGTTCTCAAGTATGCAAGTAGTAGCGGCTGAAGATGGCGCAAACGCTATTGAAAAAATTCAAGTAACGGGTTCTCGCATTAAGCGTTCGGATATGGAAAACGCCAGTCCAGTTACATTAATTGGTGCAGACGATATTAAAGCAATGGGTGCAACAAGCATCGATAGCGTATTACAAAAAATGACTGCCACTGGCGGTGCAATGACCAACCCAGGTATTAACAATGGTTCGGGTGGTAATGCTTCTATTGATTTACGTGGTTTAGGTTCACAACGTACATTAGTACTTGTAAATGGCCGTCGTATGATCAACTCAGGCACAGGCGCTGCTTCAACTGTCGATTTAAATACTATCCCTGTTTCTATGATTAAATCGGTTGAAGTACTTAAAGATGGGGCATCTGCTGTTTATGGTACTGATGCGGTTGCTGGTGTTGTTAATATCATTTTAAAAGATGATTTCGAAGGCCTAGACATGAATGCTAACACAGCAATCACTGGCGAAGGCGATGCTACAGAAAATTCAGTTGACTTCACTGTAGGTACTTCATTCGATAAAGGTAATATTGTTATCGGTATGCAGTACACTGACCGTGGTAAAGCATCGCAGGCTGATCGTAGCTTTTCTAACTGCCCACTTGCTGAAGGCTCTAACGGACTTTACTGTACAGGGTCTTCATATAACGAAGGCGGTCACATTTGGAACGGTAATGGTGAAAAAGGTACCACCGTTGATGGTAGTGGCGAAGATATTAGTGTTTCATTAATTGATGACTCTGGTGTTACTGGTCGTGGTGGCGATTATCATCGTTACACTAATGAAGACGCTTACAACTATTCTCCTTCAAGCTATCTTTACACGCCAATGGAGCGCTTAAACTTAACTGGTCTTGCTACTTACGAGCTATCTGATGACACAAGTTTATTTGCTGAGTTTACTTATACTAAACGTTGGTCAGAGCAGCAAATGGCGCCTCAGCCAGTATGGTTTGATTTTGAATATACAGAAGATATGGGTGATTCACTTCTAAGTCAAAGCTATGATAATCGTGTTGACTTAGATGGCGATGGCTACTTAGATAAAGATGCAAATGGAAATTACGTCACGCAAGAAACTAACTACCAATACGGTGATAAAATTTCTTACGGACGTCGCATGTCTGATACAGGTGCACGTTATTTTGAACAGTCAGTTGATACAGTAAGAGCTGTTGTTGGTGCTCAGGGTTTCATTAGTGATTACTCTTGGGACATATCAGCTAACTTTGGTCGTAACGATTCAGTTGATAAGCTAAGTAATCTTCATAATATGGGTGCCATTCAAGATCAGATCTTAGAGGGAACTTTCAACCCACTTGATCAAAATGCATGGACATCTGAAGATTTCCGTAAAAATGTTTACACTGAAGTAAACAATGGTGGTAGTCAGTTATTTATCTTAGCAGCATCTGTTTCAGGTGAAATGTTTGAAATGCCAGCTGGTTATGCAGCGTTTGCAGCAGGTGTTGAACGTCGCCAAGAAAAGGCGTGGTATACGCCTGACTCGCTTACAGCTCAAGGCTTAGCTAATGATCCTATGGTAGAACCAACATCAGGTGGTTTTGATGTAAATGAAGCTTATGTGGAATTTGCTATCCCATTACTTGCAGATGCGCCTTTTGCTCAAAATGTAGAGCTAAGTGCTGCAATTCGTGCTTTTGATTACAGTACTTTTGGTTCTGATGAAACATGGAAACTAGGTCTTACATGGAAAGTAAATGACGAATTAATGTTGCGTAGTGTAGTTTCTACAGCTTTCCGTGCTCCAACAGTATCTGAACTTTATTCTGGTAATTCACCTTCTTTCGAGCAAATTAGTTACCCTGGCGCTCAGGAGCAGGCAGAAGTAACTGTAGGTGGTAATGACCAATTAACACCTGAAGAAGCAGATACACTAACGGCAGGTATTGTTTATGAGCCGCAGTGGCTTGATGGCTTCTCGATGACATTGGATTATTACAAAATCGAAATTGAGAATGCAATTGCGTCTGTTGATAATCAATACATTGTTGATCAATGTTTAAATAATGCTGGTAATTCAAGCTCTGCTTTATGCCAATCTTCTAATGTGTCAATGGATGCGACTGGTCGAGTTAAGTTTAATAACCAGCTACAAAATATTGGTGCAGAGGAAACATCTGGCATCGATTTAAACTTAGCGTATAGCTTCGAAGCAGCTGGCTTAAATTGGAAAGCCGGTTTAGATACAACTTATTTAGATGAATATGTAGTTACTGTACTTGATGAGACAGTAGATTATGCGGGTCTTATTACATCAGGTTCTGGTGGGTATGCAGATATTAAATCTAATTTAACACTAAATGTATCAGGCGATCGTTGGGATGCACAGTATCAAGCGCGTTATATTGCTGGTATGGATAGCTACTCTTGTTTAGATGATGCTGACAGCTGTTATGCACCTACGACTCCTTCTGTCGTTTATCACGATATTAGCGGTAGCTTCTTAGTTAATGATAGCCTGTCTCTATCTGCGGGTATCAACAACTTATTTGATAAGCAACCTCCTTACTACACAGGTAACAACGATTCTAACACTGACCCGTACACATACGATGTACTAGGCCGTCGTTTCTTTGCTGGTGTAAACGTTAAGTTTTAATTAGCACATTAATCGTATTAAGGCTCAGTGTTTACTGGGCCTTTTTTATTGAACAAAATTAAGGAGACCAGTACACTTATACACTCAATAAAAGGAGAGTTGTTTGATAAAACAAGACGAAAATTTATCTTTTGTCATAGAACCAGAGTTATCCCCGCGCTCTGAGCAGCGTATCGACCTGTATTTTTCTATACCCAATGAAATGGGTATAAACGTGCAAACCCTCAGTGAAGAATCTTATTTTAATAACCACTTTAAATCGCACTTAGCTTATAACGCTAAAAACATACACTTACCCTTAGTGCGTAGCCGCTTTGTTAGTAAAAACAAAGGTGAGCAACAAGATTACCGCCAGAACCTTAATTTGTACTGTTATCAGGTGCGTTTAGCGCTCGACGCTGATATTAAAGATGCATTAAAAATTCAAGAAGTGGATGCTTTTTATGCCCGTGCACAAGAGCTGTTTGAGCAAAGTGAAGGGCTGCTAAAAAAGCTGCGCAGATATACCCCCGATGATGAAAAGCTGGTGCCGTTTTACACCAATGCCGATAACTATTTAAGTTGGCATGTTGAGCAGTCGTTTTTAAAGCTATTAGATGAAGGCCCGCGCAGCAGTGACTTTGCGAAAGAGCGCAACGACTTACTGCAATTTTGTAAAAACGAAAATACATACCGGTTTGAGCAAAATTACAACTCAGAAACCACGTTGCAAGATGGTAACCGCATAACAAATAAAATGCGTTTACTGCAGCGCCTAATAGAGCACGGCGTTATTTTGCATCGCAATACGCGTTATTTAAATAGTTACCTAAAGCGTTTAGTAAAAGGCACGGTTACAGCTGTCATTATGGCATTTGTAATGGTGGTTATACTTAACGCGCGCTCAACCTTTACCGAAGTGACCGCTACCCTTATTTTAATATTAGGGGTTATTTACGGCTTGCGAGAAATATTTAAAGAAGACATTACACGGGTAATTTGGCGCGCTATTGTGCGCGGGCGGCCTAAATGGCGGTTTGTATTTAAAAACAGTATCACTAAAGACCGCGTTGCAAGTCAGTTTGTGTGGCTTGAATATATGCGTTTTAAAAAAATCCCTAGTGAAGTAAAAACAATATTTTCAAAAAGGCGTCAGCAAAACAAGCTAGCCGCGCAGTGGCTGCATTTTGCCAGTGAAACACGTGTTTCAGCTAAAGAGTTTTTACCAGGCTACGATACTCTACAGCAAAGTATGCGTTTTAATTTGGCGCCCTTTGCACGGTATTTAAAACGCGGCGAGGGCAAGCTGTATCATTTAGATGGTAATAAAATATCAAAGCAAGCGGTTGAAAGGCGCTACCAGTTAAATTTAGTAATGGTATTAAAAGACGAGGAAAGAACTTTATACCAGCGTTACAAAATAACCCTTAATCGCAGTAAAATAGTTAATATTGAACTTATTTACTCTAAAAAATAGAAAATAAAAAAGGGATAGCAACGGCTATCCCTTAGTGTCATGTAAATTTACCTAATTTAGCGCAGTATTACTGTGTTATACCGTGCTTCGAATAAATAGTTACCTTGTCTGAAACGAGTGTTATTTCTATGTTTTTAGACTCATCACCCCATACACAATTAGTATGTAGGGTTTTTTCTACGCAGTTATCAGCTGAGCCTAAAATAGCTTCTACTTCGGCTTTATCCATGCCAACTTCAATTTTTTCGTAGTTTTCTAGGCTTACTTTTGAACAAGCTGCCAGGCTTAGCGTTGCTGCGATGATCAGGAGTTTTTTCATTGTTATGTCCTATTGATTTAGTGTTTATACTTTCGTATTTGTACAATCATGCCCATACGAGGATGATCAAAGTAATGGATTTCACCACTAATTACACGTTTAAATTGTGAAAAGCGGGCCGATTCTATATCCCCATTAGGTAGTTTTTCGTTTACGTCAAAATCAGCGGTTATGTAAAGGTAGTGGCGTAAATGTATTTTAAATAAACCATCTAGCTCCCAATAGCTTAGGGGCTGCTCTGAGGTATCAAATAGCTGTGGCTTACTTTGTACTAAGCTAATAAAGTCGGGATTTGAATAATTAGGCGTAGTGTTAACGTCGCGTTTTATATGATCCCCAGAAATTAAATGTATGCTAGGCGCACGCGATTTACTTGCCCCTTCAAAGCGCCAGCCGGTATGTAGTAGCGGGGCTAAACCTTTTCTGTCTAAAGCGCGGCGCTGGGCAGTAAATTGTAATTGCTCTGGTGCGAGTAAATAGGGCTCATCCATTGTATCTTGTGCCGGTGCTAATGGCGTAACGGGCAACTCGTCGTAACTTTGCATAAAGTCGATACTGTTATCACACACACCCGATTGTGGATTGGCATTAACTAAAGAATCGGTAAACGAGCGTTTTTGAAAGCGACTATCGCCATCTATACATGCCTGCATAGCTTGCTCTGTGTATAAAGGGGTGAGTAACTCTAACGTATTTTTCGCCTTAATGGGCTCGTGCTTTAAGCTAAAGTCTTCTTGTAAATAGGGGGCAGGGCGCTGTTTAAATACCAGCACTTCTACTTCAAACCAACGTTCTGCAAATGCGGTGCTGCTAAATAAGCAACATAACACGATAAGCGATTTTTTTAGCAACATTAATGGCTAACCTTTTTTTCGAAATCTGCAATCATTGCAGTGACCATTTTTAAGCGTTCACGAGGGTTTACCTCATTAATCGCAAAGCGCAATTTATTTGCGCCATCCATTTTGTACACATGGGGTGCACTTTGTATCAAGCCTATGATGAAGCTAGGATTAACCTTCGTATTTTGGCTAAATTCAAAGTAGCCCCCTTTAGGGTTTGCCTCTATTTTTGTAATTCCTAAATCGCTGGCACGCATTTTGAGTTGCTGCATACTAAATAGGTTTTTAGTGGCATCAGGTAATAAACCAAAGCGGTCTATTAGCTCTACTTGTAATTCGTCCATATCGGCAAGGTTAGCACAACTTGCAATGCGCTTGTACATACCTAAACGCGCATTAACATCGTGTATGTAATCATCAGGTAGTAAGGCAGGGAGTTTTAAATCAACTTCAGTTTGCTGCTGAAGCAGGTTTTCAAGCGTTGGCTCTTTACCATTTTTAAGGGCATTAACCGCTTGCTCTAGCATTTCCATATACAAGCTAAAGCCAATAGTTTGCATTTGCCCTGATTGATCGTCGCCTAATAGCTCACCCGCACCACGTATTTCTAAATCATGTGTGGCAAGGGCAAAACCTGCGCCTAAATCTTCCAACGACTCAATTGCTTGTAAGCGTTTGGTGGCATCTTTAGAAAGTGCTTTAGCATCGCCGGTTAATAAATAAGCATACGCTTGGTGGTGGCTTCGCCCAACACGACCGCGTAATTGGTGTAATTGCGCAAGGCCAAGTTTATCGGCTCTGTCCATAATAATAGTATTAGCAGTAGGCACATCAATACCGGTTTCGATAATGGTGGTACATACCAGTACATTGTATTTTTGATGATAAAAGTCAGTCATTATTTGCTCAAGCTCTTGCTCGCGCATTTGCCCATGAGCAGAGGTGACACTAGCCTCTGGCACCCATTCGCTGATCTCTTGCGAGACTCGCTCAATAGTCTCAACATTGTTATGCAAAAAGTACACTTGACCGCCGCGTTTAATTTCACGCAGTATGGCTTCGCGTATTAAGTCGCTGTCGCGTTGGCGTACAAAGGTTTTAACTGCTAAACGCTTAGCAGGTGGGGTGGCAATAATTGATAAATCACGCATGCCGCTCATCGCCATATTTAAAGTACGCGGAATAGGCGTTGCTGTAAGCGTTAATATATCTACATCAGCACGTAATGACTTTATTTTTTCTTTTTGGCGCACACCAAAGCGGTGCTCTTCATCAACAATTAGTAAACCTAAGTCGTTAAATTTAATATCTTGCTGAATTAACTTATGTGTTCCAATAACGATATCAAGTTTACCGTCGGCCATTTTTTCAAGCGTGTCTTTTTGCTCTTTAGTCGAATTAAAGCGCGACAACACTCCCACTTCGATAGGGAAATCGGCAAAGCGGTCTTTAAAGTTTTCATAATGTTGCTGAGCCAGCAGGGTGGTTGGTACTAATACGGCTACTTGTTTGTTATCGTTAACTGCTACAAACGCGGCGCGCATAGCCACTTCTGTTTTACCAAAGCCTACATCACCACACACTAATCGGTCCATAGCAAGTTTTGATTGCATATCACCAAGTACGGCTTCAATGGCATTACGCTGATCGTCGGTTTCTTCAAATGGAAAGCTGTCGCTAAATTGGCGATAGCTTTGCCCATCGAGTGCAAATTTGTTACCTGGTTTTGCTTGGCGCTGTGCGTAAATATCTAACAGCTCCGCGGCTACGTCGCGTACTTTTTCGGCGGCCCGCTTTTTGGCTTTCTCCCAGGCATCTGAGCCAAGTTTATGAAGCGGGGCGCTTGCTTCTTCACCGCCTGAATAACGGCTTAGCATATGCAGTGCCGATACCGGCACATACAGTTTTGCTTCACCGGCATAGGTAATGGTAACAAACTCAGTGATTACCCCTGCCGCGTCAATTGTTTGCAGGCCTTGATAGCGACCAACACCGTGATCAAGGTGAACAATTGGCTGGCCCTCTTTAAGCTCGGCTAAGTTACGAATTAACGCATCTTGGCTTGCTTCGTATTTATGTTTACGGCGCCTGCGTTGCGACACCTTAATACCTAACAGCTCTTGCTCGGTAATAATAGAAAGGCTCGGTTTTGTACCCAGTACAACACTTTGCTCAAGAGGGCTTACAATTAAGCCTACATCGCTTTGGCTTTGTGTAAACTGCTGTAAGCTTTCAAATTCTTTAAACTTTAAGCCGCTTGGCTTAAGCACGCTTAATAAAGACTCGCGGCGACCATCAGACTCAACACTTAATAGAATACGGCTTTTTTTCTTTTTTTGTTCTGCCACATAGTTAATAAATGCGCCGTAGGGTTCGTGTTGTTTATGATCGATTCTTACTGCGGGCAGCTCGCTCACATTTAAGTTTTTATTGCCTGCTTTAGTGGGTAATTTAGCTTGCGATAAGCGTATTCGTGAAAACTCACCTAAATTAGAAAACAACTCATTAATAGGTTGATACAACTCGCTGGGCGCCAGTAATGGACGCAGGGGATCTACTTTACGGTTTTCGTAGCGTACGTTTACATCGTGCCAAAAGGTATCTGCGGCGTGTTCTAAATCACCTAGTTGCATAACCGTAGTGGTGTTTGGCAAGTAATCAAAAATGGTGGCAAGCTTTTCAAAAAACAGCGGCATGTAGTATTCAATACCGGCAGGCCAAGTACCTTTGCTTACTTGCATGTAAACTGAGTCTTGCTCTGAGCTGGCACCAAATTTATCGCGATAATTTATTCTAAAACGCTCAACGTCTGCTTCGTTGGTTGGAAATTCATGCGCGGGAAGTAACTCAATTTTCTCTACTTTTTCATCTGAGCGCTGGGTTTCTACGTCAAATAAACGAATAGAGTCGAGTTCATCGTCAAAAAAGTCGAGCCTAAATGGGTGCACACTGCCCATTGGGTACAAATCAACAATAGAGCCGCGTATTGCGTATTCGCCGTGCTCCATTACCTGTTGTACGTTTAAATACCCTGCTTGTTCTAAATTACTGCGCAGGTTATGGGTGTCGAGCTTATCGCCTACTTTAAAATTAAGGGTAGAGCCATAAATAAACGAAGCAGGCGCAGTACGTAGCATTAACGTAGATACAGGCACTATAAGTACGCTTTGCTGCTCGTTTTTTAAAGTGTTTAAAGTGGCTAAGCGCGCTGAAATAATATCTTGGTGCGGAGAAAAATGGTCATACGGCAAGGTTTCCCAATCAGGAAATACCATTACCGGGTTATCTGGCAATAAGTATTCGAGCTCGGTTTCAAGCCGTAATGCGCTTGGCGTATCTGGCGTAACTATAAGCACTAAATCGTTTTGCTGTTTTACACCTTCTGCAATGGCTATACTTAGTGCACTGCCAGTTAGCTGCCCCCATTGAATTTTATCTTTTTGAGATTTTACCCACGGCAAGGCTGCCCATTGCTCAAACGCCATTTAGTGCTCCATTTTTTAGTTGGCGTTTGCTCACAAACGCCATGCAGTTATTTAGTCTCGGTAAATTTTTGTTAAGTCTTGATAGTGATCAATTCTGCGGTCGCGTAAGTACGGCCATATACGTCTTACGTTTTCAGAGGCTTTTTGATCAAGTTCTACTACTAAAATTTGCTCATCGGTATTGCTCGCCTCTGAGAGCATTTCACCTTGAGGGCCTGCAATAAATGAGTTACCCCAAAATTGTATACCTTCGCTTTGTCTGCTAGGGTCGTTTTCGTGCCCTACACGGTTACAGCTAATAACGGGGACGCCGTTCGCAACCGCATGCGCACGTTGGCTTATTACCCACGCGTCTTTTTGGCGTGTTTGCTCTGCGTTATCATCACGTGGGTCCCAGCCAATTGCAGTTGGGTAAATTAATACCTCTGCGCCAGCCATCGCCATTAAACGGGCCGCTTCAGGGAACCATTGATCCCAGCATACTAAAACACCTAATTTACCCACTGAGGTTTGAATTGGCTCAAAGCCTAAATCACCTGGGGTAAAGTAAAATTTTTCGTAAAAGCCAGGGTCATCAGGAATGTGCATTTTACGGTATTTACCCGCAATGGAGCCGTCTTTTTCAAGTACCACCGCGGTATTGTGATAAAGCCCAGTGGCACGTTTTTCAAACAGTGAAGCCACAATAACGATGCCGAGCTCTTTAGCAAGCTCGCCCAGTGTATTTGTGCTTGGACCCGGAATTGTTTCGGCTAGGTCAAATACATCAACATCTTCTGTTTGGCAAAAATACAGACTACGATGCAGCTCTTGCAAAACCACAAGCTGTGCGCCTTGCTTAGCAGCATCACGAATGCCAGCAATCGACTTTGCCATATTTTGGCAGGCGTTATCACTGTTAGTTTGTTGCACTAAGGCAACGGTTAATTTTGCAGGGCTTGTCATTGTGCTGCTCCAGCTAAAAATCCACGAGGTAATTGCATGGTAATGCAATGTAAACTACCAAATTGTTCAATAATAGGTAGGCAATTAACGCCAATAATAGTGTGCGCTGGGTACGCTTTTTGAACTTGCGCTAGCGCCAGTGCGTCGTTGTCATCGTTATACGTCGGGACTAAAACCGTATTATTGATAATCAAGTAGTTTGCGTACGTTGCCGGTAAACGGGTGTTGTCATCATCAAACACAGGTTTTGGCCACGGCAAATCAATTAACGTATATGGGGTATTATTTTGCGTTTTAAAGTTTTGCAGCTGTTTTTCCATCGCATCTAATGCGTTAAAGTGCTCATCTTCTTTAGCATCGCACTTAACATACACAAGTGTATTATTGGGGGCAAAACGGACCAGTGTGTCGATATGGCTGTCGGTATCGTCACCGGCTAGGTAGCCATGATCTACCCATAAAAAGTCAGTTGCGCCTAAATGCGTTGTTAAAATTGACTCTATATCGCCTGATGATAAATCGGGGTTGCGGTTTTTATTCAGTAAACATTCGCTGGTTGTAAGCAACACACCGTGTTCGTTAATTTCAATGCCGCCACCTTCAAGTACCACATTTAGGGCTTGGTAATCAGTGTTTGGATTACTTAGCTGGTTTACCAGTACGGCGTTAATTTTATTATCGAGGGCACTTTCGAACTTATTACCCCAGCCATTAAAGATAAAGTCGTAAATTTTAAGTTGGCGAGCGTCGTCAATATTTGCGCAGGTAATAGGGCCGTGATCCCGAGCCCAAGTATCGTTTGTTGGTGTAACAACAAAGTGCACGTGGCTTAAGTTTATATTCGCTTTTGTTAGCAAGGCAGTAATGTGGCTTTTAAGTGCCGTGTTATGGGCAACAATAACAAGCTGCTGCACGGCTGTGATATGCGTTGCAAGCTCAACATAAACAGGCTCTACGCGTTCAAGCGTATCAGCCCAGTCGGTCTGTGCATGGGGCCAGGTAAGCATAACGGCGTCTTGCTCAGCCCATTCAGGTAAAAGTCTAAAGTTCATGAAGTTTTGATACAAATTAGGGTGGCGCTAGTTTAGCATTTTACATGCATATGTCAGCTATTTATCGCTGCTAGAATCATCGTCAATTTGCTCGAGTTCTTGGCGTTTTTTTAGCTGGCGTGTTTGTGCATGTAAGCTGGCTCTGACAACTAATTCTTGGTCTGTGGTTCTTATTGCAGTAAACAGTAATGTGTATTGGTAGTGATCGCTGTCTTGTTTTTCAACGGCCACAACTTCTGTATAGCAGTAAACGGCTGAGGCTTCGTGGTGCAAAAATAGCTTTGTTCTAAATGCTTGGCCTATTGCGTATACATCAGGCGAAGTAAAGCGAATACCGCCTCCGCCGTAGCTATCGCACTGTATGGCGTTATCTTGAGCTTGCTCTGATGCTAAAATGTGGCTCATTATTAAATCGATTTTACGCGACTGTGCTTGTAAAAAAGCCGCCAGCTCTTGTGCTAAATCGCCTAGGTTTCTAAGGGGTCTTAAAGAGGCCTGTTCAAGCTCACTGACTTCGTTAGCTAGCTTAAATAGAGGAGGTATGTCGTCTTCAAGCGCGAGTTGAGATTGCGGCACTAACTGATTTTCTACAGCAAATAAGTTTACTCGAATGCTTTCATTTATTTGAAAGTATTCTTCAAATTCGCTTAATCTTTGACTGTTCATAATTATCTCCACTGCGTATTCATTAAATAGTAGCGTTGTGGGGAGTAAATTGCTAGCAGATAAAAATGCTAAATGGTTTGTTTATAAGCCAGTTTTTAAGAATGTTAATTAGGGTGTGTTGAACTTTGCGGATTGAAATTTGTTCAATCTAGGGGCGGTTAAATTGCGGCGAGAGGTTTGTAACCTCGTGGGCTCGATAACTGCTCCTGCGTTTCGCCTATTTATATGGAATAACTACACTTGATAGGCTCTGCCTTGCCTAAAAACCAACCACACTGCTGCAAATTCAACTATCAAAAATCAACACGCCCTAATAAAAAAGCGGCCAATGTCATCCTAACATCGGCCGCTTGGGTATTGATTAATTAGCGCTGGGAGTGCTTATTTAAGTAGAGCGGCTAATTCATGTAAATCTTTCACAACGTGGTCTGGTTTTTTTGCCAGTGGGTAAAGTGTTTTACCTGGGCGGGCGATAAAGGTTGTTTGTAACCCGGCTTCTTTAGCACCTGCTACATCCCAACCGTGCGCCGCTACCATCATTGCTTCATTTGCTTTTACATTTAATTTTGTTAACACCCACTCATAGGCACGTAAGTCTGGTTTATAAATTTTAATATCTTCAATGCTGTAACGCGCATCAAAGAACGACATTAATCCAGCGCTCTCAAACTGGGCTTTAACACCTTTGTTTGAAGAATTTGTCAGACTTACTAACTTATAGCCCTGTGCTTTGAGTTTTGCCAGTCCTTCTTTCACATCTTTGTGAGGAGGTAGGGTTAAAAGCGGGGTGACAATGGCTGTTTTTGCTTGTTCATTCGTAATGGCTATGTTGTTATTTTTGGCAACCATGCGCAGCGACGCAACGCCAATTTGACCAAAATCGTGATAATTGCCACTTACGGTATCAACGAGTGAATGATGCAACATGGTCGAAAACCAAAGCGGTAATAAATCCTCACGCCCGCCAAGCGCTTTACCAATAGAGGTGCGCATGGAGGTTAAATCTAACAAGGTTTCGTTTACATCAAAAATAAGTACTTTAGGTTTCACTTGTGCCTGTGGCTCCTCAGCCATAGCGTAGCCAGAGGCAAGGCTAGAACCAACAAGTAGTGATAGGGTAAGGGTTTTTAACGATTTTAAAATAGACATTAGTGTTGCTCCGATTCAAGGGCGGCCAATACATCAGTAGGCTCTGCGCGTAGGGTATAGTCTTCGTTTAAAAAGGCATACGTAATTATGCCTTTTTGGTTAATTACATAGGTTGCAGGTAAAGGTAATTTATAACTTTTATTGCCGTAGTACTTTTCAAAATCAATTCCAAACTGGCTATAAAGCGCCACAATACGCTCGTCTAAAGTAAACAGTAAACCAAATTGCTCGGCCACCTTGTTATTAATATCTGAAAGCACATCGAATTCAAGGGCATTCTTTTGTGCGCTAGATAACGTTTCGTCGGGTAATTGTGGTGATATCGCAACTAACTGCGCATTGTGTGTTTTAAATTCTGGTAAGTGATCGTTAAGTGCTTTTAGCTCTAAATTACAATATGGACACCAGTTACCACGATAAAAGCTAATTATTACCGGGCCATTATTTAATAAATCAGCGAGCTCAACTTGCTCAGCGCTATGATTGTTTAAGCTGAAATTGCTTACTTTAGCGCCTACCTGTAGCGCATTATCTTTTATATGCTGAGCAATGAGCTCTTCATTTGTCTGCGCCATAAGGGCTAATACATCGCCAGGTAGCTGCGCTTCTTTTTGCACGTTATAGGCATCAATCTGTGATTTTAAACTCATTATTAAATCTCGAATATAACTATATGGCGATTATGGGTGTTTTAGTTATTTAAATATATATTGCAAAACTGAAAGCTTCATTCGAAAATATTAAACATTAAAAACTGCCTAGCCAAATGTATGTATAATTTAAGTGACCTAGAAACATTTATTGCCGTCGTAGAAAATAAAGGGGTGCTTGCAGCTGCGCGTGAGCAACGTTTGTCGCCGGCAACAGTAAGCCACAGGCTAAGCAAGCTCGAGCGCGAGCTTTCAACCGTGTTAGTGTTTAGAGACAGCAGACGAGTGAGGTTATCGCCCGCCGGTGAGCTATTTTATCATCGTGTAGGGGCTATTATAGAAGCCTTGCACGATGCAGAGCACAGCATTGGCGCACGAAGCTCTTCAGTGAGCGGGTTATTGCGTGTGACTATGCCACCGTGGGTTTTTTCAAAGTATGTTATGCCTAAGTTGACCGAGTTTGAAACCCAATATCCGCAACTAAAGCTCGACTTTTTAATTACTGATCATTTTGTCAATGTGGTCGATGATGCACAAGATGTGGCAATTAGAGTAGGGCAATTAACCGATTCTGGCCTGCTCTCTCGTAAAATTGTCAACAACTCCCGTATTTTATGTGCAGCGCCAAGTTATATAAAAAAGCATGGTATGCCTTGCACACTTAGCGAACTGAGCACGCACTATTGGGTGTGTTTGCCCTGGCAAAGGCAGTTAAAACTGTATGATGAAAATAATAAAATACACACCTTTAATGCCAAAACGCGCTTTACTATTTCTAATTCCGATAACATGACGCAAGCAGCGCTTGCCGGACATGGCATAGCCATTAAATCTAAAATAGCGATTAACGATGAGCTAAGTGCCGGAAACTTAGTAGAGGTGATGCCCAATGTAATGGCCCAAAGCGACGCGCCGGTGTGGTTTTTACGGCCTCAAAATAGCTTAACAACCCGTAAAACCGAGGTGTTTTATGAGTTTATGAAGTCTTTATTTGCCAGCTATGAATAAGCGGTAATACCCGCGCTTAATAATGAATAAGGTTACAAAGCCAATAAACTCAGCAAAAATAGCAATAATAATGGCGCTAACAAGCGCTGCTATTATGGAGTCTTTTTTTAACACTATTTGCCCTTCAAAGCGTTGCCATACTTGCTTTTTAATAGTGAGAAAGTCGCTGGTTAAAGTAAATAAATAGGGCGATTGGTTAAAGTTATTAACTGCCACTTGTAAAGAGTGCTGGCGATTATTGAGGTTTTTAATATGGGTAGCCCCCTTACCCACAATATCATCCCCAATATTTTCATAATGGGCAATTAACTTGTTTAAATCGTTGTTAAAGTAGTTTTGAGCATCTTTTTTAAACGGGGCTAATGCGTTATTCGCTTCAATTAAATGTGCATCTAAAGCGTGCCCAAAGTCGCTTACAAAGGCTGGTATTTGTACCCCTAATAGTAAACCTGCTGCAAAAAAACTGAGCCTTATGTAATCTAATAATTTACTCATTTGATCTCCTGTTTACTCAAAACCTACCTAAACAACGCTAAATTAACATTTGCGCTTGTTTTTATGCCAAAAACTCGTAATCTATCGGTAATAAAAATAACAATAGGCCTATGTTAAGGATGACTACCAAAGTAAATATGACATCAACGTTTGTTGATATCACTAAGCAGTTAAAACGCTTTGTGTCGCGTATTGTACAGCCCGATGACGTAGAAGACATTGTGCAAGAAACCTTTATTAAAAGCTACGAAGCTGATTTAAAACAAGATATTCAGTTTAGACGCAGTTACATGCTTAAAACTGCAAAGCACTTAGCGCTTAATCATATAGCCAAGTGGGATAACAAGTTTAATGACTCGTTAGAGCACGACGCAGAATTACCCCCGCTGCTTAAATCCTCACAACTTGAGGATGAGTACACCTCAAAAGAGCGTTTTTTACTTTTTTGCAGAGCAACGGATCAACTAAATTCTTCTATCCGTAAATGTTTTATATTTAAAAAAGTGTACGGTATGAGCCAAAAAGAAATCGCCCAGCACATGCAATTAAGTGAAAGCACAGTAGAAAAACACATTGCCAAAGGTTTATTACAAACCATGTTATACATGAAAGAACATGAACAAAATCATAACCAATCTGCGGCACATAATTCTGCTTGTAATTCGGCTCTATCAATTGAGAGGGCAGCAAAATGAGTAATGTTCATCAATTCACATCAAAAGATTTAATTTTAGAAAAAGCCTGCCAATGGATCAGCGCAATTGATAGGGGCTTAAGCGAAATTGAAAAAGAGCAATTTAAACTGTGGATGATGCAAAGTACCGCCCATCAAGATGCCGTCTACGAACTTGCGCAGCTATGGGATGAATTGGCCGTATTAAACGAGTTAAGCAGTTTATTTCCGCATAGAAGTGTAAAACAACCCCAGAAAAAAAGATGGGCGTTTTCTAGTGCCATTGCCGCGAGCTTATTTGCAGCATTAATGGTGTGTAGTTACTTATTAATTAACCTTGAAAACGGCTACAACGAAGAGCTGGCTAAAATAAATTACACCAAAATTTATACAACGAAGGTGGGCGAACAAGCCACGTATGTTTTACCCGACGGCACCATAGTGCAATTAAACACGAATAGCCTATTAGAGGTAGCTTATAGCAAAGGGCGTCGTCAGTTATTACTGAGCAAGGGTGAAGGGCGTTTTAATGTAGCAAAAGATGCATCGCGCCCATTTAGTGTGATGGCTGGCGATAAGAGCTTTACGGCACTTGGTACTGTATTTAATGTACAACGCAATACCTCTTCTGATTTAGAGCTGGTTGTAACCGAAGGTAAAGTGATGATCACCGACCCAAGTGTTGCTGTAAGTGCCAACGATTTTAAAGACTACCAACTGGCTGATAATAACGCTAAAAAAGTACGTAAAATCAATGCCAATATTGTTATTTCTGGCGAAAAAGCAATTATAGAGCAAAGCATTACTAAACCTATCACGCAGCTTTCTGTGGATGACGTACAGCGTGATTTAGCGTGGCAAAATGGCATGTTAATTTTTAATGGCGAGCATTTAAGCGATGCATTAAATGAAGTGAGCCGTTACACCTCTACGCGTTTTGAGCTTTCAAGCGATGAGCTTGCCAATATAAAAGTGGCGGGTGTATTTAAAGCTGGCGATGTTGAGGGGCTACTTGAGAGTTTACAGACTAACTTTGCAATTGAGCATGAGCGTTTAGGTGAACATATGGTGAGCCTAACACAGCAAACTAAATCATAAGAAATGTTATGCATATCAAACAAATGTTAGGTGAAGTTGCATCTTTAAATGTTATTAGTAAAAAAAAGTTTAAAAAAAAGATAAAAAACTATAGAGGAATTTTGTTTGTCAGCTGTTTATATAAATTGCGCAGTAACCAAACGCATTTATTTAGTGGTTTAAGTGTACTTGCTCCGGCTATTTTTAGCTTGAGTGTGCAAGGGGCAACACAGACCACTGGGCAAATGGTGCAATTTGATATACAAGCGCAGCGAGCAGACAAAGCCTTAATAGAATTTGCTAAACAAACAGAGCAAACCGTGGTGTTTTCTTATGAGTTGGCAAAAAATTACCAAGCAAATTCGGTTTATGGTTTTTATACCCAATTAGATGCACTGCAAGCATTATTAAGTGGGACTGAGCTCGATGCGGTTGTTGAACAAAATGGTTTACTGAGTATAAAACTCAAACAAATCAATAGGAAAGATAACAACATGATGAAGCTTTCAGGGGTTAGTGCAGCTGTATTACCAGCATTGCTTGCAGCAAATTCACACGGTGTGAATGCAGCAGAGGATGTTGCACAAGAGAAAATAGAAAAAATTGCTATTGTAGGTAGCCGCGTAGCAGGGCGCTCAGTAGAAGATTTACCCGTACCCGTTGATATTTTAAGTGCTGAAGCACTTGAAAACACAGGCCAAACCGAAGTTGGCCGTATGTTGCAATCTATTGCACCTTCATTTAACTTTTCAAGCTCGTCAATCAGTGACGGCACTGACGCCTTACGACCTGCAACACTGCGTGGTTTAGGGCCTGACCAAACACTTGTGCTTATTAATGGTAAGCGCCGCCATCAGGCAAGTATTATTCATATCAATACCTCAGTAGGGCGTGGTACCGCAGGTACCGATATGAATGCTATTCCAGCCTCAGCTATTAAACGTATAGAAGTTTTACGAGACGGCGCAGCAGCGCAATACGGCTCAGATGCAATTGCCGGTGTAATTAATATTGTACTAAAAGATGGTAGCGAAGGCGGCAAAGCAGCGGTTAATTACGGCCAATACTCAGAGGGTGATGGCGAAACAGTAAACGTTGATTTTAATAAAGGGTTTGCCCTAGGTGATAGCGGCTACTTAAATGCAACACTTAATTACCGCGACCGCTCGCCTACTAACCGCGCAGGTTTGCACGGCTCGTGTCAGTTTTATGGCTGTACAGAGCTTAGCGACGGTACTTTACTGGCAGGCGATCCGCGTGAATTGACCGCCGACAGAGACACTTTTCGTATTGGTGATGCCGACTCACAACAATTTGGCTTAACCGTTAATACAGGATATGAGTTAGGTGATGGTGAGCTGTATGGCTTTATTACTTATTCAACGCGCGATAACGAATCAGCAGCGTTTTTCCGTCATAATGCGAATGCGGGCGGTAACCCTGTTTTGCAAGATAACGATGCAACTATCCCGTTAGGCTTTTTACCTAAAATTAATACCACAATTGATGATATTTCTTACAACTTTGGTTACAAAACCGATTTTGATAACGATGCAAGTTTAGATGTATCGTACACCTACGGTGAAAACAGCATTGATTACACAACAAGTGACACAATTAATGCCTCGTACGCTAACTTTTTACGTTACGAGCAAGGTTTAAGTGCCGCTGATATTCGCAGTACTATTCCACGTGAAGCCTATGCCTATGGCATGGAGTTATCACTGCAAACCATTAATATAGATTTTACGCAAAACTTTGATGACTACTCACTGGCTATGGGTGCAGAAATTCGTACCGATGAATACCGTATTTTAGAGGGTAGCGAATATGCTTATCGTGATTACGACACCCTTGATGGGGTAAGTATTTATAGTGGTTTAAGTGGCGGTGTAGGCTCTGAAGATGCCTCTGGCGGTACGCAAGGTTTTGGTGGTTCTTCGCCGGCATCATCGGTTGATGAGTCACGCGATGTAATTTCGTTTTACCTTGATGCAGAAACCTACCTAATTGAAGATGTCATTTTATCAGGCGCACTGCGTTACGATAATTACAAAGGCTTTGGCGACACGGTAAACTTTAAGCTTGCGGGTAACTGGGCAATTACTGATGATGTGTCACTGCGTGGTGCATTAAGCTCTGGCTTTAGAGCGCCATCAATGCAGCAATTGTATTTTAACAATATCAGCACACAATTTGTTGTGGCTGAAGACGGCTCATTAGTTGCTGAAGAAGTAGGTACATTCAGAAACGATTCAACCCTTGCACAAAGTTTAGGTATTCCAAAGCTTAAAGAAGAAAAATCGCAAAACCGCAGCTTAGGTATTGTCTACAACGTAACGGATAACATTAATGTTACTGTAGATTACTACTCAATTGATATTGACGACCGCATAGTAATTAGTAATCGTTTAGGCAAAGGGCTTTCTTCAAGCCTAGATGCTGCATTAATCAGCTCAGGCGCAGGTGCAGGCCAGTTTTTCTTAAATGGTGCAGATACCGAAACTTCGGGTATTGATTTTGTAGCTACTTGGAATACCGAGGGATTAGGTGGCACGCTTGATTTTACTTTAGCAGCTAACTTTACTGAAACTGAGGTGGTATCGTTATTTACGCCATCGGGCTCAGGGCTTGAAACCGTACCGGTTGAAGATGTTTTCTCTGATCAAGAAATTTCAATTATTGAAGAGTGGCAACCAGAAGATCGCATCAACTTAAGTGCGCTTTACCAACGTGGTGATTGGACTGTAAACCTTTCACTCAACCGCTTTGGTGAATACACAGTAGAAGATGGCGGACGCCAAACCTACGGTGCAGAAATTTTAACTGACGTTAAAGTTAATTACTTCGTGACTGAAGATTTATCTGTAAATATTGGTGCAAATAACTTATTTGACGTGTACCCAGATAAAAACACCATTGGTAACTCACGCTCGGGCACAATTGTAGATTCAAATGGCAATACGATTGTAAGCAGCGATGGGGTATTTGAATACTCTCGCCGTTCAGCGCCATTTGGCTTTAATGGTGCTTATTACTATGTAGGCGCAGAATACCGTTTTTAATAAATAACACTCCCTTATGTTATTTAAGTTCAAAGGGCCGTAAGGCCCTTTTTTTGTATTTAGCCTTTTTAGTATTTATTTCTCAACCGCGATTTTATTGTGTTGCGCCTTACCTCAGCGTTAAATTATACCAATTCGCTTAATTAAACATTATAACGGATTGGTTTAACCCCTGTATGGCTTTGATAATACTAAATGTGGCATTTTGGACTTGGCTATACATAGCAGGGTTTAAACTGGGTGTTGCAATTATTGGCTTATAGCCTTAAACCTTGTAATAATAAAAAACCCAGCGGCTAGGCTGGGTTTTAAATATATACAATTGAAAATTAATGCTTTTGCATACGACTCATTTCGGTGTGGCAGCTTTGCATCGTTAGCAAGGTTTTCGCTAAGGCTGCTTCACAGTCGGCTGGCTGTGGTTTATCCATCGCTGCTTTAATTTCTTCAAGTGTTTTATCTTCTACCTCTTCAAGCTCTTTAACGTATGTTTTATCGTTATGAGAACTAAACGAAGTGAGTAGGGCTGTGTAAGCTCTGCGTGCTTCTACAGCAAAAGAAGAGCCGTCTTCACGCTCACCTTTTTCGTTAACAGCATAAGGTTGCAAGCGCTCAACACTTACTTTTCGTGCGTCAATCATGCGTTGAAATAATGCGCCAATGGCTGGGTCTTCAACTTTCTCTTGCGCTTTTTGATAAAAATCAATGCCACTGTTCATTACTTGGATGATGTCAGTAATATGAGTTGCTTCTGTTCCTTGATGGGTATTCATAATGACCTCTCTTTACATGAATTTAAGTTTCATAGTAACTAAAGCAAAGGCCATTCCAATTTCATTTTAATTTTTAAGCTATTGTAATTATTGATTATGTATTTATTCAGCAAGCTGCAAGGCTATTTAAAATAAAATAGCCTCGCAAATTTTACATGGCTTTTGTAATAAGGTTATTTAAGCTCATCCGCCACTTCGGCTACTTTTTGGCGTAACCAAATATGACTTGCATCACGATGCAGTAAAGGACTCCAAATCATATCTAGTTCAAAAGGCGGAATAGGAAATGGCGGCTCTAAAATTTTAAGGCCTGCATCATCTAAGTAAATATTGGCAGCCTTTGAAGGTAAGGTCGCCACTAAATTTTGCTCTTTTGCTAAATGAATGGCTACGTGGTAATTACGGGTAAACGTAGCAATATTTCGGTGTTTACCAAAATGGGCAAGTGCTTCATCTACCCAACCTAGCTTTTGTACATCTTTAGGGTCCATTCCTACGCCAACCCCAAAGCCGGTTTTACTTACCCATATGTGGCGGGCTTTTAAATAGCTGTCTAGGCTAAAGTTTTCAATAATTGGGTTGTCGGCTTTTACTAAGCAGCAAAAGCTGTCTTTCCATATACGTTTATGATGAAAAGATTGCGGAAGGTTTTCAAAGCGGTTAATTGCCATATCCACTTTACCATTTTCAACATCATGAAACGTTACATCACTAGGCGTAAGTATATCTAAGGTTGTATCGGGCGCTTCTTCATGAAGTTTACTTAAAAGCTTTGGCGCTAATGTACTGGCTGCATAGTCACTGGCCATTATTCTAAATACACGTTTACTTTGGCTGGCTTCAAATTCGCGATTAGGTGCGAGAGTTTCTTCTAGGGTCATTAATATACCGCGAATAACCGGTTGCAGCTCTATAGCACGCTCTGTGGGGACCATACCTTCACTGGTACGTACCAAAATTGGATCGTTAAACAAGTTTCTTAAACGCTTAAGGCCGTTACTCATGGCTGGTTGAGTAATACTTAACTGGTTAGCTGCGCGGGTTACGTTACACTCACGTAATAGGGTGTCGAGGTAAACCAGCAAATTTAAATCTATTTTACTTATGTTCATTGTGTGTCCTTTAACGCTTACCAGTGATGAATAAAGCGTTGTGCTGTCGGGTATGGGTATATGTGACTAACATGACCCTTTTTTATATTTTGCTGAGCTTGCTTCCAAAAACTAACATCAACAAGCTCGGGGTGTGTACTGAGCAAAAACTGTTTGTACTTTGGGTTTGGCATAACAAAGGTACAAAGTTGCTCAGGAAAAACATCTTGCGGCGCAACCGAGTAGCTTTGTTCATCAGTTAAGTAATCATCATAGCTTTTGGCCTTAGGTAAGGCCCTAAAGTTCATATTTGTTAAGTATTGAACCTCATCGTAGTCGTAAAAAATAATGCGCTTGTGTTTGCTTACACCAAAGTTTTTAAGCAGCATATCTCCTGGGAATATATTTACCGCAATCATTTCTTTAAGTGCTTGGCCGTACTCTTCTATTGCATCGGCAGCACTTTCTTCGCTGGCGTTTTCTAAAAATAAATTAAGCGGTGTCATGCGCCTTTCAATATATAAATGCTTGATAATAAGCCACGGGCCTTCAATTACCATAGATGAGCCAATGGTTTTATGTAGCTGCGCCAGTAAATTACGATCAAAGCGTGCCAAAGGAAATACGACGTTAGAGTATTCTATGGTGTCGGCCATGCGACCAACCCGATCATGGCTTTTTACCAGTTGATAGCGTTTAAGCACGGTATCACGGCCAAACGGTTTGCTTTCGCCAAACTTATCTTTAATTACTTTAAATACATAGCCAAAAGAGGGCAGCGTAAATACCATCATCACCATGCCTGGTGTGCCTGGCGCTATAATAAAGTTATCGTCTGAGTGAGACAAGTGATGTAAAAATTCACGGTAAAACTCAGTCTTACCTTGTTTATGAAACCCAATGGCATTATAAAGCTCAGCGAGTGTTTTATTAGGCATAAGTTGATTTAAGAAACGCACCATGGCTGAGGGCGCATGGGTTTCAACCATAAAATAAGCCCGTGCAAAGCCAAAAATCACCCGCATTTGCGATGATTTGGTTAATAGCGCATCGAGGTATAAGCCTTTATCTTCATGGTGTAGTACCGCAATAATAAAAGGCTGTACACCGCTTTGAGAGACCACTCGGCCGACTATGTAAGCAGCTTTATTACGATAAAAAGGCGCGTGCAAAATATCAAAGCGCATTTGCCAAGGCTGGTGGTGAGTGTCGGGTGCTTGTTTGTAAAATGCCTTTACCAGCAAACGTATATCCCGCTCTAAATTTACAAACGGGGCTTTAAAATCAAAATGCTCAATAATGCGCTTTATTGTGGGCTTTAAACCATCAACCACTGGAAAGTAGCTGCGGTACTCTGCCTCAACAGGAATGGCTGGGGCATCTTTTAATGTGGCTTGTACAAATATAAAGTCGTTATGAAAATAGCGTCTGTGGTACAAACGGCAAAATACTGAGTTATAAAATGTTTCGGCAAGTTCAGCTTGAGGATGAAAGCATAAAAAGCGTTGGTACAGTATTTTTACTTCAAGCCAAAGCTGCTCATTTAATTGCTCAGTTAACTGTGCTTGTTTTAATGCTTTAGTGGTCTCGTTTACTCTGTCATCGTAGTAACTAATACGCAGTTTACTAATTTCATTAATTTGCTGCCAATCGCGCTTTGCAAAGGCAAGCGGGGCTTGGGCGGTGGTTTTTTGAAACAGCTGATAATGCTTTTTAAAACCCGTTAAAATTAATTCAGCTATGTGGCGTGGCTGCATAAACACTCCTTAAAAAAGTGTATATAACGATTTTAGTACAGCATTTATAAATGTTAGTGGTGCTGTAGTGTTATACACGTTAGAGCTTTAACTCTATAGTTGTTAAGGTTATGTTATTTTAAGTTTAAAACCAAGATAAATATTCTCAGTTTTTATACTTTTAGCTTAAAGCATAATTGAGTGTGATGGCAAAAGCTAAGTTATTGGTAGGAAGCTATTTTTTTCTCTAACTTTTTAATGCGCTTTTCAATTTCGGTGGTTTGCTTTTTATGATCTTTATTTATTATTTTTAATTGATTGGTAATATCTTTGCTAATTAACTTTTTGTCCTCGTCATCTAAAATACGATTGAGGCGCTGTTGTTGGTTGTACTCTGCGCGGTCTTTTTTACGTTTTATAATCGCTAATTTATTAGTATTACTTCTCAGCTCTGCTTGCAGGTCAAGCACAATCCGTTCGCGCTCTAATGCGTTTAGCTCTTTTGTGTAGTCTTGCGCTGGTGCAGTATTAATTCCCGATACAGTATTTATTGTGTAGGAGGTAGCGTTATCGTTACAAGGGAATTGCGAAAAGATAGTGCCGTTTTTTGTCACGCATTTATAGTAAGTTGTGGCATTTTGCGCATGCAGAGAAAGTGGGCATACCATTACTGCGCATAAAAAAAGTGTGTGTTTTTGCATTAAGTTCATCCCTGAGCGTTTACTATGATTTAGTAAATATAACCTAGCTTGGTGTTATAGCAAGCTAGGTTAAGGGATAGGGCTATTGTGTGTAGGTTTTTAGCTTTTTAATACTTTGTACTAAAAACGGGATATCGAGGCTTTGCTCAATAGAAAAACCTTCAGCGGCAGATATATTTTTATAGTTACCGTCTGAATCTATTAGCGTAATTCTATCTTTTTTGTAAGCAATAACTACGCCTTGCGAGTAATTAACGCCAGTGTCCGTTTTTTTCTTATACAGGTTTTCACCTAGCATGGTTTGTTTAACCACAGACTTACAGTTTAAGTATTGGCCTACACTGGTTGCAATAATATCACTGGGTTGAATAAGTCCATCTACCTTGGCTATTCGCTTATCTGAGCTGTATAACACCGATGATGTAACTACTTCCGAGCTATTATTAGCTAAGCTAAACGCAAAAATATGGGTGTCGTCACTGCGAGGAGACGGATTATCTTCACCTTTAATGATTTTAATTGCGCTGTTTGAATGCGCTTGATCGTTTATAAAGTTTAGCTTTTCAATTCCAGCAAGCTCTATGCTTCTGCGCTGACTTTGCCACGCGGGCAAGGTTTGCTCTGATAAAATAGCCATTTTATAAAAAGAAGGTAAGCCATACACTAAACTAAACAAGCTATCGCCATGGTGTGTTGGCTGTAAAAACTGATCAGTTTTATGTAGGTTTTTATGCTTGGCAACAAAGCGTTTTAACTGCTCGTTGGTATCAAATACAAAAATATCGACTTGCTGCGCAGTGTAATCTTCACATTTTTGCATTGGCGCAGGTATTTGGTAATTAATATTTTGGTTATTAATTCTTACATTGTGAGCTTGTTTATAGCTTTCAATGTCGAGCAAATCATTTTTTGCTAATAAACTTTTAGCGGTCGTAGGGTACGACAGCGGTAAAACGTTATCTTGCTTCGTTATATCAAACTTTAAATTTGCATCTGCCCAAATGTGAATACTGTGGCTAAGTGCAAAACACAACACTAAAAAAGAGCTGGCAAAACGGGCAAACTTAAGTTGTTTTAAACGCGCTAAGTGCTGCCATGTATAGTTACTTACAACTAACTGGAAGCCTAAAATGAGTAAAACAATCCCCCCGGCTAACAAGGTAGTAAGGGCAGGCGAGCTAGTTAGACGATGCCACAGTAAGGAAATGATTTCCGGTAGCGCAGAAGAGCTTAAATGATAGCCCAAATTAACGTATACATACGCATCAAGCGTTAAAATAGACGCCCCAAGCGTAGCAATAACGGCAGCCATACCTCGAATATGTCGAGGGTAGGGAAACACTAAGCTTAAAGGAAATACCGTCAGCACAAATGCTAAAAAAGCGATAAAGCTCGTATGGCTTAACCACGTCACTAACATATAGGTAATACCTATAAAGCTAGTTGGCGGTGAATCTGCAAATAAAAAGCTTAGGCTAATAAAAAGCGCTAAACCAATATTTGCAAAAGTGAACCAGTGGCCCCAACTTAATAACTGACTCGCTTTTGACGAAAACTGATTGTGCTGCGATAAATTCATATAATTTATTTAACCGACTGAGCAAGTGCTTTTGCAAAGTTCTCAGTTACGGCTTGTCTTTTCCCTGCAGGTACATGCTCTTTTAGGATATGCGTGATAGAATTTCCTAAACACATAAGGCTTAAATCAACCGGCGCATTGTGTTGCGTTAGCACATCAATGAGCTGATCGACGATTTGTTCTACTTCTTCATTAGAGTATTTTGATAAGATTGGCATCAGTTGGTTCAATAAAAGAGTTATATTCTCGTATTTTAACACCAGAGGCGTGAAAAACAAAGATGACAACAGACGTTAAAAAATTAGTCGTTCATTATGTAGACAAAAAAGACGACGATACGCAAATTCACCTACGAAACGATGAAATGGTGATAAACGATAAAGTCGCTGTTTTTATCGAACAACTTCATCATGCATACAACTCAAAGCCAGGTAAAGGTTACTGTGCATTTAGTGGCGATAAAAACAGTGTTGTAGCCTCGGCAATGCAAAGCTATCGTAATGACGAGTTAGGCTTTTGGCACATGACCGAGCAGGCATCCACTGTTTTAAAAGAAGAGTTAGATAAATATGCCTTTAGCGAAACAGGCTACTTAGTATTTTGTCATTATCAGTATGTGGCTACTGATTACATGCTAATAGCTATGATCAATATTAAAGAGCACTACAGCATGACCTCTGAACTTGATTTAGCAGCGTCGCGCCACTTAGATATATCGCGCATGCAACTAGCTGCACGTATCGATTTAACCGCGTGGGATACTCAAGCTGACGACAATCGCTATATCTCTTTTATTAAAGGTCGAGCAGGGCGAAAAGTAGCAGACTTTTTCTTAGACTTTTTAGGTTGTGAAGAGGGCATAGACCCTAAACAGCAAAGCCAAGTGATGCTTAATGCCGTTGAAGACTATTTATCGGAGCAATCATTCGATAAATCAGAAAAAGACGAATTACGTAAGCAAGTATTTGACTACTGTAACGATTGTGTGACCACGGGTGAAGATGCAAGCGTTACTGAGCTCTCGGCTACGCTAACCAAAGGTGACGACAGTCCGTTTGATAACTTTTGCAAAGAACAAAGTTACGACTTAGAAGACTCTTTCCCGGTCGATAAAAAAACGGTGACCAGTATGGTTAAGTTTTCGGGTTTAGGGGGTGGTGTTAGTGTTAGTTTTGAGCGTAAACATTTAGGTGAGCGCGTAACTTACAATGAAGCGACCGATACACTGGTTATTAAAGGCATTCCACCAAACTTAAAAGATCAGTTACAGCGCTTTATGGAAAATGAAAGCGAATAAACTCATTTGATCTAGTTAAAAGCCGATTTAAGAGCGCGATATTTATATCGCGCTTTTTTATTTTTGCCAGGTAATAAAGCCACTTAAAAGTCTATTGCACAAAGAGTAGTGAAAGAGGAGTAAGTGAGAAAATACAAGCTATTGTTTAATAGCTGAGCTCTTTCATATTAGCTTGTTTAGCTTTATTACTCACTCTAAAAGTGAAGCGTCTCTTATCCTCTTTGTGAATATGCGTTTATTACGGGCTTTGCCCATCACGCCAACAAGCTGAGTGTACAATTTAAAATTCACTGTATGAAATTTCGCCCGTAGGCGTGAAGCTTGCTCACGCGAGAATCAGCGTTTTGGTTTTTTTAATTTTTTACTAATAAAAAAAATGAAGATCTATTGCACAAAGAGAAGCGAAAGAGGAGCAAATGAGAAAATACCTTTCAGGACAAGACAGGTATTAAAACAAAAAAGCCGCGCTATTTTACATAGCGCGGCTTTTTAATGAGGCTAAGGGTTACTCAGCGCTCATTGTTTTAGTCATGTCTGAACTAGCACGACCTGCAGGTTTAATTGACCCTGCGCGTAAGCCACTATCAGGAACTAACTCACGTTTATCGTGTGCCATGGCAACTGATGTATGCTTTACGTCGCTATCAGCAACTGGTGTCGGTTGAGCCATAGGTGCGCTTGCAGCCCCTTTGCTAATAACCGTTTTTGCATTGGCATCTTTTTGCTCAGCTACTTCAGTCTCTGCTTTAACAGGCTCAGGTTTCGCTGGTTGCTCAACTACTTCAGGCTCTGCTTTAACAGGTTCTGGTGTTGCTGGTTGCTCAGCTGCTTCAGGCTCCGCTTTAACAGGCTCTGGTGTTGCTGGTTGTTCAGCTACTTCAGGCTCAGCTTTAACAGGCTCTGGTGTTGCTGGTTGCTCAGCTACTTCAGGCTCTGATTTCACAGGCTCAGATGTTGTTATTGGTTGCTCAGTAACAACAACTGGCTCTTCAGCTGTTTCAGGATCAACAGTTTGTACTGCATCGTCATTGGCTGTTGGTTGCTCTGCTTTAGGAGCAGCTTCAACTTTAGCTAAGTCTTCTACAGCTAACGCTTGCTCAACATTTTCTGATGCATCGTTTGAGGTTGGCTGTTCAGCTTTTGCTTTTAGCTCTGCCTCATACTCAGCGGCAGCTTGATCTGCTACTGGCACAAATGCCGGAGCTTCATCTGCTTTTTCTTCTGTAGCTTCACCTTGCTCAGGACGACGGCGACGCTGGCCCGAAGCGCGAAGGTGACGAGGAGAACGGCGTGAACGCGTACGTGTTTGCCCTTGCTCATCTTCAGAGTTTGCTTCGTCAGTTGACGCTGCAGCTACTGGCTTTTCTTCTTGCTCAGGTTGTGCCTTAGGCGCTTGCTCTTTCACAGGTGCAGGTTTTGTTTGCTCTGACTTTTGCTCATTTGCAGTTTGCTTTGCTGCTGGCGCTTGCTCTTGCGCTTTAGGCTGCTCTATTTTAGCTGTTTCAGTGCTTTGCTGTGGTTGCTCAGTCGTATCAGATGCTTTTACTTGCTCAGTATTTTCATCTTGGATACGTACTTTTTTGCGAACATTACGACGTTGACGGCGAACTTTTGGCTTCTGCTCTTTAGGCTCAGTGCTTTGCTTAGCCTCAGTTTCATTCGCTTTTGCGTCTGTTTTTACTTGCTCTTTGTCTGCAGTACGATTGTCGTTATTACGGTTATCGTTACGCTTACGCGAGTTAGGATTACGACGGCGCTTATTGCGGTTCTCGTTTTTCTCTTGGCTTTCGTTCGCGGTAGATTCAGTTTTCACTTCTTCAGCAGGACGTTCACCACGAGGTTTAGAGCGAGAGTTATTACGACGACGCTGGTTGTTATTGCGGCGACGGTTGTCACTGTTACCACGGCGATTGTTATTACGTGTTTGCTGTTGCTTTTCTTGCTCAGCTTTTTCTTTTGCTTGCTTTTCTTCTTCGCTTTCACCAGCAAATAACGACTTAAACCAATTACCAATAGCAGCCAATAGGCCACCTTCAACCTTAGGTACAGCAACAGGCGCTGCTGGTTTGTCTACTTTAGCTTGTGGCGCTGGCGTTGAAGGCATAACAACACCTTTAAGCATCGGCTCTTCACGAACAGGCGCAGCTGCTGGTTTAGCCATTTCGAACGATTCTGGCTCAGGTGCAACAACTTGCTCGTAACTTACTGTTTCTAGTGTTTCGTCTTTACGTAAACGCATCACTTCGTAGTGTGGTGTTTCCATATGTTGATTAGGAATAATAACCACATCACATTTATGATGTTTTTCAATACGATGAACGCTTCTGCGCTGCTCGTTTAATAAATAAGCGGCAACCGCTACAGGCACTTGTGCATTTACTTGTGCTGTGTTGTCTTTAATTGCTTCTTCTTCAATTAAACGCAAAATAGACAAGGCGATAGACTCGTTAGAACGAATAGTACCTTGGCCGCTACAACGCGGACATGGGCCTTGGCTTGCTTCACCTAGTGAAGGTCGCAAACGCTGGCGCGACATTTCAAGTAAACCAAAGCGCGAAATTTTACCAATTTGTACACGCGCACGATCTGGACGAGCGGCATCTTTTAAGCGGTTTTCTACTTCACGCTGATGGCGTGGCGGTGTCATATCGATAAAGTCGATAACAATTAAGCCACCTAAGTCGCGAAGACGTAATTGACGCGCAATTTCATCAGCCGCTTCTAAGTTAGTATTCAGTGCTGTTTCTTCGATATCTCCGCCTTTTGTTGCTTTAGACGAGTTGATATCAATAGAGGTGAGCGCTTCTGTTGGGTCAATTACAATTGAACCACCTGAAGGCAAACGTACTTCACGTTGGAACGCAGACTCAATTTGGCTTTCAATTTGGTAATGCGTAAATAATGGCGTGTCGCCTTGATAAAGCTTTACGCGGCTCATAAAGTCAGGGCGAAAACGCTCAATGTGCGCTTTAGCTTCTTCAAATACACGTGGTTTATCAATTAATATTTCACCAATATCACGACGTAAATAATCGCGAATAGCGCGGAAAATTACATTGCTTTCTTGGTGAATCAAAAACGGCGCTTTAGCACTGTCGGCTGCTTGTTGAATTGCATCCCAATGGACTAAAAGTGCTTTTAAATCGTAGTTTAACTCTTCAAACGATTTGCCAACACCTGCTGTGCGTACAATTAAGCCCATACCTTTAGGAAGTTCTAAACGGCTAAGTGCTTCTTTAAGGTCTGTACGCTCATCGCCTTCAATACGACGAGAAATACCGCCTGCACGAGGGTTGTTTGGCATTAGCACTAAGTAGCTACCCGCTACGCTGATAAAGGTAGTAAGTGCTGCGCCTTTTTGGCCGCGCTCTTCTTTATCAACTTGTACAATTACTTCTTGGCCTTCTTTAATCACGTCGCGAATATTTGGGCGTCCATGAAAAGTGTAACCTTGTGGGAAGTAAGTACGGGCAATTTCTTTTAAAGGAAGGAAACCATGACGATCGGCGCCGTAATCTACGAAAGCCGCTTCTAAAGAGGGTTCAATGCGTGTGATTTTGCCTTTATAAATATTGGCTTTTTTCTGTTCGTGACCTGGGCTTTCTATATCTAAATCATATAGGCGCTGGCCGTCAACCAGTGCTACGCGCATTTCTTCTTGCTGCGTTGCATTGATTAGCATACGTTTCATATTGTTACTCTACTTATTTTTTGTCGCTGACATGACGAAACGTGTTCGCCTGTTCAGTTGTTCCTTTTTTTAGAATGTGCAGCCTCACGACTGGGTCTGTAACGGAACGCTCTGTAATGTGTATGCAGTATTTTTTAAATGCTGGCTAACAATAACGTACGCTTACGTTATTAAATTCTTTATGGTGTTAAAACTGTCGGCTCTTACGCTCTTTACAAGTTTTACCCAGAAGTTGGCCTGTCATATCAATCTTTTTAGTACGTTTATGTTAGGCGCGTAGGGCTCGTTAAGTAACTTAAATACGATGAGTATTTTCTAAGTACTTGCGAGCAAAGTTCGCTGCCGAATGTTAATAAACGCTTATTTGCTAGATTTTTAGTTCTAAATAAGCTGCTATACGGTACTACGTGTGAGCAAATGCTGAACAACGTTTTTACGTCGTCACTATCAAACAAATTATTTGTTCATTGCTTTTATTTTTGCATTAAATGTAAATTCATGTTCAAACTTAACCAGTAATATATTACGCGCATTACTGTTAGTTGATCGCACGTGTTAACTGAGTAGGCATAAAAGCTTTGGAAAACTTAACTCGGATCTGTATGATCGGCTACCCAGAATGTGCATCACGAATGTTTTAATGTGTTAAAAAGCACCGTTGTTATTTGCAAATACTAAATATTTGCGCTGCTGATTATCCCACTATTATAACCGTGTTAGCAACTAAATTATTTTACTTAAATCAGTGATTAGGCAATGTCAGAAAAAACCGGCTTACAAGTAACTTTTGTCACAATCAACGAAGACCATTTAGGTCAGCGTATTGATAACTTTCTTATTACCCATTTAAAAGGGGTGCCTAAAAGCGCTGTTTATAAAATTTTACGCAAAGGCGAGGTCCGCGTTAATAAAAAGCGTATTAAGCCAGTTTACAAATTACAGCTTGATGATGTAGTGCGTATTCCGCCAATTAAAGTAGCAGAGCGCGAAGAGTTTGTGCCTAAAAAGCTTGATAAAGTAAAGCAATTAGAAGACGCAATACTCTTTGAAGATAAATACCTTATTGTAATTAACAAGCCCTCGGGCATGGCTGTACATGGCGGCAGTGGCTTAAGCTACGGTTTAATAGAAGCACTACGCGTATTACGCCCAGATGAACGCAGTTTAGAGCTAGTACACAGGCTTGATAGAGACACATCGGGTTGTTTATTAATTTCAAAGCGTCGCTCGGTACTTACCGCATTGCATGAGCAGCTGCGTGAAAAAACAATGGAAAAAAATTACTGGGCGTTGGTAACAGGGCAGTGGGATTCGTCGGTTAAAAATGTAACCGAAGGGCTACGTAAAAACACCCTTAAGTCGGGCGAGCGCGTGGTGCGTGTAGACAATAACGAAGGTAAACCTTCACATACTCGCTTTAGAGTACTTGAGCGTTTTAACGAGTGCTCGTTAGTACAAGCCTCACCTGTGACTGGGCGTACTCACCAAATTCGTGTTCATACACAGTGTAAAGGCCACCCTATTGCATGCGATGATAAATACGGCGACCAAGGGTTTGATGTATCAATGCGCAAAATAGGCTTAAATCGCTTATTTTTACACGCTCACGATTTAAGCTTTTATCACCCTAAAAACGAAACTACCATGCGCGTAGAGGCGCCGCTTGATAACGCACTTAAAAGTTGTATTTTAAAATTAAGAGATGCTAAAGCGTAATGACCACCGCTGTATTAAAAAAATATAAACTGGTTATTTTTGATTGGGATGGCACTGTAATGGACTCAATTAGCAAAATTGTTAATTGTATTCGTCACAGTGCGCTGGCGCTTAATATTGAGCCGCCGAGCGACACTGCAATTAAAAATATTATTGGTATGTCGCTTGAACTTGCTATTGAGGTGCTATTTCCTGACGATGTAGCGCAGCATCCCGCATTAGTTAACGGCTATAAACAGCAATACCGTGTTGATACGACTGCCACCCCTGTATTTGATAATGTAGAAAATGTACTAAGTGCGTTAAAAGCACAAGGGGTTATTTTAGCGATTGCCACCGGTAAAGGGCGTGCTGGTTTAATGCGTTTATTAGAGCAAACTCAGTTAGGGCATTATTTTAGTGCCACGCGCACAAGTGATGAAGCACGCTCTAAACCTTCTCCCGATATGCTTGAACAACTATTAGCTGAATTAGCGATAAATGCCGACGAAGCACTCATGATTGGGGATACCAAAATAGATATGGCCATGGCACAGGCAGCCAACATAGATAGAATTGGCGTTACCATGGGCGTACACAGTGCAGCGCAGTTAAGTGAGTTTAGCCCCGTTGCAACCGTTAATAATTACCAGCAGCTGCAACGCATACTACTTGGCTAAGGTTGAGCGGCGAGTATGTCGAGATTAAACTCAGCCAATAGCTGGCTGAGTTTAATAAGAGGCAAGCCTATTAAGCTATTAGGATCGTCTCCGTTTAATTTTTCAAATAAGCAAATCCCTAATCCTTCACTTTTAAAGCTCCCAGCACAGTTATATGGCTGCTCTGCGTCGCAGTAGGCTTCAATTTGCTCTTTGGTGAGTGTTCTAAATACTACTTCAAAAGGCTCTATTAACGTTTTTGCTTTATCGTTAGCAATATCGTAAACACATAGGCCAGTTAAAAACGTAACAGTTTGGCCGCTAAACAAAGAAAGCTGCTTTATGGCGTTTTCTTTATTATGAGGTTTACCAAGTATTTGCCCATCAAATACGGCCACTTGGTCGGAGCCGATTGCAAGGCCTTTAACAAAATGATCGCAAGCGGCACGCGCTTTACGCTCGCTTAGGCGCTTAACAAGTTGCTCAGGGGTTTCGTTTGGTATGGCTGTTTCGTCAATATCAGGCGAAAAAGTACTAAATGGCAGATTAAATTTTTGCAATAAAGACTGCCTAAATGGCGAGCTTGACGCTAATATAAGCGGGTGCTTCATAAATTATTATCCTAATTAAAATTAGTTTGAGTTAGGATAAATCAGATCCGTAATGAAAACACGTGAAAAACCATGTAAAAATGCTTTTTTGCTTTGACTAACCAATTAACTATCTATATGATGCAGCCCCTATGCAAAAGGTAAAAATTCCCATCACTCTTCATCCTGGGAAAGCAGCGCAACACCGTTTAACTTACGATGGTATTGTACCGCTTGAAAAACTTGCTCGTTTACGAGGTGTTGTACAGGAAGAAGTAGGTGAAATAGCGGTAAAAATTCAGTGCAAAACCGATGAGCAAGGTTTAGTTGTGATTAGTGGCAATTTGTCTACACACGTAACTGTAACTTGTCAGCGTTGTAATGATGATTTAGGGTTGGATTTGGATCAAGACTTTATGTATTCGCCTGTTGGTTTGGATGCTGAGTCAGATGATCTTCCTGAAGTCTACGATGAAGTAGCGCTTGATGAAAACGGTGAAATTAACGTGTTTGAGTTAATCGAAGACGAGCTAATTTTAGCAGTGCCATTAGTGCCTACACACAACGAAGCTTCGTGCAATTACTCATCAAAGCCTGCTAGCTTTGGTGTACTAAAGGCGGAAGATGATAAACCAAATCCATTTGATATTTTGAAACAACTTAAGAAAGATTCTTAGGAGAAGACTAATGGCTGTACAAAAAAGCAAAAAGTCTCGTGCAAGACGCGGCATGCGCCGTTCACACGATGCGATCAACGGTCCAACTTTAACAGTTGACCAAACTTCAGGTGAGACTCATCGTCGTCACCATGTAACTGCTGACGGTTACTACAAAGGCGTTCAAGTAATTTCTAACTAAGAGATTGCTTTATGCTGACTAATCTAACCATAGCGTTAGATATGATGGGGGGCGATTATGGCCCCCGTTCATCTATCCCCGCTGCCGTTTGCGCAGTAAATGCTCATGCCAATTTAACACTCATTTTATGTGGCAACGAGCAAGTAATTACTAATCAATTAGAATCCCTCGATTCACTTTCACACCCTCGTTTAATTATTCGCCATTGCAGCGAAGTTGTCACTAATGCTTGCGAACCCGCTTTAGCTGTGCGTTCAAAAAAAGACTCCTCTATGCGTGTCGCCCTTGATTTAGTTAAATCGGGTGAAGCACAAGCCTGTGTAAGCTCGGGTAACACCGGCGCTTTATTTTTTATGGCTCATTACGTATTAAAAATGCTGCCTGGCGTTAAACGCCCCGCATTAATATCGGCCGTTCCTACAGAGCGAAAAAATCCAGTTTATCTACTTGATTTAGGCGCTAATGTGCATTGTGATTCAGAAATACTTTATCAATTTGGCATTATGGGCTCGGTAGTAGCAGGCCAAGCTCTTGGCTGCGATAACCCTAAAGTGAGTTTACTTAATATTGGCTCTGAAGACATAAAAGGCCATGAAGGCATAAAGCAAGCAGCGCAGCTTATGCAGCAAAGCCCTTATATTAATTACACGGGTTACAGTGAAGGCAGTGATATTTTTTCGGGTAAAGCCGATGTTATTGTGTGTGAAGGGTTTGTCGGAAACGTTGCATTAAAAACCTGCGAAGGCATTGCTAAACTGATCATGAAAAAGTTTACAACCGCCCTAGAAAAGCACTTAATTTACAAATGCATGGCGTTTATTTTAAGTCCTATCATAAAAAAACTCTATAATCGGGTGAACCCCGACCAGTATAACGGCGCTTCTCTGGTAGGATTGCGCGGTATTGTCGTTAAAAGCCATGGAAATGCATCAGCAAAAGCATTTCAAGCAGCAATCGATGAAGCGGTAAAAGAGGTTGAACGTCAACTTCCAGATAAAATAGCCGCTATTTTTGAAAAAACACATTCTAAAAACTCGGCGGCCGAATAACGTTTAGGTGCCGTAGTTACACTAAATTTTTGTTTAATTAAAAAGAGCAAAGTATGGCACAAAAAATTGCACTTCTATTTCCTGGTCAGGGCTCACAAAGCGTTGGCATGTTAAGCGAGCTACTAGAGAGCTCTGACATTGTAAAAGCAACCTTTAGCGAAGCGTCAAGCGCACTTGGCTACGATTTAGCAGCGCTTGTACTAAATGGCCCAGAAGAAGAACTTAATCAAACTCACCGCACTCAACCTGCTTTATTAACAGCAAGCGTGGCAATTTACCGCCACTGGTTAGCTGCAAACCCAGATGTGGATGTGGTTATGGCTGGTCACAGCTTAGGTGAATACTCTGCATTGGTATGTAGTGACGTTATTAGCCTAGGTGAAGCGGTAAAACTTGTTGAAAACCGTGGCTTATACATGCAAGAAGCTGTGCCTGCGGGCGTAGGCTCTATGGCTGCCATTATTGGTTTAGGCGATGAGCAAATAAAAACAGCATGTGAAGAGTCTGCACAAGGCGAGGTTGTTTCACCGGTAAATTATAACTCACCAGGGCAAGTGGTTATTGCAGGGCATAAAGCTGCTGTTGATAGAGCTTCACAAGCGTGTAAAGATGCCGGCGCAAAACGTGCCTTACCATTGAGTGTAAGCGTGCCTTCACATTGTGAACTAATGAAACCTGCGGCTGAAAAACTTGCCAACGATTTAGCCGCTTTAACATTTAATACACCTAAGTGTGATGTAATTAATAATGTTGATGTAAAAGCACAAAGCTCGGCTGATGCAATTAAAGATGCATTGGTACGTCAACTATACAGCCCAGTTCGTTGGACAGAAACAGTACAGGCTTTAGTTGCTCAAGGTATTACGCAAAGCTACGAATTTGGCCCAGGTAAAGTATTAACTGGCCTTGCAAAACGAATTGATAAAGCAATGGTATGTGGCTCAGTAAATGACGCTGCTGCTATCGACGCTGCAAAATAAGAGAATATAAAATGACTAATTTATTTTCATTAGAGGGCAAAGTTGTCCTAATTACTGGCGCAAGCCGTGGTATTGGTAAAGCAATTGCAAACACTTTAGTAGCGCAAGGCGCAAAAGTAGCAGGTACTGCTACGAGTGAGTCAGGCGCAGCTAAAATTAGCGATTACTTAGGTGATAACGGTAAGGGTTATGCTTTAAACGTAACCGATCCTGCATCGATAGAGGCTACTTTAGCGGCAATAAAAGCCGACTTAGGCGATGTTGACGTACTTGTAAATAACGCAGGTATTACCCGTGATAATTTATTAATGCGTATGAAAGACGGTGAGTGGGACGATATTATCGACACCAACTTAAGCTCTATCTTCCGTTTATCTAAAGCGGTATTACGCCCAATGATGAAGAAAAAGAACGGCCGTATTATTAATATTGGCTCAGTTGTGGGCACTATGGGTAATGCAGGGCAAGCTAACTACGCGGCGGCTAAAGCGGGTGTCATTGGCTTTTCTAAATCGCTTGCACGCGAAGTTGCATCACGCGGCATTACAGTAAATGTAGTAGCCCCTGGTTTTATTCAAACTGATATGACCGATGAGCTAACAGAAGATCAAAAAGCGGCCACCCTTGCTAATGTACCAGCAGGTCGGTTAGGTCAGCCTGATGAAATAGCAGCGGCAGTGTGTTATTTAGCATCTGACGCGGCTGCGTATGTATCTGGCGAGACTTTGCATGTAAATGGCGCGATGTACATGGTTTAATCGCCATTGTTAAAAGTAAATGCTAAAAATAACTTAAGTAAGTGACCTCAAAAACATTGAAATTTTTATGATCTTGCTTTAAACATACTTGAAATCGCTGTGAAAATAAGCGATAAAAGACAAAACAAACACTCAGAGGTTTGACCAGACAATTATTTATGGTCAAATCATTGAATCAGAGAATTATGCGGCGTAAACTACGCCGCAATCTGAAAATAACGCATTGGCGTTTTTAATAAAGGAAAGAAGAATGAGCGATATCCAAGAACGCGTAAAAAAAATTATCATCGAACAGCTAGGTGTTAAAGAAGAAGAAGTTAAAAACGAAGCTTCTTTCGTAGACGACCTAGGTGCAGATTCTCTTGATACTGTTGAACTAGTTATGGCTCTTGAAGAAGAGTTTGATACTGAGATCCCAGATGAAGAAGCTGAAAAGATCACTACAGTACAATCTGCAATCGATTACGTATCAGCTCACGCTGAGTAATTAATCGCATATTAAAGGCAGCATTCGCTGCCTTTAATCTATATATCCAAACCACCTCAAAGTTCATGATTCAAATTCACCCGCTTTTACTCTCTACTGCATTCATTTGTAATAGCACATCTTTAGTTGAATTTGAGACTCGCACTTTGAGGTCGCTTGGGTATGAATTCCCTTTGTAATGCCAATAGATTTAAACTTAGTGAGTTAAACGGCTGACTAAAGTAATACTATTTTAATCAATTGGTTTAAATATCCCTTATTGGAGGCAAACCGTGGCTAAACGTCGAGTCGTCGTAACTGGCTTAGGAATGTTGACGCCGCTAGGTAATGATGTGCAATCTACCTGGCAAGGCTTATTAGATGGTAAAAGTGGTATACAAAATATAACCCACTTTGATACATCAAAATTTGGTACTAAATTCGCTGGACTCATAAATGACTTTGATGCAACTGCATACATGTCGGCGAAAGAGACTAAAAAAATGGACTTATTTATTCAGTACGGCATTGCAGCGGGTGTTCAAGCCTTTCAAGACTCAGGCCTTGAAGTTACTGAACAAAACGCAACACGTATTGGTGTTGCTGTAGGCTCAGGCATTGGTGGATTGACCCTAATTGAAGAAAACCACATAAAGCTACTTAACAGTGGCCCACGTAAGCTTTCTCCATTTTATGTGCCATCAACAATTATTAATATGATCTCAGGCCATTTATCAATGATGCATGGTTTACGTGGTCCTAATATTTCTATTGTGACGGCGTGTACTACAGGCCTGCACAATATTGGCCATGCAGCGCGTATGATTGCTTACGGCGATGCCGATGCGATGGTTGCCGGTGGCGCAGAAAAAGCCTGTACACCTATTGGCATGGGTGGCTTTAATGCTGCACGTGCGCTTTCTACCCGTAACGACGACCCGCAAGCTGCGTCGCGTCCGTGGGACAAAGACCGCGATGGTTTTGTACTATCTGATGGTGCAGGGGTTGTTGTAGTAGAAGAGTATGAACACGCTAAAGCCCGTGGCGCTAAAATTTATGCTGAGCTTGTTGGCTTTGGTATGAGCGGTGATGCGTATCACATGACCTCGCCACCGGAAGACGGTGCAGGTGCGGCACTTGCTATGCAAAATGCATTAAACGATGCACAAGTAAATGCAGACCAAGTTGGTTACATTAACGCACACGGTACATCTACTAATGCAGGCGACAAAGCCGAAACGCAAGCTGTTAAAACTATTTTTGGCAGTGCAGCGCAAGATGTAATGGTAGGCTCGTCTAAATCGATGATGGGACACCTATTAGGAGCTGCGGGTTCTGTAGAGTCTATTATTTCTATTTTATCGCTGGCCGATCAAAAAGTATCGCCCACCATTAACCTAGACAACCCAGATGAAGGCTGTGACTTAGATTACATAGCCCACACTGCACGTGATGCAAAACTCGACTTTGCACTGTGTAACTCATTCGGTTTTGGTGGGACTAATGGCTCGTTGCTATTTAAAAAGGTATAATCCTTTTTAACAACGAACCACATTATAAGAGCTCAGTTGTTTAACTGGGCTTTTTTTATGCAAGCCATTCAATATGCAAACAATAATAACAACCGATGATACAAGTGCGATTAATACACGGGATAGAGGCCTTAACTACGGTGATGGTTTTTTTACCACAGCCAAAGTAATTGCAGGGCAGGTAGAGCATTGGCAGTACCATAAAGCACGTTTGGTAGAATGCGCAGAACGCTTAGCGTTTCCTGCAATTAACTTTACTGAGCTTGAGCAACATATTGCAAAGGCGATTACTGGCTGCCAATTAAATGTGCTTAAAATAGTGATCACCCGCGGAGAAGGTGGGCGAGGCTATGGATTGCCGCAACACACCCATTTAACCATTTTAATTACCGTGTTAGGGTTTCCACAAAGCTACCCAGCATTAGCTAAAACAGGGGTGAGTTTAGCCCTAAGCCCAATAAAATTAGCAGCCCAACCTTTATTAGCCGGTTTAAAAACACTTAACCGACTAGAACAAGTGCTGATTAAAAACGCCATGGCAAAACAGCAATGTGACGATGTTTTAGTACTCGATCATCAAAACAATGTGATTGAAGCTTCGGCAGCTAATATTTTTGCTATTAGTGATAATAAGGTATATACGCCAAGCCTTGAGCAATGCGGTATTAAAGGGGTTTATCTGCAATCGTTATGTGATAAATTAGCGGTTGAATTTAAGCAAGTAAGCCTAAATGAATTAACCCAAGCTAGTGCTGTATTTATTTGTAATAGCTTAATGGGCGCTGTGCCCGTTAATCGTATAGAACAACATACATTTAATGTTGAGCAAAGCATCTGTTTATTAAATGAATTATTAGCCAAGGAGGCTAAGTGTTAAAAGTTATTTTATCGCTATTATTGTTAGCTTTAGTTACAACGCTAGTAGGGTATCAGCAATTACAAGCAACAATAACTAGCCCGCTAAATATAACAACGCCTACCCAGTTTGAAGTTAAAAAAGGCATGGGCTTTAACCAGCTATGTAAACAATGGCAAGCTAATAATTGGTTAAAAAGCTGCTGGCGTTACCAAGTAATTGCAAAGCTTGACCCAACACTAACCGACTTAAAAGCCGGCTTGTACGAGCTAACGAATACAAGCGTTATTAATAATATAAAAAAAATAAACAACGGTGAGCAAATCAGTTTTAGCTTTACTATTATCGAAGGGCAAAACTTACGCGAAGTGATAGCAGCCATTAGTAGTGCGCCGCATTTAACTAATAACTTAAATACAGAGCAACTGGCGCAGCAAATAGTAGGTGAAAAAGGCCATTTAGAAGGGTGGCTGTTTCCAGATACATATCATTATCACAGCGGTGATACTGCCAGTAGTTTATTAAAACGTGCGGCCGTTAAAATGCAGCAAACACTTGAGCAAGCATGGCCACAACGTGCAGAAAACCTACCGTATAAAAACGCATATGATGCACTGATCATGGCCTCTATTATCGAAAAAGAAACAGGCCTTGCCAGCGAGCGCCCATTAATAGCCGCCGTTTTTATAAATAGATTAAACGCAAATATGCGCCTACAAACCGATCCCACCGTAATATATGGCCTAGGAGAGAGTTTTGACGGTGACATTAAACGAAAAGATTTACGCGATTACACACCCTATAATACGTATCGCATTAAAGGGCTGCCGCCAACACCCATTGCCATGCCCTCAAAAGCGGCTATTTTAGCAGCGCTTAATCCGCCTAAAACACAGTATGTTTATTTTGTGGCGAAGGGCGATGGCAGTCACCAATTTTCAACCACGTTAAAGCAACACAACGCGGCAGTTAAAACGTATATATTAAATAAAACGAATTAAACTTTATATGAAACCAAAATTTATTGTTATTGAAGGCCTTGAAGGCGCAGGTAAATCAACGGCTATTTCGTTATGCCAAGACTTTTTAAATAAAAAACAAATAGACTTTATTAACGTACGCGAGCCCGGTGGGACACCCCTTGCCGAGTCTTTACGTACTTTAGTAAAAGCCGAGCATGAAGAAGACATAGCCTTTGAAACCGAACTACTTATTATGTACGCAGCTCGCTCGCAGCTTATGCATAATGTAATTAATCCGGCGCTTGATAAAGGGCAGTGGGTATTAGCAGATCGCCACGATTTATCATCTCAAGCGTATCAAGGTGGCGGGCGCGGCATTAGCGCTAATACCTTATCGTCTTTGTCGTCTATGGTATTAAAAGGGTTAAAACCTGATTTAACCATATACCTAGACATAGACCCCGTAATAGGCCTTGAGCGTGCTAAAGGCCGTGGAGAGCTTGATAGAATTGAGCAAGAAGCCATTGAGTTTTTTCAGCGCACGCGCATGCGTTATGTTGAGCTGGCAAATGACGATAGCTCAATAAAAACCGTAGATGCCAACCAAAGTATTGATAAAGTACACCGCGATATAACCAATGTACTACGCACTTTTTTTGAAGGGTTAAAATAACATGGCATTGCCATGGCTTAATAACGTAGAACAACAGCTTGCGCAAAGTTATAAAGCGCAGCGTTTTCATCATGCACAGTTGTTATGCGGGCCCAAAGGCGTTGGTAAGTTTGAGCTAAGCGAGCAATTAGCTAATAGCTTATTATGTCAAAATATTAATACCCACATGCAAAACGAAGGTAGCAAGTTAGCCCCGTGCGGGCAGTGTAAAAGTTGCTCATTGACACTTGCGGGTAACCACCCTGATAAACGGCTAACGCAAGTTGAAGGGCAAAGCATTGGTGTTGACGATATTCGTGCGATAAGCGATTTTATGAACCACTCCGCTGCGCAAAATGGCAATAAAGTGGCCATTATTGAAAACTGCGAAAAAATGACCACGGCAGCAGCAAACGCGTTATTAAAAACCTTAGAAGAGCCTAGCAATAGCCGCTTTTTAATTTTAACCACAAGCCACACTGCGCAGTTACCTGCCACCATTTTAAGCCGCTGTGCCAAAACAGACATAAAAGTGGCAAACCCAGAAGCGGCTAAAACCTGGTTAGCCGATTTAAATATTAGTGACTATGTGTGGCTGCCTTTGTTTTATACGCAACCACTTTTAATTAAACAGTGGCAAGCGCAAGAGCAGCTGCAACACATTGATACTTTATATAAATTTGCAACTGAGTTTAAACAAAGCCATAATTTTAGTCCGCTTGTAAATATTATAAACAAACAACCTGAGCTAATACGCATTTTTACATTATTTTTAAGCGAGCAATTAAAACAGCAGCTTATAATGGGTTTAAGCTTTGACGCGTACCAAAGTGCTCAGCAAGCGTTGAATGAATTTTTACAAAATAGCACAGAGGTACTCGGGCTAAATTTACCTCTAGCAGTGTCGCGTTTAGCGCATGCCCTGCGTAACATTAAATAGGAATACATATGCAAGAGCTTTTAGTTGATGTAGATAACCTTGACGAACTTTATCGCTGCTACATGCCTTATTTAAAAAAAGGCGGCCTATTTGTACGTACCAATATGCGTTACGAAATCGGCTACTCTTTAGCGCTTAGAGTGACTTTACCTGATGCGCTAGAAGATGACGTGGTAACGGGTAAAGTTGCCTGGATCACACCACAAGGCGCACAAAGCTCTAACCCACCAGGTATAGGTATTAGTTTTTTAGATGATAAAACAAATTTAAACGCTAAAATCGAAAAGCTATTAGGCACTATGTTAAACTCTGGTAATCCTACATATACCATGTAGTTTTAAACGCATTTGCTTAATAGTGATATGCATAAAGCAGCCGGTTAGCGAGCGCTTAGCTCTCGTTAACTGCAATACTAACTTGCTTATATCAATTCGTTTAATACCCATTCGCTTAATTAAGTGATTTACTTTGAGGCTGGAAAAACGTGTTGATAGCTAGGTAAAAAATTCGCTATTTAGTTATGCTCGGCAATTGCTCCTGCATTGCTCTGCATCCATGCAGTCGTGAATAAGCATTGTTTAACGCAGGTAGCGACACGTTTAGCCCCGCAAAATGATTAGGTATTATTGCAAATTGGTACAACTAGGTATTTTTGCAGGTTAGTATAATTTAACACCCAAAACCATACAGGCCGTATAGTGATTGTAGATTCTCATTGCCATTTAGATCGTCTTGATTTTGACAAATTAGATTTAAACCTAGATCAAGTACTCGACAACGCCCGCGCAAAGCAAGTAGAGCACTTTTTATGTGTAAGTGTAACGCTTGAACAATTCCCAAGCATGCTTGAAAAAATTAAACATTACGACGATGTATCGGCATCGTGTGGCGTGCATCCGCTTGATCAAAAAGATGCCCTTAATAAACAGCAACTCATTGATTTAGCATCGCATGAAAAAGTAGTCGCGATTGGCGAGACCGGCCTAGATTACTATTATTCAAAAGACACGCACGCAGTACAACAAGCCAGTTTTGTTGGCCATATTGAAGTAGCAAACGAACTACAAAAGCCACTGATTATTCATACCCGTGATGCCAGAGCCGATACCATTAACTTGATGCGTGAGCACAAAGCAGAAAACTGCGGTGGCGTACTGCATTGTTTTACCGAAGATTGGGATATGGCCAAAAAAGCGATTGATATGGGATTTTATATCTCTATTTCAGGCATTGTTACCTTTAAAAATGCCGTAGAGCTTAAAGAAGTTGTAAAACAAATCCCACTTGATAGATTACTCATCGAAACAGACTCGCCTTATTTAGCACCTGTGCCGTACCGTGGAAAGACAAATCAGCCTGCGTATGTAGAAGATGTTGCCTACTATATTAGTGAGCTCAAAGGCATAAGCTTTAACGAGCTTGCGAAAGCAACAACGGATAACTTTTATTCACTTTTTAAATTAGCAGCAAAAGGCTAACACATGACTACTCAATCGGCGCAACTCCCACTTTTATTAATGGGGCCTATGGTGCGCCGAGCTGAGCAAAGTGGTATATGTATACAGTTTGCTACTTCACGCCCTGGCAATTGCCAAATCACACTTGAAAACCAACAAAGCTACAGCGAGCAGCAAAGCATTGCATTAGGTAAACACCTTTACCTGCATTTTATAATTATAAAACCTGTTGATAGCCAGTTTCCTCTCGACACATTATTAGCTTATACATTGCATATTAACGAGCAAAAAATTGACTTAACTCCATGGTGCTTTGAAGGGCAAACAGCGCCTTCGTTTGCAATTGCCAATAAGCTTACGCATATTTTACATGGCTCGTGTCGCAACGCACATCACCCCGCAAAAGACAGCTTAGTATCAGCAAGTGAATGGCAAAATACCCAGCGCAGTAATAAACTGCAGGGCGCACAGCTTTTACTGCTTAGCGGAGACCAAGTTTACGCCGATGATGTTGCCGGCCCTATGCTACTGGCTATTCATCAGCTAATAGATGTATTGGGTATTTATAAAGAGCAACCGCTTAAGCTCAATTTACCAGCAGATATAAATGAGCAGCTTTTTAACCGCCATCATTACTTACCAAAAACGCCATGGCAAAAACGTTCAAAATTGGGCGTTGGGTACTGGCTAAAAAAAGACGAGCCTCATTTTTCTAGCGTAAAAGCGCATAATCACTTAATTCACTTTGAAGAATTTATAGCGCTGTATTTACTTAACTTTAGTGCCGCCGCGTGGCAATGCGTTGATATTAAAAATAGCCATTACACACAAGGCAATGAAAAAAATAACACCATTTTTAACGCCGAAAAAAAGGCGTTAATTGACTACGCAAAAGGCTTAAATAGCGTAGAGCGTTTATTTGCTAATGTATCTACCTTGATGATGTTTGACGATCACGATGTTACCGATGATTGGAACCTAACAGCAGGGTGGGAGCAAGCTATAAATCAAAACCCAAGTAGTAAACGCATCATTAATAATGGGCTAATAAGCTATTGGCTATTTCAAGGGCTGGGCAATGATGCGCTACGTAAAACCGGCGCGCTTATAGATGATTTTAAACAAAGCCGTAGCGCCAACAATAGTTGGCAGTTTAAAGCCTTTGATAAGCCTCTGAATGAATTTAACTATTGGCATTATGAGCTTACCACCACGCCTAAAGTAGTTGTGCTTGATACCCGCACGCACCGCTGGCGTAACGAAAGTAACTTTAATGAACCCTCAGGCTTACTTGATTGGGAGCGCTTAACAGAGCTTGAAGAAAGCCTGCTGAGCCACAGCAAAGTAATTATTGTATCGCCAGCGCCTGTGTTTGGCGTTAAATCAATAGAAGCAATTCAAGCCGCGTTTAATATGTGCGGCCAGCCGCTTATGGTTGATGTAGAAAACTGGATGGCACACGAAGGCTCGGCCAAAAAACTGCTTGATACCTTTAGGCGTACAGATACACCTAACGAAACGCTTATTTTATCGGGTGATGTGCATTATTCTTTTTGTTTTTCGGTGCAAAAACGCTTTGGCGATCACCCAAATAGAATATGGCAACTCACCGCCAGTGGTATTAAAAATGAATTTCCGCGTAAGCTAATTAATGTACTCGATAAGCTCGACTCAATATTGTACGGCCCCAAAAGCCCGCTTAACTTTTTCACCAAACGCTGGCATATGGAAGTAGATAAACACCAAACCAAAGGTGAAGGCCAAAAGTACCTAGTAAGCGACTCAGCAATAAGCCTAATAATGTTAGATAATGGCGACCTATCCCGCTACCAACTCATCCACGGCGACGGCCACACCACCGAGTTTGATTTAGAAGAGCAGTAAAGCTTTCTATATGCGCAGTCTAAGGGCGTTTTTAAAGCATAGCTAGAGTTGATGCTTTCTTGTAGACGCACAGCTTGCTGGCGTTTAAAAGCATCGCTTTTACTTATTCATTCCCCGCTTATTAAACTCATTAATTGTTTTTGTTTCGTTTAGGCGCTGGTAGCTTATTACTTAAAATCGCCAAGCATAATATAGCCATAAACAACATTGAGTTAGCGCCTGCTTGCAGTGAATAATCTACCGAAGAATGCAACAGCATATCTACAATAGCGATAGCACACCCAAAAGCCACGCCCTGAAATAACGCTGTTTTGCGTTTTCGCATGGTTTGAATACATAACCATAAGCAATATAAAATAAGCGCCCCTAAAGCTGATGTTACGGGTATGCCTAGCTCTACAGCAAATTGAATATAGTCGTTATGAGCATTATCGTAATAGCCCGAATACGGCTCTGACTGATACGCTGGGAAAGCAGTATAAAACGTACCACCACCAGAGCCTAATAAAGGCTTATCGAGTATTAACGGGATTGAATCACGAACAACTTCATCACGAGTTTCTGATTGAATACTGGTTTCGCTAATGCGTTGCTTGACTTTTTCTACATCAAATATTGCACCAATAATGATCAAATCAATTATAAAAAAACTAATAATAAGTAACTTAAACGCTTTAGGTTTTTTATTGTAAACAAACAAAGCCAACAAGCTAACAGCCATCAGTGCTATAAAAAAGGCTGAATTACCCATTCGACTGCGCGTTAAAATTAGCGCAATAATTATAATAATTAACGATATACGCAAAATTATTTTTGAGCTTAATAAAATCCCAGTCCAGGCGCGCAAAGTTTGTTTAAATGTAAGGTCACTTGCATGACTACCTCGCTTTAATTCACTTACTAATACACCAATACCCAAACATAAGCATAGCGCTAAATAGTTAGCTAAAAAGTTAGAGTAAGTAAACGTACCTATGGCGCGTTGCGTGTGCCTATATCCAAAAATAGGGCTAAGCATATCAGGCGAAAGATTTAGGTAAGTTGCATACAAAGCTTGGAAAACACCCGCTGCAATAATGGTATAAATAAGCTTTTTTATACGCTCACTATTATTGCAGTAAATAAATATAAGCCAACAAAAGCAAACCATAAAGCTCGTTTTTAACAGCATTTGTTTTGTTTGAAAGGGGTCTAAACTCACAGTAAAAAATTGCAAAGTACACATAGCGCATACTAATAATAAAGCAGAAATAATGGGTAAAGAATAGCGAGGAGGGTACAACGTTTGGTTATTTACAGCGCTATTAACCAAGTGAAAAACAAAGGTTATACAAATTAAAATACCCATTGCCATAATGGCCCAGGGTCGGTAGCTACCTAAAGGAAGGGGCAGCAAAAAAACAATTGCACACAGCAAAAAAAATATAAAACGATTCACAGCTTTCTCAAAAAAACGAGCTAATAGTTAAGCAATAGTGTTTAAAGTAAAAACGCAGCCATTAGGCTGCGTTTGTATTATAAAACTAATTATAATTTAGTTGCCAACTTCAGAAATACCAGCGTCACCACCGGTACCACCTGCGCCTTGAGGAACGGTTGTTGTAGGCAAGGTTACAATTACAGGGCCAGCTGGGGCGGTAGGCTCTGTAGGACCAGCTGCTGTTGCTTCTGAAGCAATAGTTGCATCAACCCCAGCAGTAATTGCAGCAAGCGTTACTGCATCGCTATTAACGCCTGCAGTAACTAAGGCCGCTAAAAAATCAGAAATAAACGGGCTATCTGCGCCAATGGCTGCAATAACTGCATTCATAATTATATCAAGCTGCTCAGCAGAACACGTTCCATTAGCGATAGGAGAATCTAAATCAATTGGTCCGGTATTTTGGCAAAGTTGCTCAATTGCAGTTACTAAGTTTTGTTGCAACTCATCCGATGGAGTTTCTGCTGTGGCGTTGTTCAAAATACTAATTAAAGTATCTAGGTTACCAGTTTGCACAAATACATCGTTGTCTGCTTGAGCATAAACTGGAAGTGTAACAAAACTTGAGGTGCCAACAATCAAGCTAGCAAGTATAAGTGATCTCATTTTGAGCCTCTTTTAGAGGTTACTAATTACAGAACCTTAGCGTATTGGTACAAAAAGTAAACTGTTTATTCATACCACTACATTTAGTTTCTATAACTTTTGACGGTGGTATAATTAAGTTACCTTGTATACCGTCACACCCTAGGTTTTCAAGTATATGTAATGTTTCAGGTTTTTCAATTAAACAAGCTAGCACCTTTATACCAAAACCATGACAAATATTATTAACTGTTTGAATAAAAAATTGGCTTTGGCTGTTATCTAGTAAGTCTTGTATGTAACTACCGTCTATTTTTACATACTCAATATCTAAGCCTTGTAAGTATTTAAAGGAGGTGAGGCTAGTACCAAAATGCTCAATACATACATTAATGCCTATGTCTTTTATTATGTCTATATGTTGCGAGGCAATATGAACATTATAAAGCAAGCTGATCTCGTGTAGTTCAAATAACAAGTTAGTTTTTATAACAGGCTTTGTGTGTGAATAAAGCGTTAGCCATTCAATAAAATCAGTTGAATACAAAGATGCCTTACTCAAGTTGAGTGCAAATACATCGTTTGGATATTGCTCTTTAACATTAACAAAATTACGAATTATTTTTTTATCAAGCTCTTCAGTTAAGTTGAGTTTTTCTGCCATAGCAAACAAATGCCCGTTACTCACTTTCTCGTTTTCATGAATAAAGTGAGCAAATACCTCAAAATAGCATTGCTTATTTTGTGAGTTAGCACGTTTTACAGGTTGCACTGAAAAACTCACTTCACCAGATGCTAAAATTGACTGAATAAGTGTGCGCCACTGATTAACACTAAATAAAGTGTCTTTATCTATTTTATTATTGTTTGTGTCACCAATTGTACAGCCCGTGTCTAACGCTGATAATACGCGACCTACAGGCATTCCTTTTTCTACACTTACTAACGCAAAGTTAGCAAAGCCACTAACATGCAAACTATTTTTTTGCTGGCTAAATGCATCAGTAATTTCAAGGCGAGTTCTATTTAAAAAATCATTATCGTAGGGCGCAAGGGCAATAAAAGTACTGCCATTTAACCTAAACACTTTTGCATTAGTAAGCTCGCCAAACGTGGTTTTGAGTATGTTTGCCACTTCGTTTACGTGTTCATCACCGTCTTGATAACTTACCGTTTTATTAATGTTTGCAAGCGAGGGCAGGGTAATCATCATTGCAGTAATAGGTGTCTCGTCACTTATAGAGTCAACTACCGAGTTAAAATGGTTATCAAACGACTTTCGGTTACCTAAACCAGTTAAAGGGTCTATATATACTTCTTCGGTAAGGGCTTGTGTTTGCCTAGTAAGCGAGTCAAACGTACTTTGCAGGTTCATAACCATATTGTTAATGGCTTTAGTTACAGTGCGCAGCTCGCGCGCAACAGGTATTTCATCGTTGAGTGTAAAGCGCTTACGTGTAACTAGGTGGGCTTGGTTCTCTACAGCTCTAAGTGGTTTAAAAACAGCACGCAGTATTAAAAATGCAACAGCCAGTGACGCTACTAATAATAAAAACGATCCATAAAAGCTGCGTTTAGTATGTTCCCAAAGGGTTAGATACGACTGCCCAACATGGCTTGTTACTTCAAGCGTACCTGCCATAATCCAGCCATTGTTTAGTTCAGACAGCCTAGTTGGTGCGTTTAGCTTAACTGCGCTTATAAACCAATTAGGTACTGATTCAACACGCTTAGGGTTTACAAGTTCAAAAACCACCTCAGTCTGGGCATTAGTAAATTTTATTTGTTTATAATAACCTGAGTCAAAAATGGCCGTTGCCATTGTTTGAGCAATCATTATGCTGTCTTCTTCAAGGTAGGGCGAAATAGAAAGCCCTAAACTTGTGGCGGTATCTTGAGCGTGGCTGCCCATTTGGGTTTGCAAATACTGGCGAGTGGTATCTACATCGGTAACTACCCGAATACAAAAAGAAATTAATGAAATGACTATAATCAATCCATAAACTTGCGTTTTTAAACTCAAGCCATTTTTAAAAAAAGACGACATAACTAATAGTTCCTTTAACGTTATTCTATATGGGAGCAAGCTCACCTTGTTCAATTCGCTCTAGCATTGTATTCCAAGCAGATACACCACGGCTGTTTTTTACTTTGTTACCTAACCCCTTCGATTTAGCTAACCATAAACCTTGGCCATTAAAGCTGTATATTGGCGTTAAGTCGGTACGTTGAGTTGCTGGTAGTAATTTTGTATTGAAGTTTCCTAGCACATAAGGAATTTGCTTTGGCTGCTCAATATAAATTAAAACCATATGGGGTTGGTTAAGCTCCTTATGACGAACGTACATTAACCGAATTTTATCTTCAGGAATACCTAAAGCGAGTAACGTAAAGTATTTCGCAATTACATAGTCTTCACAATCACCCATGCCAGTGCCAAGGCTTTCAAGTGGTGTTGCCCAATAATCAGCTTTCTGCCAAAGAGCTTGATCAGACTTGTATTTAATTTTTTCATTAAAAAAGTCATTAACAAGATGTATTTTTTTCCATTCATTTTTGTTGATAGCTTCATCTATAAAACTTAACCAGCTTTTAATACGTGCGTGTCCTTGGCTACCATACTGTTGCTGGGCAAATGAAATTATATCGTTATTACGCAAATTCGTAAGCATATCTTGGGAGTGCACAATAAAAGATAATACGAATAAAACACAAAAAATGAAGCGCACTACTATTCCCTTTTGAAGCATTCCTTTAAAAATGAGCTTTAGTATAGTTGCATTAACATTAAAAAGGTAGATAGTATAAAAGTATTGGAAGCACTAATTTAGTGCGTAAAAGTTTAATTTGGTGCAACATAAATTTAACAAAAAAACAGTCAAAAAGGATGTTTTTTTGGTTGAGTAGATTGTTTGGGCGTGTATACTGTAAGACACATAGGGTATGTGAGAACGTTAATGGGCTTTGCTTTGCGAGATCTTTTTTGTTCTATATAAGATAAAAGGAATTAATGTGAAAGTTTTAAAAGCTGTTCTACCTGTTGCTGGCCTTGGTACACGTATGCTACCAGCCACTAAAGCTATTCCTAAGGAAATGCTCCCCTTGGTAGACAAACCACTCATTCAATATGTGGTAAATGAGGCAGTTGCTGCCGGTATAAAAGAAATCGTTTTAGTCACCCACGCCTCCAAAAATTCAATTGAAAATCACTTTGATACGAGTTTTGAGCTTGAAGCCACTCTAGAAGCACGTGTGAAGCGTAGTCTTTTAGAGGAAGTACGCTCAATAGTACCAAAAGATGTAACGGTAATTTCTGTTCGTCAATCTGCCCCTTTAGGGTTAGGCCATGCCGTGCTTGCTGCGCGTCCAATCGTAGGAAATAGCCCCTTTGCAGTGATGCTCCCCGATGTAATTATTGATAAATATAAATCTAATCCAAAAACTGACAACTTAAGCCAAATGATCGACCGCTTTGACAAAACAAGCCATAACCAAGTCATGGTAGAGCCAGTACCGCAAGAGCAAGTGCACCAATATGGTGTGGCTGATTTAGCAGGTAAAAAAATAAAAGCAGGCGAAAATGCCGCCATAAAAAACATGGTAGAAAAACCAAATAATGATGAAGCACCAAGTAATCTTGCGATTACTGGGCGTTATGTTGTTTCACCAACCATATGGGATTTACTTGAATATACACCACCCGGTGCAGGTGGAGAAATACAGCTAACGGACGCACTTCTTCAACTTCGTCACTTAGAAACATTAGAGGCTTATCACCTAAAAGGAAAATCACACGATTGTGGTTCTAAGTTAGGTTATATGCTGGCAAACGTTGAATATGCGATGAAATCAAGTCAATTTGGAGAAGCATTTACAAAGGAAATTAAAGCACTCATATAAAATGTAATCAGTAGAACTACTTAGCCAGTTTATCATTTTAAGTTTTTATGTTTATAAAAAAAGATCATTTATATGCTTCATTATGGGCGGTTTTAGCGGTTGGTGCATTGTTATTTAATACGATGTTTGGTGCGTTAGCGGCTTTAACTTTTTTAATAGCTGGAACTGCTTATGCTGCATCAGGTATTAACTTTACTCTGAGAGTATGTAAAAAAAATTGGGAGTTGTTTTTAATACCAGCTTTATGCTTATTATCTGTTATTTGGTCTGATATTCCAGCAACGGCTTTGCGGGCAAATATACAGCTTTTACTCACTACAATTTTTTCAGTCGTCATAGCTAGTCGCTTAGGGCTAAACTTATTTTTAAGGGCTGGCGCGTTTATTATGTTAATTGCTATGGTGATGAGTTTAGTTTCATCTCGCACTGCTCTAAATGGTATGACAGGTGAAATAAGTTTAATTGGTATTTTTGGAAGTAAAAACTATTTAGCTGCAAATACTTCTATGTGCATTGTAGTTGGACTTACCTTATCGCTTAATAAAACGATTGATATGTCCAGTCGTATTTTAGGGGTTGTGCTATTAATTACTTCGACTTTAGTTTTAATTAAAGCTAAGTCATTGGGTGCAATAGTGTTTGTGATCGGTAGTATATTAATTAGTATTGTAATTATTTATTACCAAAATTTAGCTTTGCATAAGTTCACTAGAGGAAAACTGAACTGGGGTATCTTGTTTGTTTTTTTAATCGGCATGTTTCTTTTGGTCTATTCACTTGTCAATGGCAGTTTTAATGACTTGATGTATAGCATTGGTAAAGATCCAACTTTAACAGGCCGCACACACTTATGGGCAAGAGGAATGGCACTTATACAGGAAAACCCATTACTTGGAGTGGGTTTCCAGAGTTTATTTTATGTTGGAAATAATATAGCCGAAGATATATGGGCACTCCACCATGTCCCCTCTGGAGCAGGGTTTAATTTCCATAATATGTATGTAGATATGGGCGTTGAACTTGGCCTAATTGGTTTGTTTCTTTACTTATATTTAATAAAGCTATTCATAAGTAGGATATTTGACTTGCGAACTATCGCTTTTGGGAGTTCACATTTTTTTGCCATTTTAGTTTTAAGCTATATGTTTTTACAAACTTTTTTAGAAGCGGTTTGGTTTGAGCAGTTCACAGTTATTCATTTTTTTATGTGTGTATCTTGGGTTTATTTAAAGGAAGATGAGCGTTATGAATAAAGAAATACCTAAAGGTGTAATTATATTTGGTGGCTCAGGTTTTATAGGCACACACCTTATTGATAAGCTTCTTATACAAGGTTGTACAACTATTATCTCTGTGGACATAAAAGAGCCAAAATCCCCACGCAAAGGGGTGAATTATATTGTAGCTGATGTGAGGGACTTATCATCATTAGAGCTATTCAATAACATCGATAAAATTTATAACTTTGCGGCGATCCACACGACACCAGGCCATGAACATCATGAATACTATGAAACAAACATCTGTGGCGCACTTGAAGTATGTAAGTATGCTGAAAGAGCGGGTATCAAAAATATAATTTTTACTAGCTCAATTTCAGTTTATGGTCCGGGCGAAGATCAAAAAACAGAAGAAACCGAATTACAGCCTATGTCATCTTACGGATACTCGAAAATGATAGCAGAGAAAGTTCATAAAGAATGGCTTAATAAAAACTCTGCAATTAATAAGTTAGTGATAGTGCGGCCTGCAGTAGTCTTTGGGCCTGGAGAAGGGGGAAACTTTACGCGCCTAGCGACTTTACTTAGTAAGGGTTTTTTTATTTATCCGGGCAGGAAAAATACAATAAAAGCATGCATTTATGTAGATGATTTAATTGAAGCCATTAGCTTTGCTGAAGATCAAAGACAGACATTAATAACATTTAATGGAGCATACCATCAAGGTTATACACTTGAAGATATAATAGATATTTTTCAGGCTAACCACTTTTCAGACGTAAAAACAGTAATGCTACCAAAATTTATTGTGCTCGGGGTGGCTAAAGCTTTGCGTTTATTTAATGCGTTTAACATTGGAATTCACCCCGAGCGGGTAATGAAGTTAGTTAAATCAACAGACGTTTACCCTGGGTGGTTAGTATCTAAAGGTAAAAAGTTCGATGGTGGTGTAGAGGTCGCTTTAAGCAAGTGGTCATCCTCTACAGATGGAAAGTTTAATTAATAGGATCTCTCTATGGATATTTGCGTAGCAATTTGTACTTATAAACGAGATAGCCTTAAAGAGACTCTATATTCTATCTCAAAGCAATGCTTGCCAAGAGAAATAACGCTAAAAGTGCTTATAGCCGATAATGATAAGACCGATAAAGCAAGAGCTAAAATAGAGGGGTGGGCAGAAGAGTTTGGGTTGCGCTTAATTTATATCCATGCCCCTTATCAAAATATCTCTATTGCAAGAAATGCGTGTTTAGACAATGCAGATAGTAATTGGTTGGCATGTATAGATGATGATGAAGTGGCTTCCATTAATTGGCTCTCAAACTTATATAAAAAAGCGCAGCAGGAAAAAGTAGCGGTAGTATGTGGACCTGTTAAAGCGATATATGACGACAGTGCGCCTAGCTGGATGAAAATATGTGATTTTCATTCTCAACAACCAGTTTTTGTTAAAGGGGTAATAAAAACAACTTCGACAGCAAATGCTCTGATTAACTTAAAGCACCAAGCTTGTAAGGGGTTGAGGTTTGATCTTGCTTTAGGTAAATCAGGCGGAGAAGATAGTAGCTTTTTTTCTTATGTTTATTCTAATGGTGGATGCTTTGCATTCGCAAAAGATGCATTGGTTACTGAAGATGTACCGCCTGAACGTGCCAACCTGATGTGGTTATTAAAAAGGAAGTTCAGGTTTGGACAAACATGCGGCGCACGTCTAATAACTAAAAATATCAGTGTACTAGATAAAATAAAATACAGCACTTTAGCTAGCTGTAAATTTTCATTTTGTATACTAATGTGCCTACTTTCAATACTAGGTAAAAACAAAAAATATCATTGGCTCCTTAGAGGCACGCTTCATGTTGGGGTGCTTGCAAAACTGTTTGGTAAAAAAGAAATAATTCAGTATTAGATAGTGATAAAGGGAGTATGTATTCAATGGATAACTGCAATAGGTTACTTGATGAAAGCTGATTTAAAAGTATCAGTTGTTATTGCTGCTTGGAATTCAGAAAAATTTATTAGCAAAGCAATAGATTCGGCGCTTCAACAAAAGGTTTCTCTTGAGGTTATCGTTGTTGATGATTTTTCAAGCGATAACACCTGTGAGGTTGTTGAGAATTATCGCGATGAGCGGGTTAGGTTAATCAAATCGAATAGCAATGGGGGGCCAGGTTATGCACGTAATATTGGATTTGAAGCTGCAAAAGGTAAGTGGATCGCAATTTTAGACTCTGATGATTATTTCTTACCTAATAGATTGAGCGAAATGCTTAATTCTGAGGATGATGCTACAGATATTCTTATAGATAATTTTTATATGTGCCGTGAGGGAGAGCAGGCGCTATCTCCCTTTTACACTAATGATGAACTCAAAACAGGCAACTTATCCTTAGCAGAATTTATAAGCGGGAATGCAGATTTCATGGGTAAAAAAACCACAGGTTACGTAAAGCCTCTTTTTTTAAAATCGTTTTTAGTAAAAACAAAAGTGGAATACTGGCCTGAAGTTCGAATTGGTGAGGATTACTACTTTTTAGCATCGTGTTTAGCGGCTAATGCAGTAGCAAAAGTTTTAGACTTTTTCGGGTATGTATACACCATTAGAGGCGACTCCATTTCTGGCCAGTTAACGGAAGGGCATATTTCAAGGTTTCAGTGGGGCGATAGAAAATTTGTAGAGATGTATGAACTTAATAAAAGTGAAAATGCAGCTCTTAAAATAAGAAATAGAAACTTATCAAACACTAAAGCTTATATTTTGCTTGTAAAATCAATAAAGCGTAAAAAGATTTTAAAATCACTTTCTATTGCAGTTATAAACCCAACAGCTTGCAGGCTGCTATGGTTACCAATACGTAAACGCTTATTAAGTTAAGAAAACAGGGAGAGTAATTTGAGAGTATTAGTAGCCGTGTTAACAACAGGAAGTAGAAGCGCGACTTTCGAGCAATGTATTTTAAGTATCCTTGAACAAAGCTACATTAGCAGCATAGAGCTAAGTATATTAATTGTTGAAAATAATTCCGAATTGACTCAAGTAGTTAATAGCAGCGTGAGTAAGTTTACTAACAATAAAAAAATTAATCTAATACACGTTTTAGAAACTAAACAAGGGATACCGTTTGCAAGGAATAATGCACTAAATTATGCACAAAATAACCAGTACGACTACTTGGCGTTTATTGATGACGATGCTTATGCAGATAAAAACTGGCTGAACTTACTGTGTGATAAAGCGAAGGGCTATGATGTAGTTGCAGGCCCCCAAAAAGCCATATTTCCCAAAGGCACTCATAAATATTTTAACTTAGCCCGTTTGTACCACGAGCGTAAATTAAGGGATGGTGTGATGGTGAAATGGGCTGCTACCAATAATATCTTGATTAATGTTAATACACTTAAAAAACTGAATCTTAGCTTCAACGAGTCGCTTATTCACGGTGGAGAAGATAAAGAGCTCTTTTTGAGGTTAACAGCATGTGGTGGCAAAATTAAGTGGGTTAATAATGCAATAGTTCAAGAACATATCGTTATTGAACGCTTAACAACTAAATGGGCTTTACGTCGCTGCTTTAGAATGGGTGCTACAGGCTTTAAAATTGAAAGCTGTAATAAGACTTTCTTAGGAGCACTTTTTACTTGCTGCTTTAAAGGGGCTGCTTATTTGGCAAAAGGTTTACTTTCATTTTTGCCGTACTTTATTAGTTCGAAGCATACATGTTTAGATAGTTTATGTGACTTATCCCACGGTGTTGGTTTTTTTTATGGGCTCTTCTCCGGTGGTAATGTTAGGAGCTACGCGTGAAAATACACTTATTTTACTTCTTTTGCTTACAGGCTTTCTCTTGGCCACTCTATGCACAAGAGTACAATCAGTTAGTGTGGAGTGATGAGTTTAACAGCGATGGCCTACCTGCTAGTGAAAAGTGGGGGTACGAACAAGGCTATGTACGAAATGGTGAAAAACAGTTGTATGTAGCAAACAACCTTCATAACGCAAGAGTTAAAGATGGAATTTTAATAATTGAGGCAAGGAAGTTGGAGAGTGTAGAAACTAGTCTATGGGATGAATTATTTGACTCTCCAAAACCTATGTATACATCTGCTAGTTTAACTACACGTAATTTGCATTCATGGACGAATGCAAAAATTGAAGTACGTGCTAAATTACCCCATGGCATTGGAGTTTGGCCTGCAATATGGCTACTTGGAATCGATAAACAAGGCAAAGGCTGGCCAGCTAAAGGCGAAATAGACATGATGGAATATGTTGGTTACCAAAAAGATAAAGTGCATATAGCTCTGCATACTAAGATAAGAAATCACCAGAATAAAAAAGCGATAAATAAGGGGTTTACATTAAAAAATCTCTTATCTGAATATCATATATATGCTGTTGAAAAATATTCTAATGTTATTAAGTTTTTTATAGATGATAAGCTAGTTTTTAGTTATGAAAAAGAAGATGATAATACCGAATCATGGCCTTTTGATGAGCCGATGTATTTAATAATTAACTTAGCAATTGGTGGTTCTTGGGGAGGAAAACATGGAATTGATGATTCTATATTTCCTCAGCAGTTTTTAATAGATTATGTCAGGGTTTATCAGTAGGAATGTAATTGATAAAGTTTTAACTTTGATGCTTTTATATAAAAGCAAAGCAATGGATGGTAATGAGTGATGGTGATATTTTTTATTTCGGTATTTATTTTATTATATATATATGTTTTTTTTCCTTTAATCATATACATTTTTGGTGCTGTTAAAAAAGAGTATGTAAATACCACATTTACAGCTAATGATAAGAGTATCGTTATTGTCGTACCAGCTCATAACGAAGAATCAGTGATCAGCAAAAAAATCGAAAACCACTTGGCTTTAGATTACGATAAAGCGAGCTATAAAGTACTAGTAATATCAGATACGTCAACAGATCAAACTGTTTCAATAACCAAAAGTTATGTAGATAAATATCCTGGAAGAGTCGAATTATTTGAAGTAAGTGATGGCTTGGGGAAAACTAACGCAATCAATAAAGCTTTAGCTGGTGTTGAATGTGATTTTTTAGTTTTTTCCGACGCTAATGTTTATTTGAAAAAAGATGCATTATTGCAAATTTCAAAGTGCTATAAAGACGACGAAGTAGGTGGGGTTGCAGGTCAATTAATTTATACAAACGATGATCTTGAAGGAGCAGCACAAAGTAATGGCTTGTATTGGAAATACGAAGAAATGATTAAAAAATCAGAGTCTTTATCTGGCTCAATGATGGGTGCAGATGGTTCTATTTTTTCTATAAGAACAAGCTTATTAAGAGAGCTTCCAGTGCATGTGCTTGATGACTTCTGCTCGTCTATGGGCGTTATCAATCAGGGTTATAAGCTAAAGTTTGATGATACTATAGTTGCTTATGAAAAAGGTGCTGAAAGTACCGCAGAAGAATTCCCGAGAAAAATCAGAATTAGTAATCGCTCTTATAATAGCTATAAGCATTTACGATCAGAATGTTTAAATACTTTGTCGCTTTTTAATTTATGGAAGCTTTACTCACATAAAGTATTACGTTGGTATAGTTTATTATTTATGGTGTTGGCATTAGTTTCTAATGTGTATTTAGCGATTTTTGAGAGTGGTTATTTATTTAAAGTAATCTTAATAGCGCAAGTCTCGTTTTATATAATGGCTGTATTATCTTGGTTTGAAAAATTTCCTAAAGTGCCTGTTGTTTCAAAAATAGCTGCCATTGCAGAATACTTTACTATGGCGAATATTGCTGCGGGTATTGGTATATTACAGTCAATTACAGGTAAAAAAACGGTTACTTGGAAAAAAGCAAATTCTACAAGGTGAATATACGTTGTAAAGGCTAACAGTGTAAAAGTTAACAATAGGGATATATTTTGTCTGAGAACGATACTATAGCAGTTATTATTGCTGCTTATAATGCAGAAAAAACAATTACTAGAGCAGTAGAATCAGTAGTCAATGATAAATTTGTTAACCAAGTGATAGTTGTTGATGATTGCTCTACAGATAACACAATGCAAGTTTTAACCTGTTTAAATGCTAAGTTCTCTAAAGTAAGTATCTTTTCTACTGAAGTGAATAGTGGTCCCGGGAAGGCACGTAATATTGCCCTTTCTAGGGCGACTTCAAAATGGGTTACTGTGTTAGATTCTGATGATTACATTGAAACTGGTCGTTATGAAAAACTATTAGCTTATAGTGAAGGCGAAGACTTAATTGCTGATGATAAGTTTCGTATAAATGAAACTGACCCGCTAGCACGTAAAACAAAGATGCTTGGAGACAGGCAGGACTTTCCGGCAATAATATCTTTATCAGATTTTATTGAATCAAACATTACTAAAAAAGGTGAGTTTAGAAAAGAGCTCGGGTTTATAAAACCAATCATAAAGCGTCAGTTTTTAGAAAAATACAATTTAAGCTACCAAGAAAATATGCGTCTTGGTGAAGATTATGAGTTCTATTGCCGCTGCTTAATTTTGGGCGCAAAACTGAAGTTAATTGAAGCATCTGGCTATGTAGCTGTTGTTAGAGAAAATTCCCTCTCTGGCAACCATAGTAAAACTGATTTAATTCATTTAAGAGATTGTGACTACGCACTTGCAAAAATAAAAAGTTTATCGAGCAAAGAAAGAAAGTTACTACTACGTCACGCTAAAAGTATTAATATGAAAATTCAATGGATTTGCTTTTATTCATCTATAAAAAATAAGCGCTATAAAACAACAATTAAATCTATTACTAATTCCTTTTCAGCTTTTATTTTTATTTTAAAAAATTTAAGGACTCAGTTTTTCATTCGCGTAGTTAAAAGAAGATTAAATAAGTGAGCATAAATAAATCTTATGGAATTCTTTGGCTATTTGTCAGTAAGTTTTTTCCGCCAATAATTAATTTTGCTGTATTTACGTATTCAGCACGTATTTTAGCTCCAGAAGATTTCGGTCTAATCGCATTCTCACTGTCAATTATTTATATATCTAGTAGTTTTATGCCTGTTGGCTGGCGTGAATCGATAATAAAATACCAAATAGATGATACCTTAACGATTAGTAGTATTTTTTGGCTCCACTTTTTTGTTTCAATAATATTGGTGCTACTAATACTCGCTTTTTGTTTAGTTTCATTCTTCGACTTCCAGACAGAAATATTCAATATCGCTTTATCAATATTTTGCCTAAAACTAATTTTTGATGGGCTTTATGCTACATTAAATATAGTGCTTTTGAAGGAACAAAAGTATGCACATTTAGCTTTAAGAACATTTTTTTCAGGAGTTTTATCAGCTACTATAATAATAACATTACTTGTTTTAGATTATGGTATATGGGCATTAATTTGGTCACAGGTGGTGCTGTCCATTTTCAACTTTTTAGTAGTGTACATTCCAACCAGAGATAAAGTGAAATTTATATTCAAGTTTAATTGTATTATTAAGCTTAATTCATTTGCTATATATACCACTTTAACAAATGGCCTTACTTTTGCTTTAAGTCATTATGAGTCACTAATTATTGGTAGTATATTAGGTAATAGACAGCTTGGTTTTTACAGTGTGGCAAAAAGGTTATCTACTATAATGAATGAGGTTTTTATTGGTACAGTCTCAGAAGTTAGCTTCCCCATATTGGCGAAAACGCAAGCACATAATGGCAACCTTAAAAAAGGTTTTTTAAACTCTGTTTATTTTTCAGTTTTGCTTCTATATCCTATTTTTATTTTTTTACTTGCATATTCAACTGATATTTTTGTTGTCTTATTTACAGAGAAATGGATTGAATCTGTATTAATATTTAAAGCGTTTTGTATCGTTTACATGATTGTGATATTAGGTATCCCACAGAAAAATATTATTTTATTAACCAACAATGCTAAATGGTGGTTTAAATTACAGCTAAAGTTGTCTTTAATCATAGTGCCGTTAACCACAATAAGTTTATTTTGGGGGCTTAATTACTTTTTAGCCGCTTTGATACTTGGAAAGTTAACCTATTGCAGTGCATCAATGGCGCGTTCTTGTAAATTATTAAATATAACTATTAGTGAATATCTTACAAGTCTTACATCACCTGTTATCTGTGCTGTCATAAGTATATTACTAACACTAAGTTTAAGTAACATCTTTTATTTAGGGACAACAATTTTAGAAATAGTTATAGAAGGGTTATTCTTTATAGTTATCTATTTCACATTAATGTACCTCTTTGACGGAGGTAAACTGACGTCAAGCGCCTTAAGTATTTTTCCAAAAAACAAAATTATTTTAAAATTAGCACATAAACAAAATTATAAGGAAATTTGAAGTGAAATTAACCTATTTTTCAGGTCACGTACCTAACTTCGGTGATGAGCTAAATAAATATATGTGGGATTCGCTAGTTTCACCTAGCTTTTTTGATGAAGACGACTCAAAGCTATTTTTAGGTATTGGCTCTATTTTGTGGGATTACTTACCTAAGAAACCAAAAAAAATAGTGATGGGCTCAGGTTATGGTGGTTATACCCCAAAACCAGACGTCCATGATAGCAGTTGGGATATTGCGTTTGTAAGAGGGCCAAGGACTGCTGCAGCTTTAAATATAAACCCTTCTTTAGCAATTACCGATGCCGCAATATTAACGCACTTTATGCAGCTACCTAAACAGAGTAAAAAGTATAAGGTTAGTTTTATGCCGCATTATGAAAGCATAACCCGTGGAAATTGGCAGGAAGTTTGTACACATGCGGGCATAAATTTTATAGATCCTACAAACCCTGATGTTTTATTTTCCTTAAGTGAAATAGACAAAACTGAATTACTTATTACTGAAGCAATGCATGGGACTATTTTAGCTGACACATTAAGGGTACCTTGGGTTGCACTAAAGCCAATACTTCCGATACACCATAATAAATGGTTCGACTGGGCTGAATCACTGGATATAAATTTAGAGTTTAGCCAAATGCCAAGTTCATCTATCAAGGACTCATGGTCTCAAATGACCGGTAAGCTAGGGGCTGGTAAACGAAGTAGACAATTCGCTAAAGTTTTGAGTTTTACAGACAAATATTACATTGATAATGCCAGCGATAAATTGTTGAAGTTAGCTAAAACGGGTGGCCAGTTAAGTGATGATAAAATATTTGAGTTAAAAGCTGATATGGCTTTGAATAAATTATCACAGTATTGTGATTTAATAATATAAAATTAGTATTAAAATAGAATTAATATGGGCTGTAATATAAAGGAATATATAATGGATATAGTAAATGTAGGAGTTGTTATTCCTTTTTATCAAAAAGAAAATGGACTTTTATTCAATGCGCTGAATTCAATTTTTAAGCAAAAAGTTGTCGGTGTAAAATTCATAATTACTATCGTAGATGATGGTTCACCTATTAAAGCACTAAGTGAAGTTAATGAGTTAATATTACCTCAAAACTGTACTCTAAAGGTTATCGAGCAACATAACCAAGGTCCTGCTGCGGCTAGGAACCGAGCCCTTGATTATCTAAGTGAACAGAATATATCAGTGGTTTCATTTTTAGATTCAGATGATTGTTGGTTAGACTTTCATATAGAGACTGCAATCAAAGCATTGTGTGCAGACAATGCTGATTTTTATTTTTCAGATCATAGTCGCTTTGACTCCGAGCATTCTTTATTTAAAGAAGTTGGCTGTTTTAATGATTTTGATAGAGCTTGCAAAGAATACAATATTCATAAAGAAAAAGAGCTTGCAATACTCAGTGGTGAGGATTGTTTTAGCTTGTTTCTAAAATATTATATAAGCCAAACTTCAAGTGTAGTGTATAAATTTGATAACCTCAAAGATCACCGTTTTGATGAGTCATTACTTAGTGCAGGAGAGGATTATTTTCTTTGGTTACAGCTGGTAAATAGCTCTAATAAGGTTGTATTTTCTTTTAAAAAAGGTGTTTATTGTGGTAGAGGAGTGAACATATTTTTTGATTCATTTGACTGGTCAAAGAAAGAAGCTGCAAGCAGGATCGGATACGAAGCTTTATTTTATAGAAAAATCTATACGCACTTTAATTTAAATTGTAACCAGAAAAAAATTGTTAAATCTAATGTTTCTCGACTTGAAGAACAATATTCATATTTATTAGTAAAGCATGTAATTACTGGTAAAGGTTTAAATAAAGGGTTGTTGATTAAAATATTTATGACGAGTCCAGCTACCTTAATTTTATTACCCCTAAGGTTATTTAACTTTATATTAAAATGAAAATGTGATTTTTAATATAATATGTGGCAGGCTCTGGGTAAGGTGAAGAAGTTTTGTTTGTAAAACGTTTATAAATATTAGTTTATTTTAAGCTAAATAGAATTTTGAATGAAAGATTTGTTTAACTTTGTTTAACTTTGTTTAGCTTAGTTTATATTTATTTTTATTTTGTATGTATGCTGATTTATTTTTTTAATTCACGTATAACTGGATTGTATTATTGAATCTTTGAATATACTCATATAACATAATTTACGCTTTTGTAAGCATTCTCACTTCAAGATATCTATAAGGATTAATAGTATGACATCTTCAAGGACATTTAAACCAACTGGCTCTTCAGATGCTAATTTTTATCGATTATTCGACATTTTTGCATTATTTATTGCTTTTCAATTCTCTGTTTTATTCTACGGAATTGACCTTACTCCTATATACATGGTTACTGCATTAACAGTAGCATTGAGTTTTTTATATTTCGCTGAAATTTTATCTGCATACAGGTCATGGCGTGCAGGGAAGTTTAGAACCATGGTAATGTGTGCTTGTGGGGCTTTATTTATCTCATTCTCATTTCTACTTTTAGTTTCTTTTATATTTAAATTCTCCGACTCGCTTTCTAGAATAGGCCTCGGGTTATGGTTTCTTCTAAGTGTAACATTTATGTATGGTTGGCGGCTGGCAGCATATTTATTTAAAAGAAATAGGAGAAAGTTAGGGATCAATTTACGTAACGTTGCAATTGTTGGGGCTACTGAGTCAGCCGTTCACCTATATAATGAGATCAACAAAAATGATGAATTAGGATTCAGGTTCTTAGGCTTTTACGACGACCGAAAACCAGAACGTTTATTTGAGAACTCGATTAAATACGAAGTGTCAGGGAAAGTGCAAGATGCTGTAAGTGCTGCCCGCAATGGAGATATAGGTGTTTTATATATTGCACTACCAATGAAAGCAGATAAGCGAATTGCTGATATATTGTTACAGTTGGGCGACACTACGGTTGATGTACATATTATTCCAGATTTTTTAGTTTCTAACTTGATACACGCGCGAATTGAACATGTTGGAGAGCTTGATACACTAAGTGTGTTTGAATCTCCCTTTATAGGAGCACGAGAGTTTATCAAGCGTACTGAAGACATAGTAGTTGCGGTGTTGATTTTGATGCTTATTTCTCCTTTGCTAATTGCTCTAGCACTAGCAGTAAAACTAACATCTCAAGGACCTGTTATTTTTAAACAAGATCGCTATGGCCTCGATGGCAGAAAGATAAAGGTATGGAAGTTTCGCTCTATGAGTGTTACAGAAAACAGTGATGTGGTTACTCAAGCTAAAAAAAATGATGCTCGTATCACGCCACTGGGCAGCTTTTTACGTCGTACTAGTTTAGATGAGCTTCCCCAATTTATAAATGTATTAAAAGGCGATATGTCTATCGTGGGGCCTCGGCCTCACGCTGTTGCGCATAATGAGGAATATCGTAAAAAAGTAGAGTTTTATATGTTACGTCACAAAGCTAAGCCTGGTATTACAGGTTGGGCACAAATAAATGGCTGGCGAGGCGAAACTGATACCCTAAATAAAATGGAAAAACGTGTTGAATTTGACCTGCACTATATTAAACATTGGTCGCTTTGGTTAGATATAAAAATTATTTTTATGACAATTTTTAAAGGGTTCAAAAATGCAAATGCATATTAAAACACTTTTATTTGTAGTTACCTTTTTCAACCTGTTTTTAGCTTTGCCAGCAATTGCTAGCTTTTCACATGGTAGTATTATAACTGAAAGTGGAGTCAAAATAACACCGACCATTCAGACCGGCTTCAGCAGTAATAATAACTTTTTCAGTACGCCAGAAGATGAAAAGTCACGCCTAATTTGGACTTTTGAGCCAAATTTAAAAGCTGCAATTGAAGACGGACCTGATAGCTATAAATTAGATATCGGCACGCATAGCGCATTACATAATAAAGATTCGCTCGATAATTATACTCAAGTAAATATTGGAACAGCTATCCATAAAGAGTTTACCAGTAAACAGCGTCTTGATATGAAAGGTAATATAGATTGGCTATATGAAAAGAGGGGTCGTGGTTTAACAGAAGGTCTTGGTGATGATATTGATGAGTTAGTAAAGTATCAATTGAAAAATGCTTCTGCTCGTTACGAATATGGTGCGCAAAGCGCCAAAGCGTTAATTGCATTTGAGGGGGGGTATTTCAGTAAAGAATATCAAAATTTTAAAGAGCTCTCACAATATCGCGACTACGATAAATATTTAGTTGGTATTACTGGTTATTATAATACTCAAGCAGCTACTCGAATGTTTATAGAGGCTAAACAAGAAAACTATCGTTATGACGTATTAGCCAGTAGTGGTGTAACGAGAGATAGCAACGACCTGAAAATTCTTGGAGGCATACAGTGGGACGCTTCAGCAATAACTTCAGGAACATTCAAGTTAGGTTATCAGAATAAAGACTTTGAAGCTAATGAGCGTGAGAGTTTTAGTGGTTTAAGCTGGGAGGCTTCTGTCAGTTGGAAACCGCTTAGTTATTCTACGCTGCAATTAAGAACCAGTCGTTCAGCAAAGGATCCTCTTGTGCAAGGGGATTATATTAAAGAAAGTCTATATGGTGTGGACTGGAGTCATGATTGGAGCAATAAACTAAGCTCACTTGCTAGAGTTAGTTATATGAATGAACAGTATACAGGAAACATTGGCCGAGAAGATAAAACTAAAAATCTTCGCTTGGGTATAAGTTATATGGCAAATAAATTTGGTATGGTTTCCACATACGTAGACTTTGTTGATAAAAACTCTAGTCAATATTTAATTGAATATGACAGAGTAACTGTAGGAATTAATTTTACATTTGCATTAAAGGCTAATAAATGAAGTTTGTTTTTTTTTTAGTACTATCTCTAGTTTGTAATGTTTGCTTTGCCCAAAGTGACAAAAATTATGTCTTAGGTGCTGGTGATAAAGTAGAAATTAAGGTATTCGGCGAACCTGACTTAACGGTGACAGCACTCCTTGGCAATAGCGGGGAGGTTAATTATCCGTTTTTAGGAAAAGTAACGCTTTCAGGACTTAATACCTCAGAGGTTGAACATGTAATTGCTAAAGGTTTACGCCCAGATTATCTAGTTAACCCCAATGTTTATGTACAAGTAATTCAGTACAGACCCTTCTATATTCATGGTGAAGTTAAAAATCCTGGTGCTTACCCTTATCAACCTGCTATGACTGTGAATCAAGCTATAGCGCTTGCTGGCGGCTTAACTGAGCGAGCATCTGTCGATAAAATTTTTATATTTAAAGAGCAAACAAAACAGCAGCAACAAAAGGGAAATTTAAACAGCCAAATTGCAGCGGGCGATACAATTAAAATAGAACAACGCTTGTTTTAAAGCAGTTTACAAGGCAGTAATGAATGAACGAAATAAATGAAAAAAATAATAATGAAGATATTATTGATTTAGGCTCCTATTTAAAAGTAGTTATGCGTGCAAAATGGCGCATTATGAGTTTTGCTAGTGTGATTACTTTGCTCACGATCATGATAACTTTCACTTTAGTACCAAAATATATTGCAACAGCTACGCTACTTATTGAGGCTGAACAAGCTAAGGCAGTTAGCTTTGAAGAAATATATGGACTCGACTCTAATCAAAAAGAATACTACCTCACACAATTTGAAGTAATAAAGTCAGATAGTATCGCTCGCGAAGTTATCCGCAAGCTTGAGTTAAAAAGCCATCCAGACTTTATAGCTAAGCCTAGCGCTTTCAATCAATTAAAGACACTAATAAAACAAGAGTTAAAACCATATTTACCCATTAATAAAAAAGAAGCCACTATTTACTCGCCTGATGAGCAAGCCGAACGTGAAATGCTAAGCTTATTAGGGGCTTTTAAATCACGCTTGTCAGTATCTCCAATTCGAAATACACAGTTGGTACGTGTCAGCTTTGAATCGAGCGACCCTAAGTTAGCAGCACTGGTGGCCAATACTGTTGGGCAAGTGTATATAGATAGTCAAATGCGAGCTAAAATGGGAATCACACAGCAGGCTTCCAGTTGGTTGAACACCCGATTATCTCAATTACGTATTCAGTTAGATGACTCTGAAGTACGTCTGCAAGCTTACCGTGAGCAGCAAGAGCTAGTGGATATTGAAGGTATAGCTGGGCTTGCAACACAAGAGCTAGAACAAATATCACAGCAATTAATAGTTGCTCGTAATGAAAAAAATAATTTACAAAGTATCAATCGAGTAATTAGTGAATATGGCAATAATAATTTAGAGTTATTAGGAAGTATGCCTGAAATTACTTCGCACCAAGTCATACAAAATGTAAAACGAGACGTTGTTATTGTTGAGAGAAAGCTAAGTGAATTAGGTGAAGTGTATGGGCCAAAGCACCCTAAAATAATCTCCGCAAAAGCAGAACTTGCTACCGTTAAGAGTAACCTCAATAAGCAAATTAAAGGGCTTGTTACTGGTATTGAAAAGGAACTCAATCGTATAACGCGTACAGTAAGCGCACTTGAGCGTGATTTGATAAAAATACGCGCTGAATACCAAGACATCACTCGTAAAGAAACAAAATATAATCAATTAAAACGTGAGGTAGAGACTAACCGCAATATATTTAACACGTTTTTATCTCGTTCGAAAGAAACTGAAGTTACAAGCGATTTTAGCTCGGCTGCCGCTCGCTTTACAGATAAAGCATACGCTCCGAACAGTCCATCAAAACCGAATAAAAAATTAATTATTATTTTATCTTTTGTTGGTAGCTTTTGTTTTGCTGCTGTAATGAGTTTTGTATTTGATGCGTTAAACGATACTGTAAAAACAAAAAGTGATGTAGAAGATAAAATTGCTCAGCGCATGTTAGGCTTACTACCTCATGTGAAAACACCTAGGAAAAGTACTTTCCCTATTCATGCATATTTAGATGAAAAATACAGACTTTTTGCTGAATCAGTTCGTACTTTTCGTACAAGCTTACTGTTAACTCAGCTTGATCGTGAACTTAAAGTAATTGCAATCACGTCAAGCACTCCCGGTGAAGGTAAAACCACGACCTCAGCTAATTTAGCAATGTCATTAGCGCAGATGGGTAAAGTGTTATTAATTGATGCGGATTTACGTAAACCAAGTATCGCGAAGCGCTTTGATATCCCTGTATTCCACCCCGGCTTGAGTAACTTAATAGTAGGTACAGAGCATTTTAGCGAGTGCGTTCATGTAGATGGGCAGTCTGGTGTGGCTATTATGCCGAGCGGACAAATTCCAGCTAATCCGCTTGAGCTTTTATCTAGCCAACGTTTTAATGAAGTGCTTGAGGTATTAAAAACAAAATATGACCACATAATAATTGATACTCCACCAACACAAGCGGTAAGTGATGCTTTAGTAATTGCTAAAAGTTCTGACTCCGTTATTTACGTTGTTAAATCTGATGTTACACGCATCAAACCAATTAAGGCTGGGGTTGAGCGTTTATTTGAAGCTAAGGCCCATGTTGCTGGAATAGTATTAAACCAAGTTGATATTAGTAAAAGAAAAGATGAGCACAGCCATGGGTATTACGATTATTACGATTATTACGATTATTCGCAAAAGCCTGCTCAATCAAGTTCTTAGTAGGTGATCGCGTATGTTTGATATTCATTCACATATTTTGCCTGGTCTAGATGACGGCGCTAAAGATTTACAAGAGTCTTTAGCTCTTTTGAAAGTGGCTCAAGATGACGGCATAACGCACATGGTGGCCACACCGCATATTCATATTGGGCGTTTTGATAATTCGGTTTCCCACCTTTATACTGATATTGCAAAATTAAAGGCAGGGGCTTTGGCAGCAGGTATCAAAATGCAGCTGGCAGTTGCTGCAGAGGTTAGGCTTGATATTGAGCTAATGGCATTGGTTTTATCAAATAAGCTACCGTTTATTGGCTCTCTTGGTTCTGATAATTATATATTATTGGAACTACCTCATTCACATGTACCGCAAGGTTATGATAAGTTCATTAATTGGCTTGCAAAGCAAGGAATTAGAGTCATTATTCCTCACCCAGAGCGCAATAGAGAGATTCAAGCAAACCCCTTTTATATTGAACGATTAAATCAATTAGGATGCGACTTTCAGTTAACCGCTTCAAGTTTAGAGGGGGCCTGGGGCGAAAGTGCAAAAGCGATTAGTATTAATATGCTCGAAAATAACTTAGTACGGTATATAGCATCCGATGCACACTCAATCAAAAGACGTCCACCCATATTAAGCAATGCAAAAAAAATAGTGAAACAATTATTGGGTGAGGACAAAGCGGAAGATTTATTCGTAAATAATCCAAAACACTTAACGAGCACGTTGTTTAATGGCTAAGACCAAGCAGTTAGTTAATATTTTTTTCCTTGGTATTATAATACTTGTTATTAGCATTGAGAGCGTAAATAGCATGCGCGCTAATGTGTGGTATTTTAAGGCTGTCAATACTCTAAAGCAGCCTAAAGCATTAATGACTCCTGCAGAGCTAAAGCTTGCTGATGATGCAATTACTTTAGCTTTAAAGCTTGAGCCTACTCAGGCACATTATTGGCAGCTCAGCGCTTATGTAAAAATGCTTGGATTGACTTTAAAGGATATGACAAGTGAAGATTCGTTACTTGCTTACAAAGCTATTGAACAAGCGCTTTTAACTTCCCTTCAAAATAGACGGGCTTGGTCCGAAACGTGGATGGAACTTGCAAAAGTAGTAGGTAGTCAAGAAGGGCTTTCTCAGCGGGTATTAAGGTATATAGATCAAGCAAAAAAAACGGGCCCTTATAAGTTTGAAGTAAGATCAGGCATCATTCAGATAGCATTAATTAATTGGCCTCAACTTCCTCCTAATTTCAAAGCTCAATATATGAATGAGTTAAATTTAGCTGCGCAATATGATGAGAAGCTCGAACAAACTTTTGATATTGCGAACCAAATTAATAAAGTAACATTATTGTGCATGTCACTACAGTTTGGAAGTGAATTCAAATCTGTGAGAAAAAGTTCCACATTTGGAATGTATTGTAAATGAGTACTAATAATTTCAAGATAAGCTTATCAATTTTAACAAGAGTTATTAATTTCTAAAATCATATAGAACTGTGTCTAAGATATTATTTTGTATTATAAAAAATTACTTTTTATTTAAAGCTAGGCCTTTTTTTTCTATGGTATTGTAAGTTATTTTCGAAATATAAATAATTACAGCCAATGTAAGTAAAATAAATACATTGTTAACTTCCGCTCCTCCTAAGTCTAAGTACCGTTGTGAGCTTATAGTTGGCGCTACATTTATCCCTGTTATTTTTTGAATAATTATACCTATCGAAGTCAAAATGAATAATATTGCCGCATGGGTCATATATATTGAGTAAGATAGCTTGCCTATAGTTTGAAAAGCATTAAGTTTTAAAAGTTTTGATAGTAAGCCTGCTTCATATGCAAAAAATAATACAGTTAATAAGAATAGTATTGGAGCAATTAAGGATTTAAATTTAAAGTTAACAATCACGACTTGGACTATCAGAAATAAGAGTAATAGTTCTATTACTGTAGCTAATGCAGGGGGGAATTTAAAATGTGAAGATTTTTTGAAAAGTAAATAAATTACAGTACCACCAAAAAAGCAAGATAACCCTTTCAAAACACTCTCTACTAATATATCCGATTTAAAATATATAAGGCTGAAAGCGATAGCTGATATACAGAACCAAACAATGGACTTACTGGTTTTAAAAAAGGCTATAGTAAAAAAGAGCAAAACATAACTATAGAATTCTATACTTATACTCCATGATGGGTAGTTAAAGCTTAGAGGGTCACTAAAAGGAGTCCAAGAGTGTATCAATAGTAGGTTAGGGAGAATTTGTTCAACTGATGTGTCATTTGTAAAAGGTAAATTATTAAATGAAATTCCTCCTAGTTTATAGGCAAATAACTTCCCAAGCTCTAGAAGGATAAATATAGCTAACATAAATATATGTAGTGGATATATGCGGAAAAAACGGGCTTTAATGAATGCGTTAAAATTTAGATCTTTCTTTTCGCCGTAGCCATGTGCCAAAACAAAGCCACTTAAAATAAAAAAGAACTCTACAAATATTGCACTACCTCTAAAAAAATCCAATTCAGTTATTGAGTTAACAAAGTGCATGTGAAAAATCACGACTGAGATAGCACAAATGCCCCTAAATGAATCAAGTGCTTCAAATCTTTTTTTCAAAACTTAGTCCTTTAAAGTGATTTCGCCTACGGAATAAAACCCTATTTAAAGTTACTATATAACTAATTTTAAAAAGATTATATAAAACTTATCTTTAAGCATATTGAAAATATTTCTAAATTATAAGTTAATACTTAACAATTATTAATTAAGGTCGGGTTAACATCTTGAAGGGAGTGGGTTAGGTTGAATTAATCAAGAGGGCTTATGATTAATATTAAACTAAGTCAAATTAATATAAACCACTCTTGAGAAAACGCCCAGAGCCACTATTAGCTCTGGGCTACAAATGGCTCTTAGTTGAGCCTTGCGCTAACTAAATACACTTTCGCAATTCTTAGGGAGAAGAAGAAAGTACCTGTAAGTGTAGTTAACTAATTTTCAAAACTCTAAATTTTGTTTGTTTATTAACCATAAATGATAACAAAGACTTAATAATGTTGTTCACAGGTTACCCTTTGTGTTGAGTGCTTTATGCCCAGCTTATTAACTGGGTATTTTGCACAAGATCGCGTGGCAAAGAGTTTTTGATCTTATTCTTTTGCCATTTACCTAGTCCTATCGGGCAGCCACATAAGGTTAGTACTACTTCGCCGGTGGCTTTTGTAACGTCTTCTAGGCGTATATCTTTACCAGTAAAGTAGTCGTTTGCTTGCTCGTTTGTTAAAGCATACGTATTGCTTTTGCATTCATTACCAAACACGGTAGCAAACTCGTGAGTAAGCCTTACGCCATTTTTATGAATAATACCTAGTTGAATACCTAAACGTGCGTATTTTATTTTGTTTTGAACGGCTTCAAACCCATCAGGGAATAACCACAGCTCTTTATCGCGCTGCATTAACTTACCTGGCAGCGCTTTTAAGCCAAACTGTTTTTTAAGCTCGCTCATAAAAGAAGTGGTTTGTTTTTTATCAAACTCGTTAAACGGAAACGCACCTTTTTTAACGCTTTGGGTTGGATTATTGCAGCTTGCGAGTTTTTTAAACTTAGCGATAAAAAAGCCTTCACTGTCGAATGTTTGCGGCCACACATGTAAATAGCCCTCGGCGGTTGTTGCTTTTTCTGCCCTTTCAAATAAATCACTTAGCGATTGCGGCTCAATATAGTCGCCAAATTCATTCAGTAGGTAGTTGCATACTTGTTGGTTTTCGAGCGGGGTAAGCGTACAGGTTGAATACACCAGTGTACCGCCTGGTTTCAATGCGTAAAAAGCGCTTTTAATTAAATCTTTTTGAACTTGAGCAATTTCTATATTTGATTCTATTGACCAGTTTTTAAGTGCATCGGCGTCTTTACGTACGGTACCTTCGCCAGAGCAGGGTGCATCAAGCAAAATGCTATCAAAGCATTCAAACATATAGTTACCAAATATGACGCCATCAAAGTGCGAAAGCGCACAGTTACCAACGCCCATACGTTTAAGCGTAGCGCTAAGTACTTTTAAGCGTGATGACGAAAGCTCGTTGGCAACAAGTACGCCTTGATTATTCATTATTGCGGCAAGTTGCGAAGTTTTAGAGCCAGGCGCTGATGCCATATCAAGTACGTAATTATCTTGTAAATCTGAGTTTTCAATACTTTGTTTTAGTGCCATAGGTGGCAGCATTGAGCTTGCCTCTTGTACGTACATGGCGCCGCTTAAATGTAAGTCGGTATTGCCTAATGCTAAGTTTTGTTCTTCATCGCTTGGGCGTTCTAGCCAAAAACCCTCACTACACCAAGGTATTGGTGTAAGTTGCCAGTTTTTTTTCTCTGCACGGTGTTTAAATTCGGCAACGCTAATTTTTAATGTATTTACACGAATAGATTTTCTGAGAGGGCGACGGCACGCGTTTATAAAGTCGTCTAAATTGAGGTGCGCAGGTAAATAGGTTTTTACGTCGTCAATAAAATGCTCAGGAATAAAAGTGTTGGCGTTCACGCGTTGGCTCGTACATTAAAAATAAAGCGCGATATTAGCACTTTTAACGCACTATTTCAGTGTTAAATAGCGGCTTTATAATTTGTTGGTATGTCGACATATTGTGTTTTTAGTTTAATTTAAAAGCAAATTTATACGACTTTAGATTAACAGTGTCGACAATGAGTGTGTTTTTTACTCATTTTCACCTCAGGTGGGGTTGACATGTTTTTTTATTAAGCACATAGTTAACACATCAATTGTCGACAATTTATTTATAAAGCCATGACGCAACCTTTTTTAAACGATACACCTATTACTACAGCATCTGATCAAGTGTTTGTTGATATGCGCCGTGAAATAGTAGAAGGCAGCATACAGCAGGGCAGCAAAATATCGGAGCCTGAGCTTGCAAAGCGCTACGGTGTAAGCCGTGCGACGCTTAGAGAAGCGCTTAATCGCTTAGAAAGCTGTTACTTAGTGGAGCGTAAAGCCAATGTAGGTTGCCGAGTAGTGGCGCTAACCGCAGAGCGTTTAATTGAAGTATACCAAGTACGCAGCTCGCTTGAAGGCTTAGCATGTAGGCTTGCTGCCGACAATATGGCAGCCGATGAGGTTAAAGGCTTAAAGCAATTACTTAACCAACATTTGCAAACGCAACGTGTTAAAGAGGGTGAGTCGTACTATCAAGAAGCGGGCGATTTAGACTTTCATTATCGCATTATTAAAGGCAGCAAAAACGCTCATTTAATCCATTTGTTATGTAACGAGCTTTACCAATTAATACGTATGTACCGTGTACAAATGGGCATGGTAGGGCCGCGCGTATCAAAAGCGTTTGACGAGCACTTAGCCATTATTAACGCGATAGAAAACCACGATGGTGAACTTGCCGAAATGCTGATGAAACGACATATCAGTGCATCGCAAGCAAATATTCAAACCAAATTTGATGTATACCAATCAATATGAGTATTCGAACAATTTAACTGATTAAATCGCTCTATAACGTTGTTAAGAATTTTTTATTTAGAACCACTAAACATAAAAATTATTGCCTAGTTACAGAACGATTTTCTTAGCGTTAAATAGACCTCATACACATACAGATTGGTATTTGTCATAAACAAAAACTTTATAAAAGCTAAAAGCTAAAAGCTAGTAACAGTTAAACAGTCACAATGTCAGATTAAAAATATAAGTTACTCCATGTAGCAACCGTTCAAAGTGAGGAGAAAATAATGTCAGCAGGATTAAAATTTAAACAGGCCATTGCGAATAACCGCCCATTACAAGTGGTGGGTACTATTAATGCATACACAGCCATGATGGCTGAAAAAATGGGCCACCAAGCTATTTATCTCTCAGGTGCTGGTGTTGCGAACGCCTCTTTTGGTATGCCCGATTTAGGCATGACCAGCCTTGATAATGTACTTGAAGATATTCGCCGTATTACCGGTGCCAGCGATTTGCCACTACTGGTAGATGCCGATACAGGCTGGGGCGGGGCGTTTAATATTGCGCGTACCGTTAAAGAAATGACCAAAGCAGGCGCAGCGGGTTTTCATATTGAAGACCAAGTGGCACAAAAGCGTTGCGGTCATCGCCCTAATAAAGAAATTGTAAGCCAAGGTGAAATGGTTGACCGCATTAAAGCCGCAGTTGATGCAAAAACCGATAGTGATTTTTACATTATGGCGCGTACCGATGCGTTTCAAAAAGAAGGTTTAAGCGCCGCGATTGACCGCGCAGCTGCCTGTGTAGAAGCGGGCGCAGACGCTATTTTTGCAGAAGCCGTGCACGACCTTGCCGATTACCAAGCATTTTCAAAAGCGATTAATGTACCAATTTTAGCTAATATTACAGAGTTTGGCCAAACGCCTATTTACACCAAAGAGCAGTTAAGTGAAGTAGGTGTAGAAATGGTGCTTTATCCTCTTAGTGCCTTTAGAGCAATGAATAAAGCCGCGCTTAATGTGTACTCCGCCATTTTAAATGAAGGCTCGCAGCAAAGCGAAATTGAGAATATGCAAACACGCGCCGAGCTTTACGAATTTTTAGATTACCACACATACGAAAACACACTCGATAACCTTTTTTCATCAAAATCTGACAAATAATAACTATTAAAATAGATAACACACACAAATTTAGATAGGAGAAGATCATGGTAGATAAAGCATTAGGCGGAGCAGGTTTACGCGGGCAAGTTGCAGGGCAAACCGCATTATGTACAGTAGGGCAAACAGGCTCAGGTTTAACGTATTGTGGGTACGATATTAGCGAACTTGCCGAAAAAGCACAGTTTGAAGAAGTGTCTTTTTTACTTTCACGCGGCGAGCTACCAACAGCAAATGAACTAGCCGAGTATAAAGCTAAATTAAAAAGCTTACGCGGCCTGCCAGATGCACTAAAAACCGTGCTTGAAAATATTCCTAAAGACGCGCATCCAATGGATGTTATGCGTACCGGTTGCTCAATGCTGGGTAACCTAGAAATGGAGCTTGATTTTAGCCAAGCAAACGATGCGATTGACCGTATGGTTGCAGTGTTTCCAAGTATTATTTGTTACTGGTACCGATTTACTCACGATGGCGTACGCATTGAAACACAAACTGATGACGACTCAGTGGGCGCGCACTTTTTAACTCTATTACACGACAAAGCACCGAGCGAGCTTTTTGCGCAAGTAATGAATGTGTCACTAATTTTATACGCAGAGCATGAATTTAATGCCTCTACATTTACTGGGAGAGTGTGTGCATCAACGCTTTCTGATATTCATTCTTGTGTAACGGGCGCTATTGGTACGCTACGTGGGCCACTGCATGGTGGTGCAAACGAAGCCGCTATGGATATGATTCAGGGTTTTACAAGTGCAGATCACGCTGAGCAAGAAATTATGGGTATGCTAGAGCGCAAAGATAAAATAATGGGCTTTGGACACGCTATTTACCGTGAGTCAGACCCACGTAACGTTATTATTAAAAAGTTCTCTGAAAAACTAGCTAAAGAGGTGGGCGATGATGTGCTTTACCCTGTGTCGGTTAGGTGTGAAGAAGTAATGTGGCGCGAGAAAAAACTGTTTTGTAATGCTGATTTTTTCCATGCATCGGCGTATCACTTTATAGGGATCCCAACTAAGTTATTTACGCCAATATTTGTGATGAGCCGGGTTACCGGCTGGACTGCACATGTTAAAGAGCAGCGTGCTAATAACCGTATTATTCGCCCAAGTGCAGATTACACAGGACCAGAGGCGCGCAGCTACACGCCAATTGAATCAAGAGGCTAATTAGTTACACATAATACCAATCCGTAACAATACTTAATTAAGCGGATTGGTATAGGGTGAGCAATACGCTCACCTCTTGCCTTTTATCTCCCGTCACCTATTAGCGAACAGATATTATGACCATAATTAATAACACCCAATACCGAAAACCATTGCCCGGCTCAAATGTGGATTACTACGATACGCAAGAAGCCGTTGATGCAATAAAGCCTGGTGCTTATGCCACATTGCCTTACACATCACGCGTACTTGCCGAAAACTTAGTGCGCCGCTGTGAGCCTGATATGCTAACCGATGCGCTTAATCAGCTTATTGAGCGTAAGCAAGATTTAGACTTTCCGTGGTATCCGGCGCGCGTAGTGTGCCACGATATTTTAGGCCAAACTGCATTAGTTGATTTAGCAGGCCTGCGCGATGCCATTGCTGCAAAAGGTGGGGATCCGGCAAAAGTGAATCCGGTTGTGCCTACCCAGCTAATTGTTGATCACTCATTAGCGGTTGAGCATGCAGGCTTTGACCCTGAAGCGTTTGAAAAAAACCGTGCAATAGAAGATAGACGTAACGATGACCGTTTTCATTTTATAAACTGGACTAAAACCGCTTTTAAAAATATTGATGTTATTCCGCCTGGTAACGGCATTATGCATCAAATTAACCTTGAAAAAATGTCGCCTGTTATTCAAAACCGCGATGGCATTGCATTCCCCGATACCTTAGTTGGTACCGACAGCCACACACCGCATGTGGATGCACTTGGTGTAATTGCTGTAGGTGTTGGTGGGCTTGAAGCCGAAAGCGTAATGCTTGGCCGCGCCTCTTACATGCGCCTGCCCGATATAGTAGGAGTTGAGCTTACAGGTACTCGTCAGCCAGGCATTACTGCAACCGACATAGTGCTGGCTATTACCGAGTTTTTACGCGCTCAGCGTGTTGTATCGACCTATTTAGAATTTTACGGCGAAGGCGCTGATGCACTAACCCTTGGCGACAGAGCAACTATTTCAAACATGACGCCAGAATTTGGTGCCACTGCAGCCATGTTTTATATAGACGATAAAACAATCGATTATTTGCGTTTAACAGGGCGTGATGAAGAGCAAATAGCGCTTGTAGAAAACTACGCTAAAACGGCTGGCCTTTGGAGCGATAGTTTAAAAACCGCAAAGTATGAGCGAGTGCTTAAATTTGATTTATCTAGTGTTGGACGCAATATTGCTGGGCCTTCAAACCCACATCGTCGTGTATCCACCAGCGATTTAGCAAAAGAAGGTATATCTGGCGTTGTTGAAAACGAAGAAGGCTTAATGCCAGATGGCGCCTGTATTATTGCTGCTATTACCAGTTGTACTAACACTAGTAACCCGCGCAACGTAATTGCTGCCGGCTTACTTGCACGTAACGCAAATGCCAAAGGGTTAATGCGTAAACCCTGGGTTAAAACGTCATTAGCACCGGGTTCAAAAGCGGTGCAATCATACCTAGAAGAAGCAAAATTACTTCCTGAACTTGAAAAACTTGGCTTTGGTATTGTGGGCTTTGCCTGTACTACCTGTAACGGCATGAGTGGCGCGCTTGACTCTGTAATTCAACAAGAAGTGATAGATCGCGACTTATACGCAACAGCGGTACTCTCGGGCAACCGTAACTTTGATGGGCGTATACATCCGTATGCTAAGCAAGCGTTTTTAGCGTCACCGCCATTAGTGGTGGCTTACGCTATTGCCGGTACTATTCGTTTTGATATTGAAAAAGGTGTACTAAGGAAAGATCAAAATGGTAACGACATAACGCTAAAAGATTTATGGCCAAGCGATGAAGAAATAGATGAAGTAATAAAGCAAAGTGTAAAGCCAGAGCAATTTAAAAAAGTGTACGAACCTATGTTTGATTTAACCGTAGATTACGGTGAAGACAACGACCCGCTATACAACTGGCGCGAGCAAAGTACCTATATTCGCCGCCCGCCATACTGGGAAGGTGCCCTTGCAGGTGAGCGAACCATGACCGGCATGCGCGCACTTGCTGTACTTGGCGATAACATTACAACGGATCATTTATCGCCATCAAACGCAATTATGGCAAGCAGTGCCGCGGGTGAATACTTAACTAAAATGAACGTCCCTGAAGAGGACTTTAACTCGTACGCAACGCACCGAGGCGATCACTTAACAGCGCAGCGCGCTACATTTGCAAACCCTAAATTGTTAAACGAAATGGTGCGTGATGAAAACGGCGAAGTTAAACAAGGTTCATACGCACGATTAGAGCCACAAGGTACTAACACACGTATGTGGGAAGCAATCGAAGCTTATATGCAGCGTAAACAACCACTCATTATTGTAGCCGGCGCCGATTATGGTCAAGGCTCATCGCGTGATTGGGCTGCAAAAGGGGTAAGGCTTGCAGGCGTTGAGGTTATAGCTGCAGAGGGCTTTGAGCGTATTCACCGTACTAACTTAATTGGTATGGGTGTTTTACCGCTTGAATTTAAACCGGGCACTACCCGTAAAACGCTTAACATTGATGGCAGCGAAAGCTTTGATGTAAAAGGTGAGCCAACACCAGGTGCAACGCTTGATTTAGTGATTACACGTAAAAATGGTGAGGTTCTAACAGTACCTATGAAATGCAGACTGGATACCCAAGAAGAACTTTCTATTTATGCCGCTGGTGGTGTATTACAGCGCTTTGCGCAAGACTTTTTAGAAGCTACGCAATCAGCATAAGGGGCGTGCATTATGTTTAAACCACAAATTAAAGTGCCAGCAACTTATATGCGCGGCGGCACCAGTAAAGGTGTATTTTTTAAGTTAACCGACTTACCCAAACCTGCCCAAGTGGCAGGTGAGGCGCGCGACAATTTACTGTTACGCATAATTGGTAGCCCCGACCCATATGGCAAACAAACCGATGGTATGGGCGGAGCAACATCAAGTACTAGTAAAACGGTTATTTTAAGTAAAAGCGAGCAACCTAACCACGATGTGGATTATTTATTTGGCCAAGTGGCAATAGATAAACCTTTTATAGATTGGAGCGGCAATTGCGGTAATTTAACCAGCGCAGTAGGTGCGTTTGCTATAACGAACGGCTTAGTTGATAAAAGCACAGTACCCGATAACGGTGTAGCCGTGGTGCGTGTATGGCAGGCCAATATTAAAAAAAGCATTTTAGTTCATGTGCCTATCACCAATGGCGAAGTGCAAGAAACTGGCGATTTTGAACTTGATGGCGTGACTTTTGCTGCTGCCGAGGTAAAGCTAGAGTTTTTAAACCCCGCCGATGGTGAAGGGGCGTTATTCCCAACAGGCAATGTAGTAGATGACTTAGAAGTACCAGGTGTTGGTACTTTAAAAGCCACCATGATAAACGCGGGTATTCCTACTGTATTTATTAATGCCGCGGATATTGGCTATAGTGGCACTGAGCTGCAAAGCGATATTAATAACGATACTGACGCACTTAAAAAGCTCGAAACTATTCGTGCCTATGGCGCAGTCAAAATGGGATTAATAGCGAATATTAACGAAGCGCAAACACGCCAACATACACCTAAAGTAGCCTTTGTGGCAGCGCCATTAGATTATAACGCGTCAAGTGGTAAGTTTATTGAAGCTACAACAATTGATCTATTAGTACGTGCTATGTCTATGGGCAAGCTTCATCACGCTATGATGGGCACAGCCGCAGTCGCTATTGGCGCAGCCGCCGCTATTGACGGTACGCTTGTTAATGTGGCCGCTGGTGGCGGGACATTGAACGAAGTTAACTTTGGCCACCCCTCTGGCACGCTAAAAGTAGGCGCAGAAGCTAAAAAAATAGCTGGAGATTGGCAAGTAACAAAAGCAAGTATGAGCCGCAGTGCTCGTGTGCTTATGGAGGGAGTTGTAAGAGTACCTCAATAGTATTTAACAAAATTAACCTGAATTCTGGATAATAAACCTATCTCTATCAGCTATTTTAAGCGCTAACTGCGTTGGATTTACTTAAAATTTCTGGTTAGAGAAAATAAATTTAAATATCACCATGATTCAATATGTTAGTAAATATCTTAGCCAGAGTTCAGATTAATTAGCAAAGCTAAAACATAATGTTTTTAATCTATTTATTATTTTTGTAGAATATGAATAAGCCCTTATTTTTAATTTAAGGACTTAGTTTCAAAAAAATAAAGGGATTTAAAATGAATAAAATGGTTATCGGGTTAGCTTTTACAGTTTCATCGTTTGGTGCACTTGGAGAAAGCGCTGATGGCTGGCCAGAAGGCGGTGTAATGCACACAGGCAATATTTATAATTTAGAGGGCAACAGATACAAAACTAAAATCAGTAAAATGATGAATGAAATCTACCCGCAACTAAATGACGACTACCAAGTAGATGCAGTTAAAGCGCAAATAAAAGCATGGGAGCACTATATAGATGCAACATGTAATGTTGTTGGCATAGCAACTAGCGCAGGTGGGAGTTGGCCTTCAACGTATAGCGTTAAATGCGAGCGAAGCCTCAGTTATGATAGATACTTTGCAACTAAAAATGCGCTAAAGTGTGTTAATAAACTGAGCGAAGCAGATTTTGTAGGACGTAGCGAAAAGCTAAATTGTTTAATTCAAACACTAAATATAAAAATATTTTAAGAGTAACAGCAGTGCTACAGCTATATTATACAGTTAGCTGTAGCATTTTTAGCTTTACAAAAACTCTATTTCTACGGTGTCGTCTTTTCCAATATTGCCACTTTCGGCGGGCACCACAATAAGGCAATTTGCGTGGCTAAGCGATGAGAGTACCCCCGAACCTTGCTTATTTATAGGCGTTACCAGTAGGTTATTGTTTTCGTCGGTACTGGCAATACCACGTTGAAAGTCGGTACGGCCGGGGCGCTTTTTAATCAGCGCTGTGGTGGTTGCTTTTAAACGTAACTTAGCAGTATGTTCATTTCCTGAAAGCTTTGTAAGGGCTGGCTTTACAAGTCGGTCAAGCGTAACGGCTGCCGATACGGGGTTACCTGGTAAACCAAAAAAGTAGCTGTTAGGTAATTTACCAAAAGCAAAGGGTTTGCCCGGCTTCATGGCAATTTTCCAAAAATGAATATCGCCAATTTCATTTAATACTTCTTTAGTAAAATCGGCTTCGCCAACCGATACACCACCAGAGCTTATTACGGCATCGGCTTGCTCGTTTGCTTTTAAAAATGTGTTTTTAATGAGCGTTTTATCATCGGCAATTATGCCAAAATCAATCACTTCTATATTGTTATCATTAAGCTCGCTTAATATAACAGCGCGATTACTTTCATAAATAGCTCCTGCTGGAAGCGCATTGCCAGGCTCTATAAGTTCATCCCCTGTAGAAAAAACCGCGACCTTTAGTGTTTCATATACACTTACTTGGTTAATACCAATAGAGGCAAGTAAGCCTACATCGACTGCTTTTAGTTTTCTGCCTGCTTTAAAAACAACACTATTTTTTGCAATGTCTTCACCTGCAAAGCGCACATTATTATTGAGCTCAATATGACCAGTAAATGTTATTTTATCATTATCTACGCTGGCGTTTTCTTGCATAACTACCGCATTAGCGCCAGGGGGCAGGGCAGCGCCGGTCATAATTCTAACGCATTGCCCAGGTGTTAAGGTGTTTTTAAAGGTTTGCCCAGCAAATACACTGCCTACTTGCTGATAAGTTGTTAGCCCTTCGCTTAGGCAAAGTGCATAGCCATCCATTGCCGAATTATCGTGAGCAGGCACATTTATATTGGATTTAATATCGTTTGCTAAAACACGGCCAACACTGTGCATTATTGAAATGGTTTCTGCGGCTTTATCAACGTTAATAGCGCTTAGCATGTTACTAATTGCGGTTTCTACTGGTAATAAACCAGGTGCATTGCATACATCGTTCATATATATTGTTTTTTATAATGTGTCTGATTTTTAAAACAATACTTATAATGTTAAAGCTTTACAATACATGGTGTGGTTATTTGTTATTACTGTTAGTGGTATTTAGCAATCCTCTTAACGCAAAAGAAACGCTGCACATAGCCGTTGCGAGCAATTTTAAACCTGTGCTGCAAACGCTGGTGACTAACCCAGCCCTGAAAAATATTAATATTAAAATATCAGCTGCTTCTAGCGGCGTATTACACTCTCAAATTATGCACGGTGCACCGTACGATATTTTTTTATCAGCCGACGCTGCACGCCCACACGCACTGATCAAAGACGGCTTTGCACTCAAAAATAGCTTAACCACCTATGCGATAGGTTTATTAGCCCTGTGGCAGCCAAGCAGCTCAGTTATTAATAATAAATTAGCCATTGCTAATCCGCGGTTTTCGCCATATGGGCAATCATCGGCGCATTATGCTAAAAACTATATAAAAACACCGTATGAATTTGTGTATGCAAATAATATTACCCATGCGTTTCAATTTGTAGAAACAGGCAATGCCGCTAAAGGCTTGGTCGCGTTATCTACGTTAAAGTCGGCGTATCGCAAAACTAAAAATAAAAAATATTTAAATTACACGCTTATCGAACCTGAAAAATACCCTGAAATAACGCAGCAAGGCGTTATCATAAGCGCTACTAAGCATTTAACGGCAGCTAAACAATTTATGGCTTTTTTAAATGCCCCTTCAACCGCAAAAACATTATTAGAGCTTGGTTATAAAGCAAAGGAAAGTGATGTTAGCAAGTGATGTAACAGCGCTGTGGCTTACAATTAAACTTGCCTTTATAACGGCTGCTATTTTGTTGATTATATGCATTCCGCTTGCATGGCAGCTAGCCAGTTATAAAGGTAAGTTAAAGCCTATATTAGAAGCACTTATAGCAATGCCTTTGGTGCTGCCGCCTACGCTAATGGGCTTTTATTTATTGGTATTGTTTTCACCTACTCATGCATTTGGCCAGTTTTGGTTTTGGCTCACGGGTACGCAGCTCGCGTTTAGTTTTCAAGGGGTGGTTATTGGTTCGTTATTTTACTCTCTCCCTTTTGTGATGCAGCCGTTACTGGCGGGCTTTAAACAAATAAATACTACTTACAATCAAGCTGCTATTGCCTTAGGGATCAGTCCATTTAAGCGTTTTATGTATTTAACGTTACCGCTATTAAAGCCAAGCATAGGCAGTGCCTTTGCACTGGGCTTTGCCCATACATTGGGAGAATTTGGTTTAGTACTAATGATTGGTGGCAATATACAAGGCGAAACACAAGTGGTGTCTATTGCGTTGTACGACCATGTAGAGTCGCTTAATTATGGGGCAGCGCACCAATTGTCGTTGGTATTGCTAGCAATCTCGTTTGCGTGTTTAGTGTTGTTGTTTAAATTTAATAAAACCGTGATAAACGGAGCTGCTAATCGTGCTTAAAATACAATGTCATCAACGTTTGGACGATTTTGAATTACATGTTGATTTAGCTATAAATCAATTTGATATTTTAGGGGTGTTTGGCCCTTCGGGCTCGGGCAAATCGAGCTTATTACAGGCGATAGCAGGGCTTACGACGGCGCAAAATGTGTGTATAAATAATCATAATATTACCCATTTAAAGCCCGATAAACGCCTACTTACTTTACAGCTGCAGTCGTGCCCGTTATTTCCACATTTAAATGTGATGGGTAATTTACTGTTTACTCACAAGCATTGTAAAAATAAAAGTAATAACCTAACGCCTGATCAGGTAATTGATTTATTAGCACTAAACCCATTACTAAATCGTGATGTGTCGGGGCTTTCGGGCGGGGAGAGCCAGCGCGTAATTTTTGCAAGAACACTACTAAGTGGGCAATCTGTTGTTTTACTTGATGAGCCATTTAGCGCCTTAGATTGGTCAACGCGTTTTACTATGTTGGGGGCTGTTCAACAACTTAATAAATCCCATGGTATTAAATTTATTATTGTTAGCCACTCTTTAAAAGAGCTACTTTATTGCAGCGATACATTACTTCATATAGCGAAAGGCAACGTGCTTCAGTGCGGTGCAACACAAGAAGTGGTGCAAAGTATTTATACAAATAAGAGCCAAACGCCACTTAGTATACTTAGTTATAGTAAGCCTGAATTTAATGATGCTTTTGGTCTATACCAGCTTACTCTTAGTAATAGCCAACAGCATTTATATGCAGTGCCTTCGCTGGTAAAACAAAACCATAAGTTAATTATAGAAAGCAGCCAAATAACCTACAGCAAAGTAAAACCAATTAACGAGAGCAGTGCAAACGTGCTAAAAGGTATGCTTGAAAATGCCCAGCAGCTTGATGAGCAATGGCTGCTAACTGTTAACGTAGATACGCAATTACTGTATTGCACGGTGTCTAAAAGGCAATGGCAGCAAAGTGCCGTAAGCCCAGGCGAGCAGATTTATTTGACAATAAATAACCTAGAAACGCTAAATTAGGCTTTTAAAAGCAGTCATGTATTTACAATGTACTAAATTAAGCACTGCAAACAGGGCAGTGCTTATTTTTAACAATGTTAAAACGGTTAAACTCCATAATCAAACCATCTACAAGTAATAGCTGCTCGGTGAGTTTACTAGGCAGTCCTGCAATAATTTTAAGTGCTTCAGTCGCTTGAATACTGCCAATAAGCCCTACAATAGGCGAGAGCACGCCTGACTCTGAACAGCTTTGAGTTTGTTCGCCAAAGAGCTGTGACACACAGCCGTAGCAATGGCTATTAGGCGCCATTGTAAAGCAAGCTACTTGTCCCTCTAACCTTATGGCAGAGCCCGAAACCAAGGGCGTACGGGTGTTATAGCAGGCGCTGTTGAGCAAATTACGTGTTGCTAAGTTATCAGTGCAGTCAATAACTACATCCACTTTGCTAAGTAATTGTTCAAGGTGCGAATTTTCATTTAAAAATTCATCAATAGTGTGGATCTCTATTTCATCATTTAACTGAGTTAACTGTTTTTTTGCACTGTGGGTTTTTAAGCACCCAACATCACTTTGTTTATAGATCACCTGCCTTTGCAAGTTAGTTGCATCAACCACATCGTTATCTACAAGCGTTAACGTACCTACACCAGATGCCGCTAAGTACTGCGCAACTGGGCAGCCTAATCCACCTAACCCCACAATAAGAGCATGACTTTGCCATATTTTTTCTTGTCCATCTATATCTAGCTGAGGAAGCATAATATGGCGAGAATAGCGTAATTGCTGCTGATACGTTAAAGGGGGTTTTTGCATTAATGAGTTCTCATAATTTTTTTTAACAATACCAATTAGTTAAAACCTAGAGCAAGTAAAGCTTAAAAATTCTTTGCACTGTTTACGCCCAACAAAGCTGCTTAAATAGTGCAAAGCGAAATAAATATTAATTCCCAAAAATATAAGTAACTGAAAAACCTACCTATTAATTGTTGGCTTAGTAATTGCTGAAAGCGGTTAACGTTAATTTAACAATCGTCGCAGTGTTATTACTACCAAAGTCGTACTCACTGCTTAAAATAATAATCGTTACAAGGAAAAAAACATGCAACCGAGTTCTGGGTTTAATCTCATATCGTTTAGCGGAAAAATGAAAATACTACATTTAAGCTGGATGGTGTTTTTTATCTCTTTTTTTGTATGGTTTAACCATGCTCCATTACTAGGGGCAATAGCGGGCTCGCTAGGTATAACTATGGCACAGGTAAAAACGCTGCTCATTTTAAATGTGGCCTTAACCATTCCCGCACGTGTTGTTGTTGGCATGCTGACAGATAAGTTTGGTCCGCGTATTGTTTATGCCGCTTTACTTATTTTATGTAGCATACCGTGTTTTATGTTTGCTATGGCTACCACGTTTGAGCAAGCCGCTATCGCGCGTTTTGCACTAGGCTTTATTGGTGCAGGCTTTGTAGTGGGCATTCGTATGGTGAGCGAGTGGTTCCCGGCTAATGAGCTTGGTACGGCAGAAGGTATTTATGGTGGCTGGGGTAATTTTGGCTCGGCTGCCGCTGCCATGTTACTACCTGTATTAGCGCTTATGTTTGGCGGCGACGATGGCTGGCGCTATGCCGTTGGTTTAACGGGCGTACTTAGCGTTATTTTTGGTGTTATCTGGTACATAAACGTAACCGATACACCAAAAGGGGGGACGTACTTTAAGCCTAAAAAAGTAGGCGCAATGGAAGTAACCAGTAAAGGTGACTTTGTATTATTGCTTATTATGAAATTACCTATGTATGGCGCACTGGCTTTACTTACTTGGAAGTTGTCTCCTACAGGCGCTAATTTAATTTCTGCCAATTTTGTTTTAGCCGTTTATGCATTTTTAGTGCTGTTATACGCCTACGAGGTATATAAAACCTTTGATATAAACGGACATATATTTAAACAACCCGTGCCAGAATCACACCGCTACGAATTTAAACAAGTAGCTGTACTTAATATTTTATATTTTACTACCTTTGGCTCAGAGCTGGCCGTTGTATCTATGTTGCCATTATTTTTTATGGAAGTGTTTGGCCTAGATATGGTGTACGCAGGTTTACTGGCCTCTGCTTATGCGTTTATGAATTTAGCCTCGCGCCCGGGTGGTGGTTGGATCTCAGATAGAATGGGTCGTCGTAAAACACTTATTGTCCTTACCTCAGGGTTAGCTGTTGGCTACTTTGTTATGGGCTTAGTTGACGCTAGCTGGCCACTTTGGCTTGCAGTAGCTGCTGCCATGGCGTGTTCGTTCTTTGTGCAAGCTGGTGAGGGAGCGGTTTTTGCTGCTGTGCCACTTATTAAACGCCGCTTAACAGGGCAGATTGCAGGTATGACTGGCGCTTACGGTAACGTAGGCGCCGTGGTGTATTTAACGGCGCTCTCATTAGTGGATTACCAAACTTTCTTTATGATTATTGCTGCCAGTGCATTGTTAGGTTTAGGGGCGTTATTTTTCATGAAAGAGCCAGATGGGCACATCACAGAAGTAAACGAAGATGGCTCTGTTGAACTTATTTCAGTGACTTAAGGCAGCGTTAACCATGTTTGATGAAACCCAACACGCTCAAGTTCGTAATAATACGCTAGATGTTTCTTTTGGTGGGCACAGTGCCGCGGGCATAAAAGATGAAAATCAAGATGCGTTTGCTGCTTTAAATACTGAGCACGAACAACAAGAAACAAAAGGCGCTATTGCGTGCTTAGCAGATGGGTGTTCATCGGCTAAAAATGCCAAACAAGCATCGCAGCTCAGTGTTACTCATTTTATAAATGAGTATTTAAATACACCCGACAGTTGGGCGGTCAAAAAATCGGTTTCTAAGGTTTTAGCTAGCTTAAATCAGTGGTTATATTCGCAATCAGTTAACTATAACCACTTAGGGCAACGCCAAGCTGATTGGATGACCACCTTTACGGCGCTTATATTAAAATCAGCTACGGGGTATATATTTCATTTAGGCGATACTCGCATTACGCGTTTACGCGATAATCAAATGGAAGCGATAACGCGGGATCATAAAGTAAATGATACGCTCACTCGTGCTTTAGGCGCGCAGTCACATCAAGAAATTGATGTTTACGAAGTTGACCTAAAAGCCGGCGATATTTACATACTGACTTGCGATGGTGTGCATGATGTATTGCCCTATAGTGAAATTGCCAACGAAATAAACGCCCATAACAACTTAGAGCAGGCAGCAAGTGCCATTACCTCACGCGCTATAGCACAAGGCAGTGATGATAATGTGAGTTGTTTATTAGTGAAGGTAAATAGCATTGCGCAGCAAAATCTAGATGAGCTTTATCAATCGTTAACGCAGCGAAAAATACCACCCGCATTAGAAGTTGGCCAAATAATTGATGGTTATACGGTTATTCGTAAAATCAACGAAAGCAGCCGATCGCACATTTATTTGGTACAGCAAGCACCTGATGCACCTCCCGTTGTATTAAAGGCACCTTCGGTTAATTTTGAAGACGATATACACTACCTTCAAGGCTTTATACGCGAAGGGTGGGTAGGGCAACGTATAAATCATCCTAATGTAATGAAGGTTTTAAATACGCAATCGCAAAGCCGATTTTTATATCATATTTGCGAGTACATGGACGGACAAACCCTCAGTGACTATAAGCACGACGTCCCTTATTTAGAAATAGCTCAAGTGCGCACTATTGTAGAGCAAATAGTGCATGCGCTAAGGGCTTTTCAGCGATTAGATATGGTACATCGTGATTTAAAACTCGATAACGTGATGATAGATGCTCACGGTAAAGTTACGTTAATTGATTACGGTACTGTCAGTGTTGCGGCTATGGATGAGTCGGTTAAGCAAATAGCCGATGACTGCCCGCAAGGAACTATAGATTATACGGCTCCTGAAACACTTATTTCGCTGCACGCCGATTTTAAAAGCGATATGTTTTCGCTTGGGGTGATTGCTTATGAGTTATTGTGCTCGAAGCTGCCTTATAAAACATTACCGGCAAGTCATACCCCTATTGATTACAGCCACTGGCAATACACAAGTATTCGCAAGTACCGAGCCGATATACCCTTTTGGTTAGATCAGGCTTTAATGAAAGCACTTGCGCCAAAACCAGAGCTCAGATACCACGCATTTTCTGAGTTTTTAACAGATATTAGTAAACCTAATCCACATTTACAGAGCTCAGCCAACAAAATTTCAATAATGAAACGCGATCCAGTATTACTCTGGAAGAGCATTTCGCTGTGTTTATTTATCATTTTATTGTGCGTGCTCATAATTAAAAACTAAGAGACCAACATGTTAAATTATAAAAATAACTTACCTATTATTTTAATGATATGGTGCATTGCTGCGCCTTCAATTAGTGTTGCAGCGCAAACCGACCTTAATTTTAGGCTGCGTTATGAAAGTGCAGAGCAAGATAACGCACTAAAAGATGCCAGTAGCTTAACGCTGCGTACACGCCTTACTCATAAAACCGATGAAGTGAATAGCTTTTCTGCTTTATTAGAGGTCGAAGATAGCCGAAGCCTATTCGGTGTAGACGATTACAACAATACGCTGGGTAAAAATACTAATTACTCAGTAATAGCCGACCCTGAAACCACAGAGATAGATCAGGCTTTTGTTAAATACGCAAAAGATGCTTTATCAATTAATGTAGGTAGGCAAGTAATAGCGCTTGATGGACAGCGTTTTGTAGGTCACGTTGGCTTTAGGCAAGACAGGCAAACCTTTGATGCTGCAACAGTAAATTACACCTTTAATGATATTAACTTGCACTATAGCTACATAAGTAAGCGCAACCGTATATTTGCCGATAGCAAAGATATTGATGCATCCGATCATCTTATCAATGCAAGCTTTAAAACAAGCCTAGGTAAGGTGGTTTTATACAGCTATTTATTAAGTGACGACGCAATAGATAATGACAGCTTAGATACTTATGGCGTTTCTTTTAATGGTAATAAAACGCTCAGCGATATTAAATTTTACTATAAAGCACAGTACGCCACGCAATCTGCATCAACGAGCATGAGTGATTTTGACGCTGATTATTATGCATTTGAAGGAGGGATAGATTTAGGCGGTTTAGGCATTGAAACCGTTACATTAAAAGCTGGTATTGAGTCACTGGGTTCTGATAACGGTGATTATGGTTTTGCCACGCCGCTTGCCACAATGCATAAATTTAATGGCTGGGCCGATACGTTTTTAGCAACCCCAGCACAAGGGCTTGATGACACTTATGTAAGTTTAAATGGTAAAGCTTACGGCGGTAAATGGCTGTTTGCGTATCACAGCTTTGATGCCAACGATAGCGCCAATGGCGTTGATGATTTAGGCACAGAGCTAAACGTACAATACGTAAAGCCTATTAATAAAACCTATGCTGTAGGCGCAAAATATGCCGATTATTCAGCAGGTGATAGCGCTGCAGGCAAAGTTGATACCCAAAAACTGTGGGTATGGGTAAGCGCTAAATTTTAAGTATTTAACCTAAACCCTCGTTATTTAATTTAAAGCGTTACAAGTTGGTGCAATAGCGCCAGCTTGTGGTGCTTTCACTTCTTTTTTACTGTGTTAACTCAGTTAAGTTGTTGAAATATATTGTTTATATATCTGGCTTGCATATTGCTATAACCAACACATAATAAATTATACATTTAAAGTACCCATCTAAAGTTAAGTGTATTTTAAATCAAACAGGTGATTTTAATGCCAAGCAAGCAGCGTGTTGTAGTTGTCGGAAATGGAATGGTTGGCCATCATTTTGTACAACAGCTAGTATCACAACAAGGTGATACTCAAAATATGGAGATTACCGTACTCAGCGGTGAAGACCGACTCGCTTATGACCGCGTACAGCTTTCGTCTTTTTTTAAAGGTAAAACCGAAGACGATTTAGCACTTACCTGCAGTAAAACCTATCAAGATTGGCAAGTGTGCTTTCATACTCATTCTAAAGTGGTTGATATAAACCGCGATGCAAAAACAGTCACTACTGCAAAAGGCAAAACATTTGAATACGACAAGTTAATATTGGCTACCGGTTCATTTGCATTTGTACCCCCCATTCCAGGAAAAGACCGTGAGCATTGCCTAGTTTACAGAACCATTAACGATTTACACGCCATAAAAAAATCTGCACATGCCAGCAAAGTGGGCGTAGTAATTGGCGGCGGTTTATTAGGGCTAGAAGCTGCCAACGCGTTAAAGCAACTTGGCTTGCAAACCCATGTAATAGAATTTGCACCACAACTTATGGGCGTACAAATAGATGGTGCTGGTGGTCGATTGCTTAAAAATAAAATTATCGAGCTGGGCGTTACAGTGCATACATCAGTGGCGACAGAGCAAATTATAGAGGGTGAAAACAGTCGTTATAAAATGTGCTTTAAAGGGGGGCAAACCCTAGAAACCGACATGATTGTATTCTCGGCCGGTATTCGCCCATACGACAACCTAGCTCGTGAGTTTAATTTAGAAATAGGTGAGCGCGGCGGCATCGTAATAAACAACCATTGCCAAACGAGTGATAAAAACATATACGCCATAGGCGAATGCGCCCTTTGGAATAACTTTATTTTTGGCCTTGTAGCACCGGGCTACGCGATGGCAAAAGTAGCGGCGGGGCATGTTTTACAACAGCTGTCTTCAAACAAAGCTTTACACACTACCTCAAACAATTCCTCAAATAGTGCTGATGAATTTAGCGGTGCCGATATGAGCACCAAGCTTAAATTAATGGGTGTTGAAGTAGGCTCAATTGGTGATGCTCATGCACGCAGTGAAGGCGCAATTAGCTATTACTTTGAAGATCAGCCAAACGGTATTTACAAAAAAGTAGTCACTAATGAGCAAGGCAATAAGCTCATAGGTGCTGTACTGGTTGGCGATACCAGTGATTACGATAATTTATTGCAGTATCACTTAAATGGCATTGAGCTTAGTGTGCCCGCAGAGTCATTAATAATGCCGCTTGCAGGTGACGCGGGCGAGCTAAACGCTGATGATTTGCCACGTGATGCCATTATTTGTGCGTGCCACAAAGTGACAAAACACACTATTGAACAAGCGGTTATACAAGGTTGTAGCGATTTAAATAAAGTGCAGCAAGCCACTAAAGCAAGTACGGGTTGTGGAGGCTGTGAAAAACTAGTGCAAAGCGTTATTAGCAGTGCGCTTAATAATAAAATAGCTACGCTAACCCCAGTAGATGAGCCAGTATCACAGAGCGCTTAACACAAAGAATAAGAGAGCAGTATGGAAACATTAAACACATGTTCAAACACACCTTTGCTTAAACAAACCACCTGCGCTTATTGTGGTGTAGGCTGTGGGGTTGATATTTCATTATTAAATAATACCCCAACAAAACTTGAAGGCACGCGCGAGCACCCCGCTAATTTTGGCCGCTTGTGTGTTAAAGGCACGCACTTGCTTGACACCACAGGCACTGATAATCGCTTAACATCGCCTCTTATTGATAACGAACCCGCCAGCTGGGATACGGCAACTGATTACGTTGCCAACAAATTTAACGCCATTATTAAAGAGCATGGACCGGAGTCGGTTGCGTTTTATGTATCGGGGCAGTTACTGACTGAAGATTACTACGTTGCCAATAAATTAATGAAAGGCTACATAGGCTCAGGCAATATAGATACAAACTCAAGGCTGTGTATGTCATCGGCGGTTGCCGGTTATAAACGTGCATTTGGTGAGGACGTAGTACCATGTACCTACGAAGATTTAGAGCACACTGAGCTACTTATTTTAATTGGCTCAAATGCAGCGTGGACTCACCCGGTACTATACCAGCGTATGGAGCGCGCAAAAAAGCTTAATCCAAACATGAAAGTAGTGGTTATCGACCCGCGAAAAACCGATACAGCCGAACTTGCCGATACCTTTTTAAATATAAAACCAGGCAGCGACGGGGCTCTTTATAACGGTTTACTTACTTATTTAAGTGAACATAACTATTTAGATACGCAATTTATAAACGCGCATACAAATGGCTTTGAAACAGCGCTTGTAGAGGCGAAAAAGTGGAGTGTAAAAGCGGTAAGTGACTTTTGTGATATTGACGCGCAGCTAGTCAGTGACTTTTACGCCTTATTTGCCCAAAGCCCAACCGCTATTAGTTTTTATTCAATGGGTATTAACCAATCAAGCTCAGGGGTTGATAAGTGTAATGCCATTATAAATGCGCATTTAGCGTCGGGCAAATTGCTAAAACCTGGATGTGGCCCGTTTTCAATAACGGGGCAGCCTAATGCTATGGGTGGGCGTGAAGTAGGGGGCTTGGCAAATCAATTAGCAGCACATTTAGACATTGAAAACGACGCGCACCAACAGTTAGTGCAGCGTTTTTGGCAATCGCCAACAATAGCTAAAAAAGCAGGGTGTAATGCGATTGATATGTTTGATGAAATCGCCAAAGGGAAAATAAAAGCTATTTGGATAATGGCAACCAACCCGATGGTGAGCCTACCTAATAACGCAGCCATACAACATGCACTTGAGCAATGTGAGCTGGTGGTTGTGTCTGACTGTATTGCTAAAAGTGATACGCTAAAATTTGCTAATGTGGCATTCCCATCAACCGGATGGGGCGAAAAAAACGGCACAGTGACTAATTCAGAACGCAGAATATCGAGGCAGCGCCCGCTAGTTGAGCCATTTTCGGGGGCTAAAAACGATTGGCAAATAATGTGTTTAGTTGCCCAAAAAATGGGTTTTGAAGGATTTGACTTTACAGACCCCAGTGGCATTTTTGAAGAATGGGCACAACTTACTGATTTTGAAAATAACGGTGATAGGCTATTAAATTTATCAGCCTTAGTAGGGCTTTCGCAGCAGCAATACGATAACTTAAAACCCGTTATGTGGCCGGTACTAAAAAATGAGCCATATAAAAACGGGCAGGTTTTTGTTAATAAACAATTTAGCACCGCAGATAAAAAAGCCCGCTTTATACCTATAACGCCCAAACTTCCTGTGCAGCAAACATCAAGCGATTACCCTTTTGTAATGAACTCAGGACGAATACGCGATCAGTGGCATACAATGAGCCGCACTGGGAAAAGTACAGCCCTTTCTACTCATATAACGCGCCCATATATTGAAATAAACCCCATAGATGCCTGCAAATTAAACATAAAAGCAAACGATTTAATAACCGCCAATGCTAAAACGGGGCAAGTTACGGCTCATGCAAAAGTGACAGAGGCCGTGCGAAAAGGCGAATGTTTTATGCCTATTCACTGGAACAAGCAATTTGCCTCATCCGCTACGGTAAGTGGGCTCTATCAATCGGTTGTTGACCCTATTTCGGGCCAAGCTGAGTGTAAGCATGGTGCTGTTGATTTAGTTAAAGCGCAGTTTGCTCAGTACATGCAAATTTTTAGCAAAACAGAGCTTAAAATAACCAGTGATTTTTGGCTTAAAGTTAACGCAAGTAATTGTGTTAACTATCAGTTAGCACTCAAGGAGCCGCAAAATGATTTGCTTTATTATTGCCAAACACTGACAGGGTTACAAGGGCAGTGGTCGGCAATGGGCAGTGCAAAAGCAATGCATGTTCAATGTATTAAAAACGAGCAGTTAGTGTTTGTTGCGGTTATTTCGTCGGCTCAAAAAGACATATCACTTGAGTGGATAAATCACTTATTTGCAGAGCCTTTAATAACCTTTAGCCAATTACAGTCATTGTTGTATGCCACGCCCGATGAAGAGTTTACTCAAGGCGCGCAAGTATGTAGTTGCTTTAAAGTACGTGAGCAGCCCATTATAAACGCCATTAAAAGTGGTGAAAATACAGTAGAGCAATTGGGGTCTAAACTAAAATGCGGCACTAACTGTGGGTCGTGTAAAACCCAGTTAAGCCAATTAATAAAGCAGCATACTACGCAAAACGCTAACAGTATTGATGTTGCAGTTGAAATGTAAATAAACAAGGAAGCATATGCTTAATGATCAATTTGGTCGGCAGTTTAACTATTTGCGCCTCTCAATTACCGATGTGTGTAACTTTAGTTGCACCTATTGTTTACCAAATGGGTATCAGTGCGATACCCCGCGTAACTTTTTAAATAAAAACGAAATAAACACCTTATTAAATGCGTTTGCGCAATTAGGCACAAAAAAAGTGCGTATTACGGGCGGTGAGCCGTGTTTACGCAGTGACGTAACCGACATTATAAAGCAATGTAAAAACACCCCAGGCATAGAAAAAGTCGCCATAACAACCAATGGATTTAACTTATTTAATAAAATTGATGAGTATTACAGCGCTGGCTTAGATGCGCTAAACATTAGTATAGATAGCTTAAACCCGAGCATGTTTAAATTAATTACAGGACACGACAAGCTAAATCATATTTTAAAAGGGATAGACCGGGCAATTGAGCTGGGTATAAAAGATATAAAAATAAATGCAGTGCTGGCTAAGCAATTTAATAAAAACCAATTGAGTGATTTTTTAGACTGGGTAAAACATAAAAAAGTAACGGTACGCTTTATCGAATTAATGGAAACAGGCAATGGTGCCACCTTTTTTGAACAAAACCATGTAAGCGGGCAAAGTGTTAAAGCGCAGCTTTTATCACAAGGTTGGTTACAGGTAGTGAGAGGTAAATTAAACGGCCCTGCAGAGGAGTTTTGTCATCCCGATTTTGAGGGTCGCATTGGCTTAATTATGCCCTACAGTAAAGATTTTTGTAAAAGCTGCAACAGATTAAGAGTATCGTCATTAGGCAAATTACATTTGTGCCTGTTTGCCGAGCAAGGAATAGACTTACGCCCGCATTTAAATGCGCAAGATATGCCAGCCACTGTAAATGCGATTCAAGCGGCTATGGGCAATAAAACCATTAGCCATGAGCTTGATAAGCGCTTAACCGGCGCCACAACACATTTAGCTATGTTGGGCGGCTAAAATGAGTAATAAAGCCGTGTTTACGGGGGTTGTACTCGCGGGTGGGCAATCATCCAGAATGGGCAGCGATAAAGCCAACCTTATTTTAAAAAATAAAACATTACTGCAAAATGCATGTGAGTTATTAACAGCAGCAGGAGCAAGTGATGTACTTATAAGCCGTAATGTACAAAGTGCTACTGCGCAATACATCGCAGATATATACCCAGGTTCGGGCCCGCTTGGGGGGATTTATTCAACCTTAATGGCAACAGAGCAAGATATACTTGTAACCGCTGTTGATATGCCGTTGCTTACTTGCACTTTATTATCGCAAATTGCATCTGCAGCAAGCGATAATTCCCACTTTCAAACAAATCAGCCACAAATACATGCGTGGCACTTTGAAAATGAACCGTTACCCCTGTATATTCGTAACACCCAAAGCGTTAAACGTCATTTAAAACAATTACTCATAAACGCAAATAGTCATAAATCAATTAAACAGTTTACCCGTAGTATTGGTGTGCAAACGCTAAAATGTAATAAAGCGCACGCACTTGTTAATACCAATACACCGGCGCAATTTAAAGCTGTTAACGAGCAATTTGACCAACACAAACCTAATTTATTGAGAAGAACCCTATGAGCCACACAACTGAGTCACAAATTGCATTAAACATTGCCGTAATGACAGTAAGCGATACACGCGATGAAATTACGGATACTTCAGGCCATTATTTAATTAAAGCCCTTACTGAAGCAGGCCATCACTTAGCGGATAAAGACATAGTTAAAGATGATGTTTACCAAATGCGAGCAGTTGCATCGCAGTGGATTGCCGATGACACCATTCACGCCATTTTAGTAACCGGAGGTACGGGCTTTACCGAGCGCGACTCAACACCAGAGGCATTTGCACCGCTGTTTGATAAAAGCGTAGATGGATTTGGAGAGCTATTTAGGCATATTTCTTACGGTGAAATTGGTAACTCAACTATTCAATCGCGTGCGTTGGCGGGTCTTGCCAATAACACCGTTATTTTTTGTATGCCTGGCTCTACGGGCGCATGTAAAACAGCCTGGACAGGTATTATAAAAGATCAGTTAGACTCAATGCACAAGCCATGTAACTTTGCACCGCATATTACTATTGGTAAAAAATGCGAATCGCGAGAGCAATAATATGCTGAGCCACGTAGATGAAAACGGCCAAGCAAACATGGTTGATGTATCGCTAAAAGAGGTCACTCTGCGCGATGCATCTGCCGAGGCCTACATTAAAATGAGCAAACAGGCTTTTGAGCAAGTGTTGCTTAATCAAAATAAAAAAGGTGACGTGCTAGGCGTAGCCCGAATTGCGGGTATTCAGGGCGCTAAAAAGTGCGCTGATTTAATTCCGCTTTGTCACCCGCTGGCACTGAGTAAAGTAGCCGTTGATTTTGAACTTGATGAAGCAAATAGCCAAATTAAAGTCACTAGCTACTGTAAATTGGCGGGTAAAACGGGCGTTGAAATGGAAGCGCTCACCGCTGTATCTGTGGCGACCCTTACATTATTTGATATGTGCAAAGCCGCCGACCCGCTTATGGAAATACACGGTATGCGTGTAACGCAAAAAGCAGGAGGCAAGCATGGCAGCTGGCAGCGAGACTAATTTAAATAATACTGATGCAGGGCATGTAAACGTGCTGTTTTTTGGCCAACTTAAAGAGCGCCTAAAGTGCGATAAGTTAACCGTTGATATAGCGCATACCCTTAGCGTTAAAGCGTTTAAACACATGCTGGTTGAGCAAAACCCGCATTGGCAGTCATGGCTTGAAGAGCGTGATGTATTGTGTGCGCTTAATCAAACTATGTCATCAAGCGATGAGCTTGTAAAAGCAGGGGATGAACTTGCTTTTTTCCCACCAGTGACAGGTGGCTAATGAGTATAAGCATTAACGTACAAACGCAGGATTTTTCAGTAGGCGAGCAACATGACGCACTTTGCAGTAATAACAAAAGTGATGGTGCCGTAGTGACGTTTACAGGGCTGGTGCGAGAATTTAGCAGCGGCGATAACGTAATTGCCCTTGAGCTTGAACACTACCCAGGGATGACTGAGCAACTACTGCAATCGATAGCCGAGCAAGCCCAAACACGCTGGCAACTTGCCCGCATAAGTATTATTCATCGAGTAGGCTATTTAGCGCTTGGTGAGCAAATTGTATTTGTTGGCGTAACTAGCCGCCATCGCCAAGCCGCGTTTGAAGGCGCACAGTTTATTATGGATTACTTAAAAAACCACGCTACGTTTTGGAAAAAAGAGCATTTTAAAGACTCCTCAAACTGGGTTGAGTTTAAACAAAGCGACAAGCAAGCATTAAACAAGTGGGAAAAGTAGGCCTGTGTAAGCCTATTTAAATGCGTTTATAAAATATTAATGAAAAAGCTTATCTCAAAAAGAGAATCAATAGAGTCAGCTTACCTATGGGTAGCGGCTCTACTTATTTTTATAATTATGTTAGAGCTATTAACTGGCTGGTCAGTGGGGTCCAAAAGCTCACCGAGTCAATCTTTAAACATTAATCCGGAACAGTTTTGGTTTGAAATAAAACTTCACTGCAGCTTAGTTTCTTGGGCAATTTTTAGAGCTTTTATTACATTCCCACTTTTTAGAGCGACTTACAATGGCATGCTTCGCTTTAGAGAAAAACACAAAACCGTAGCAAATATCCTTTTCTATGTACTTACGCCTGTATTTGTAGTGTTTCTGATTTTAACTTTGTTATATATTTTTGACTTATAATCTTACTTTGTTGATCTTCAAGGATGAATGATGAAACTTACGCACTCTTACTTTTAGCTATAATCAAAGGTTTAAGATGAAAATAATCTCTACCAATATCTCTAAAATAAAAACGGTTGAGCATAACGGCAAGAAGGTTAAAACGGGCATATTTAAAACGCCAACCACTGAGCCGGTTGTTATTGAAAAGCTGAATATAATAGGTGATGAACAAGCCGATTTAGTCAATCATGGCGGGGTGGATAAAGCGGTTTATGCGTTTTCGCACAATCATTACGATTATTGGAAGCGCACCCTTAAAAATGATGATTTAGCAGTCGGTGCCTTTGGCGAAAACTTCACAATTTCAGAGCTTGATGAGCAAAATATTCGTATAGGGGATCGTATTCGTATAGGTACTGCACTGCTTGAAGTAAGCCAGCCCCGTGTGCCGTGCTTTAAATTGGCTATCGCACTTAATAATAAACAAAGCCTAAAACTGTTTACTCAGTATTACCACACGGGTGTTTATTTTAGAGTGCTTGAGCAAGGTGTTGCTAAAACGGGCGATGCCGTGACTATTGAACATAAAGCTGAGCATAACATTTCGGTTAAAACGTTGTTTCAGGCCTTTTTTGATAAACACTACCCAGATTATGAAAACGTATTATTAGCAGCACTTGAACTACCCGAGCTTGCACTTGAGTGGCAAACTAAAATCCAAAAGAAATTGGGGAGTTAAAAGAGCGTTATTAAAGCTGTATTACTTTTAATAAAAGCTCACTTTTAGCTGTATTATTTAGTTTGTTAAGTGAGCGACCGCTGATATGTATTTGCACACCAATTGGCTTAATGTGTCGTATTGCTGTTTGTTATTTATCGGCTTACTAAAATCACTACTTACCGCCACTGCGCATGCCCCCGCTGCAAACCAATGTGTTAGGTTGTCTAAATTAATGCCGCCTACGGGCATTAATGGCACATCAGAAAAAGGCCCCGTTAGCGCTTTAAAGTAATTAACCCCCACACTGCCTGCAGGAAAAACCTTAATAATATCGGCGTTATACTCTATTGCATTGGCAACATCGGTAGGGGTGAGTGCGCCCATTAATACAGGTAAACCATGGCGGTGGGCAAGCTCTACCACTGCTTGATTAGTATTTGGTGTAACTATAAATTGCGCACCGGCATCAATCGCTTGTTGCGCAAGGGCGGTGTTAATTATTGTGCCAGCGCCAATGAGTGTATTTTTATAAGCAGCGCGTGCTTTTGCTATTTCTTGCTCAAAGCCAGGTGTATTTGAGGTGATTTCTAGCGCGTTAATGCCTGCATTAACTAAGCAATTAATTAAAGGGGCTACATCGCTTTGTTGCTTTAAGCGAAGTATAACAACTAACTTATGTTGCTTTATTTGGTTGCTTATTTTTATTCTGTTGGCATTTAAAATTTGGCTCATAATGTCACTTCACTTTATTTAATCCAGAGTCACACGTGTAACAGCAATCGGCAATAATACTTAATTATTTTGGGGCTAAACGCGTTACAAAGCTCTCACTTTGATCATTTTGAATAACTAAATAGCGAGTTTTTGTCTAGTTATCAACACGCTTTTGCACCCTCAAAATAGCACACTTAATTAAATGGATTGGTATAAACGTTTTTTTCTCATAAAAAAACCGCTGATATTTCAGCGGTTTTTTATAAGTAATAAATTACATTACACGCATGCCTGGCTCTGAGCCATCGTCTGGGTTAAGAATGTAAATTTCTTTACCGCCAGGGCCTGCAGCTAATACCATACCCTCTGACATACCAAAGCGCATTTTACGAGGTTTAAGGTTTGCAACCATTACAGTAAGTTTGCCTTCAATGTCTTCTGGTGCGTAAGCCGATTTAATACCAGCAAACACTTGGCGTGTTTCGCCGCCTAAATCCAGCGTAAGTTTAAGTAGCTTATCGGCGCCTTCAACATGCTCTGCTTTAGCAATTTTAGCAACGCGTAAGTCTACTTTTGCAAAGTCATCAAATTCAATTTCATCCGCAATTGGCTCTTTTGCAAGTGGGCTATTAGGGTCAATTGTTACTTTTGATTCTAGGCTTTCTTTTGATTCTTCAACCATTTTATTCACTTTATCCATTTCTACACGTTGCATGAGCGGCTTAAATTTATTGATAGGGTGTGCAACAAGTGCATTTTGAACGCCATCCCATGCTAAGTCGTCATTTAAAAAGGCTTCTACGTTTGCAGCCATACCTGGTAATACAGGTTTTAAATAGGTAATTAAAACACGGAACAAGTTAAGGCCAAGCGAGCACACTTCGTGCGCTTCTTGCTGTTTTGCTTCATCTTTAATGAGTACCCATGGCGCTGCGGCATCAATAAATTGGTTTGCTTTGTCGGCTAGGGCCATAATTTCACGAATTGCGCGGCTGTATTCACGGTTTTCATAGTGGGCAGTAATGCTCGGTGCGGCAGCTTGAAATTCTTCAAGTAGTTCAGGCTGCATAATTGTGCTACTTAATTTACCGTCAAACTTTTTAGTAATAAAGCCTGCACAGCGGCTTGCTATGTTTACTACTTTACCTACTAGGTCTGAATTTACACGTTGTGCAAAGTCTTCTAGGTTTAAATCAAGGTCAATAATACCGCTGTTTAATTTAGCTGCGTAGTAATAACGTAAGTACTCTGGGTCTAGGTTATCAAGGTAAGTACGTGCTTTTATAAACGTACCCTTTGATTTAGACATTTTTTCGCCATTGACGGTTACAAAGCCATGTGCAAACACGTTAGTTGGCTTTCTAAAATTAGCGCCCTCTAGCATGGCTGGCCAAAATAAGCTGTGGAAGTAAATAATGTCTTTACCAATAAAGTGATAAAGCTCAGCATCAGAGCCTTCAGCCCAAAATGCATCAAAGTCGAGGCCTTTTTCGTCACATAGATTTTTAAAGCTTGCCATGTAGCCAATTGGCGCATCTAGCCATACGTAAAAGTATTTGCCCGGTGCATTTGGAATTTCAAAACCAAAGTAAGGCGCATCGCGGCTAATATCCCACTGTTGCAGGCCATCGGTAAACCACTCATCTAACTTATTCGCCATTTCTTGCTGAATAGAGCCCGAGTGTAGCCACTCTTTAAGCATGCCTTCAAATGCTGGCAGGTCAAAAAAGTAATGCTCTGAATCTTTTAAAATTGGCTCTGCACCTGACATTACTGAGCGCGGGTTTATTAATTCGGTTGGGCTGTAAGTTGCGCCACACGAGTCACAGCTATCGCCATTTTGGTTTTCAGACTTACACGTTGGGCAAGTGCCTGTTACAAAGCGATCTGGTAAAAATATGCCTTTTTCAGGGTCGAATAACTGTGAAATAGTGTGCTTTTTAATATGACCCGCATCATTAAGGCGGTTATAAATAAGCTCACTCAGCTCTTTATTTTCTGAGCTGTGGGTGCTGTGGTATTTATCAAACTTGATGTTAAAGTCGGCAAAGTCGCGCTGGCGTTCAATGCTTACATTTTTAACCATTTCTTCAGGCGTGATCCCTTGCTTTTGCGCATTAAGCATAATTGGCGTGCCGTGAGCATCGTCGGCGCAAACATAATAAGCTTCGTGGCCTTGTAGCTTTTGAAAACGTGACCAAATATCAGTTTGAATATATTCCAATAAATGGCCTAAGTGAGTAGGGCCATTTGCATAAGGTAATGCGCTGGTAATGAGGATCTTTCGCTGCGTCATAATTATTCCGAATTGAGGATAAATCACCATTTTTACTACAAAAAAGGCGGTTATCATTAATTTATCCATAAGCTTTGGACTAACGGTACGCGCAGCTTATGGATTTTTGTTAATTGACTGGTGTTAATGCCCTGAATGTTACATAATTCTGTGGCACTTTTCATCAAAGAAACGCTATTTAATTGCTATGTTTGGACTGTCGAAACTATTCTCCTCTAAATCGGTGCAAAAACAACCGATTATTACTGCCTTAGCGGCGTATCGAAGCGCGGCATTTGCCGTAGGTATTGATGAAAGTTTTATTGATACCATTTCGCAAAATGACGATAAATCAATACACATTAAAATAACGCTGCCATTTGCGGCTCAATCAGAAATGCCGTTAGTTGAGCAGCACGTAAGTGAAAGTATAAATACACCGGTTACCATAGACTCTGTGGTGAGTATAAAAGAGCCTGCAAAATTTAAAGCCATTAAACACATTGTGCTGATTGCCTCAGGTAAAGGGGGGGTAGGAAAATCAACTACTGCTGTAAATTTAGCCGGGGCGCTTAAAAGCGAAGGCGCAAAAGTAGGGATTTTAGATGCTGATATTTATGGGCCATCTATTCCTATGTTATTGGGGCTTGTAGGTGCAGAGCCACAAACCAAAGATAACAAACTGCTTCAGCCATTTGATGCCAACGGCATTAAAGCGCAATCAATCGGCTTTTTAGTGCCAAGTGATGACGCAACGGTATGGCGGGGCCCAATGGCATCGGGAGCGCTCAACCAATTATTAAACGAAACTGATTGGGGCGAACTAGATTACTTAATTGTTGATATGCCACCGGGTACGGGCGATATACAGCTAACAATGAGTCAAAAAGTGCCTGCCAGCGGCACTGTTATTGTGACTACGCCACAAGATTTAGCCCTTGCCGATGCGCAAAAAGGCATTGCAATGTTTAATAAAGTTAACGTACCTGTGCTTGGGCTTATAGAAAATATGAGTCACTACATTTGTAGCCACTGCGGTGAAGCCAACCATGTATTTGGCAAAGATGGCGCAGAAAAACTTGCCCATAAACACGGCGTACCGGTGTTAAGCCATATTCCACTTGCCATAGATATTCGTGAATACTCAGAGCAAGGTAAATTAATCGCCAGTGATACCAGCGCGGCTATTAGCAACACATACAGCGCAACGGCAAGACTGATTGCCAGCACGCTTTTTTATCAGCAGCACCAACACGGTGTTGAGATAGTGATAACGCAGGACTAAGAAAAAAATGAGACTCTCAGATACCCATATTAAAGAATATTTAAGCGATGGCCGCATAGTGATTGAGCCTGCGCCGACTAATGAAATGATTTCGGGTGTGACAGCCGATTTGCGTTTAGGGAACAAATTTAGAACCTTTAACGCACATAACGCAGCGTACGTAGATTTAAGTGGCCCTAAAGATCAGTTAAATAAGGCTATGGAATCAATAATGAGTGAAGAGATTGAGCTTGCCGATGGCGAAGCTTTCTTTTTACACCCAGGTGAACTGGCATTGGCCATTACCCATGAAAAAGTAACACTTCCTGCCGACATAGTAGGCTGGTTAGATGGTCGTTCATCACTTGCCCGCTTAGGTTTAATGGTGCATGTAACAGCGCACAGAATCGACCCAGGTTGGAGTGGTAATATTGTTTTAGAATTTTACAATTCAGGTAAGTTGCCACTAGCGCTGCGCCCAATGATGAAAATTGGTGCAATGAGCTTTGAAATGCTTTCAGGACCCTGCGAAAACCCATACAACATTCGTAAAGACGCAAAATATAAAGATCAAAGTAGTGCGGTAGCAAGCCGCATTAGCGACGATAACCTATAACAATATAAAACTATTAAGCGTTTAAATGGCTTTGTTTTGCTAGCTTAAACGCTTAATAATTTATACCAATGTGCATTATTGCTTACACTGATATTAAATGTGTTTTTTATTTCTGGCTTTATAAACGAGTAAAAACTCGACTAATATAGATAATAAAATAACTATAATTACAATGCCTTGAATAGTGTGTAGCCTTTTAACCCTGTCAACACTCTCTTTTTCGTACTGCATAACTACCGTATTAAACGCTTTTAAAAGCGGCTCTTTTGCTAAAGAAAAAAAGCTTTCTTGCACTGTATCTAAATTAAGTGTTTGTGTTTTTAACTTTAATACTTCTTCAACTCTATCTGAAAACATACTTAATTTTTTATCGACATTAACAGGCTCTTTAAAATACATTGCTAATAACTCGTTAGATAGCGGGCTTTCATCGCCTAATACTTGCGCCCCATAATGCTCACTTAATAAGTATTTATGATTATTTTTTAAAGAGTTTAAAGCATTAATGGCCAGTAATTTAGAATCCTGCGAGCCATACATTAAGTACTCTAAAGTAAACATGCTCACCCGTTGCGAAAGCATTCTTTGTTGACCACTTACATTTACGAGTTTTCCAGTATCGGTTTGCGCGTCTATTACTTCATCAAGCATAAAGTGAATACAGATAGATAAAATTGCAATTACAGTTAAGGGGACAATATAAATAAAAGAAATAGCGCTGCACTTTTTATGTTTCAAATCTGTATTCACCATGTAATTCTACTTATTTTTAAATTATTAATGCTTAAGAATAGGATAGATTAAATATAAGATTTTTCACGTAAATAAAGTTTACAAGGTAGCTTGTGGGTTATTTTGAGTTATGAAGTGCATAGCCTAGTAGTTCAAAATACTTATTAAGGGCTTTGTTTGCTTTATTAATATGCTCATTATCAGGGTAAATTAAATTACTGCTTTTTAAGCCACTAACCAAAAAGCTATTTTTTATTGTGCTGTTCGCCTCTATGCAGGCTTCAAAGCAGCGTGCTGCAAGCTCCTCAGGCATACTCATGTAGTTCATGTTATGCGCTTGGTCGTGTTTTATGCACGTTTGTACAAATTCATTCGCATCTTCCCCATTTAAATCTAAAAACACGTTTTTGTAAAAATCGTTTAGCGCACTATTAAGTGGGTGCGATAAATTTGGCGTATTTGCAAGCCACAGCTTTGAGGCAAACCCAAAGCGAGGTTTTGCATTAAATAAATGCTCGCTTATATGATGATCAAACGCATGAAACCATTCGTGAGCCAATGCGCCACCGCCCGCATTTTTAGCTAAAGCAAGGGTTTGTGAAGCTGCGTTATAATGCGCTTGTACGCCTTTTTGACCGCCATGCCCAAAGTCAAAATTTAGTTTGCCGCGCAGGCCAATAGCTTTGGGCGGTAAATGTAATATTTGAGCAAGGTCGGCGAGGGCATCGTAAATTAAGTTTGCACTAATAAAATGCTCTTCTTTGGTTACCCATTTTCCTACAACCATAGATCTAAAGCCAAAGGTGTCTCTAATATCACTAAAGTCAACTTGGTCGTCAAAGCGGTAGTCTGGCCCTTTACGAGTGAATCCGCGTTTTAATCTGTTTGGGTAATTACGCATTTACGTTTAATCGTGGCTAATTTAAGTAACGTGCTTTTACGTGTTCGGGCATGTGTTGGGTTTGTTTTTGTATTAATTCGTCTAATAAATTGTAAAGCGGGGCAGGGTTTAGCTGCTCTATTAACAACAAACTATGTGCAACGGCCTCAAGTGTTGAAAGGCTATCGGCTCTAGGGGCTTTTCTAATAGCGTAACGGTTTTGCGGTAACTGCTTAAAGCTCACTGTTTTAAATTTAGTGAGTAGCGGGGTCAGCTGCAAAATTTTATAGGCTTTTTTCCAGGTGCCATCAATCACGATTAAGTGCGTAATTTTACTTAAGGCTGGCTTTGGGTTTGTATCATCTAAGTTGGTGGCGTGCTCATTAGGGTAAAGCAGTACCGTAGACTCCACAGGTAAAGAGTTGAGCATGGCAAAGTCTGTGTTATTTTCCCCTTTGATTATTTTGCAGTCAGTTAGGCTCAAATTAAGCAATTTTGCCGTGTTTTTCGCTATTTTTTCTTCACTGGGGTGTTGTAGAATAACCACGCTAACTTTATTTGTTAAACGTTTAATGGCCCCGCATATACAGGTAGAGGGCGTAAACAAACAGCGTTCACAAACTTGGCGAGTCATTAATTAAACTTTTTATTGCGAGTGTATTTTGATAATTATACATTTATAAAGTAATAAAGTTGGATTTTTTTACGCATAGATATAGAGTAATACTATTAATTATAAAATGACACGGAATGTTTAGAAGGGCTTAAAATATGACAGAAGTACAAATAGATGAGGCTGCTTTAGAAAGTATGCAGTCGTTACTTGGTGAGCAGTTTAAAGATACACTTGAATTTTGCTGCAGTGAATTTGAGCGCCTTGGTAATGAAGTAATTGCAACCATTGGTAACGATAAAGAAGCGGCGATTCGTCATGCCCATAGTTTAAAATCGAACGCGGCTCAGTTTGGTGCCACGAGTTTATCTGATGTAGCCCGTGATATTGAGCTTAATCTAAATCAAGATAACTTAGCGCAAGCTGTTACGGCATCTACAGATTTATTGGCGCAAGTAAGTGGTTCGCAGGCCCAATTAAGAGCGTGGGTAGAGTCTAATTAACATTATTTGTTAACGTGAATTTATTTCAGTATTAAGCAACTAATTACGCTGGCATTTTACGCCTGTACTAGGGTAGTCTTAGACTTTACTAGGGCGTGTTTGGCCTCTCGATAATAAATTTGATCACGCATTGCCCAAGGGCCACCCTTGGGCTAGTAACACAATTTTACCGAGCCCATTAGGTTATAACCCTCGCATTGAACAAACCCACTCCTAGTTAATTATTTTTTTCCATAAAGCCAGTTCGCCCCAAAGAGGTAAAAATGTCAGATATTAAAAAGAGTCACAAATTAGAAGGTGTATGTTATGACATTCGTGGACCGGTTTTAGCGCAAGCCAAAAAAATGGAAGACGAAGGTCAAAAGGTACTAAAGCTTAATATTGGTAACCCTGCGGCGTTTGGTTTTGATATGCCAGAGGACATGCACCGCGATATTATTCGTAATTTGTATTCGGCCCAAGGCTACTGCGACTCTAAGGGGCTATATTCAGCCCGTGTAGCGGTTTATCAGCATTACCAGCAACGAGGTTTGCATAACCTAGATGTAGATAATATTTATATTGGTAATGGGGTGAGCGAGCTTATCCAAATGATCACCCAAGCGTTATTAAATAACGATGATGAAGTGCTTATTCCTGCGCCTGATTACCCACTGTGGACCGCGTCAGTTAAATTAGCAGGGGGCAACCCTGTTCATTATTTATGTGATGAAGAGCAAGATTGGTTTCCGGATATTGCTGATATAAAAAGTAAAATTACGTCTAAAACAAAAGCGCTCGTACTAATTAACCCTAATAACCCAACCGGCGCGGTTTATAGTGACGATTTACTTTTAGAGCTAATTAATGTGGCGCGCGAGCATAAGCTGTTATTGCTTAGCGATGAAATTTACGAAAAGATTTTATACGATGGCATCACCCACACCTCAATTGGTGCGCTATGCGACGATGTGCCCATTATTACCTTTAATGGCTTAGCTAAAACCTACCGTGCAGCGGGTATTCGAATGGGCTGGATGGTACTAAGCGGGCGTACTTCTGCAATGGAAGATTTACGCAAAGGGCTAGATATTTTATCGTCTATGCGTTTGTGTGCCAATGTACCCGCCCAGTATGCGATACAACAAGCGCTAGGGGGCGTGCAATCAATAGATAGCTTAATCGACCCAGGCGGGCGATTATATGTTCAGCGCGATATTGCTTGGCGTGGGCTTAATGCTATTGAAGGGATAAGCTGTAAAAAGCCAAAAGGGGCGCTTTACGCGTTTGCTAAAGTAGACACGGCTCATTTTAATGTCACTGATGATGAAAAAATGATGTTTGATTTACTAAAAGCAGAAAAAATATTATTAGTGCATGGGCGTGCATTTAATTGGCCAGAGCCTGATCACTTTAGGTTAGTGTTTTTACCTAATAAAGACGATTTATCGAGTGCGATGCTTAAAATGCAGCGCTTTTTTAAAGACTATCGCCAAGTTTAGTTAATTCGAACTAACGCGCTGTAAATAAAAAACGAGCTTAAATAGCTCGTTTTTTATTTACGCGATACCGCTGATACGGGTTTATTAGTACGCGCGGTCAACTCTTACGGTATTATCACTTAAATAGACCAACCGTACGTTATCACCTTTACTAAAGCGCATTGACTGGTCTTGGTCTTGTACCACCATGTATTGATCGCCGTTTTCTACCTGAATCAATAATTCTACTAGGTGCGTTTGCTTATAATAGCTTTTTTGCTGATTATTATGCGCCACGCTTCCGCCAATGACTGAGCCTAAAATAGTGGCGACGGTACGACCGCTCCCACCACCAAATTGATTACCGACAACACCCCCGAGTAGGGCGCCGCCAAAGGTTTTCCAGCCATTGTTTTTGTCTTGAACAAGCTCTTGTTCGGTAATTTTACGTACAGATTTTACATCGCCAAATAAAACCTGTTGTACAGGCACGGCTATGTTTCGCTCATAGTTAGCAAAACTTGGTGCACTGAGTGTAAGCAATGCACACATTGCTATGGTTAAGGCTTTCATAGGTGTCTCCTGATGGTGTTACGCAAAGGCAATATTTTTGCCTTTGCGTGGAAATGTATACCAATGTGAAAAATACTTAATCATTTTGCGGCTAAACGTGTCGCTACTTGCGTTAAAGATTCTCATTTAAAACAAATAAATAGCAATTTTCCCTAGGTATCAACGCGTTTATCCAGCCTCAAAATAGATCAGTTAATTAAGCTAATTGGTATTATTACCAACCAAATGTCGATTTTTCTTTCGTTTTACGAATTTCAGTTTCGTCTGCCCACTCGACTAGACCGCTTTGCATATCCATTAAGCGCATTGTAAATTTGTAATACACATCTGATTTATCAGCATTTGATTTAACAATGCTCGATAAGTTGCCGTACAGCATGTATTGCGCACCAATTTGTTTACCAAAGGCAACTGCGGTGGCAGGGTTTACAAGGGCATCTTCGTTTTGAAAGTTAAGCTGCTCACGTACTGATTCAACACGGGTCATGTCAACAAAACGAAACTTACCGCTGCGCAATAGTTGCGTAGAGATTGAGTCGGTAATAGATTCAGTGTCTATGTGTTCACTGGTTTTATTTTTAATGCGCTCAACAAATACCACAGGGCGTTTGTTTTGGGTCATTGTGCCAATAACCGGCGAGCTAAGTAGTGAGTCGGTCATTTGGCTGGCTACTTTTTGTAAATCGGTAGAGCCAAAGTTTATATCGGTGGTTTCTACTGCTTGCGCGTCGCCATAACTAACTACGGCTTTATTGGCACAACCGCTTAAAATGAGTGCGCTGAGGCCAATAACTGCATAACTCGATAACGTTTTAAATTGTGTAGTGATCATTTTTATAACCCTTATTCTTTAAATTCTTGTGCGTCGGTAGACACTTCTCTTACAGCGAGCGAAAATGTAACTGCATCCGGTGTTGGCGCTAAGCCGGGTAATTGTGTTTTAGAAAAACCAAACAGTGTTAAGGCTTGCCAAGGTGAGTGGTTTCCTTTAATTACAAACCCGTCTTTGTCGTACCAATTAAACTGATACTGTAAATATTGCGACTTTTTATATTGGCTGCTTAGTGTTACTACCACGTCGGTTAACTGGTTTGTTTGGCGTGTTTTAACATCGGTAATGGCAAGCTTTTCACCTAGAGCTGGATTATCAACATGTAACTGCTCGTTAAATGTATTTTTGCTTTGCTCAACCGAAATGCCTGATGTATCAGGTTGGCTTGCACATGCCCCAAGCATTAATGCAGCCACTAATGGCAAAGTATATTTCATGATGACTCCTAGAGTTGAACCACATGGTAGTTAAAATAGTTATTAATAGAGGTTAGGTAAATTAAGGTTAACCCTTGCTTACTAACGGTAAAATTAATAGGCGCATGGTTGCCTATTAAAAGTGTATGCGACCCTGCATTTAAACTGCTACGAGCCATGCTTATTTGATTAGGTAAAGTAAGCCAACTGCGTGTATCAGCCTGCTCAGACGCCAAATTATAAATATTAGCAATAATATTGCCTACATCGCCTGTGCTACGTGCAAGCTCTGCGCGCACTTTTTCTTTGGCTACTAAGCGTAATACTTGCCTAGATACGCGAGCCGGTATTTGTTGCTCTAATGTTTTAGCCGCTAATGCTTCTATATGCACTAACGGGTTGAGCTCTAAATTTTGCGAACCTATATTTACGCCATTAATATTAGCTATAAACGCATTATCTTTATAAACCGGCATTGCTAAACTGTAAAAACGCGCATCGCCACCTGATGTATAAATAGGCAAGCGTAATTTAAATTCATCTTGTTTAGGCACTAAGCCTTGTTCAACCAATATAACCACTTCACCGTGATTAGCATGAAGGGGCTTTAATGGGCTAAAGCGGCGCTCAAACTCTTCTAAATCTTGGTTAAAACCTTGCTTTTTAGCTAATCGAATTACATCTTGCTGTAAGTAGTGATTATCAGGTTGAATCTCTAATGCTTTTTTATAATCAATGTAGGCATCATCGTATTGTTTATCACTTTGGTACAACAGTGCAGATAAATAAAACGTAAAGGCATTTTGAAAACCATTTTTAATACCGCGTGTCACATTACTCATACTTGGGTAATGCTGTTGTGCTTGCTCTATTGTGTCGTTTATTTGTGTTTTATTATCTGCAAGTGCATCGACTTGTACTTTGTTAGCGCGACGTATTTCAACCAAGGCGCCTTCTAAATCACTGTTGTATACATAATTAAGTGCTTTGTAGCTATGTAGCATGCTCATTTCATATGCCGGTGGTACATAGGTAATAGCAGAGTCGTTAGTGAATAAGGCGTTACTTTGTTCAAGCCCTGCACTTAATTGAATTTTTGCTGCTTCTCGTTTTGTTTGTACCTGGGCGTATACATTTTCAAATTGTTGTTGTGAAAGACTTTGCTCGTTAGCAAGGTCTTTTAAACGGGCTTGCTCTAATTGGTTAAGTAAATAGCTACTGTGTAACTTACTATTGTTGGCAATAAGTGATTGAGCCTGTTCAATATTGTTATTTTTAATTGCGTTTCTTACAGGCGTCATTTGGCTTGCATAGTCGTTAAATAAATCATTAAAGCCTATGGTGCTGCATCCACTTAATATAAAACAAACACTTAAAATTATACTTTGGCGCACTGAGCACTCCTATATAGTTAGGTTTTAAAGATTAACATACTCTGGTTTTGGATTTGTGTGAAATAGTGTAAAAAAGCGTAGCCTACTTTAGGGCATATAGACCTGTGAGGATTTAAAAACTATTCTCCCTAAGGTCAGCGCGAGTTAGTTAAATTACGTGTATTTAAGGTAGGCAAATCATCATGAATAGCTTGTGAATACCAGAGGGTAGATGCGTAATTACAGTAATTTAGCAGTATATAAAGTTATAATGCTGAGAATAAAGTTAAAGTAATTACAACAATGCCGCTTTACAGCTAAATGGCTCAGCTGTTTAAATACAGCGCTGGCTGAGCAAGTCAATTTAAAGCATCTCATTATAAGGTTTTAGTTAAGGAGCGATTTTGAAAGCCACTTTATACACCCTCGTTGCATTAATAGCCTTTGCGGCAAATTCTTTACTTTGTCGTATGGCGTTAGCGCAAGGTTATATTGATGCGTGGAATTTTACAATTATCAGGCTCGTAAGTGGTGCCGTGTGTTTAGGCTTAATTATGGCTATATATACGTATAACCTTAAGCGTAAGGGCGCGCTTAATGACGCTATTTTAAGTGATACCGGAAGTTGGCGAAGCAGTATTAGTTTATTGGTATATGCACTTTGTTTTTCAATTGCTTATATAGAGCTAGATACAGGCACCGGTGCGCTTATTTTATTTTCGGCGGTACAACTTACCATGATTGGTTGGGGCATATATAAAAAAGAGCAGCTGAGTAAATTGCAGTGGGGGGCTTTTTTTGTCGCGTTAGCTGGATTTGTGTATTTAATGTTGCCCTCTGCCGCTGTGCCTTCTTTGTTAGGGGCCTCGCTTATGGCGTTAAGTGGTGTTGCATGGGGCGTTTACAGTATACGCGGTAAAGCGTGTGTATCGCCGCTGCGTACCACCGCCTTTAACTTTATTAGGAGCTTAGTGGCTATTCCTGTTTTATTACTTGTAGCAATAGGCTATTTAAAAACAGTAAGTATGCAAGGGGTGCTGCTAGCGTGCGCTTCGGGCGCCATTGCATCAGGCATTGGTTACAGTATTTGGTATGTGGCCATGCCACTACTAAAAAGCACGCAAGCGGCGGTCTTACAGTTATGTGTGCCTGTACTGGCTGCTATTGCAGGTATGTTGTTTTTATCTGAGCAGGTAACAGTGGAGTTTATTATTGCAAGCTCACTAATACTTGGCTCGGTATTGGTGTTTATATTAAATAAGCATACAGCGCGGTAATGCCAAGAAAAGCCCGCTATTAAGGCGGGCTTACATTTGTTATAAAACGTTTATATAGCGCGGGTAAATTATCTAAAATAGCTGACTTACCCTCTAAATCGCTGTTGCTTATACATTCGTAAAGCATCGCTTCGCTTAATGTGCTTACTAACCGCTGAGATTGCTTAGTATGGCTAATATGCCAAAGTTCAGGTGCTACGCCGCCTAAATCCTGTTTGTAGGGGCGATAAAAACCATATTTAGCTAGATTTTTATCAAGCCACTGACTGAGTGGCGCAAATGGTCCCCCATGTTGATATTCATCAGGGGTAAGTTGCAGCTTATAGTCATCGTTAATTGCGGCGGTATCATACACATCAAGGTCGGTTCCTAAATGATGCCGACTAGCTCCTGGCAAGGCAGAGTAGAGCATAATAGCCGTGCATTTTTCCAGCTCATTTAGTTGGCTTAAATCCACTATCTGTTGCTGTTTATTAAAAACAGGGCGTATACCTAAAAACTTGTTATTCCAAATCATAGCTTGGCGATTAAAATCGCGAAAACTTGAGGCAATAGTCAACTCAAAGCCAGCATTTTTAGCGCCATTTTGCAGGGCTAAAAAGTCATCAATAATATCAGTATGTAACCGATGCGATTGAATCTCAGTGAGGTGTGTATCACTTTGTCCAGTGATACACATTGCTAATGTATTGGTATCGAGTGCCATTAGATTAACAGTTGCTCTAAAATTTGCTCGTAAATATCAGCTAAAGCGATTAAATCATCGGTGCTTACACATTCATCTACTTTATGAATAGTGGCGTTGCGGGGGCCTAGTTCAATCACTTTTGCGCCTGTTTGCGCTATAAAGCGCCCATCTGACGTACCCCCGGTGGTTTCGAGGTTAGTGGTTAAGCCCGTGACAGATTTAATCGCATTTACGGTGGCATCAACTAACGGGCCATGCTCGGTTATAAACGGCAAGCCGTTTACTATCCAGCTTAATTCGTAGTTTAAGTCATGCGTTTGTAAAATAGCATTAACCCGTTCTTGTAGTTGCTGATGAGTTACTTCGGTACTAAATCTAAAATTAAATTGCACCTCAAGCTCGCCCGGTATGACATTACCGGCTCCCGTGCCACCCTTTATATTTGATACCTGAAAGCTGGTTGCAGGGAAAAATTCATTGCCGTTGTCCCACACGGTTTGGCTAAGTTCAGTAATAGCGGGGGCAGCCAAATGAATTGGGTTTTGTGCTAAGTGGGGGTAGGCTACATGGCCTTGCACACCTTTTACTTTTAAAAAGCCAGTAAGGGAGCCACGACGGCCATTTTTTACTACATCACCGAGTACATCTCGCGATGAAGGCTCACCCACTAAGCACATATCAATTTTTTCGCCGCGTGCTTCAAGCGTGTCTATTACTTTGGTTGTGCCGTTGATAAAGGGGCCTTCTTCATCGGAGGTAATTAAAAATGAGATAGAGCCTTTGTGATCAGGGTTTTTAGCCACAAAGCGCTCAGTAGCAACAAGCATTGCCGCCAGAGAGCCCTTCATATCAGCTGCGCCTCGGCCATGCAGCAAACCATCTTCAATTAAGCCTGAAAATGGCGGGTGCTGCCAGTTTTGTGCAGGTCCTGTAGGGACTACATCGGTATGGCCTGCAAAACAAAAGTGTGGCGACTCGTTTCCTTTTCGGGCCCATGTATTGAGTGTATCGGTAAAAAACAACGACTCGATATTAAAGCCTAGGGCTTTTAAACGCTCGTTCATCATTGATTGGCAACCCGCATCTTCAGGGGTTACCGACTCGCGCTGAATAAGCGCTTGTGCAAGTGCAATTACTTCATGTGTCATTATTTAAATATCTCATCGTATTGCGCAGCTTTAAAGCCTAAGTGGTAGCTGTTGTTATTTACAAGCACTGGGCGCTTGATCATAGCTGGTTGCTCTACAAGTAATGTAATAGCCGTGTCTTTGTTTAGGTTTTGCTTTTGCTCATCAGCGAGTGCGCGATAGGTTGTACCACGCTTATTAACTAACTGTTCCCAGTCAATATGCTCAGCAAATTCGCTTACAAGCTGCTCGTTTACACCGTCTTTTCGGTAATCGTGAAAGGTAAAATCTATGTTGTTGTCGGCGAGGTATTTTTTGGCTTTTTTAATGGTGTCGCAATTACTAATGCCGTAAAGAGTGATCATAGGTTTAGTTCTTCTTAATAATAGTTAAAAGGGGGTCTACACCCGCATTTACGTGCGTGTGTGAATAATGAAAAGTGCCTAAGTTATGGCCATTTAATAGCACTAAGCTGGCCAGTAAGGGCGATTTAAGTTCGCGTAAATCAAAGTAAGCTAAGCGCTGCCCTTTGCTTATTTTGCTGCCATTTAGCTGTGCAATATGTGTGTGTGTAATAGGCTGCTGCGCCGGTAGTGACAAGTTAATGAGAACCTTTAAACCGTTATTTGCTTGGAGAATAAATTCACATCCTGCATTTTTAACCTGCACTAAAGTGCCATCAAAGGGCGCTAAAATTTTATGATTACTTAATGCAACCAACATAGTTGGCCCAAGGGTAGAAAATTTAAAAAAGGGCTCAGGGTGCAGGTTCAAATCAATGACTTTGCCGCTAAAGGGGCTGGTAATTTTTAATGCGCTGGCGGGGAGCTTATTTTGCGCTAAAAACTCGATAGAGGCTGCTCTCATTTATTGATCTACTACTAAATTGTAGCCATCTTTTTTAAGTGCAGTGATGGCTTGCTGCGCAGTGTGTTTTTTTACCAAAATATAATCTGTGTCGTAGGTTGAGATAGAAAAAATAGAAATATTAGCCTTTGCAAGCACGCCAGATATATTGGCCATAATCCCCGTTAAAGAAAACCCCAACGGGCCAACTACTTCAAGTGCTTGCCAATCAGGCTCTGTATCTAAACACTCAATAGCAAAATGACTAGGGCAAACAATAGAAAGCTCATCGTGAGTTTTAGAAATAAAAAATAGGGGTAATTTTAATAGCGCTACAGGAATGTCTGCATCCACTTCTAAACTATGAATTGACAACAGCGTGCTGTGTAATTGTAATGTTTGTTTTGACATTAATAACCTGCAAACAGCGTATAGAGTCAGTTAATAGTATAGATTATTGGCTTTAAATTAAAGGTGTAACAGCCACTAAAATAAAGGCTGTGTGACTGTGGGTAATAAGGATTTAAAACTTACCCACAATTTCTGTGGATAAGTATGGGAATTGGTAGGTATAAATAGCCTAACTAACTAATTAATAAGTAAATATTAGCTAGGCTATAAAAAGCACTAGTTTGATTTAGGCGTTTTCGAGCGCTTCAACTTGAGCTGCTTGAATAGCCGTAAGTGCAATGGTGTACACTATGTCATCGACTAATGCGCCACGGCTTAAATCGTTAACGGGCTTTCGCATACCTTGTAGCATAGGCCCTATGCTGATTAGATCGGCACTACGTTGTACGGCTTTGTAGGTTGTGTTACCGGTATTAAGGTCTGGGAAAATAAATACCGTAGCTTTACCGGCTACTGGGCTATTTGGTGCTTTTTTAAGAGCAACATTTTCCATAATCGCAGCGTCGTATTGCAATGGCCCATCAATAATTAAATCAGGACGTTTTTGTTGAGCAATTTGCGTGGCTTCACGCACTTTTTCAACATCGGCGCCAGAGCCAGAAGTACCTGTGCTGTAGCTTATCATGGCAACACGTGGCTCTATGCCAAACGCGGCTGCAGAGTCGGCTGACTGAATAGCGATATCTGCTAATTGTTCTGCATTAGGGTCGGGGTTAATTGCACAATCGCCGTATACCAGTACTTGGTCGGGCAGCAGCATAAAAAACACAGACGATACAAGTGATGACCCTGGAGCGGTTTTAATTAACTGCAGCGGTGGGCGAATTGTATTAGCTGTTGTGTTAACAGCGCCAGATACTAAGCCATCGACTTTACCTTGCTCAAGCATCATAGTGCCCAGTACAACATTATCTTGTAATTGCTCTTGTGCTACGACTTCTGTTAAGCCTTTGCTTTTACGAATTTCGACCATAGGTGCAACATAGTCGTTAATCACCGATTTTGGCTCAACAATACTTACATGTTCGTTAAGCTCAATACCTTGTTGCTCGGCAATACGCATTATTTCATCGCGATCGCCAAGTAATACTGTTTTTGCAATACCACGTTGTCCACAAATAGCCGCGGCTTTAATAGTACGCGGCTCATTTCCTTCAGGAAGTACCACTGTTTTAGCCGCTTTACGGGCTTTATCTGTAAGTAAGTAACGAAACGCAGGAGGAGAGAGCTTACGTGTTTTGCCAACATTTTTTGCAAGCGTATCAAGCCAATCAGAATCGATATATTCTGCGTTGTGATCTTTTACTTTTTCAATACGTTGGTCATCATCGCTTGGTACTTCCATATTAAAATTATGTAGTAGTAATGATGTACGCCAAGTATCGGCCTCTGTGGCTAAAATAGGCAAGCCTGTTTGCATTGCTTGTTCACACAGCGCCATTATACGCGGCTCTGGTTCAAAACCACCGGTAAGTAAAATAGCACCAATTTTAGTGCCGTTCATGGCCGACAAACACGCAGCGACTAAAATATCTGAACGATCGCCTGGGGTGACTAATAATGCGCCCGGTGTAAAGTGGTTCAAAATGTTTGATACGGTACGCGCACAAAATGTAATACGGCGTAAGCGACGGTGTAGCATGTCGCCTTCGTTAATAATGGTGGCTTTTAAATACGCGCTTAAATCTTTAACGCGCGGGGCAACTAAATCAAAGTCCCACGGGATGGCGCCTAACAGCATAAATGGGTTTTTTCTAAAAATAGGTAAAGAAGCTAAACGGTTTAATTCGTTATCGAGCTCTTCAGCTTTGTATGAATCGACCAAATCAGCGCGGGCGCGGCCTTCTTCATCAAGCGGGGCATTCACTTTGTTAAAAATACAGCCTAAAACACGCGGGTGATCGATACCACCATAATACCCAGCAGCAATTTCTAAACGGTCTTCAATTTGCGTAATGGTGTAATTACCAGGGGTTAATACAAATACAATATCGGCACCCAGAGTTTGGGCTATTTCGCGGTTTACACGCCCTGCATAAGGTTGGCGACGAGTAGGCACCATGCCTTCAATAATAGCCACTTCGTCATCGTTAATTTTACTTTCAAAGCGCTCTACTATTTCTTCAAGTAAATCATCGCCTTTACCATCGCCAATCATTTGCTCTGCATAACTTAATGCAAAGGGAGTTGGTGGGGTAATTGATGAGCCTTGCATAATAATTTGAGTCGACTTTTCAGGGCCTGTTTCACCCGTACGTGGTTGGGCAATTGGCTTGAAAAAGTTAACTTTTACGGTTTTTTGCTCAAGCGCACGCACTAACCCGACAGAAACAGATGTTAAACCAACACCCGTAGAAACCGGAATTAACATAATACGACGTGCCATAATTAAAGCTCCTTCACAATGTTAGCGGCATCAAGGGCTATTACCCATTCTTCATTAGTTGGCATTACAACCGCTTTAGTGATCGCGTTGTCAGAGCTAATAATGCCTTCATTACCAAATCGCGCATCTAAGTTGGCTTGTTTATCGCAATCTAAGCCTAAAAACGCCAGTTGTGTGATTACTTTTTCGCGGATAATATCTGAGTTTTCGCCTATACCACCGGTAAAAATAAGCGCATCTAACTGCTGTAATGGCACCATGTAGGCGGCAATTTGTTTAGCAAGGCGGTAGCAAAAAATGTCAAGCGCAAGGGCGGCTTTTTCATGGCCAGCTACAGCGGCTTCTTCTATGGTTCTGCAGTCGTTAGACAGTTCACTAATACCTAACAAACCACTTTCTTTATTCAGTAAGTTGTCGATTTGTTTTGCATCATAATTAAGTTGTGTCGTTAAAAAGTTAAATAAACCAGGGTCGATATCACCACTGCGGGTGCCCATTACTAACCCAGCAAGCGGGGTTAAGCCCATGCTAGTATCTACACTTTTACCGCCTTTAATTGCACACACAGAACAACCATTACCTAAATGCGCACTAATAAAGTTGCTTTGCTCAACAGGCTTATTAATTAATTTAGCGGTTTGGCCTGCTACATAATAGTGGCTTGTGCCGTGCATACCGTAACGGCGAACACCGTGCTCTGTGTATAGCTTGTAAGGGAGTGCATATAAGTAGGCTACTTTATCCATGGTTTGATGAAATGCAGTGTCAAAAACAGCAACCTGTGGCAAACCAGCAAACGAAGCCTGCGCTGATGAAATACCCAGTAAGTTTGCATGACCATGTAAAGGGGCAAGGCTTGAAGCATCTGAAATACCCGCAATGACTTTTTCATCTACTAATGCAGATTGAGTAAAGTGTTCACCACCGTGAACAACACGATGGCCTACGGCAATTAAATGCTCATCTAAGTGGTGATCTTTAATTAGGCTCACAAGCGTATTAATTGCTTCACCATGCGCTTGATTAGCAGCTAAGGTGATAACGGTTTTATTACCTTGGTATTTATATTTGATAGATGGATTTTCTGAACCTAGGCGTTCAGCTAAGCCCGAAATAATTTCATGCCCGTTATCAGCATCAATAATGGCAAATTTTAAACTCGAACTACCACAGTTTAATACTAAAACGTGTTGTGATTTAGAGGGCGTAGTTGGCATAGATACAGTTTCCATAAACAATAAATTTAGTAAGTGTACGTTAAGATATGAACAATACACTTAAGGTGCAAATTAAAGGTAAACTTAGCCACCATATAGGTGATAAAAAAGCGACTAAAGTCTAATTTATAAGATGCGTATTTTAACCCAGTTAATAAATTTAGTTTAGTGTTTAGTTGCTTATATATACAAAAACAATAACTTTTACTGCTAAAGTGTGAAGCTATTTATTTGTGTTACACTTACAGGCAGTGGCAAGCAGGCGCTACGGGTTTAAAAGTTTAGATGTGAGGAGTCATGATGCAAAAAAGTGTGATGTCACAATTACAAACGGGTAGGGCATATGCAAAAAAATGGCCTATGCGTAAAGAGTTAGCACCGTTGTTTAACGAATTTAAAGTAATTAAGGCAACCGAGCTGGCAATTACTGTAATGCCAATATTAGCCATGCTTACGTTATTTTTTCAGCTTAACTATTTAGGCCCCGATTTTTTACCCCAAGCGATTGCCAGTGCATTGTTTTTTTTGTCGTTGCCGTTGCAAGGTTTGTTTTGGTTAGGTAAGCGAGCCGAAACACCATTAGAACCGAGCATGCAAAAATGGTACAACGAGTTATATACCAAAATGGTGGCAAATGGCTACCAAGCCCAAATAAGCGAAAACAAGCCCCGTTATATGGAGCTTGCACACTTATTAAAAGACATGTTTGATAAAATGGATAAAGCGTTTACTAAAGAACAATTTTAGAGCGCGTTTATCTATAAGTGTATGAGCAGAGCGCACGCTTTGCTCCATTTATTTATAACACTCCCCCTAGCATATGAGTTAACTCAATATAGCCGGGCAGTAACTTCCTCACAAACACTCGTTATTAAAATATCAATCGGCTTTACTAAACTCGGTAATGTAAAACGATAGGGTGACGCTTTGGGCGCCTTTTTCTTCAAGAGTTTGCCAATGTTCAGGTCTAAATTTCCACGCAAATGGTGTCATCATTATTAAATTTTTAATATCTGAAAAATTAAGCGTAACCTGCTCTGTAATGAGCTTTTGATCTGCTTTTATAAAGCCGCTTGGCGTGTCAATTTCAGTGTGTTTTGCTACATCTGCATAAATATATTCTTTAAGCTCTTTTAAATGCCACGGCCCTGGGCTTGCAACTACTAATGTGGCATTTGGCGCTGCTAAACGCGCCAGCTCTTGCTCAAACAAAGGCGCAAAAACACTAAGTAATACGTCAGCAGAGCCTGACTTAAAAGGCGCCTGGCTAATTGATGCAACGCTAAAATGACATTGTGGGTATCGCTTTGCTGCATATTTTACGGCTGATTTAGAAATATCGACGCCGTATACCTGCGCCTCTATTTTATCGGCAATGGCATGAGTATAAAATCCTTCGCCGCAGCCTAAATCTATTAGCACGTTTGGTTTACGCTCACTAATTATATTACTTAATGCGTGCTGTAAAAATGCGTAAAAGCCTTGCTCTAAAAAAGCACGCCTTGCTTGTACCATTTCGAGCGAATCACCCGGTTGCTTTGAGTTTTTGTGTTGCACCGGTAGTAAATTTACATAGCCTTCTTTGGCAAAGTCGAAGGTGTGATTATTGTCACATCGAAGTGATGAATTATGTTTTAAAAGTGCGTGGTTACATAAAGGGCATTGGTATTGCAGACTCATGAGTCTAGGTAGTCCTTATCATAAAAAGTTTTGACCCAGTGTGGCCGGTAAGTGATCAAAAGCGTAATGGCCATACCGTTAAGCATTGCCTCAGGAAACCAAATGATAGCACTTAGGTATACGTAATTATCTGCCAATTCTTGCCAATTATATTGCCCTATAAGCAAATAAAACAAAGCCCCTAAGCTTATTTTTAGACATGCAATAAAGCCTGCCAATATAAAAGAGCACACAAAAATATAAACAAAAAAGTGACGCGGTAAATACTGATAACTCATTATAAAGCCAAGGTAGCTTAATAATGTAGGAATAAATGCACCAAACAGTATTTGCATGGGCAAAAGATTAAGATCAATGTTTGCAAAAGCCGCCAATAGGGCACTAGCCAGCAGGCTACTTAAAATAGCAAGGCGCCACCCTAAAATTAGCGTTGCGGCAGTTACACCTAAAATGTGTAAATCAAGACCGCTTAAAATACCCGCTTTAATTTGCCATAACATGGCAAACACTAACGCACACGCAAGTACCCCTATTTGCCGTGCAGGCGTTTTATAAAGTGCTTTATAGGTATTTTTTTCTACGCTTATAAAGGTAATAATTAAAACAAGGGCCCAAAGTAGCCCTTGCATTTTAAGCGTTAACATAGCAATTATTTAAAGGTTGACCAAATTGGCGCATGGTCAGAGGGCTTTTCTATGCCGCGTAATTCGTAATCTATGCCGGTATCAATACATCGCTCGGCAAGGGCATGGGTAGCAAGTACAACATCAATGCGTAGGCCACGATTATCTACAAACCCTTTAGAGCGATAATCAAACCACGAGTATTTGTCGCTTGTATCAGGGTTGTGCTCTCTAAAGGTATCTTTAAAGCCCCAATTTAATAATTTAGCAAGCCATTCGCGCTCCTCTGGTTGAAACGAGCACTTACCTGTTTTAAGCCAGCGTTTAGCGTTTACTTCACCAATACCAATATCTAAATCGGTAGGCGAAATATTGATATCGCCCATAACGATAACATCTTCATCGGGCGTGTGGTTTGTTTCTAAATGGGTCATTAAATCTTTGTAAAACTGGCGCTTATAAGGGAATTTTGTTTCGTGATTTATATTATCGCCTTGTGGGAAATAACCATTCATTACCGTTAGGTCGCGGCCATTTTCTTGCTCAACTGTCACACTTATCATGCGTTTTTGTGCTTCTTCAGTGTCGCTGGCAAAACCTTTTAAGACCGATTTAGGCTCATTTTTGCATAACATTGCCACACCGTAGTGCGCTTTTTGACCATGAAAATAAACGTGGTAACCCATTTTTTGTACGTCCTCGAGAGGGAACGCCTCATCATGAACTTTAATTTCTTGCAAACCAATAATGTCTGGCTGGTGTTTATCTATAATTGCTTGTAACTGGTGTAAGCGAGCTCGCAGACCATTGATATTGAAAGAAATAACCTTCATAAAATTTACCTTTAATTAGACTCTGTTTTTATAACTAAATTGTATCAGTAAATAAGCCTACATAACATGATCGAAATGAGAAAATAGCTGCGCAAATGTTGATCAATTGGTGCGTAAAGTTTAAACATTGTAAATGCTTTATTAATTATTTAAATAAATAAAAAATTCAATTGATCTCGTAATTATTGAATATATAATGCGCAAAAATTACTTGTTTAGTCGTTCAAATAGGATCTCTCTCATGAAAACACAATTACTTTTAGCTACTGCTTTATTAGCCTCTGCGTCTGTATCAGCAAAAAGCAACACTTACTTTAGCCAAGATAATAAACTTGAATCTAAATTATGTGTATTAAGTGCAAATGAAGGCTTTAGCGCAGCGCGTAAAGAAGCAGCACAACACGGTGTATACTTATCGCGTTTTTCTAAAAGTGTTTTATGTAATGGTCAAGATATTCGCGACATTGCTAAAAAAGTAACGTCTAACCAAGCTGCTGAATCAAAAGTTGAAGTGTTTGCAAAAGATGCACACCAAGAAACACAGTTATGTATCACAGCGTTAAAGCAAGGCCTTGCGCCTGTTCGCCAAAAAATTGGTAACTTAAACTCGTTAAAGTGTAACGGACAAAACGTAACTGAATTTGTAAAGCGTTACCAAAACGCAGCAATCTAATTGCGCGGTAATATGTAGATTAAAATAATGCCCAGTTTGTACTGGGTATTTTTTTGCAAAAATTACAAGGTATTCAGCAATCATTGCAAAGCTAAGTAATTGATTAATGTATATAAAATAAGCTAAATACACGTAACTTATTGATTGTTGGCGGCTTGTGCACTTTGGCATTGGACTTGTATTAGTTAAAGTGACATTTACTAACTACAAGGATACGTCTTATGAAAAAGTTAACACTCGCAACAACTATTTTAGCTTCGTTAAGTTTAGCCGCATGTGCCTCAAACCAAGGCCTTGAAAAAATCGATAGCGATTTTGCAAGTTTAGATAACGACAGTGATGGTTATATTTCAAAAGTAGAAGCAGATGACAATAGCATCTGGGGCCACTTTTCAAATATTGATACCAATATGGATAACGAGATCAGTCGTAAAGAATTTAACACTTACATGCAATTAAATACCGGTAAGGTAGCTACTGATAGCGAAGTAAGTGAGTCGGCATTTAAAGCTAAAATAGCTAAATTTGATAAAATCGAAAATGATTTTAGAAGTTTAGATAACGACAGAAATGGTTACATCTCAGTAGAAGAAGCTGACGATGATGATATTTCAAACCATTTTGGTTACATGGATGGCAACAATGATAAGCGCATCAGTAAAGGTGAGTTTAAAGGCTACATTAGCAAATACGGTAAAGCCGTTGCTGAAGATGATGCGCTAAAGCATTATAAAAACAGCTAATATTAGCTAAATACGCTACACATAAGAGCCAGCATTAATTGCTGGCTTTTTTGTGCATTTAATTTGTTTTAAAAGCAGATATATTTTCCCCCTTTTGCGATGTTCTGTCATAATAGATGGCTACGTATTTTAAAGGGCAAAGCAAATTATTATGGCGGGTCGTCGAATTAGTGATGAACAATTAATTGAGATCATTGAAGCGGCTATATTTGTCGCAGACAAACCTGTTAGCAAACGCCACTTAAAAGATACTGTACTTGCTGATTTAGCTATTTCTATGTCACGAATTAACACTGCAATAGACGCTATACACACCCACTATCAAACACGTGGCATTAAGCTAGTTGAAGTAGGCAGTGGCTATCGCTTTCAAGCGTGTAGTAGTTTAAGCCCTTGGCTTAGTAATTTATGGCAAGAACGGGCACCTAAGTACTCTCGCGCACTACTAGAAACATTGTCGTTAATTGCCTACAGGCAACCAATAACGCGTGGTGAAATAGAGCAAGTACGAGGTGTAACAACCGGATCAGCAATTATTAAAACCCTCCTTGAGCGAGAGTGGGTTAAAGTAGTAGGGCATAAAGAAGTACCTGGTAAACCAGCGCTTTATGCAACAACAAAATTATTTTTAGATTATTTTTCGTTAACCGGTCTAGATGAACTCCCTGCATTGCCAGCGCAACAGGAAAGTAAAATAAACCAGTTATTAAGTGATCCTTCTGTGAGAGAACCATCCGAATGAGTATTCAAGGTGAAAAGTTACAAAAAGTCCTAGCCCGTGCAGGGGTAGGCTCACGACGTGAAATGGAAAAATACATTGATGCAAACCGCGTTAGTGTTAATGGTAAAGTGGCTAAATTAGGTGACCGTGTTGAGGAAACAGACTTAATACGTGTTGATGGCCACAGCGTAAAAATTGAAGAAAAAGCCGACCGTATTTGTCGTGTAATTATGTACAACAAGCCAGAAGGGGAGTTAAGTACACGTAAAGACCCTGAAGGACGTCGTACCGTTTTTGACCGTTTACCACGCATAGACGGTGAGCGTTGGATTGCTGTTGGTCGACTAGATATTAACACGGCAGGTTTAATGTTATTTACCAACGATGGTGAGTTAGCGAACCGCTTAATGCACCCAAGTTATGAAGTTGAGCGTGAATATTCAGCCCGTGTATTTGGTGAAGTGACCAATGAAACCATTAAAAACCTAACGCGTGGCGTAGAGCTTGAAGATGGGCCGGCTAAGTTTTTAACGGTTAAATCTTTGGGTGGTGAAGGGATTAACCGTTGGTACAATGTAACGCTAAACGAAGGACGTAACCGCGAAGTTCGCCGCTTATGGCAATCGCAGGATGTAGAAGTATCGCGACTTATTCGTATTCGTTACGGAAAATTAGAGCTAGATAAGCGCCTTCCTCAAGGTGGCTGGGCTGAACTTGATTTAGAAACCGTCAACTATTTACGTAAAACCGTTAAATTAGGCCGCGAAACACAAACTAAACTGTCGGTTATGCCTGAAAAACGCAAAGACAAGCGTGCTAAAATTAACCAAATTCGTAAAGCGGTTAAAAAGCATAACCAGCGTGTTAAACAAACTAAGCGTAAGTAATACCAATCCGTAGTAATACTTAATCATTTTGCGGGGCTAAACGTGTCGCTACCGAGGTAAAAAAATGCTCATTTAGCACAGCTAAATAGCGAATTTTTTGCCAAGCGAACAACACGTTTTTCTAGCCTTAAAATAGATAATTTAATTAAGCTAATTGGTATAATTACCAAAAATTACCGACAAAAAAGCCGCAATGTATGCGGCTTTTTTTATAATTAAAAATGTAGTTTACTTTTTTTGTTGCGCATCGAGAGATTCACCGTTTACATCGCTCGAGTCATCACTCATTAAATATAAATACGTTGGCATTAAATCTTCTGGGGTAGCAAGCTTATCGCGATCCTCCCCTGGGTAGGCTGATGCGCGCATAGAGGTACGCGTTGCGCCAGGGTTTATACAATTTACACGGATATTGGTTTTACCTACTTCGCAGGCCCATGTTTGCATCATGCCTTCAACTGCAAATTTAGATATTGCATAAGGCCCCCAAAATTCGCGCCCTTTACGGCCAACGCTTGATGAAGTGAAAACAATAGAGGCATTCTCTGATTTACGCAGCACAGGGAATAGCGCTTTGGTGATCATTGCTTGCGCAGTAACATTCACTTTCATGATGTTTTCAAACGTAGAAGAGCAAAAGTGCTCAAGTGGCCCTAGCGACCCTAAAATACCGGCATTATTTAATAAGCCGTCTAATCGGCCAAATTGACTTTCGATTGTAGCTGCTAAATCACGGTAGTTTTGTTTTGTCGCGCCTTTTAAGTCCATTGGCACAATAGCAGGCTGAGGGTAACCAGCATTGACAATCTCATCGTAAACGCATTCGAGCTTATTTGTTGTTTTACCAAGTAAAATAACTGTTGCGCCATGCTTTGCGTAGGTAATTGCTGCTACGCGGCCAATACCATCGCCGGCACCTGTAATTAAAATTACTTTATTTTGAAGTGCATTTGGAGTTGCTTGATAAGTTTGCATATAAATACCAATTTATAAAATTTTTTTGATTTTAACATAGCAAATCGTCAAGTAATCGAATTTATTGAAAATTTAGGTGGCGGAATTATAAACTTTACGTTAAGTTTAACTGGTCTAATGTCTCATTAATAAACTGATTACATTGTTTTAACTTTACTACACTGATTAAACACACTTACTTTGAACGAACACACTATAAAAATAAAGATATGTGCGGAGCCAACAATATGAAAAAAATGCTACTCTCACTCTCGGTTACAGCTGCGTTAGCAGGTTGTGGCGGCGGAGAAACATTAGAAGATGTTAAAAACGATACTGCAACCATAATACCTAATGCCACGGTGACCTTTGACCCTGCGAATGGGGTTTTATCTGTCCCTAACGATTTATTAATGAGCGGCACTCAAGACGGCACAATTAATATTCCAGGTGAATTAGACGATGATAACGTCTCTGTGCCTCGCACTGCTTATGCAGATCCGCAATTAGCGCTAGGTGCGTTAGATGGCTGGTCATCGCAAGTGCCTTACAAAATTGATTTAACTTTCCCTACAGGTGTATCGCTTGATGAAACCTCTGCAGCGTCGCCTGGTACAGTAAGAATTTTTGAAGTGGTTATGGGCGCAAGCTTAACTGATGCAGAATGTGCTGTTGTTACAGCTGGTTCAGCGTGTAAATTGGTAGGTGAATTAACCTACGGCGTAGACTTTATTTCTCAAGCCTCTGGCGATGCAGTTGCTATTATCCCATTAAAACCTTTCACACCAGGAAGTTCATACATAAATGTATTAACCACTGGATTAAAAGACTCTCAAGGGCGTTCTATTCAGCCTTCTTCTACTTACGCTTCTGTAAGTGAAGAAGCGCCATTGATTACTGATGCTCAGCTTGGTCTTCAAGCGGCAGTAAATAGCTATGAGAATGTGGTTGTAAGCTCAGGTGATATTACTAAAGATGATATTATATTTTCTGCTGCTATGACCATTCAATCAGCAGGTCCTGTGCTTGGCACAATTAAAAACTTACTGGCAGCTAGCTTACAAAATGATGCATTACCAACACCAATGGTAAGTGTACCTGAACAAGCAATGGTAAATGTGCAGCAAGTATTTGCAGCTGCGGGTGTTAGCGTATCGGATGCGTTCTCTGGTGTGCAATATTTAAAAGGTAGCGTTATGTTACCTATGTATTTAGGCACCCCAACAGGCACTGAAATAAGTGATTTAAATGATACATATTGGCAAGGTATGTGTGACAACGCGGTAGCTGTTTTAGGTTACAAAGCTGCAGCAGGCGAAGCTTTCCCTGCAGAGCCAATTAGCGATAATGATGGGCTTTGTGCTGCGTTAAGTGACGGACAGTTGCGTGATTTAGGTTTAGACACTACGCGTCATTTAACTAAGTATAACTCTATTCCTAAAGTGCAAAGCATGGCGAATGTGCCAGTGCAAATAACCAAACCTATTTTACCGGTTATTAATTTTATTCGTGATTCACAAGGTCTTGATCCAATTGAAATGCCAGAAACTGGCTGGCCAGTTGTTATTATGCAACACGGTATAACAACAGACAAAGAAAGCATGTTGGCACTCACTGCACAACTTTCAATTCAAGGTTTTGCCACAGCGGCGATTGACCATCCTCGCCATGGTGAGCGTGGTGTAGATGTTGATGCTGATGGGACAGATGACTTTAATGCAACAACAGGTTCAGTACTAAGTTACATGAACTTAAACTCGTTGTTAGTGGCTCGTGATAGCTTGCGTCAATCATCAGCAGATTTATTAGGCTTACGCTTAGGTTTAAACTTTATTAATGATGCGACAATTAACGCACAAGATGTAACCTATGTAGGGCATTCTTTAGGATCTATTGTTGCACCTGCATTTATAGCTCAGGCTAATACTCCGCTTGCAGATACAGTTGACCCATTATTTAAGGTAAACACGGTAGCACTTGCCAGTGGCGGTGGCGGTATAGCAAGCTTTTTACTTGAATCGGCTGCGTTTGGGCCATTTATTCAAGGCTCTGTATTATCGCAAGCTGGTACAGCAGAATCACAAGAGTTTAACGAGTTTTTACAAGCGGATGCTATTTCAAACTGTGGTACATTATTACCAGATATGGAAGCGTTTTTAACTTGTGGCTATCAGGCGTATGTAACCTCACTTACTACGGCAGGGGAAACTACAAAACTTGCCAACATCCAAGCGGTAATGACCGAGTTTGCTTTTGCAGCGCAAACAGCACTTGATAGCGGAGACCCAACAAATTACGCAGCAGCGGTAAATGCTTTAGGTACCCCTGTATACACTAATGTAGTTGTAGGCGATGGCGCAGATAACAAACCAGACCAAGTTATTCCGCCAGCGGCAGCAAATAACCCTATATCGGGCACAATTCCATTAGCAACATTTATGGGGCTTGAAACAGTAAGCACTTCACAAGCACTTAGTGAAACCCCGGCGAGTTATTTGGTGAAATTTACAAAAGGGCACCATGGCTCAATTTTAACGCCAGCACAAGACGATGCCCAAGCGGCAACTGTTGAGGGCAGTGCAGCAGCAAACGCTGAAATGCAGCTCCAAGTAGCTACTTATTTAGCTGCACGCGGGCGTATGTTATTAGTCAGTAACCCAGAGGTTGTGACTGATTAATCAGCAAATACCTTATTAACCTTGAAAAGCCACTGTTTAGTGGCTTTTTTTTGTTATAAAGCATGATAAATTAGCTTAAATTTATAAATGGAGAGACCAGTTGGAATTTTTATACGAATACGGTTTGTTTTTTGCTAAAACGGTTACCTTTGTTATTGCTATTGCAATTATTTTAACCCTCATTGTGGGTTCAGCAGTAAAGCCTAAAGCTAAAAAAGGAGCCATAGAAATAGACGATTTGTCTGAGCAACTAGATGACTTAAAACACAGCTTTTTAGAAAATACTTTAACTAAAAAAGAGTTAAAGGCGCATCATAAAGTGCAAAAAGTCGAGTCTAAAAAAGCGGCAAATGATGAGCCGAAGCCACGCCTATATGTTATAGATTTTATAGGTAGTATGGACGCTCATGAAGTTGAAAGCCTACGCGAAGAAGTGACCGCCATTATTGCCATTGCTAATCCTGAGAAAGATAAAGTATTAGTTCGCTTAGAAAGTGGGGGCGGCGTGGTGCATGGCTATGGTTTAGCTGCATCGCAATTACAGCGTTTTAAAACTGCAGGTATTAAGCTTTCGGTTTCTATTGATAAAGTAGCAGCGAGTGGCGGTTACATGATGGCCTGTGTGGCCGATGAAATATTAGCGGCTCCTTTTGCTATTGTTGGCTCTATTGGTGTAATTGCACAAATACCTAACTTTAATAAAATTTTAAAGAAAAACGATGTAGAGTTTGAGCAAATTACAGCTGGCGAATTTAAGCGTACGTTAACCTTGTTCGGCGAAAACACAGATAAAGCCCGCGAAAAGTTTCGTGATGAAATAGAGCAAACACATGGTTTGTTTAAAGAGTTTGTAAGCAGCCAACGGCCAACACTTAATATTGATAATGTGGCAACGGGTGAGCATTGGTTTGCAACACAAGCAATTGAAAAGGGCTTAGTTGATGTAATTAAAACCAGTGATGATGCGTTATTAGAGCAACAAGCTGAGCGTCAAATATACAAAGTAAAATACAAAATTAAGAAAGGATTAAGTGATAAGTTAGCAATTGGGCTAAGTAGCTCTGTAAATAAAGCAGGCGTTAATTTAATGTCGCGTTTTAAAGCAATGAACCCATAAAACGTTATTAAAGGTAATAAAAAACCCTTGCATAGCAAGGGTTTTTTTATGGGCTTTAATAATTACTCAGTAGATTTGTGGTAATCTTCTAAGTCTTTAGCTGCGTTCGGGTCGTTAAATATTGTTTCATCTAATTGACCTTCTGATTTAGCAACCACACAAGTTACCATACAGTCACCCGTTATATTAACGGCTGTGCGCGTCATATCGAGTAATCTGTCAACACCAATAATAATTGCAATCCCTTCTACTGGTAAACCTACTTGGTTAAGTACCATTGCAAGCATGATTAAACCCACACCAGGCACGCCCGCAGTGCCTACCGAGGCAAGCGTTGCGGTTAGAATAACCATTAAGTAATCAGAAATCGTTAAATCAACAGCAAACACTTGTGCAATAAATACTGTTGCCACGCCTTGCATAATGGCTGTGCCATCCATGTTAATGGTAGCGCCTAGCGGAATAGTAAAAGAGGCAACCGAGTTATTAGCGCCGAGTTTTTTGGTCGCAGTTTCAAGTGTAATAGGCATAGTTGCGCTTGAGCTTGAAGTGCTAAAACCAAATAAACACGCATGTTTCATTTTAGCTAAAAAGGTAAGCGGGTTAAGGCCTGTTAATACTTTTAAAATAATACTGTAATTAATAAATGCGTGAATTAATAACGCCGCCACTACTACAAGGAAGTACTTAGCTAGGCTGAGTATTAATCCCATTTCGATAGTGGTAAAAAGTTTAGCCATTAAAAAGAACACACCGTAAGGTGCTATGTTCATTAGTAGCGTTACTAGTTTTAAAATAACCGTGTTTAAATCTTCAAATACTGCGGCTACACGTTTACCTGCTTTGCCACTTAGCGCCATTGAAACACCAAATAAAAGCGCAAACACAATAACTTGCAGCATGTTCCCTTTAGCCATTGCTTCGAATGGGTTAGTAGGGAACATATCGATAATCACTCGCGCTAAGGTAGGGGCTTCTTTAGCATTAAAGCTTGCATCTGATGGCAGTGCAATGCCTTGACCTGGGTTAAATAATAACGCTAGTGAAATAGCTACGGTAATTGCCACAGCAGTTGTAACTAAATATAAGCCAATTGATTTACCACCTAAACGGCCTAATTTTTTAGGATCGCTTAAGCTACACGTACCACACACAAGCGATACAAATACCAGCGGCACAACCAACATTTTTAAGCTGGCAATAAAAATTTGTCCGCCAACATGGAAAAGGCCATCTACAAAAAAAGCTTTAATTGGCAAAGAGAATAACCCAAGAGGAATTAGATAATCGTCTTCACCAGCTAATATAGCCTGAAATAAAAAGCCTACTGCAATACCCAGTGCCATGCCAATCATGATACGGGTAGTTAAACTCATTGAACGTATTTTAGACATATTCCCTAATCTATTTTTTCAAATTTGCCATAGACTACCAGCAAGGAAATATTTACTACAGAAAAAAATAGCCTTTGCGGAATTATTTACATAAAAAAGTGACAAAAAACTGTGATATTAGACTAAGTTATAGGTTAATATTAGGTAAACAATTATATGAATAATAAATAGCTAACTAGGGAGAGGGCGATGCCTTTATTACGATGGCTAAGTATCTTGTTTATAAGCTCATTGGTAGCCGCTTGTGGCGGCGGTGGGTCGTTAGATAAAGATACATCCACTGGCGGAAGTGACGAAACAGAAGAGCTAAATTATGTAGTGTCTGTTCAAGGCTATAGTCAATCAAGTACAGATGAAGCGAATTCTGTTACAGCTGATGAACCGTTAACTATTTCGGCAATGCTCACTAATAGTGGGGCAGTTGTTGTTGGCGAAGTAGTCAATTTTAGTCTTAATGGTGACATCGGATCGCTAGATCCAGTTTCAGGCACGGTTTTAACCAACACTGATGGAGTTGCATCAATTACTCTGACGGCTGGCGACACTGCGGGGGCTGGTATTATTACCGCCACCTATATTAATGGTGAAGATACTTACAGTGACTCCTTTGGTTTCACATCTGATGGCTCTGAGAGCGATGACTCCAGTGTGAATGGTACTATTGAACTTGATGTTTCAATTTTAGATAGTACTGGTTCACCATTTACAACTGATAACCCCGTTAGCAAAGATAATAAAGGTACAGTTACTGCTACCTTGTTAGAAGAAGATGAACCTTTGCAAGGCCAGCTAATTTCTTTTACAACTAATTACACTGGTAAAATCACACCTGTGTTAGGTACTGCATTAACAGACGCGAGTGGTCAAGCTTCCGTAACGCTCAGTAGCGGTGATTCAAAAGGTGCGGGTCAAGTCGTTGCTATCTATACGGATGAAAGCGGTAATAGCATCACTAAAGTTGCAGGCTTTATTTCAAATGGTGATGATGCACCTGTGGAAAGTGCTGAAGCAGAGCTTGATATCAAGTTATTACAAGGCTGTGCAAGTGATTGGGATGCTAATCGCAACACAACATCCCTCGAAGGCACCTATCTAGCATCTGGTTGTAATGTTGTAAATCAATTCTCTTCTGATGAACTTATTGACGTTATGATTAAAGTCACAGATACAAGTTCTGGTGATGGTATTGATGGCATTATAGCGGAGTTATCTACAGACCTTGGTGCCTTGTTACCAGAATCAGGTAAAGCACTAACAGATAACTTTGGTTTTGCAATTTTAAAATTACAGCCAGGGGCAAACAGTGGTGCTGGAGAAGTATCTGTTACTGCTAAATCAGTTACTGCTTCAAAAGCATTTGAAATCGCTACAGCAGAATTAAGTGTTGAAATTTCAAATGGTTTATATAATAAATTAGATGAAGCTGGCAATGTGATTGATAACGAATTTGTGCCACTAGCAGCTGGAGCTACAACGGTTATTTCAGTAAATATTTATGATACAGATGGAGATTTGTTTGTAACTCCACTAGATGTTGAATTTACATCTGGTTGTGTTGAATCTGATCTTGCGGTAATGGATGATACTGCAACGAGTATTAGTGGTATTGCAACAGCGACATACCGAAGTAATGGCTGTAACACATCACAAGGCGATACGGTTACAGCGACAGTGCTTACTGGTGGTACACCAAAAGTTGTTACAGTTAATGTACCTGTATCGGCTGCCGCAGTAAGCTCGATTGAATTTGTTGAAGCGTCAGAAAATGTACTTGCACTAAAAGGAACTGGTGGAGTTTCTCGTAAAGAAATCAGCCAACTTACATTCAAATTAACAGATGAAATAGGTAATACTGCAAAGCAAAAGCGTTTAGATTTTCGTTTAAGCTCGACTAATGGTGGCATATCACTTTCTGAAGTTACAGATTCGACCGGTTATTCGCATGCTAGTGTTTCAACAGATTCTGAAGGCTTAGCACGTATTCAAGTGAACTCTGGTTTTGTTCCTCAGGCTGTGCGTGTGCAAGCTTGCTACATCCCAGATGAACTTATTCCAGCTGACCAAAACGACAATGTTACATGCTGGAAAGAACTTTATGATGAGTGTCTTCTTGATGACGCAGAGCGTGATGCCAATGTTTCATGCCCAACCGGAAAACTCTCACTAGTTTCATTAGATGAGCAAGTAATAACAGTATCTGATTTAGTTTCGATTAGTTCAGGTTTACCTGATGGCAATAGTTTCACCGCTGCACCAACTAACTTCAATATTGAAGCGTTAAATTATACCGGTGATATTGAAGACGTTAATGTTTATTTAGCTGATCATTTTAACAACCCTGTTCCTGATGGGACTTCGGTATACTTAACAACTGAAGGGGGTGCTATTGGTACCATTGATGGTACAGAATTTAATGCGCAGTTAGAGTGTAATACAGTCGACGGTCAGTGCGTTGCTCAATGGCGTTCACAAAACCCAAAACCATTTACAGATGCAAAATGGGGTAATACAATTAACAGTATTAACCCTAAAACTAATGAAATTAACTGTGATCTTTACTTTGGTTCTGCAGCACCTTGTATGGCCGGTATTTTAAATGCTGCTTTCAATGAAAATGGCGTTCCTCTTGGTGGTCGTGCAACAGTGCTTGTTACCGCTAAAGGTCAAGAATCGTTCATTGACATTAACGGAAATGGGCGTTTTGATACCAACGAATATTATAGTGGTTATGATCTAACTGAGGCATTTATCGATCACAATGAAAATGGTGTTTATGATGGCTTAGCGGGTATTTATGATCCTGTTACAGCGACAGTGATAAAAGCCGCTAATAACTGTCAAGAAGGCGATAGTGATGATCCATGTAGCCCAGAGAACACAAATGCTGGCCATTTTGAAGAAAACTGGGATATTGATCTCAATGGCATGCACACGCTAGCTGATGAAAAATACAATGGTTTAGTATGTAAAGCAGAAGCAACAACACCAACAGAAGGTGACACATTTGAAAGCCTTTGTACTAAAGAACTAGTTGATATTCGTGATTCTTTTGAAATCATTATGTCGGGTAGTACCGCATACAGTAGATTTGTGGTCACAAAAAGTGAGTTACGTAATCGCTTTGCTGAAGCATTAGAAGAAACAGTTATAGATGATCCTACAGTATTTACTGATAATGCTATGCAGCTCGCACAGGATATCGAAGAGTGTAATAATATCTATCGTCAAGCTGACACTCAGTCTGGCGCTATTATCTTGAGCTTAGAAGCAACCGATAACACAGATTACTGCGATGTAGGTTCTATCAACATTACTAGTACTGATTTGGGGAATCAGCTATCAGCATTAACTTTCGCTGTTTACTACTCTGATATATATAATAACCCCATGCCTGCAGGTACCAATGTGGCTATATCTGCTGATAATGGTGAGTACAGCGGTACAGACGGTTTTGATATTCGCAATTCAAGTGCAACTTTTGCATTTGGTGAAGCTCTATCAATTAGCCGTGAAGCAGAAGGAAATGATAAAACGGAAGGATTCTTAACCGTTGAGTTTACGACTGGTAAAGGCAATATTTCAACAGCTCAAATTGCAATAAGTGATGATGGTTAATATGTAGTCAATTGTTTAATTAAAAAAAAGCCAACCTTAAGGTTGGCTTTTTTATTTGTGTTCTATATATTCCACAGCAATTATTTTAAAAACACCGGTTTGTATAATTTAACAACAAAAATTGTTTGTTTATTCAGTAAATACTGAAAAGTTTGTATTAAAAGCTTGTAACAATAGGTGTTTGTAGATATACCTATAAATATTCGCGCCGTTTATGTCGGCAAAACACATTTAAATATTTGGTTAGAAATAGGCAACTATGGGCAAATCGCTAGTAATTGTAGAGTCACCTGCTAAGGCTAAAACAATTAATAAATACTTAGGTAAAGACTTCATCGTAAAGTCCAGTATTGGACATGTGCGTGATTTACCTACTTCAGGTTCGAACAAAGCTAAAGTACCGGCGACTAAAACGCCAGCTGAAGTTCGTAAAATGGAGCCTGAAGAAAAGGCAGCGTATAAACAGCAACGAGATTACACTAACTTAGTTGCACGTATGGGTATTGATCCTGAAAAAGGGTGGGAGCCACATTACGAAATTTTGCCAGGTAAAGAGAAAGTAGTTCAAGAGTTAAAAAAGCTGGCCGAAAATGCAGACCAAGTTTATCTCGCAACGGATTTGGATAGAGAAGGGGAAGCAATTGCTTGGCACCTTCAAGAAATTATTGGTGGTGAGCCTGAAAAATATAAACGCGTTGTATTTAACGAAATTACAAAAAATGCGATTCAACAAGCGTTTGAAACACCAGGTGAACTAAATACCGACATGGTATATGCACAACAAACACGCCGCTTCTTAGACCGTGTAGTTGGCTTTATGGTATCGCCATTATTATGGGCTAAAGTAGCGCGCGGGCTTTCTGCTGGGCGTGTGCAATCGGTTGCGGTACGTTTATTAGTAGAGCGCGAACGTGAAATTAAAGCGTTTATTCCAGAAGAGTTTTGGGATATACACGCCGATGTTAAAAATACTGAGTCACAATTACGCTTAGAAGTCACAAAACAAGCAGACAAGCCATTTAAGCCGGTAAATGAGGCTCAGGCTACAGCCGCAGTTAAAAGCCTTGAGACAGCCGAATATAAAGTAATAAGTGTTGAAGAAAAACCAAGCAAAAGCCGCCCAAGTGCGCCTTTTATTACTTCAACCATGCAACAAGCCGCCAGTACACGTTTAGGCTATGGCGTTAAAAAAACAATGATGCTTGCACAGCGCCTCTACGAAGGCGGTTACATTACTTATATGCGTACCGATTCAACTAATCTGTCAAAAGATGCAGTTGAAATGTGTCGTGATTATGTAACCCAAGAGTTTGGCGCAAAGTACTTACCTAAAGACCCAATTAGCTACAGCTCTAAAGGCAACGCACAAGAAGCGCACGAAGCGATCCGTCCTTCAAGTGTAACTGTACTTTCTGGGCATGTTGAAGGTGTTGATGCCGATGCCAAAAAACTGTACGAATTAATTTGGCGTCAGTTTGTTGCCTGTCAAATGGTGCCTGCAGAGTACGATTTAACAACGCTTACTGTGGCCGCTGATGAGTTTCAATTAAAAGCAAAAGGGCGAGTACTTCGCTTTGATGGTTGGACAAAAGTGCAACCTGCGGTACGCAAAAAGAATGAAGAAGATCAATCTCTGCCAGCAGTAAAAGAAGGCGAAGTACTTAGTTTAATTGAGCTTGACCCTAAGCAGCACTTTACTAAACCGCCAGCGCGCTTTAGTGAAGCAAGTTTAGTAAAAGAGCTTGAAAAACGTGGTATTGGTCGTCCATCTACGTACGCATCAATTATTTCAACAATTCAAGACCGTGGTTATGTACGGGTAGAAAACCGTCGTTTCTTCGCTGAAAAAATGGGCGAAATAGTAACCGACCGTTTGGTTGAAAACTTCACTGATTTAATGAACTTTGACTTTACAGCAAAAATGGAAGGTCGTTTAGATGATATCGCCGAAGGCGAGCGTGTATGGACCCAAGTGCTTGATAAGTTTTATGCTGATTTTTCTACGCAATTAAACATAGCCAAAGATGAGCCAGAGCAAGGCGGAATGCGCCTTAATCAAATGGTAGAAACCGACATTGACTGCCCTACGTGTGGCAGAAAAATGGGTATTCGAACAGCATCAACGGGTGTTTTCTTAGGCTGTACAGGTTATAACTTACCGCCTAAAGAGCGTTGTACAACCACTATGAACTTAGTATCAGGGGATGAAGCGGTTGCGGCAGATGTTGAAGACATTGAAACTGAAACATTAATGCAAATGAAGCGCTGTCCAATCTGTGAAACGGCTATGGACTCTTACCTAATAGACGAAACCCGTAAATTACATGTTTGTGGTAATAACCCTGCATGTGAAGGGTATATCGTTGAGCAAGGTACCTTTAAAATTAAAGGATACGATGGGCCTATTATCGAATGTGATAAATGTGGTTCAGACATGGAGCTTAAATCGGGCCGTTTTGGTAAGTATTTTGGCTGTAACAACGAAGAGTGTAAAAATACGCGTAAGTTACTTAAAAACGGCGAAGCTGCACCACCAAAAGAAGATCCTGTACACATACCTGAACTTGAATGTGAAAAGTCAGAAGCTTATTTTGTTTTACGTGACGGGGCTGCAGGTATTTTCTTGGCGGCTAACACTTTCCCTAAATCACGCGAGACGCGAGCGCCTAAAGTGGCTGAGCTAAAGCGTTTTAGAGAGCGTATTTCACCTAAGTTTTATTACTTAGCTGATGCGCCAGAAAAAGATCCTGATGGTAATTTAGCCGTAGTACGTTATAGCCGTAAAAATAAAGCGCAATACGTGATGACGGAAGTTGACGGAAAAGCCACAGGCTGGACTGCTCACTATGAAGCGGGTAAATGGGTAGAAGAAGCGAAGAAAAAAGCAGCGCCTAAAAAGAAAGCGGCTGCAAAAAAATCGCCAGCTAAACCTAAAGCAAAAAAAGAAGCTGAATAAACGTTAAAATTTATTTAGCCTAAGACAAACAAAAACCGGAATGCACAGCCTGTGTCATTCCGGTTTTTTTATGATTATATGCGTCGCAATGGCTTTATTAGCCGCATATTTTTTATTGTTTAGATTTGTACAGTAGATACTTTTTTGTAGCCTTCAGACTCTAATTCATCATTAACGCATTGAAGAACATAGCCAAATAGATCGTCGTTACTTACATCATCATCTTTAGCCCAATTTACACACATATCTGTGTATTCTTTAATTGTTTGTGCAGAAGCTACTGGTGCATCGTCTGCGATTGCAACCGTTGCAGATACAGCAAAAAGTGGTGCAACTATTAATGCTAGCAATGCTTTATTCATTTGTTGATTCCTAAATAAATGGTTTTACGATTTAAATACATTTTAAAGCTGTATTTAAATAGTGCCCAATGCAGAACAACTCTGTTGGTGTAGTGATTTTTAATCGAAATTAAAATAAAAGATAACGAAAAATTTTTATCGTCAAGATGAGTAAATTACGCTTAAATAATTATATAAGTAATTGTGTTGTAATAAATTATAAGCTAAGGTCGCTTTTTTATAAAAAGATAAGTTAATGTCAGAACACCAAGCAAAACCAACCAGTACGCCTCGTAAAATACACAAAGTAGAGCAGGGCTTAGAGTCGTTTATATTTAAAGGGCGCTGGTTATTAGCCCCGTTTTTTGTAGGCCTACTATTTGCTGTAATATTGCTATTAATAAAGTTTTTTAAGCAACTTTATTTAATGGGTATTGCCACTTTTAGTGCAACAAACCAAGAGTTATTAGTGGGTATACTTACCCTCGTTGATACCGCTTTACTGGCTGGTTTATTACTTATTATTATTTTTAGTGGTTATGAGAACTTTGTGTCAAAGCTTAATATTGAGGGCCACGAAGATAGGCCGTCATGGATGGGAAAAGTAGGTTTCTCTGGCTTAAAAATGAAGCTTATTAGCGCAATTGTTGCCATATCTGCAGTTGAGCTTTTAAAGGTATTTATTAATTCTAATATTCATTCAAGTGAGGAGCTATTTTGGAAAGTGATTATCCATGTCACCTTTGTAAGCTCTGGCGTGTTATTTGCGCTCACTGATTATTTAAATAGTAAAACACAATCACATTAGAAAGGTTAAGTTAGTGGTTTGGAGGTCGGTATTTCGTCTTAATACCGGCTATAGCAGCCCCACTATTTGAGCGCACAAAAAAGCCCGATAAAATCGGGCTTTTGAGCATCATACGTCAGGGCATTCTTATTTTACAAAAGCAAAGTAACAGTCAAAACCATTCATGTTTAGCTTATTACCATCTAAAGTAGCATTACAATGAGATAGTGAGTCATGCGCCTCAGTCACTGTTTTAGTCAACTCAAATGTTTGATTGGTATCAGCTAAGTTAAACACACATAACATAGTTTGCTCGTTTAGCGTTCTGTAAAAAGCGAGGATAGGCTCAGCAGTATCAATAAACTTAATATCGCCTGCTAATAACACAGTATGCTGTTTACGCCATGCCATAAACTCACGATAGGCATTAAGTATAGAGTTTGCATCTTTATCTTGTATAGACACAGCCTGCTGCGTATGCGCGCTATCAACCGGTAACCAGGGTTTAGCAGCACTAAATCCTGCGTTTTGTGTGTTGTTACCTTCCCATGGCATTGGCGTTCTACAGCCGTCGCGACCTTTAAAGTTTGGCCAAAAGGTAATGCCATATGGGTCTTGTAGGTCTTCAAATGCTACAGAGGCTTCACCTAGCCCCAGCTCTTCACCTTGGTACATACATACGCTACCACGCAAAGAAGCTAATAAAGCTGTAAGCATTTTGCATTGTGCTGGGTTTATTTCACCATTTTGGCTCCAGCGGCTCGCAACACGCTCTACATCATGGTTGCTAAACGCCCAGCACGGCCAACCTTCAGTCATGCGTTGCTCTAGAGTCTGTACGGTTTCTCTTATGTATTCACTTGAATAATCATCCGTGAGTAGTTCAAAACTGTAGCCCATATGCAGCTTATCACCGCCTTGGGTATATTCTGCCATTGTTGCCAATGAATCTTCCGATGAAATTTCGCCAAGTGATACAGTACCCGGGTATTTATTAAGTAATGCACGTATGTCTTGCATAAACTCAATGTTTTCTGGCTGGGTATTATTATAATAATGGTACTGAAAAGCATATGGGTTATCTTCACTAAAGCCACGGCCTTGGCGTTTATCTTTAGGCTTTGCTGGATTGTCACGTAATTGTGCATCGTGGTAGCAAAAGTTAATAGCGTCTAATCTAAAACCATCTACACCTTTTTTAAGCCAAAACTCTACATTTTCTAAAACAGCTTTTCTTACATCTGGATTATGAAAGTTTAAATCAGGCTGTTCGGTTAAAAAGTTATGTAAATAGTATTGACCGCGACGAGGCTCCCATTGCCAAGCACCGCCACCAAAAATAGATAACCAGTTATTAGGCGCTGTGCCATCTTCTTTAGCATCTGCCCATACGTACCAGTCAGCTTTATCATTGTTTTGGTTTTCGCGGCTATCTAAAAACCATTGATGTTGATCTGATGTATGGCTTAACACTTGGTCAATAATAATTTTAATGTCGCGTTTATGTGCTTGATCTATTAACTCATCAAAGTCGTTTAGGTCACCAAATATGGGGTCTATATCGCGATAGTCACTTATGTCGTAGCCAAAATCTTTCATTGGAGATTTGAAAAAAGGAGAAATCCAAATAGCGTCAACGCCTAAGCTTTTAATGTAATCAATGCGATTAATTATCCCTTTAAGATCACCAATACCATCGTTATTGCTGTCTTGAAAGCTTCGCGGGTAAACCTGATAAATAACCGCACCTTTATACCACTGCTGTTGGGTCATGCTTTTCTCCGTCGTTCCACACAGTATTTATATTGTTATTAGTTTGATTGAAACAATCACTAAATTTTCAAAAAGCATACGTGAAGGGTGCTGCTCTGTAAAAAGTCTGCATACGTATGCAGCTAATTTACTTACATAAAAGCGGTTTTAGCTAAGCGGAAAGTTACCCATAAAAACCGCTGCAGCACTTTTACCAATCATGTTTATTTATGTGTAACTAAAACAACTGGCTATTTTGGTGCTTATTTTTAAAGGGCTGCACAGCTTTGGTGATTTCACTTAATGGTCAGACCAATTTAACCTGGTAATATTTACAAAAGATATGCGTGTAAATTTATAAAAAACCTTTAATTAACGCTATTTACAAACGATGACAAAGGGATTTCAGTTAAATAATTGATGTATTTTATAATGATAATAAATCACTAGGTTGCACCAATATAAAACTATTTAAAACAGTGGGTTAAAGTTTTTATTTGTGAACTCATTGTTAACTTTTAGCCTTTTGCATAGTACTGAATACGTATGCATAAAGTTGTTAATAAAATAATTCGAGCGTTAATATTGATGCTGACAACAAAATTAGCTCGCCTGTTTGACTATCACTCAAATAAAGAAGCGAGTATCACAATATGGGTAACGGGAAAAACATCATGTCTATGTTCAAACCAAGTATATTAACGTTGGCAATGGCTACTGCAGGATTAGCAAGCTTTGCCTCTGTAGCAGCACAAGAAGATACAGTTAAAAATGATGACGTTGAGGTTATCGAAGTAAAAGGCTTTCGTGGCAGTGTTGTAGAATCAATCAACACAAAGCGTTTTTCTACTCAAGTCGTTGAGTCAATTTCAGCTGAAGATATAGGTAAACTTCCTGATTCATCTATTGCTGAGTCTATTGCACGCTTACCAGGTTTAACGGCGCAGCGCCTAGATGGTCGCGCAAGTAGAGTATCAATTCGTGGTTTTGGTGAAAACGAAAGTGGCACTACATTTAATGGCCGCGAGCAAGTATCTATTGGCGATAACCGCGGCGTAGAGTTTGACCTTTACCCATCAGAAATTATGAGCGGCGTTACCGTTTATAAAACACCTAATGCAAGTATTGAAGCAGAAGGTATTGCCGGTGTTATTAACATGCAAACCGTACGTCCTTTAAGTAAAGGCGAGCGTGTATTTCAAGTTAATGGCCAGTACGAGCAAACTAGCTTTGATAAACTAAACCCAGACGGTAACGACGATGGTTACCGCGGTACTATTTCATACATTGATCAATTTGCAGATGACACCATAGGTGTTGCGTTTGCACTAAATACCATGAGCTCTCCAAATCAAGAAAAACGTTGGAACTCTTGGGGTTACCCTGAATTTACTGCTGATGATAGTCAAACGTACTCTATATTAGGGGGTGCAAAACCATTTGTACGTTCATCAACCCTTGAACGTGACTCAGCGATGCTCGTACTAGAGGCCGCGCCTACAGACAAATTAAACATGACGTTTGATGCGTTATATGTTGATTTTACAGATGAAAAAATCTTACGTGGTATCGAAATCCCATTCGCATGGGGTCAAGGTTCGATTGACCCTGCAAGCGTAGCTGTAGATGACGCAAGTGGCTTTATTACCAGTGCGGTAACAAATGGCCAACGTGTGGTTGTTCGTAACGACTACGAAGAGCGTGAAGCAGAACTAACCGCGTTTGGCTTTAACACTAAATACGATATTGATGACTCGTGGTCAGTAGAGTTTGACGCAAGTTACTCTCAAGTAGACCGTAAAATTTGGAGCCTTGAGAGTTACTCTGGAACAGGCCGAGGCGATGCTCGCGGTGTTGCAGATAACCTAGGTTACACATTTAACGGTGGTAATACAGGTGCTACGTTTACTCACGATTTAGATTACAGCGATTACAGCTTAATGCAATTAGGTGGCCCTTTATCATGGGGTGCAAGCTCTGCTTTAAATGATAAATATGGCTTAACCGGCACCGAGTATGAAAACCAAGCGCAAGATGGTTTCATTAATGCACCTACAATTGAAGATGAGTTATCTACGTTAAAACTAGCGGCATCTAAAGTATTAGAAAACGAATACTTCAGCTCAATTGAATTTGGTATGTCTTATAAAGAGCGCGAAAAAACCAAAGATTCGCAGGGCTTCTTTATGACGTTATCTGGATTTTCACTTGATAACCCGGGTTTAGTTACCGTGCCAGAGCAGTATCGAATGGGCAGCGTTGATTTAGACTTTATTGGCATGGGCGATATGATTGCCTACGATGTAAATGGTCTTGTTAATGACGGCTACTACGACTTACTAGATGAAAGCTTAACAAATACGAGCCACTTAACTAAATCGTGGACCGTAAAAGAAGAAATTACCTCAGCGTTTGCACAAGCTAATATTAATGCAGAAGTAAGCGGCTTAGCGTTAACAGGTAATATAGGTGTACGTTACGTTCACACTGATCAGTCATCGCAAGGTAATGCATTTAGTACTGTAGATGGCATTGTTGTGGCATCACCTACCAATATTAGCCACGATTATTCACACGTTTTACCAAGTTTGAACTTATCACTTGCGATTGATGAGCAGCAAACAGTGCGTTTTGGTGCAGCTAAAACAATCTCACGCGCCCGCTTGGATGAAATGAACTCATCTATTGATGCATCATACAACACAACGCCTGATGAAAATGGTAACTTTTGGTCTGTATCGGGTGGTAACCCTAACCTAGAGCCTAAAGAAGCAACTGGTTACGATTTAACGTACGAAAACTACTTTAGCGATGAAGGTTACTTCTCTGCTGCGTTTTTCTATAAAGACTTAACCCAGTGGATTTTTGACGGTACTTACGAAATTGATATGTCGGGCGTTGCTGACCCTTCAACAGGTGAAATCCCAGCTACTTCTGAAGGTACTGGCAGTGGTAAAGTAAATGGCGGTGGCGGCGACCTATACGGTTACGAGCTATCTCTTGCATTGCCATTTAAAATTTTCCACCCGTCACTTGAAGGTTTTGGTTTAATTGCAAGCCATACCGGTATTGAGTCTGACATAGAAGATCAAAACGGTAATGAGTACGAGTTACCGGGTCTGTCTGACAAAATTCAGAGCTTAACGGTTTACTACGAAATGAATGGTATTCAACTACGTACCAGCATGCGTAAACGTAGTGCCTTTAAAGGTGATGTATACGGTTTAGGTTTTAACACCGAGCAAGTAGATATCCTAGGTGAAACAATTTGGGATGTTCAAGCGGGTTATGACTTTTCTGAAGCTGGTATTGAAAGCCTTGAAGGGTTATCAATTCAGTTCCAAGTACAAAACTTAACAGAAGAGCCGTTTACATCGCTTTCTGGTGATAACGCGCTACAAGTTCGTGACTACCAAGATTACGGTCGTACTTACTTGTTAGGCTTTAGCTACAAGCTATAATAAAGGTTGTGTGTAGGAGCCCTTGTAATTTGTTTTACAAGGGCTTTTTTATAGCTACTTTATCTAAATTTTATCAAACTTAACAAAGCTTTAAACTGTAAACGTGGACAATAATATGAAACCAATAAAACACGTCGTAATCGCAGGCGGGGGCACGGCAGGGTGGATAACAGCCGCCTTGCTTAACAAAGTGTTAGGTAAAGTAATTAAAATAACCCTTATTGAGTCAAGTACTATTGGCACTATAGGCGTGGGTGAAGCAACAATTCCGCCTATTATTCAACTTAACAATGCACTGGGTATAAACGAGCAAGATTTTATAAACGCTACAAATGCATCTATAAAATTAGGAATTGAATTCGAAAATTGGAAAACCCCCTCTCATAGCTACATGCATGCTTTTGGCTCATTTGGAAAAGACTTCCCCTTTTGCGATTTTTACAATTTTTGGGTAAAAGGACATATTAGCGGTGCAGAAGAAAGCTTATGGGACTTTTCTCTTAACTACCAAGCGGCTAAACAGCATAAATTTGCACCCTTAAATACCCTACCTAATACACAATTGCCTGGTTTGAGTTATGCGTATCACTTTGACGCAACGTTATATGCTGAGTTTTTAAAAAAACTCGCAACATCACGCGGTGTTGAGCATATTGATGCCAAAATAGAGCAGGTTGAACAATGCCCTCTATCAGGGAATATAAAATCATTAACCCTTGGTAACACACAGCAGATAAATGGCGACCTTTTTATAGACGCTACAGGGCAGCGTGCCTTACTCATAGAGCAAACCCTTAACACCGGCTTTGTCGATTGGTCTCATTATTTACCGTGTGATAGTGCCGTGGCGGTGCAGTCTCAAGGTACTAGCGAGCTAAAACCTTATACGCGTTCAATTGCACACAGCGCAGGCTGGCAGTGGCAAATACCGCTGCAAAGCCGAATAGGTAATGGCTTGGTGTATTGTAGTCGTTATTTATCTGACGATGCGGCAACGCAGTTATTAATAGATAATTTACCCGCTGAGCCAATGACTGAGCCGCGGGTGATTAAATTTAAAACAGGGCGGCGGTTAAAGCAATGGCATAAAAATGTGGTATCGGTTGGCCTTGCCAGTGGCTTTTTAGAGCCGTTAGAGTCTACCAGTATTCATTTAATACAAAGTGCCGTAACCCGTTTAATAAAGCTGTTTCCACACAATGGCATAAGCGAAGCTTTAGTTACTGAATTTAATAAGCAAAGCGTGATAGAAATAGAGCACATTCGTGATTTTATAATATTGCATTACACACTAACAGCGCGAGAAGACTCCCCATTTTGGCGACAATGTAAGCAAATGGACATTCCTGACTCATTGGCCCATAAGCTCAAATTATTTAAGCAAACCGGCAAAGTAGTGCGCGAAAACGACGAATTATTTGCCGAAGTTGCCTGGCAACAGGTATTTATTGGCCAAGGACTTATCCCCGAAGATTACAACAGCATTGTTGACTCACTCAGTAGTGAACAACTAAACGATTTATTCTCAACACTAAAAACGCTTATTACCTCAACGGTAGATCAATTACCCACTCATAAAGATTTTTTAGCAAAAATTAAAAAGGCCTGATGATGCAACTTTTAAAAAAACTTTTACTTGTAAGTGCCTGTACTTTACCAACCATTAGCTTCGCACTTGACGTTGAGCCAGCTAATTGGTGGGTTGGCATGAACAAAAACACGATTACCATCATGGTTCATGAGCAAAACATTGCAAACGAGCAAATTAAATTAGCTAAATACAACGGCGTTAAGTTAAATAAAGTAACCCGTACCGACAATCCAAATTATGTATTTTTAAATATTACCATTACCGACGCCGCTAAAGCCGGAACGCTTGAATTTAATAGCAGCGAAACGAGCATTAACTTTGAGTTTCCACTTCTTGAGCGAGATAAAAACAGCGCTCAGCGTCAAGGGTTTACATCAGCTGATACGCTTTATTTAATTAACCCTGATCGCTTTGCTAATGGTGATAAACAAAACGATACCGTCCCAAGCATGTTAGAAGCGGCAAACCCGAGTATAAAAGGTGGGCGCCATGGTGGTGATATTCAGGGCGTTATAAACGCGCTTCCCTATTTAAACGATTTAGGCGTAACACAGCTTTGGTTAACCCCAGTGCTTGAAAACAACATGCCTAACTATTCTTATCATGGTTATGCAATTACAGACTTTTATAAGGTTGACCCACGAATGGGCTCAAACCAGCTATACAAAACGTTATCAGTAAAAGCAAAAGAGCAGGGTATAGGCCTTGTAATGGATATGGTCCTTAACCATTTTGGCTCTGAGCATACTTGGGTTAACGATAAGCCAACTAAAGATTGGATTAACTTTAATGGTGAGTTTAATAAAGGCAAAAATGCCACCAGCCATGCGCGCCAAACCATACAAGACCCACACGCCAGTGAATACGATAAGCGCCAGTTTAACGATGGTTGGTTTGTAGAAACCATGCCTGATTTAAATCAGCGCCAACCACTGTTAAGTGAATACTTAATTCAAAATGCGATTTGGTGGATAGAATACGCCGATTTAAGCGGCATACGTGTTGATACCTACTCTTACTCAGATAAAGCATTTTTGAGTGATTGGACAAAAGCCATAATGCAAGAGTACCCAGACTTTAATATTGTTGGAGAAGAGTGGACGTCTAACCCTGCTATTGCCTCTTACTGGCAACGTGGCAAGCATAACCAAGATGGCTATATATCAAGCTTACCAAGCGTGATGGACTTTTCGTTGCAAGAGTCGGTAATTCAAGCGCTAAATGAAGATGAAAGCTGGAACACGGGTTGGGTTAAAGTATATGAATCGTTAGCTAATGACTTTTTATACCCTGATACAAATAACATTATGGTATTTGCCGATAACCACGATATGAGCCGTGTTTACACTGAGCTTGGTCAAGATGTAGCCAAAACAAAAATGGCGATGACCTTGTTTTTAACCACACGTGGCATAGCGCAAATGTATTACGGTACGGAAGTACTATTAGATAACACCCCAAGTAAAGACCATGGTGATATTAGAATCGACTTCCCCGGCGGGTTTGAAGGCCAAACTCGTAATGCCTTTACCAAAGAGGGCTTAACAAAACAGCAAAAAGAGATGCATAACACCATCAGTACGCTGCTTAACTTTAGAAAAAACAGCTCAGCATTAGATAAAGGAAAGCTTGTACATTTTACGCCTCAACAAGGGGTTTATAGTTATGCGCGTATTAGCGATGAGCAAACAGTGTTGGTATTTATGAATAAAAACACACAAACGCTACAAAAAAATATTGAGTATATGCAAGAGGTAATGCCTAACAGCACAACAGCATTTAATTTATTTACTCAAAAAACACAAAAGCTTGGCAAAACCATTGAATTACCAGCGATGAGCGCAACGGTACTCGTTATAAATACGCCACAATAGTGACCTGAATACGTATGCAGCAACTGTATGGTTGCTGCAGTAATCTTTAGTATAAAGTTAATAACAATACTGACAAAAAAGACACACAATGAAAAAATCAGTTTATGTACCCGCAGTACTGTGTAGTGCACTTATTGCTACAGGGTGTTCAGAAAATAACAAACCTGTACAACAGCAAGCACCTGCCCACACGCAAAATGAGCTTACCAAGCCGGTTGTATATCAAGTATTTACGCGTTTGTTTGGTAATACCGAAACAGCCAATGTGCCATGGGGCACTAAAGAGCAAAACGGCGTAGGTAAATTTGCCGACTTTAACGATGCAGCCCTCAAAGGCATTAAAGAGCTAGGTACCACGCACGTTTGGTATACCGGTGTATTACACCACGCGTTAGTGGGCGATTATACCGACTACGGCATTTCACAAGATGACCCCGATGTAGTAAAAGGCCGCGCAGGGTCACCGTACGCAATTAAAGATTACTACGATGTTAATCCCGATTTAGCCGTTAATGTAACAAACCGCATGGGAGAGTTTAGCCAGCTTATTGAACGTACACATAGCCACGGTATGAAAGTCATTATTGATATAGTGCCTAACCATGTTGCCCGTAATTATCAATCACTTGGAAAGCCTAAAGGCGTAGAGGATTTCGGCGCACAAGACGACACCAGTAAAACGTACGATAAAAATAACAACTTTTACTATGTGCCTGGGCAGTCATTTCAAGTGCCTACCTCTACAACTTATATCGTGTTAGGGGGAAAGGCTCACCCACTTGCGGATGGCTTTTTTGATGAAACACCTGCTAAATGGACAGGAAACGGTGCCCGTGCACCAAAACCCGACATTAACGATTGGTACGAAACAGTAAAAGTAAATTATGGCGTAAAGCCTGATGGTAGCTACGATTTTGCTCAGCTGCCAAACGACTATAAAGACAAAGATTACCGTGCTCATTATGCGTTTTGGCAAGATAAAGAGCTACCAGATAGCTGGTACAAATTTAGAGACATTGCACTTTTTTGGTTAGACAAAGGCGTTGATGGCTTTAGATACGACATGGCCGAAATGGTACCGGTTGAATTTTGGAGCTTTTTAAATTCGTCAATAAAAATGCAAAAAAGCGATGCGTTTTTATTGGCCGAAGTATATAACCCGTTAATGTACCGTGCCTATATTCAGCAAGGTAAAATGGATTACCTTTACGATAAAGTCGGCTTTTACGATACCTTAAAAGCGATAATGCAACTTAAACAACCTGCCAATAGTATTTTTGATGCGCATCAAAGTGTGCTCGATATAGAGCAACATATGCTGCATTTTTTAGAAAATCACGACGAGCAACGAATTGCAAGCCCAGACTTTGCAGGTAATGCCCAGTGGGGTAAACCTGCTTTAGTTGTTTCTAATTTAATTAGCCGCGCGCCAACACTTTTATATTTTGCTCAAGATGTGGGAGAAGATGGCTCTGAAAACGCGGGGTTTGGAGCGCCGACACGTACCAGTATTTTTGACTACATTGGCGTTCCAGCGCACCAAGCATGGATGAATAACGGAAAATTTGATGGCGCTAATTTAACCGCAGAGCAAGTAGCACTTCGTGATTACTACAAAGCGGTTATGTCACTGAATAGTTTACCTGCTGTAGTAGGCGGAGAAATGTCGGCACTTAACCTTGTAGGAAGTGAACGTGTAGTTGGTTTTACCCGCTCTTTAGGCCAGCAAAGTGTGTATGTGTTAAGTAACTTTAGTGAGCAGCCACAAACAGTTACGGTTAATTTATCAAAGGCACAATTAGGTGCAATGAGTGAAAATACGCTATTAAATGATTTACTTGAAAATCACACCACCGAGCTTAAAGCTCACCCGCAAGGCGCTACATTTAACCTCACACTTGATGCATTTAGCAGCGCAGTATTAACAAATAAGGCTAATAATGAATAATCAAAATAATAATACCGATAAGCCAAATTTAAGTTTTTGGCAAATATGGAACATGTGCTTTGGCTTTTTAGGCATACAATTTGGTTTTGCCCTGCAAAACGGCAATGTGAGCCGAATATTTCAAACATTAGGCGCACAAGTTGATGATATTCCCATTTTATGGGTTGCAGCCCCGCTTACAGGCTTAATTGTTCAGCCTATTATAGGCTATTGGAGTGATAAAACGTGGGGGCGCTTTGGCCGTCGTCGTCCGTTCTTTTTTATAGGTGCAGTGTTAACAACGCTTTCACTATTTATTATGCCGCATTCACCAACGCTTTGGATTGCCGCGGGTATGTTATGGATCATGGATGCGTCAATCAACGTAACCATGGAACCGTTTAGAGCACTTGTTGGTGATAACTTGCCAGAAAAGCAACGCGCGACAGGCTACGGTTTACAAAGTTTTTTTATTGGTATTGGGGCGGTGTTAGCCTCGGCGCTACCATGGATGATGACCAACTGGTTTGATGTAAGTAATACCGCAGCCCCAGGGCAAATTCCTGAATCTGTTAAATACTCATTTTATTGGGGCGGGGTGGTGTTACTTGTTGCGGTGCTTTGGACCGTGGCACGTACTAAAGAATACAGCCCTGAGCAATTAGCGGCTTTTGAAAAGCAAAGTGCTCAACCTACAACAAGCAAAGTGGTTGATATTAACTTTAATAAAGGTGCCATTATTTTTGTGGTACTGGGTTTAGCAACTCTTGCATTAGTCATGGGCTTATCCCTTGAAAAAGAATTATACCTACTTGCTGGTGGTTTATTAGCCTTTGGTATTGTGCAGTGGATTGCAGCGGCGCTTAAAAGTGCGAATAAAACCCAAGGTGGTTTTTACCAAGTAGTACAAGATGTATTTACTATGCCAGAGGCCATGAAGCAGCTTGCCTGGGTGCAGTTTTTTAGCTGGTTTACTTTATTTGCTATGTGGATTTATACCACCGCTGCAGTAACAAGCTTTCATTATGGTAGTAGCGATGCAACCTCTAAAGCATTTAACGATGGCGCTGACTGGGTGGGTATTTTATTTGCCGCTTACAATGGATTTGCCGCAATTGCCGCTATGTGTATTCCATTTTTAGTTAAAAAATTGGGGTTAAAAGGCGCGCATTGCTTTAATTTATTGCTTGGCGCGTTAGGTCTTGCAAGCTTTATGTTTATTCAAGACCCTAAAATGCTACTTATACCTATGATAGGCGTAGGGTTTGCTTGGGCATCTATTTTATCACTCCCGTATGCCATGTTAAGTAACGCACTACCGAGTAACAAAATGGGCGTTTATATGGGGATTTTTAACTTTTTTATAGTTATACCTCAGTTACTTGCCGCCAGTGTTTTAGGGCTTATTTTACGCCACGTATTTTCTAATCAGCCTATTTACGCATTATTAATTGGTGCAGCTTCGTTTGTTGTTGCTGCTGTTGCAGTAATGCGCGTTAAAAATTCTCATTAAGGACACACAATGAAAAAATATAACCTTATAACCGCCTCTCTTTTAACGTTAGGTTTAACGGCTTGCGGCGCTCAAAACACAAGTACAACTAACGAAAGTACCACAGCACAAGTTACATCGGCACCAGGCGCTCCAGGTGCAGAGCCTTTTTGGGCTTATGCGGGTAAAACAGGTATTGGTACATCATACGAGCAATACCAAAACGGCCAATACACTAATGCAGCTGCAACGGGGCATGTGTCTAAAGTATGGTTTTCAATAGCTAAAGGTATGATCACCGAAACCATGTTTGGGCTTATTCACCAAGCACAAATAAAAGACATGCAATTTATAGTAACAGGTAAAGATTTTACCGTTAGTGAAGCGGATGATTTAAATGTCACCATTGATTACTTACATAAAGATGAACAAGGTCGCCCGTTATCGCTGGCTTATAAAGTAACAAGCACTGATAAACAAGGCCGCTTTAGCCTAGAAAAACACATATTTACTGACCCAGATGGGCAAACCCTGTTTGTACGCAGCGTATTTAATACTGAGCTTGAAGGGCTAAAAGCGTATGTGTCTGTTAATCCGTACATTAATAATAACGGCTTAGGTGACTTTGCTAAAACAACAGAGAAAGGGCTTGTAGCATGGGAAGATGATAACTATCTATCACTTCAATCCGCATCACCATTTAAAGCAAAAACGGTAGGGTTTACAGGAGAAAGTGACGGCATTAATGCACTTAAAACTACGCAATCTATAAATACCCAATACACAAATACCGGCGAAACTGCTGGTAATGTAAGCATGCTTGCAGAGCTTGGCGGGATAACTGCAAATACCACTTTTGATTTAGCACTGAGCTTTGGTAAAACGCAGCAGCAAAGTATTCAGCAAGGTGAACAAAGTTTAGCTAAAGGGTACCAAGCGGTGCTCGATCACTACAACGGCAAGGATGAAGCGCTAGGCTGGGAAGATTACCTACAAAGCCTAAAACCGCTTAATGCCATGGTTGAACAAACAGCCGATAACGGTAAGCTTTTATACACCAGCGCCATGGTATTAAAAGCACAAGAAGATAAAACACACGCAGGGGCATTAATTGCTTCTTTATCTAACCCATGGGGCGAAACTGTTTCAGCCAAAGAAGGTTCTACGGGTTATAAAGCGGTATGGGTGCGCGATTTTTATCAAGTAGCCATGGCATTTATGGCGCTTGGCGATACTGCCACAGCAAAAACAGCGTTCGAATACCTTGAAAAAGTGCAAGTAAACAGCAAAACACCAGGTAATAAAGGCGATACCGGCTGGTTTTTACAAAAAACACACGTCGATGGTGAATTAGAATGGGTAGGCGTACAGCTTGATCAAACTGCTATGCCTATCATGCTGGCATGGAAGTTACATAAAGCCAACGTACTTAGCGATGAAGAGCTAAAAAGCTGGTACGGCAAAATGTTAAAACCAGCGGCCGATTTTTTAGTCGAGGGGGGACTTGCTAAAATTTTGTGGAACGACACACAAATTACACCACCGGCAACACAACAAGAGCGCTGGGAAGAGCAAAGTGGTTATTCGCCATCTACAACTGCGGCAATAGTAGCAGGCCTTATTACCGCAAGCGATATCGCAACGCTTAGTGGCGATGATAAAAACGCGCAGCGCTACCTTGCCACGGCTAAAAAATACAGCAGCGATATTGAATCGCAAATGTTTACTACCGAAGGTAACTTAAAAGGCGAGAATAGCGATGGCGAATACTTTATTCGTATAGGCCAAGATACCGATGCAAACTCAAACACTAAAATTAACGCTAATAATGGCCGCGAAGGGTTTAATAAAAAGCAAATTTTAGATGGCGGCTTTTTAGAGTTAGTACGCTATGGCGTACGCGGTGCAAATGATGAAAGCATCGTTAAGACACTACCTGAGTATGACGATGAAACACTTGAAGATAACCTACAAGTAAAATACAGCTTTAGCTTTGACGATGGCAGCGGCACTTTTGCAGGCTACCGCCGCTATGGCAATGATGGCTACGGTGAAGATGAAGTTAAAGGCACAAACTATGCTGAGGGTGGTAGTAATACACCAGGCCAACGTGGGCGTGTATGGCCATTTTTCACCGGTGAACGCGGGCATTACGAAATCGCAGCAGCTAATGCAAACAACGCTCTGGATGATGCTAAACAGGCGCAAATTAAAAACAGCTATGTAAAAGGCTTAGAGCAATTTGCTAATAACGGCCTTATGTTACCAGAGCAAGTATGGGATGGTGTAGGGGTTAATAAAGCAGGTTATGAGCTAGGCGAGGGGACTAATTCAGCAACACCATTGGCATGGACTCATGCCGAGTATATTAAATTAGTTCGTTCACTGAGCGACAAAAAAGTTTGGGATCATTACCCAGTTGTTGAGAAAGCTTTAAAATAAGGCTAGTTCAAAATGTAAAATTAAAGCCACGGTTAACAGCCGTGGCTTTTTTGTATCTAAGTGGGGGTTTAATGTTTAATAAGCACAATGACGTTGAGTTATAAATTCTTAACTAGACCCTCTGGCAATTAATACCGGCGGTAAAAGGGTGCTTTGCACTTCTTCTTCACGTATTAATTTAAGTAAGTTCTCTACTAACATTTGCCCTGCAACGGTGGTGTCTTGCGCTATGGTTGTAAGCGGTGGGTTTATGTAGCTTGCAATGGCTATGTTATCAAAACCGATCACGGCCACTTCGTTAGGAACATTAATATTGGCTTCTTTTAAAGCGCGAATTGCACCAATAGCAATTAAATCACTGGCGGCAAATAAGGCGTTAAATTTTATGTTATTAGCAATAAGTGAGCGTGTAGCATGATAACCAGACTCTTCAGTTGAAATAGCATTGGCCATTTTTCGCTCATTAATGGTTATACCATTAGTAAGTAGCTCATCTTTAAACCCCTGAAAGCGGGCAAAAAATTCTGGGCTGTGATCAGATGCATCACCGATAAACGCGCAATCGGTGCGGTTATGGGCAATTAAATGGCCAGCGGCTAGTTTGCCCCCGCCGTAGTTGTCGCAGCATACAGTAAGATCTGGGCGGTTATCTACTGTGGCGCCCCAGCATACAAACTTAGTGTTTTGGTCAAGCAAGGTTTTAAATTTTGGTTGAAAGTCTATGTAATCACCATAGCCGAGCAAAATAATGCCATCGGCTCTGTGGCTGTCTTCGTAGTCGGCTTGCCAATCGGCGCTAGCTGATTGAAACGACACTAATAAGTCGTAACCTTCTTTTGCACACGCACGGGTAATACTGCCCAGCATTGATAAAAAGAATGGGTTTATTTGTGATTCATCTGATGTTGGGTCTTCAAACAACAATAGCGCAAGGGTACTACTTTGCTGAGTACGCAAGTTGCTGGCATTTTTATCAACTTTATAGTTAAGTTGTTTTGCTATGTCGTGGACGCGTTTGCGTGTTTCTTCATTAACAAGGGGGCTGTTACGTAAAGCGCGAGATACAGTTGATTGTGAAACCCCTGCATAATGGGCGATGTCAAATGAGGTGGCTTTACCTTTCATTGTTACAACTTAATTAAATGCTAAATAATTGTGTCATTTTCGACTATTAGTGAATTATTTCAAGCTTTTTGCGATTTATTATTGATCTAATCCTGACACCGGTGTCATAATGCCAATGTTTTATCATTTTGTTGTCAAAACGTATTAGCTGCTATTTTATATAGCAGCCTTTTTTACTGTGATAGCTACTTTGAGGTGATAGCTCAAAGTGTATAAATAACAACGCATAGTCGTTGTAAAATAATAAGCATAAGCCGCTTACACAAAAGAGATAATACCATGAGCCAAAATTCTTCTGCCCAGTTTAACCCTATCTTAGTTGCCGATATTGGTGGCACTAATGCGCGCTTTGCATTAATTACCGACTTTAATGAGCAAACTAACCAATTTGTTATTGAGCATATTAACATATTTCCCAGTGCTAATTTTGGCTCTTTAGAAAGCGCACTTGAACAATACCTAACAACGATTCCTCATGTTACGCCAACTCAGGCATGTTTAGCTGTTGCAGGCCCTATAAAAGCAGGCCAAGTGCATTTAACCAATTTAGGTTGGCACTTTAGTGTTAGTGAATTTAAAGCACATTTTAATTTAACACAATTAGAAGTAATTAATGACTTTGCTGCATTTGCTTATGCAGCGCCTTATTTAGACTCAACGCAAAATATTACTATTAAGCCTGGTCAAGCCGATGCAAATGCAAATATTGGTGTTATGGGACCAGGTACTGGCTTTGGTGCTGCGTGTTTAGTGCGTACAGCGCAGTCAACTGCAGTATTAAGCTCTGAGGGCGGGCATATGTCGCTTGCTCCTGTAAACGAGCTAGACGCTTTATTAATTAACGAGCTTCGAAAAGAGCACCCTCATGTATCTATAGAGACTGTTTTTTCAGGCCCAGGTATTGCCCATTTATACAAAGCAATGGCAGCCGTGAAAGGGGTTACAGCTAAAAATTTAGATGCAGCCCAAATTAGTAGCCTTGCAAACAGTGGCGAGTGTGAAGTGTGCGATGCAACGCTTAATCAGTTTTGTGACTGGATAGGCAGTGTGGCAGGCGATTTAGCGGTAGTATACGGCGCATTAGGTGGCCTATTTATAGGCGGCGGTATTTTACCGCGTATGCAAACGCGATTACTTGAAAGCCGTTTTGTAGAGCGTTTTTCGCAAAAAGGTGTTATGTCGCAATATGCAGGGCAAATTCCAGTCACTTTAGTAACACAAGATAACATACCGCTAATTGGGGCGGGTGCGTGTTTATATAACAGCAAGTAAATTTGCTTAATGGTTGTATTTGGATAATGAACAAATGAAAAAAGTAACCATAAATAGCGTAGCAAGCCATGCAGGCGTTTCTAAAAAAACCGTGTCGCGGGTTTTAAATAATGAGCCTAACGTGAGTGCAGCTACGCGCGAAAAAGTACTTAAAGTATTTAAAGAGCTTGATTACACGCCTAACCCAATAGCACGCGGACTTGCGCAAAATCGCAGCTTTATTATTGGCTGCTTATATGACAACCCCAGTAAAAGTTATATAACTCGCGTACAAACGGGTGCGCTTGCTGCCTGTAAAGAAAATAACTACAACTTACTAATACACCCGTGCGAATTACGTGGCGATGATTTAATTAACGATATAGAGCAGTTATTACAAACCTCGCGTTTAGACGGCGTAGTACTGACCCCGCCATTTGGTGATTTTGAAAAACTTGCTAATTTTTTAAAAGCTAAAAAAATACCCTACGCACGGGTTGCATCGGCACTGCTAGAAGATGATTCAATTTCAGTGCGCAGTAATGACGAGCAGGGCGCTTATGAAATAACCGAGCACTTAATTTCGCTTGGTCATAAGTCGATTGCTTTTATTAAAGGCCACCCTGATCACAGTGCTACGCAACAGCGCTTTAAAGGTTACAGACGAGCGTTGGCAAGCCACGGTATAGAATTTGACGAGCGCCTAGTAGAAGAGGGTAACTTTAGTTATCACTCAGGTGTAGACAGTGCGCGCAGCATTTTAGATTTATCGCCACGCCCTACCGCGGTATTTGCATCAAACGATTACATGGCGGCGGCGGTATTAAAGCTTGCCACACAGCGCCAATTACGCGTACCCGATGATATTTCTATTGCAGGGTTTGATAACGCACCAATTGCTCGCCATATATGGCCGGGCTTAACGACTATTGCACAACCTGTAGAAGAAATGACTAAACAAGCTGTTACGCAGCTTATATCGCATATTTCGCAGCCACAAGAGCAGCCGTATCAGGTAACGCTAGAATCACGATTAATTACCCGCGAGTCTACTGCTGCAATAAAATAACCCCCTTTTTTGTTTTTCACAGTAACCCGAATTTGAGTGACGCTTATTCGGGTTTTTTTTGTGCGGATTTTAGCAAATAAACTAAAATTAGCATGGTCATTAATTGGTCACGTTAAAATTTTACACTATTTTTGTTACTCAGGGTTGACACCGGTGTCAATGCTATGCGTTAATACAGTGACACCGGTGTCAGGGTTGTTGTGAGAGGCTCCCTGGTAGCGTACCTTTGAACGGGTAAATCAAAGATGCTCAGTGCAGTTATTTACGTGGAGTCTGTAATTGCTACTGAGCCTTTTTCCTCTAACTAATAGAGATGAGCTAAATTATGTTGCACCCTCGCATTGAAGAAGTCACCCAACGCGTTATTGAACGCAGTAAACAAACCCGTCAAGATTATTTAGATCGTATTTCGCACGCAAAAAAACAAACAAGAGTCCGTGCCGGACTAGGCTGCGGAAACATCGCTCACGTTATGGCTGCGTGTAGCAGCGACGACAAAGCGCGCTTAAAGGCTGATGAGCAGCCAAATCTTGCTATTATCAATTCATATAACGATATGCTTTCGGCCCATGTGCCATACAAAGATTTCCCAGATTTAATTAAAGACCTTGCTACTAAGTACGACGCAACTGCCCAAGTTGCAGGCGGTGTGCCAGCAATGTGTGATGGCGTTACGCAAGGGCGTGACGGCATGGAATTATCGCTTTTTTCTCGCGACGTAATTGCTATGTCTACTGCGGTATCACTATCGCATGACGTATTTGACGGCGTTTTTTGTTTAGGCGTATGTGACAAAATTGTCCCAGGTTTATTAATTGGTGCCTTATCTTTTGGTCACTTACCGGTATTCTTTTTACCTGCTGGGCCAATGCAATCTGGTATTCCTAACAAAGAAAAAGCACGTATTCGCCAAAAATTTGCACAAGGTTTAGTAAGCCGTGAAGACTTGCTTGAAGCTGAAAGTGCCTCGTACCACAGTGCAGGTACGTGTACGTTTTACGGTACTGCTAACTCAAACCAAATGTTAATGGAAATAATGGGCTTACACCTTCCAGGTAGCTCGTTTATTAACCCATACACTGAGCTTCGCGATGGTCTAACAGGTAATGCTGTAGAAACCATGCTTAAGCAGCTTACAGATGATAAAGAAAGCCCGTGTTTAGCAGATGTAATCAGCGAAAAAACTATTATTAATGGTTTAGTTGGCTTGCTATCTACAGGTGGCTCAACTAACCACGCTATTCATATTGTTGCTATCGCAAAAGCGGCGGGTATTCAAGTTACGTGGAAAGACATGTCTGATTTATCAGAAGTTGTGCCACTACTTACGCGTATTTACCCTAACGGCTCAGCCGATGTAAACCATTTCCAAGCCGCAGGCGGTATGGGCTTCTTAATGCGTGAATTAGCCGGCGCAGGTTACTTGCATACTGATGTTAAAACAATGCTTGGTGAAGGTTTAGCGCCTTACATGATGGAGCCGCGTTTAGATAAAGACGACAGCTTAATTATGAGCAACTCAACAGGCCCTTCAAAAGTTAAATGGGTAGATTGCCCAGAAAACTCACTCGATGAAGAAGTACTGCGTCCAATTAGCAATCCATTTAGCAAGCAAGGCGGCCTACAACTACTTACGGGTAACCTAGGTAAAGCAGTCATTAAAGTCTCTGCTGTAGCCACTGAGCACCAAGTAGTAACAGCCCCAGCTAAAGTATTTAGCTCACAAGGCGAACTGCAAGAGGCATACAGCCGTGGCGAGTTAAACCAAGACTTTATTGCCGTGCTTAAAGAGCAAGGCCCTAAAGCGAAAGGTATGCCAGAGCTGCATAAATTAACGCCTGTAATGGCAACACTTCAAGACGAAGGCTTTAAAGTAGCTATTGTGACTGATGGCCGTATGTCGGGCGCATCAGGTAAAGTGCCTGCTGCTATTCACTTAGCGCCAGAAGCTGTTGAAGGTGGCATTATTGCAAAAATTCTTGAGGGCGATTTAGTAACACTGGATGCGCCAAACGGAATATTAAAAGTACATGTTAGCGACGAAGAGCTTGCTAAGCGTGAACTACAACTTAGCCAACCAAGCTTAACCTTTGGTACCGGCCGAGAGTTATTTACTGGATTTAGAAATATTGTAAGCAGCGCCGATTTAGGTGCGAGTGCTTTTGGACTTGAATAATAATTGCCACACACTGGGTAATGAGGAACAAGTAATGAGTATTGAAAAAATCTTAGCGTCGGCACCTGTGGTGCCAGTGGTTGTAATCGAAAAACTAGAAGATGCAGCACCACTCGCTAGAGCGTTATACAACGGTGGCTTAAAAGCCCTTGAAATTACGCTACGCACGCCTGTTGCAGTGGAAGCTGTAAAACTAATGAAAGCAGAAGTTCCAGAAGCTTACGTTGGTACAGGTACAGTGGTTGATAAAGCAAGCTTTGACGCTTCAGTAGAAGCAGGCGCTGATTTTATGGTAAGCCCAGGTGTAAGTGATGAATTATTAGCATTAGCTAAAGATTCAGACATCCCTTTTTTACCGGGTGCAGCAACTGCAAGCGAAGTAATGCAGTTAGCAAGCCATGGCTTTAAGTACTTAAAATTCTTCCCTGCAGAGGCTGCAGGTGGAACGGCAATGCTTAAGTCGATTGGCGGGCCATTGCCGCACATTACTTTTTGCCCAACCGGTGGTATTAGCCTAGCAACAGCCCCTAATTACTTAGCGCTTAATAACGTTATTTGTGTTGGTGGTACGTGGATGCTAGATAAGCAACTAATTGAAAACAAAGACTGGCAAGCCATTGAAGCGCTTGCTCGACAAGCAAGTGAAGTTAAATAGGAGTCTAAAAATGATTAATGTAGCAATTAATGGCTATGGCCGTATCGGTCGCAACGTATTACGTGCACTTTACGAGTCAGCACAAAACAGTGAAATTAAAATTGTAGCAATTAACGATTTAGCACCGGCTAACGTAAATGCGCATTTAACACAATTTGACTCAGTTCACGGTCAATTTTCTCAAAAAGTAACGTTATCAGATAACACTATGCTGATTGGTGATGACGTAATTACTTTGACTCAAGAGCGTGACCCTGCAAACTTACCGTGGAAAGAGTTAAACGTAGATATCGTTTTAGAATGTACTGGTTTTTTCACTAAGCGTGAAGACGCAGCTAAGCACATTACAGCAGGTGCTAAAAAAGTAATTGTGTCTGCTCCTGGTAAAGATTTAGATGCAACGGTAGTACACGGCGTTAACAGCGATGTAATTAACGCTGATAGCAACATTATCTCTAACGCATCATGTACGACTAACTGTTTAGCGCCAATTGCAAAAGCAATTAACGACACAGTAGGTATTGAGCAAGGTAGCATGACTACAATTCATGCTTATACAAACGATCAAAACTTATCTGACGTTTATCACCCAGATCTATACCGTGCACGTAGTGCAACACAGTCTATGATCCCAACTAAAACAGGTGCTGCTGCAGCTGTTGGCTTAGTACTTCCTGAGCTTGCGGGTAAATTAGACGGTATGTCGGTACGTGTACCTACTATCAATGTTTCTTTAGTTGATTTTACGTTTATCACTAAGCGCGAAACAACTGCTGAAGAAATCAACGAAGTAATGAAAGCCGCAGCAACAGGTTCAATGAAAGAAATTTTAGAGTACAACGAGCTTCCGCTTGTATCTATTGATTTTAATCACAACCCTGCGTCATCAATTTTTGATGCAACGCAAACTAAAGCTGATGGCAAACTAGTTAAAGTAATGGCTTGGTACGACAACGAGTGGGGTTTCTCAAACCGCATGTTAGACCAAGTTAAAGCATTAGGTCAGTACTTATAATTGACCCTGTAAAAGTTTAGCTTTATCCAACCAAGCCTGCATTATGCAGGCTTTTTTATTTTGATTAATTTATACCCGCTCGTTTAATAAAGCGCTTAGCTCTTTAAAACTAGGCCGCGATGCAATATCCGTATTTATAGCACGCGCTGCTATATCGGACATTTTATTAAACAGTTCGTTTTGCTTATCTGCAGTGCTAACAGTGCTAACAGTGCTAACAGTGCTTAATAAGTCCTCAATTAAGCAACCAAAAGCACGTACTTCTACTAACAGTATTTGCTGTTGCTGAAATTCACTAAGCATGGCTAAATTTGTAGCTGCACCAAAATCACCAAATAAAACGTCATATTGTTCATTTATCATGGTGTTGTGTGCGTAAATATCGCCATGGCTTACGTAATTATCATGTAGGTGAGTTAGCGTATTTGCCATCTGTTTTGCTATTTTATAAACAGCTTCAATAGGGTAATTACAACCGTCATTAAATGTATCGCGCGTACAGGTTTCTAAACTTGGCGGCAAACCTAAATTAGTAAAGCGTGTATCTATTAGCTCCATAACTAAACCAAGCTGTGTGCTTTGCTCTATGTAGCTTAATACGTTAATTAAGTTTTTATGATAGCCTGCTTGTAAACAGCAGTTTACTTCATCAAGTGGGTAGCCATCGCTTGTTATTGCCCCTTTAAATAATTTTACCGCCACATTGTGCTGTGCTGTTTTAGCTAAATGAATAACGCCCGATGCACCTTGGCCAATTACTTTTTTAAGCTGAAAATTTTCAAGTGGGGTGTTTTGCAAACGACTGTTAGTTAAGCATTGAGCTTTATTAAATGCATTACCCGCAAAGGCAAGCCAAGCAAGTTTGGGGAGTTCTAATAGCCAATTATCAAGTTTTGTTAGGTTATTAGCAGAGAGCCTAACTAGCTCTAAATTAGTACAAGAGGCCATACTCGCGGGTAGTTGTTTTAGGTTATTTCCTGCAAGGGCGAGCTTTTTAAGCTGTGTGTAATTACCAAAGTCACTTGGCAATGCGCTTAATTTGTTATCGGTCAGTATTAACCATTCAATATTTTTAGGTAAGCTGTTTAGTGCAAACTCTGTTATTTGATTGCCTTTAAATGCCACCATAATTAAAGCAGGGCACTTAGCGAGTACTTCAGGTATATGTTTAAATTGGTTAAACGATAAAAACACCCGCTTAAGCTTTGTTAAGCACGCAAACTCATCTGGCAGTGTAGTGAGATTATTGTTTGATAAATCGAGTACTTCTAAGGTATCTGCAAGGGTTAAAATTTCTAAAGGAAACTCAGTTAAGCCTTCAACGAGTTGTAAGCGAGTAACACCATTCAACCTACCAGACTTAAGCTCTGCAAGGGTATTCATAAATTTTCACAAGCCTTTTAAAATAAAAAAGCCAACATTGCTGTTGGCTTAAAATAAATACGTTTAGTAAAGTTTAAAATTGCGCGTTATGGTAAACGTTTTGCACGTCGTCACAATCTTCAAGCATGGCTAAAAAGCGCTCCATTACTTCTACGTCTTCACCTTCAATAGGGGCTTCAACTTGTGGTACAAACGAAATTAAATCTACGTCAAAATCTGTAATACCCATTTCTTCAAGCGCTGTACGGGTGTTGTTGTATTCTGTATGTGGTGCAAAAACCGTCACTTTACCGTTTTCTACTTCTACATCTGTTACATCAACATCAGCCATCATAAGGGCTTCTAGTACAGCTTCATCGTCATCGCCATCAAAAACAAAAATAGCGAGGTGATCGAATAAATGTGATACCGAATTTTGTGCGCCTATTTTAGCGTTTGCTTTGGTAAAACAAATACGCACATCAGCAAACGTACGTTTGTTGTTGTCGGTTAAACAGTCAACAATAATCATACAGTTACCAGGCCCGTATCCCTCATAACGTGTGGCTGCGTAATCTTCACCGCCGCCGCCTTTGGCTTTGTCTATTGCGCGCTCAATAACGTGTGCGGGTACCTGGTCTTTTTTAGCGCGCTCGATTAAACGGCGCAGCGCAAGGTTACCATCTGGATCTACGCCACCATTTTTAGCGCATATGTAAATTTCTTTACCGTACTTAGAATAAACTTTAGTTTTAGCACCCGCAGTTTTAGCCATTGAATCTTTTTTGTTTTGGTAAGCTCTTCCCATCTGCGTTTCGCCTTAATATATGTAAATTATTGAATAAAATTGCAAGGCCGTATTCTAAAGGTAAAGCCGCAGTATCGCCAGTAAATGGCGTTAATTAATCTTCCTGCTGTTGTAATTGCCACATTTGAGCGTATTGACCATTTTGTAATAAAAGCGCTGAATGTGTGCCTTGCTCAACCAGTTCGCCCTTTTTAAATACTAATATGTTATCGGCATCAACTATAGTTGATAGCCGGTGTGCAATCACAATACTGGTGTGGTTTTGAGTTACATCGCGCATTGCTTTTAAAATGGCTTGCTCTGCGTGCGAGTCGAGCGCCGAGGTTGCCTCATCAAAAATTAAAATAGGAGATTGCTTTAAAATTGCACGTGCAATTGCAATACGCTGTTTTTCGCCGCCAGATACTTTTAAACCGCGCTCGCCCACTAACGTTTTACCGCCTTGCGCTAAAGTTGAAATAAAGTCCTTTAAATGGGCCATTTCTATTGCTTTATCTATTTCACTATCGCTTGCTGTGGGTCTGCCATAGGCAATGTTCTCGCGTATGCTGGTGTTAAATAGCACGGTGTCTTGTGGCACTATAGCAATGGCTTTACGCAGGCTATCGAGGGTGACGGAGTCTATAGCTTGGTTATCTATGGTTATACTGCCCGCGCTAATATCGTAAAAGCGATAAAGTAACCGCGCCAACGAGCTTTTACCTGCACCACTTGCACCTACAACGGCAACCTTACTGCCAGCTTTAACTTTAAAGCTAATATTACTAAGAATAGGGCGGTTGGCATCGTAACTAAAACTCACATTATTAAAGGCTATATTACCTTTACTAATACAAAGGTGTTGAGCATGGGGGCGCTGCGTTACCTGTGGTTTTTTATTAAGTAAGCCCAGCATGTTTTCTAAATCGGTTAGGGCGCGCCTTATTTCTCGATAAACAAATCCTAAAAAGTTAAGTGGCAAAAATAATTGGATCATGTAGGCGTTTATCATTACAAGTTCGCCAATTGTTAGAGCGCCCGTTACCACTTCTTTGGCACCTAACCACATTAGCGCTGTAATAGCGCTTGCAATTATTAACGCTTGGCCTGAATTAAGCGCAAGCAACGACATTCTATTTTTTAAACGGGCGGTTTCCCAATTTGCTAAAAAAGAGTCGTATGTTTTGGCTTCAAATTCTTCGTTATTAAAATATTTTACAGTTTCGTAGTTAAGCAGGCTGTCTATGGCGCGTGTATTACTAAGGTTATCGGCGGCGTTTGCCTCGCGTATAAAACGGTTTCGCCACTGCGTTACTGTTACAGTAAAGGTAATATAAATAGCAACCGCTAATAAGGTTATTAACGCAAACCAAATAGAAAATAGTGAGCCAAAAATAATAGCAACGGTCAGTATTTCAAAAAGGGTGGGGACAATATTAAACATTAAAAAACGCATTAAAAAGCTCAGCCCACTAGTACCACGCTCTATATCACGGCTTATTCCACCGGTTTGCCTATCGAGATGAAAAGCAAGCTCTAGCGAGTGTAAATGTTTAAATACTTTTAACCCAATATCGCGCATCGCGTGCTCTGTCACACGAGAGAACACCGCATCTCTTACTTCGCCTAAAAACACGCTGGCAAACCTAAGCCCACCATACAAAAGCAATAGTAATGCAGGGATAACTAAAACTGGATTGATTGATTTATCAACCGAGTCGATAATTTCTTTTAATGCCCAAGGCATTAAAAGAGTCGCGCCTTTAGCTCCTATAAGCGCTAAAAGGGCTAAAAGTACGCGCCCTTTAAATTTAGTAATGTATGGCCACAGCGTTTTAATGCTATGTTTTAAGGTCATTGCATCGGCGCGTTTTATAGTACTGTGTTTAGAGCGCATTACGGATCTCAGTCAAATAAATACTTAATTAATATGCATTGTATTTTAAATACTTGCCCATATATACTACGCATCCCTTATTTTAGTTTGACGCAACCATGTTTAACGTTCGTGTGTTTATATCTGCTTTTTTACTGTTTTGTGCGCTTTTTAGTGTTCAAAGTAGTGCGCAGTGCGCGACACATAAATTAAACACTGTAACCACCTCATTGAGTGTGTTTGCTGATAGCGTTGAGTTAGCTAAAACGCTGCCTATATCAAAATCGGTAAAGGGAAATGAGCACAAAAAAACTCATCAAACAGGGTTTGACGCTCATCAACCTAGGTTAACGGCTAGTAATTCTTCGTTATTTTTACATGTCGCGCAAAGTGAGCCTGAATACGACGTTGTATTTGAATTTTTTGCACACACCCTTTTTAGAGAAATATACCTAAGCCCCAACGCGTTTATTGCCCAACGGCCATGGTATACACTTGTAACGCATAGCAAAAAGTCGCGACTCAGCGGCTGGAAAGACGCTAATTTGCTCTATACCGCTGCAAGCACCTATCACGCTTAATTTTCTTATTTAATTTTTATTAGGTTTTAACGTTTTACGTTTAGGCCTTGAGATTAATTGTGCTTTTAAAAAGTACGTTACCGGTTCTGGTAATAAGGAAACACCATGTTAAGTGTAAAAAAAGATCACAAGCCGTTTATGGCTAAATTTAAATTAAGCTATATAGCCATGCTTATTGTGCTGGTTTTATTAGCCATTAGCGCATTACCCAACTTATACCCTAATAAATCGTGGTTACATGTAAGCAATGCACCTCATAGCGAAACACAAGCTGTGCCAAGCACTAATGCATTAGTAACTTTTTTAAATAACCAAGGTTTAAAAGTTGAGCAAGGGCTAAATAATCAAACATCTATAAATATTTTGTTAAACGAGCCAACTAAAAGCGCACAAGCGCAAGCGGCTATAAAGGCGCAGTATCCAAACACGCAAGTTAAAATTGTAGAACATGCAACGAGCCCACTTTGGCTGCAAGAGTTTGGTTTATCGCCAATCAAATTGGGACTAGATTTAAACGGCGGTGTGTTATTTGTACTCGACGTAGATTTAGATAAAGCAATTGATGAGCAATTAGTCAGTGCGTACCAGCAAGCAAAATCAATTATTATTAAGCAAAAAGCGCATGGCCTTAAAGTACTGCAAACAGGGCACGGCTTTGAAATAAATGCACACCCAAATGGAGCGAAAAAGCTTACCCCGGTAATCAATGAGCTACAAAGTCGCTTTGCTAATTTAGCAGTTTCAACAACCAGTAATGGTGATATTAAAAATGCAAAATTCACCTATTCAGAGCAAGGGCGAAGCAACTTTGATAAAGAAGTAATGAGTCAAACGCTCACAACGCTTCGCTCACGTATAGAAGAATTAGGCATTACCGAAGCCGTCACTCAGCGCCAAGGTAAAAACCGTATACGCATAGAGCTACCTGGCGTGCAAGACCCAACAGAGGCAAAGCGCATTATTGGTGCAACTGCATCACTTGGCTTTTATCAGTTAAAAGAAATCGGCGGGCAAACATTTGATATGCAATCTGGCGGGACCATCAAACTTGATCCTGTGCCAATTTTTACCGGTGAGCATATTAATAATGCCACCATAGGGCGCGACGATTGGGGTAAACCCCTTGTGCAACTTAGCCTTGATGGGCAAGGCGGCGATGCCATGTCGTCGTTTTCAAAAGCGAATATTGGTAAGCCTATGGCCACGGTTTACTCTGAGTACTCTCAAAATGCTAAAGGTGAAACGGTTAAAAAAAGCGAAGTTATAAATGTGGCGAATATTGCGCAGCATTTAAGTTCACGTTTTAGTATTACCAATATGAAAAGCCAACAAGCAGCGGCCGACCTAGCGCTATTATTACGCGCAGGCTCGCTAACTGCACCGGTTACTATTGTGCACGAGCAAACAATTGGCCCAAGCCTAGGTCAAGAAAATATAACTAACGGCTTGGCCGCATTGATGCTGGGAGTGGGTATTACACTTGCCTTTATGGCAATGTGGTATCGCCGCTTAGGGCTTATTGCAAACGTAGCGCTATTATTAAACTTAACGTCGCTTGTGGGGCTAATGTCGTTATTACCAGGGGTTGTGTTAACACTTCCGGGTATTGCCGGGCTGGTACTCACCATTGGTATGGCGGTAGATACCAACGTTATTATATTTGAGCGAATAAAAGAAGAGCGTAGAAAAGGCCGCTCTGCTTATCAAGCTATTCAAGAAGGTTACAAGCAAGCCGCTAACACCATATTTGATGCCAATATAACCACCATGATCACCGCACTTATTTTATATGGAATAGGTTACGGCCCAGTTAAAGGCTTTGCTATAACATTGGCACTTGGCTTAATAACCTCGGTATTTACTGGCGTGTACGTATCAAAAGTACTAAGCCAAACGGTATATTTAAAAATGGCTAAAAAAGCAGGAGTAAATGCACATGCTTAACACTTTTTTAAAGGGCGAGGCGGGTACACGTCTGCGTTTTTCGGGCATGCTTTTGAGCGCCATACTTGTACTGCTATCGGTATTTACGCTTAGTCAAAAAGGGCTTAATTTTGGGCTCGACTTTACCGGTGGTTACCTAACAGAATTTACCACCAGCCAAGGTGTTGAGCTAAAACAACTTGAGCAATTTATTACTAAAAATCACAATGGCGAGTTTGAACTAACCGCACAAGGGAATAATCACTTTCAACTACGCGAAGCGCCCAGCGGTTCAACAGCAAATAGTAGTGATTGGCAAAGCGCCATTACACAAAATGCAGATATTAACGCCGAGGTTTTATCATCAGCGTATATTGGCTCGCAAGTGGGTGATGAACTGTTTGAACAAGGTTGTTTAGCGCTATTTTCAGCCATGGTTGCAGTAATGCTTTATTTAGCTGTACGGTTTGAATGGCGTTTAGCTGTTGGCTCTGTGGTTGCGCTAGTGCATGATTTATTACTGGTACTGGGGCTATTTTCGCTATTAAGTATTGAGTTTAATTTAACCGTACTTGCCAGTTTGCTGGCGATTATAGGCTACTCACTTAACGACTCTATAATAGTAGGCGATAGAGTACGCGAGCTTTTACGTGTTAAATCTAATAACACGCTTAGCCCCGCAAGTATTATTAACAACGCCATAAAAAGTACCTTAACGCGCACACTTATTACATCGGGTACCACGCTTGCTACAGTTGCAAGTGTTTGGCTCCTCGCTGGTGCGCCATTACAAGGCTTTGCCATCGCGCTATTTACTGGCATCGTAGTAGGTACGTTCTCATCTATTTGTATTGCGGCTACTTTACCTGAGCTTTTAGGGTTAAGTGCTAAAAATTACGAAGAAAAACAAGATGCAGAAACGCAAGCGTTGCTCGATATGCCCTAGCAATAAATACTTTTAAAATCAGCATTAAAATACAGGCGCTTAAAATAATGGTTTTAAGCGCCTTATAACGTTAAAATTAATCACATAGTTTACCGTATTGGTTATTAGCGCCTTTCATGAATAAATCCCACGTAATAGAACACCTTAAATTTGCACTCGAAGCACAATTAAACAGTGCAAAACAAGCAGCAAAAGCCGCGCACGACGCCGCCACTCACGAAGAAAGCGTTGCAGAAACGCAGTACGATACCCTAGGGCTCGAAGCCGCTTATTTAGCACAAGGCCAAGCCGAGCGTGTAAACGATTGCTACAAAAGCATTAAACAGTTTGAAGCCATTTTTAAAGAGCCCACTCACAAAAAAGTGATTATAAGCTCACTCGTTTGCTTAGAAGATGAAAGCGCCTTACAAAAATGGTTTTATTTAGGCCCAGCCGCAGGCGGCTTAACGGTTGAAGTTAAAGGGCTAAATATTCAAGTTGTTACACCCGAAGCACCACTAGGTAAACAACTTTTAGGCAAACAGCTTGATGATGAAGTAATCTTAACCATTGCAGGCAAAAACCACGAATATGATGTGGTAGAAATTTTATAAAGCATTAGTTTTATATGTAGGTCGGATAAGCGAAGCGCCATCCGACAAAACCATATCAATACAATAAACGCTTATACTTATAAATTAATTGTCGGATGGCATGGCTTCGCCATTTATCCGACCTACGTCAATGTTGTATATATCCTAAATTTGCGCTTTATTTGTCTAATGCGTAACAAATAATACAATGGATATGCAATGCAATATCGTCGTAATTATGTAAAAGGTGGGACGTACTTTTTTACAGTTAATTTGCTCGATAGGAATAAATCGTTGTTGGTTGAGCATATCGATTTATTAAGAGAGTCTATCCGTTTTGTTAAATCTCAAAGGCCATTTTATATAGATGCATGGGTTGTGCTGCCCGATCACCTTCATGCAGTTTTAACTTTACCAGATGATGATGTGGATTATTCGAGTCGCTGGCGAGAAATTAAAAAGCGATTTTCAAAATCACTCCCAAAGACAGAGTTTTTAACTCAAACACGGAAACGTAAAAATGAACGTGGAATTTGGCAGCGCCGTTTTTGGGAACATACTATTAGGGATGATAATGATTATTGGCATCATGTTAACTATGTTCATTTTAATCCGTTAAAACATGGCCTAGTTAGTCAAGTAGCTGATTGGCCTTATTCAAGTTTTCATAGAGCCGTGAAACAAGGTATTTATGCAAATAATTGGTGCGGATAAAAAATATAAATATTTCGTAGGTCGGATAAGCGAAGCGCCATCCGACAAAGCTATAGCTTCATAATACACTTTAGTTTTGTACAAAAGTTTTTGTTAAATGAAATAATTTCGGCCTTTATTACGCGTCGGATGGCATGGCTTCGCCCTTTATCCGATCTACGAATTAGCCTTTTTCACAAACTTTGCTGTTACCATCATTTCGCCAATGCCATCTACTTTACAATCTAGCTCGTGATCTTTTTTATCAAGCACATGCCTAACAATCGCTTTTGTGCCAATTTTAATAACTTGTGAGCTGCCTTTAATTTTTAAATCTTTGGCTACGGTTACTTTATCGCCATCACTTAGCATAGTGCCATTGGCATCTTTAACTAAAATTGCGTCTTCATCGTTTGTACTCTTTGGGTTCCATTCGTAGGCGCATTCAGGGCATATAAGCAGTTGCTGGTCTTCGTAAACATATTCAGATTTGCACTGTGGGCAGGCAGGATGTGACATTTATAACGCTCATAAAATAGTAATTTTGCGTATTTTAATCTGCATTAATAGGAAAATATAGTTAATCAATATTTTTTATCTTCACGCTAAAAATATCTCGTTTGTGTGGTTTTTAAAAAGAGCATATAAAGCAGATGTCGCTTAAGCAATTTAAGCGCTAACACTTACAGTAGGTATTTGTTAAAGCACCCATCGTATTAAGTGATACGCGCAATGCCCACTTAGTACGATGGGTGTTTCTATTTATAGTGCTGAGTATTTTATTAGGCATGCTTTTTATATTTCTGACTTAACTAGGAAAAGTCGTGTTTAAAACCTTAATAGTGGTTGATAACAACGAGCAAACACTTGCTCAATCGTTCGACAATGTGATTTCGTTTAATAGTTACTTACGTGATTACCCAAAACATAATGAACCTAAAACCCGCATTATTAATTTATGCGACTCAAGCCAATACTTGAGTAAGGGTTACTATTGCTCTTTGCTTGCAGAGGCCCGCAAACACCAGGTGTTACCCAGTGTTAAAACAATAAACGCGCTTCGAAGCGGTCAAGCTCCTATGTTAAATATTGGCTCGATTGATGGCGAAATTTACTTTGGTAATGCCTTAAACGAGCTACAAAGCAAAGCGGCTAAATCGGTATTTAAGCAATACCCAGCGCCTATTTTATATGTAGATGAACAAGGCTTGTTACAGCAAGGTTCGCTTAGCACTTTAAACGATGAGCAATACAGCAATTTTGTAGCAAAACTAAATACGTTTACTCAAACCCAATGGCGCATTGGTACTGTGCAGCGCCGTTTTAGATGGGATATGGCAATCCTTGTTGATCATAACGAAAAAGTACCACCGAGTGATAAAGACGCCATTGCCCGTTTTATAAAAGCAGCGGCTAAACATGGTATTAATGCTCAAGCATTAAGCTTTGAAGAAATAGACAACATAGCCCAGTTTGATGCGTTATTTATTCGCCAAACTACAGCGATTGACCACCCAACGTACCGCCTTGCAAGCAAAGCGCAAAGCCTAGGTTTAGTGGTTATTGACGATGCAGAGTCTATTTTACGCTGTTGTAATAAAGTGTATTTACACGATGCGTTTAATTATCAAAAGGTGCCGAGCTTAAAAACGGTGGTAGTGGCTGATCAATCAGCGCAAACGCTTGAGCAATTAGAAGAGGCGTTTACCTATCCGCTGGTTTTAAAAATGCCTGAAGGGTCGTTTTCTAAAGGGGTGTTTAAAGTTGCAAACCGCAGTGAGCTTGAAGCTAAACTAACCGAGCTGTTTGAATATAGCGCATTGGTACTTGCACAAGAATACATGTACACAGAATACGATTGGCGAGTAGGGGTATTAAATGGCCGCGCTATTTATGCGTGCCGCTACTTAATGGCGCGTAATCATTGGCAAATTTATAATCACGATGCTAAACGGTTTTTCTCTGGAGGCTTTGAAACGCTACCTACCTTTGAGTTACCAAAAGTTGTTTTAGATGCCGCTTTAAAAGCATGTAAAACTGTGGGCAAAGGCTTATATGGCGTAGATGTTAAAGAACATCAAGGCAAAGCATATGTGCTTGAAGTAAATGACAATCCAAGTATTGATCACAAAGTAGAAGACGGCTATTTAGGCGACGAGCTATACATGATCATTATGGACGAATTTAAACAACGTTTAGAAGCACGAGGCCGTGGGTAATAACATGCGTAACCTTGTTATTCGACAGGCACTTAGCAGTGATTTAAACGCATTGATTGACGTTGAAAATACTTGCTTTAATAACGATAAATTGAGCCCGCGTAGCTTAAAGCGCTGGTTAAATGCTAAGCACGGTATTTTGCTCGTTGCAGATAACGGCGAGCAAGTATGCGGCTATGGGCTGGTGTGGTGCCATAAAGGCACGCGTTTAGCGCGTTTATATTCGCTTGCTGTAATACCCACAATGCAAGGTAAAGGCATTGCTAAAATGTTATTAGCTGCGCTTGAAAAACAAACCAGTGAGCGTGGCCGGCTTTACTTACGTTTAGAAGTGGCCGTAAATAACGAAAGTGCGATAGGGCTTTATAAAAGTTTGGGTTACAGAGTGTTTGGCCAATATAGCGATTATTATGACGATCATAGTGATGCACTGCGAATGCAAAAAAATATTCGCCAAACGAGTGAGCTAAAAGTAGCGCGGTTAACGCCGTGGTACCAACAAACTACCGAGTTTACCTGTGGGCCTGCTGCGCTATTAATGGCAATGGGGGCACTTAAGCCAACAACTAAGCTTAGCCAATCACATGAGCTGGCACTTTGGCGCGAAGGCACCACCATTTTTATGACATCGGGCCACGGTGGTTGCCATCCGTTTGGTTTAGCGTTGGCGGCTAATAAACGCGGCTTTAAAAGCGAGGTAATGGTAAATACCACAGAGCCTTTGTTTTTGGATGGTGTACGCAGTGAAAACAAAAAAGTGGTGCTTTCAACAGTACACCAACAATTTGTAGAGGGTATAGCGCAGGCAAATATACCACTTAGCTATAAAGATGTAGAGCTTGAGCATATTGAACAGTGGTTAAGCCAAGGCTTTAGTGTGCTGCTACTAATTAGCACATACAGTTTTGATGGTAAAAAATCCCCCCATTGGGTGTGTGTTACCCACCTTGATGAGCACTGCGTGTATGTTCACGACCCATTTTGTGAGCCAGGAAGCGATAAACAACTCGCAATAGATTGCCAGTACGTGCCTATAGCGCGCAGTGATTTTAGTAAAATGTCAGCATTTGGTAGCCAACGTTTAAGAACCGCGGTGGCCATTGCTAATAATTAATAGGTTTTAAGTAAAGAGTGACTTTTTTAGATTTAATTGATGTAGCCCCTTATTCGTGGGCAGCCATTGGCACCGCCGCTTTTTGCGGTGCAATAATTGGGTTAGAACGGCAATTGCGCGGTAAGCCTGTGGGTATTCGTACCTCAGCTTTAATAACGCTGGGCACGTATTTGTTTTTATCGACCGCGTTTAACTTACAAGGCGATGTGATTGATCATTCGCGTGTAGTGGGGCAAATAATTACAGGCATTGGCTTTTTAGGTGCAGGGGTCATGCTTGCAAAAGACGGCGCTGTAGTAGGGGTAACCTCTGCTGCAACCATTTGGGTGCTTGCCTCAATTGGCGTAATGATAGCCACCGACAATTTAGGTGCAGCCATTAAACTTTCGGTGCTGGTGGTTGGTATTTTATACGGTGTAGATGTACTGGAGGCAAAATTTAAAAGCCTAAGCAAAGGCGTACACACTAAAGTAAAAAATTATCAAAAACGTTACTACCGAAAAGACTTTAACGACCCAGAAAGCCACTGATTTAACGCCACTAATTTAGTGGCGTTATTATTTGCATTAGCCAAATAGTTTTCTTCGTACTACTTTTCTGTACTCGCTTGGCGTTTGGCTAAGCACTTTTTTAAACACGCGGGTTAAATGTCCTTGGTCATTATAGCCGACCTCAAGTGCTACTTCTTGAATCGTTAAATTAGATGAAGCTAATAACTCTTTAGCGCCTTCTACCCGTAATTGTTGCCAATACTCTATAGGGCTTTGATTAGTTGCAAGCTTAAAGCGGCGGGTAAATGTACGGTAGCTCAAACTAAATTGGGCAGCTACTTCTTGTAAGTTTAACTCGCTGGCTAAATTAGTTTTAAGCCAAAACTGAATTTGCGCTATGAGTTCATCTGGATGGCGGTCAACTGCGCCTTCAAGATAGCGCTGATCTTCGTATGGTTTACGTACTTCGTGCGAAAAGTTACGCTCTACATGTTGAGCTGCTGCTTTGCCATAGTATTGGCTAATAATATGAACGATCACATCGGCAAGGGCATTTAAACTTGCCACCGTATACATGCGCTCTGACTGGGTGATAAAAAAGTCGGGCTTTAAGCGCACTAATGGGTAGTCGTGGCTAAATTGTTTGGCGTAATGCCAATGGGTTGTTGCAGGGTGCCCATCAAGTAAGCCTGCCTCTGCAACTAGACAATTACCCGTGCCTACACCAATTATATGACTGCCTGTTTCAAAGCTTTCTTGTAGCCATTCCACCACTTCTTTATTAGTACGTACGACCGGACGAGGGTTTCGCCAAATCCCAGGCACAATAATTAAGTCGTTGTAGGGCGCGTTATGTGTGGTGCAGTCGGGGACTATGGCAAGCCCAGTACGGTTTTGTATTGGCTCATTATTTTTAGCAATCAAATTTATACTAAGGGGTCTAAAGTCCGTGTTGCTTAAATGGCCTTTTGCATAAGCCTCACCGGCTCTTAGCATTTCAATAGGCAGTGTTAAACTGGTAATAAGTAAATGCGGGTACACTGCTATGGCAATATTTAACGCTGGGTTTACTGATTTTTTATGCATGTGAATGCTCCGACCAGTACTTTTTGGCCTTTAATGCTGAATATTTGGCTATTAAAGCACAAAGTGTTGTGGTTAATCCAATTAAACTGTTTGCTTCTCCTATAACACGTTTTAAAGGTTAATTATGACAGCATTACCCGTAATAGTAGGCATGGGTGGTATTAACGCCGCTGGCCGTACTTCTTTTCATCAAGGTTACCGCCGTATCGTGTTAGACGCATTAAACGCACAAGCTCGTAGTGAAACATTTTTAGGCCTCGCCACATTAATGAACTTAGTACGCGTTGTTGATGGTCAATTACAAGACACAAACGGTAATAATGTTGAGCAAAGCGACATAGAAGCACGCTTTGGTGAGCAAATTATTGCTGGCACACTTATTCGTAAAATTGAAAAAGAACATTTTGACGCAGATGCCACGCCTTGGCAGCAAAAGATGACGTTAAAGTCCTCTGATGAAAACGCAATTGTGTTTGAAACGCGCGCACGCGATTTACCAACCCCAGTGCCTGCCAGTTGGAAAGTACAAGAGCTTGAAGGCAAAAAAGTAAAAGTGACTATAGCGGCAGAGCTAGATGTAAAATTAGATTCTACACGTGATAACCCAATTAAATCGGCAGGGCAGTTTCCTACCGGGTTTGATCCGTCAATAATGTATAACAGCCGTTACCAGCCTCGCGGTTTACAAGCCACTATATTTGCAGCAAACGATGCTATTAAGTCAACTGGCCTTGATTGGCAGCGCATAATGAATAGCGTAGAGCCAGATAAAATTGGTACTTATTCAGCCTCGGTTATTGGCCAAATGGACGACAAAGGATTAGGCGGTTTAGTTAAAGCACGCCAGCAGGGCGATCGTGTTAGTACAAAGCAATTAGCACTTGGCCTAAACACGATGTCGACTGATTTTATAAACGCATACGTTACAGGTAATGTAGGTACTACGTTTTCTACCTCGGGTGCATGTGCCACATTTTTATATAACTTACGCGCTGCAGTAAACGATATTCAAGCAGGGCGCACCCGTGTTGCGGTGGTAGCTAGTGTTGAATGCGCTATTACGCCTGAAGTAGTAGAAGGCTTTGGTAATATGAGCGCCCTTGCCAATGTTGAAGGTCTGCGCCGTTTAGATAATTTAAGCAGTGAACAAGAGCCTAATTACCGTAAGAGCAGCCGCCCATTCGGTGAAAACTGTGGCTTTACATTAGGTGAAGGTGCACAAGTGGCCATTTTAATGGACGATGCGTTAGCACTTGAACTAGGTGCAGACATTATGGGCTCAGTACCGGATGTATTTGTAAATGCCGATGGTATTAAAAAATCAATCACTTCACCGGGCCCAGGTAACTACATTACGATGGCTAAATCTGCAGCGCTTGCAACAAGCTTATTAGGTAAAGAGGCGTTACAAAAGCGCAGCTTTATTTTAGCGCATGGTTCTAGCACGCCGCAAAATAGAGTAACAGAGTCACTTATTTACCATAAAGTGGCACAAACGTTTGCCATTGATAGCTGGAAAGTGACGGCGCCAAAAGCTTATGTAGGGCATACAATTGCCCCCGCCAGTGGCGATCAGCTCGCTATTTCGCTGGGTGTATTTAGCCATAATATTATGCCGGGTATTACTACCATAGATAAAGTTGCCGACGATGTTTATGCTGAACACTTAGATATACGTAACAGCCACTACGATTGTGGCGACATGGACATAGCCTTTATAAACTCAAAAGGTTTTGGCGGTAATAACGCCACTGCTACTGTACTAAGCGCTAAAGTAACACTTCAAATGCTTGCTAAGCGTCATGGTGAAAAAGCGATGAGTGATTACGCTGATAAAAACACATCCGTTGTTGCTGCGCAAAACACCTATAAAGCGCAAGCTGACCTTGGTAAGTACGAATTAGTATATCGTTTTGGTGATGGCGCCATTGACGATAACAATATTGTAATTGGCGAAGACGGAATAGAGCTTCCTGGTTTTGATAAAGCAATTTCGTTTAATACAACCAACTCCTATCAAGATATGTTTTAAGCACACATACTTGAATCCAAAGGCGCTGTTTAAAGCGCCTTTTTTTCATCTTTTCAATCAGCTAAACCTACGGCGTGTTCTGTTTTGCAATTAAAATATACTGCTGTGAATTTTTACCTAGATGTTGACAATGTTTATTGTAAATAATAGCGAATCACGCTGGTTTAGTTTTTTCTACTTACTAACAGATGTGATCATTTATATGAGCTTAAGAAGTGCTTTATAGCTCATAACCGTTAAAGCAACGATTCGATTGATGAATAAATAGTAAGTATTTTCTTGCGGTAAAAACACACTTTAATAAAAATTTAATTATATTTTTAACTCTATGATATCAAGTTTAAAAAAGATAAAACTAACAAGTTATAATTAGTATTAAACAATAAAAATAATTGAAAAACACTAGCGATGTTCCATACTATTTTTAATAGATAAGCCATATCAAAACTACTCCTACAATTAAATAATTACTAATTTGGCTATGAACTTTATTTACAACCCTTTGTAAATTTAACGTACGCCTGAACAGTTAATGATTAATTTCTGCTTAGGTAAATATTCAAATTATTAATTAGTTTAGGAATAGCAATGAAATTAACCTTAAAAATTCGTCGGATAAAAGGTAAGTTTTTACTTAGCTTTTATATTTTGTTGGTTCTACCGCATATTAGTATTGCTGAAACCGTTTTATTTGATGATTACCCCCAAAATGGCACCTCTTTGTGGTCTACTTCATCTAGTGAATCAAGCTTAACGCAGATAGATGAACCAGTAGCTGATGGCGATAAAGCAATCGTAATGTCAGCCCATCATTGGACCCAATCGGGTTTGCGCATTGCACAAGTACCGCCATACGAAGATACTATCCTCGAAGCAAAAATATACCGAAAGTCAGGTAGTAAAGGGACCCTTATGTTTCGTAGGGGGGAAAACCCTTTAAAGATAAATCTAGATGATTCTAATAGCGAGTTTTGGACCATTAATGGCGAGCCAGGACATAATGACTACTCAGATGACACTTGGCATACAATTCAAATACACCTTAAACACTTTAACTTAAACGAAGGAGAGAAGGTACTCGCAGTAGGTATTCAGGGCCCTTACGGTACAGGTATATTTTATATGGATTCAGTCTACTTTAAAGAGAATAAATCGATTGTAACTACTAACCCTCCGGCGCCAGGGAATTGGGTACTTACTTTTGAAGATGACTTTAACCAAAACACCCTCAACCCTGATAAGTGGAAAGTTGGCAAGCAATACTTAGGTATGAGTGGCATTGCTGCTAATGCAGGAAGTGAAAATATTAGTGTTGAAAACGGTATGCTGATGTTCAAAGCCGAACGAGAACTCTTTAGTCAAGGAGATAAAACGCATCATTATAAAGGGGCTGAGATCAGTACTTTTGGCCAGTTTAGACAGCAATATGGATACTTCGAAGCCAAGATAAAGTATGACTCAATACATGGTACGTGGCCTGCTTTTTGGCTGTTAGCTGATAAAGGAATTTATGGGAGTGATACTTATAGACGCCAAGCTTTATTAAAATTTAGTCTTGATGATATATCAGATACGGTTGACTCAGCACTTCTAAAGCTCAAGGTCTCTAAAGCAACAAATAAAAGCAGTGTTGCAGTACATAAAACACTTTCGAGTGATTGGTCTCAGAGTACAGTAACGTGGGATACAAAGCCGAAGATTGACCCCATTTGGTTTACTCACCGTTATGGTGCTTCATCTGGTGATATTATTGAGGTTGATGTTACTGATTATATTCAAAAGCAGAAAAATGCGGGAAGTGATGCCAGCTTTGCCTTAGTCGATAACTATATGAGAAAACAGCTTTTAGAAATATTCAGTAATGAAGCAGAAAACTCAGCTGATAGGCCTGTACTTGTTGTTAATGACACAAATATAGGAATAACTGATGATGCAACAGTTCGTGGTGGTGAGTATGCTAAAGAAAACTATGGCGAGAAGCCTATTTTATTGGTTAAAGATGTGTGGGGCGATACATCAACCACTTTTGGTAGGGGTATGGAGTTCGATATTATGGAGTATTTAGGCGTGTGGGGCGGCGGTGTCAGTTGGGCTGCTCTACATTGGGATGGATACGGTAGTAAACATGCATCAGTAGAGTCAGATAAACTTTACCTTAATGAAACAGATGATGACTTTCATCTATTTGGTATGCATTGGGCCCCTAATTACGTTGGAATGTATATCGATGGTGAAAAAGTATGGGAACATGAAAGCGAGCGGATTGGCAGCTTACCCTCATATGTGATCTTATCATTACAAGTCGGTGGGTGGGACGGTAATACTCGTAATATTGATGATGATTTTGTGGCCACAATGCTTGTTGATTATGTCAAAGTATGGAAAAACCAAGAGTAAAATTAGTATTAAAATTTAGGGTAACTGGCTACATAAGAAGGAATACTGATTTAAACTATTTACTTAGCAACGTGTAGCAAAGGCGCTGTTTAAAGCGCCTTTTTTATGCCTATGATTTTTTATTATAAAAGCCATGATAATACCAATCCGTAATACTCAATCAATTTGCGCGGCTAAACATGTCGCTACAAGCGTTAAAATTCTCAATTAGAATAATTAAATAGCCAACTTTTTTCCTAGCTACAAACACGTTTTCCAGCCTCATAATAGCTCACTTAATGAAGCGGATTGGTACAAAGTTGATTAAAAAATGACGTGTTTTTTTATGGATTAACTTGCATTTATGGAGTACCTTTGTTTTTATAATAGAAACATAATCTAGGATGGATATATCGATGAAAAAACTTTTACTAGCACTTTCTCTCGCTTCAACCTTTACTCACCTATCAGTATCAGCAGATGATTTTGTAGCTGCTGAAATTATTAATAAAAATTACGACCAGCTCACTAATACCTCGCCGCGTGCATCGAGGTTAGAAGGGATTAATTTAAGTAGCTACGTGGTTGATGAAAACGGCCAAGTGAGTGATATCGAAATTGTGGCTTCGCTTGGTCAAAAAAAATATCAACGAGAAGTTCTCGATTATGTTTCTAAGCTTAATTATAAAAGTGCACAGATAAATGGCAGTGCCGTGCCTACGGCGAAAACTATTACGGTAAGCTCGCAAAATATACATGCTAGTTTTTCGAACGATCAGGCATCCCCGGCGTTTTTTGACGATTATGAGAAAGCCAGCCAGCTTATTGATGATAAAAAGTACGATGAAGCTAAAACGTATATTACTGAGCTTGAAAACGAACACACTAAAAACACAGTCGAAATAGTTTTACTGGCTTGGCTTAAAAGCCAACATAGCTACTTTGTGCAAGATTGGAAAAGCTTTGATAAGTCTATTTATGAAGCCTTTTTGTTTAGAGATAACTTACCGGATCAAATAAAAAAACGTGTTATTAAAAATGCCTTACAGTGGTTTATTTCAAAACAAGACTACGTACGTGCTTACGATGCAATTGATGCATTAGGCGATATTGAATCAATAACGTTTAGCGAGGAAAATAGAGCGCAATTACTTGCACAAGTGAATGACATTTATAAAAACTCTGGCGCTATAAATCAACAAATAACGCTTGAGTCTGAAAAAGCGGTTTTACCTTTACTTTCTAAAGGTACGGTTGAACTTAGTGCGAGTAAACCGTTATCTAAAGTACAACTTCGCTGTGAAAACAAAGTCGTTGATTATAATACCAACGAGATTGATAAAATATTAATTTCAAAAAATGATATTCGTTGTGGGCTATTAATTAAAAGTGCACAGGCGCAAACGGTTACTTTAAAACAAACTGGTGAAAGCTTTTTATAAAGTATTTTATTGGTAATAAACACTTAAATAAAACCCCACGTTATTATGTGGGGTTTTTGTTATATATATTTAGCAATTAGAGTGTGCTTATTATTGCGCTTCCAGCCTAAATAGCGTTTTGCAAGTAAAGTGGTTAAGCCTATAACCACAGCTATAAATAACAAAGTTGCGCCATAACTCATACCGTAACCCGGTGGAAGGCCTACTAATGTGTCGCCGTAAGTCATATCTCTAAAACTAAGCCCTAAAACAGGGATAAGCAACCAAGCGACAGCGTGCAATAAATACAAATGTGCAAGGTATGAGAACATACTGGTTTTACCAAGCACTTGTAAAAAGTTGCGAGAAAAGTCGGCTTTAACATGGCTTAAAAGTTTAAGCGCAATTAGCCCAAGGCCCACGGTTAGCAACATAAATTGTAATGAGAGTGGGTATTTAGTCGGGTTTAAAAACGACATAACAGTATTAATAGTATTGGTATGAATAGTAAATACTGAAGTGTCGCCGTATAAATTAAAACCGCGCAGCACAGTATATAAAGCAAGGCAGCTTGCACCTAATATAGCTGCATAATTCATCACCTGGGCTTTGTACTGGTGTTTTTTATAATATACCCCCGCGCAGTAAGCTAAAGCCATTAAACCTACAATGGGCGCAACTGGGTAAGTTGTTCTCATTTTTATGCCCAAAGGTAGTTCAAGTACATTTTTTTGATGTGCAATAGACCAAAGAGTATGTGCAAACGTATTTGGCTCAAAGCTTACGCCATCAAATAGATTATGGCCAAACACCAACAATAAAGCACTTATTAGCACTGCATAAATGCCTAATAAACGTAATAAGCCTAATATGACAAATCCCCAGCCTATCGCCCAAATGACCTGTGCGTATAACATTGGAAAAGCGGGGTTAAAGCTCCATGACCACGAAACAATGGTAAATTCAAAAATGATTAGCACCAACCCACGGACAATTAAATTGTAAGAAAATGCCTTAGTTGAAGCGTATTTATGCTCGGTAACAGCTGCTGAAAGGCCTGCTAAAAAAACAAATAAAGGGGCGCAAAAGTGCGAAATAAAGCGGGTGAAAAAAGTAACAGGGCTGGTACCCGGAACCGCCATAGGATCGGTTACTGAGTAATTAAGACAATAATACATACCATGGTCAATCACCATAAATATAATGATAATGCCACGCAATAAATCAATATGATGTAACCGAGGGGCTGTAGAGTGAGACGACATCATTAAGCTCAAATACGTTGTATAAATTTGCCGATATTATATGTTATATAGTATCGTCATGCGAGCTTGAGCGCTTTTAAGCGCCTTGATTTATTACATTAATTTAGGTTGCAGTAGTTACTCACAATTTATCTTCTTTTTAGTAATTTCATAATGGTACACCTTAGCATTACTTAAACTTTTTAATGTACCTCAGTGTTATAAAATTAATGATAGCTAATAAAATAGCAATTTCGTAACGGCTGTAGGCAACCGCTATACCAATTAAACCCATATTCCATATGCTTGCTGCTGTTGCGGTACCCGATGTAGATTTATTATTTTTTAAAATTGCACCACCGCCAATAAAGCCTATGCCGGTAATAATCCCTTGTAACATTTTAGATTGCGCTTCTGCACCTTCTAGCACTGACATAGCAATTACCGCATAGCCACATGAGGCAACTGCCACAAGTGGAAAAGTCCTTAACCCTGCGCCATGGTGGCTTCGCTCCCTGTCGTAAGCCATAGGCAGTGCGAGTATGTAGGCAATGCCAAGATGTACTAAATTATCGATGATTTCGTTCCACTGTAAATCAATTTCCATAATGGTCTCTATTGGTTAAGGGTGTAAACTAATAGCAACCTATAGGCCAGCTTATTTTATTATATAAATTCAATGTGTTAAATTTAAATATGAGAGGCGTTAATTGATTAATTGGTAACATTTACATAGTTAATTTACGCTTTTACAGATAAACGCTGCCTATGCGTTTAATTAATTATGCAAAGTGCGTATTATTTTATTATTAAACATTAATAAACAGTATTTCACTTGCCTTTACATACAACCAAGCTTGAAAAAACAGCGTTATTACTTTGCCTTACTCTTTGTGCTATTGCTTTTTTGGCCCCTCAATTACTTACTAATCATTTGCAACCGCTTATAAATAACGCTTTAAGTTTTTTAGGGGCGCCGTTTTTTTTGTTAGTAAATTTTTTATTACTTGCAGTTATCGTTATTGCCATAAGCCCGCTTGGGAGGCGAAAAGTAGGCGGTGACAATGCCCGTATTGAATTTGGCTTATTTGGCTGGCTTTCTATGCTTTTTGCCGCAGGGATGGGGTCGGGTTTAATTTTTTGGGGAGTTGCAGAGCCTGCGTTGAATGTAGTCAACTCTCCTTTAAAACATACACTTTACCCTGACAAAGTAAGTAGTGCTTTAGCGCTGACGTTGGTTAACTGGGGGGCGCATGCGTGGGCTCTTTATGCTGTATTTGGGCTTGTGTTAGGTGGCTTAACAAAAAACAGTCATTGCAGTGGTGATATTAGCGCACCGGTAATCAGTGCATTAAAAGGCGCAATAAATATAAAATACCAAAACAGGCTTACCTTTATTGTTAAATTAGTGGCCGTGCTCGCCATTTTTTTTGGTGTGGTTGGGACAATTGCAAACTCTACGTTATTGCTACGCAAGGGAATTGAAATAAACTTAGGGATAGAGTCCGCGCTTGTATCTGGTTTTATCATAATCAGCTTAATTGTATTGCTATATACAATATCGGCCAAGCTTGGGCTTAAAAAAGGTATTCAAACGCTGAGTAAGTTTAATGTTTGGCTAGCTTTTTTACTTTTATTGTGGCTGCTTTTGTTAATGCCCATACAGCCTATAATGGCTATTGCCATTGAGGGCACAAGGGATTACCTACGGCTTATTTTTACAGGGGCATGGCAATTACAAAGCCAACTTAATAACCCCGAGTGGGCAAATGGCTGGACCTACAATTATTATTTTTGGTGGTTAGCGTGGGGACCTTTTGTTGGCGTGTTTTTAGCTAAAATTAGCCAAGGCCGGCCAGTGTGGCAATATATATTGGGCGTAGTTTTGCTACCTACGCTTGTGACTATTGTGTGGTTTAGTGTGTTTTCGGGCTCAGCTATCGCATGGGATAAAACTTACAATGCCGGTATTTTAGATGCTATTAAAGCCGACTATACCCAAGGGCTATTTATATTTTTTCAGCAGTTAGGCTGGCAAGGCGCCGTACTTATTTGGTCAAGCTTGTTATTGTTACTTATTTTTGTGGTTACCTCAGCCGATTCGGCCATATTAGTAATACGTGATCTAACAAATAGCAAAAAGGCAAAAGCATGGAGTATTTATGGTTGGTCACTCGCGCTTGGGCTTTGTGCCTTTATATTACTGGTACAAAATAATGAGCCAGTAAACAGAACCATTGCTATTATTGGCGCTTTACCGTTTTTAGTTATTTTTATTTTGCAGCTGGTGGGCTTTATAAAAGAGTGTATAAGTGAATTTAAGTATTAGGGCTTAAACCCATTTTATTAATAAAATGATGATGCACTGTATTAAATTGTACGCTTAGGCCGTTCAAAATTAAGTATATAGAACAGGTATACATATTTTTACAATACTATTTTTAAAGATGTTTATAATTTAGGTAATATTTTTGATCAGGATGAGTTATGAGAGCGCTAACTTTATGTTTATGTGTTATTTACCTAAGTGGCTGCACAGTCGCTGGTGTTATAATTGATGGGCAGGCACAGTCAAATGCACGCGCCAATAAATATAGTAATAGCCCAGCTCGCTCTGAGCCTTATAAAAATCCACTCGAACCTGTACCGAAAGACAAAAACGGGTTTAGTTTTACCGATATAGGGTTAAAAATAGATTCATTGCTGATCAATTTAGTAAAAGGTGAGGGCAATACGGTACAAGTGTGTAGGCAAGTGAGTAAAGTATTGAAAGAGTGTGTAGAAGTAGATAAATCTGATCTACACACTAATGAGATTACGCAGTTAAAAACTGACTATGAAATGATAAGTGTTGGTCAATAAAGCTGCTTATAAAAAAGTAACTATGATCGTAGCCAGCTTGCATTTCAATGCTAAGCGGGTAACCTTTATTTTTAGCAACAGCCGCTAAATTTTGTGGCTTAAGTTGCTCCTCTAAAAACCCATCGGCTTCGCCCTGTGTAACAAGCATAGGGATAAAATCAGCCTGCTGCGCTTTTTTCATCAATTCGCACGAATCGTATTGAGCCCAGAGCTCTTTGTCAGTGCCTAAGTAACCCGTAAATGCTTTCACGCCCCATGGGCAGTCAATTGGATTAACAATAGGGCTAAAGGCCGAAGCGCTAACAAACGCTTTAGGGTTTTTAAGTGCCACCATTAAAGCGCCGTGCCCGCCCATAGAGTGACCACTAATTGCTTTAGTACTGGTTACTGGGAAGTGTTGTTCAATAAGCATAGGTAGTTCATCAACTACATAGTCATACATATTAAAATGTGTATTGAACGGTGCTTGTGTTGCGTTTACGTAAAAGCCTGCGCCTTGGCCAAAGTCGTAGCTGTCATCATCAGGGACATTATCACCACGCGGGCTTGTATCAGGCGCTACAATTGCAATACCCAGCTCAGCCGCTTTTTTAAATGCGCCGGCTTTTTGCATAAAGTTTTCGTCTGTACAGGTTAAACCCGATAGCCAATAAAGCACTGGCACTTTATTTGTTTCGCTTGCGCCTGGGGGTAAAAATACCGCAAAACGCATTGTGCAATGGGTACTTGTTGCAGTGTGGGTATATTGTTTGTGCCAACCACCTGCTACTTTTGTACTTGAGATATTTTCTAACATAAAAATCCTTAAAAGCCGCAAACAATTAAGTATTACGGCTTTTTAATACATAGGTTACCAATAGCGTATTAGTAGTGAATTACTGTACGAATACTTTTACCTTCGTGCATTAAATCAAACGCATCGTTAATTTCTTCAAGGCTCATGGTATGCGTAATAAAGTCGTTAAGAGCAAATTCGCCTGCCATGTAACGCTCAACAATTTCAGGTAACTGTGAACGGCCTTTAACGCCACCAAATGCGCTACCACGCCATACACGCCCTGTTACTAGTTGGAATGGACGGGTTGAAATTTCTTGGCCAGCACCGGCTACACCAATAATTACCGACTCACCCCAACCTTTATGACAACACTCAAGTGCTGAGCGCATTACATCAACGTTACCAATACACTCAAACGAGTAATCAACACCGCCATCGGTCATATCAACAATCACTTCTTGAATTGGCTTGTCGAAATCTTTAGGGTTTACTAAATCGGTTGCGCCAAGTTTTGTTGCAAGGTCAAATTTGCTGGTATTAATATCAACACCAATAATGCGACCCGCGCCTGCCATTTTTGCACCAATAATAGCCGATAAACCAATGCCACCTAAGCCAAAAATAGCCACGGTATCGCCAGGTTTTACGTTTGCAGTGTTTGTTACCGCGCCCATACCTGTGGTTACACCACAGCCTAATAAACAAATTTCTTCAAGCGACGCTTCTTTGTTTACTTTTGCGAGTGAAATTTCTGGAAGTACTGTGTACTCAGAAAAAGTAGACGTACCCATGTAGTGATAAATTGGTTGGCCGTCTTTAAAAAAGCGTGTAGTGCCATCTGGCATTAGGCCTTTACCTTGTGTTTCGCGCACTGCTGAACACAGGTTAGTTTTGCCTGAAGTACACATTTTACATACGCCACATTCAGCGGTGTAAAGTGGAATTACGTGATCGCCTACTTCAACACTGGTTACGCCTTCGCCCACTGCATACACAACGCCTGCACCTTCGTGGCCTAAAATTGCTGGGAAAATACCTTCAGGATCTTCACCTGATAAAGTAAATGCATCAGTGTGACAAACACCAGTAGCAGTAATTTTTACCATTACTTCGCCTTTTTTAGGCATCATCACATCAACTTCTTCAACGCTTAATGGTTGGTTTGGACCCCACGCAATAGCTGCTTTTGATTTTATAAATTCAGACATGTGTTTATCCTTTGTAGTGGTTTTAAATAACAATTGTAGACCCAATTTGTTTGGGTGATGGCTCTATTGTATTTGTTTCTCAAATAATGATAATCTCCGATTTATTAAAACACTTTTACAGTATGGTAATAATGGCGCGTTGGGATGGCATAGACGAATTTATAGCAGTGGGTGAAGAGGGTAGTTTTACAGCAGCGGCTAATGTACTGGGGTTGTCGGTTGCTCATATAAGTCGCCATGTAACGGCGCTGGAGCAGCGTTTAAACACCCAGTTACTCACCCGTACAACCCGCAAAGTGGTATTAACTAAAGAAGGTGAAGCCTTTTTACATCAAACTAAGCAATTACAACATGCTATGGACGATGCCACGCAAAGCTTAGCAACGCAGCAAACAACGCCTAAAGGTAAAATTAAATTAACAGCACCGGTTATGTATGGTGAAACTTTTATTATGCCCATTGTGCACAATTTTATGCACGCTCATCCTGAGGTCGAAGTAATTGCTACGCTTTCTAACGAGCAAGAAAATTTACTCGAAGGCGGGTTTGATTTAGCCATTCGGTTAGGGCATTTAAAAGATTCAAGCCACAGAGCACGGCGTTTAAGTGCTAGGCGCTTTATAATGTGTGCCTCCCCAGATTATTTATCCCGAGTAGGTGAGCCTCATACCCTAGGCGAGCTAAACCAACATCAATGTTTAATTGGTAACAGCAGTTACTGGCGAGTAAACGAAAATGGCCGCGATAAACACATTAAAATTGCGGGTCGCTTGCGCTGTAATAGTGGTTGGGCATTGGTTGATGGTGCAAAAAAAGGCTTAGGAATAGTGCAGCTGCCAAATTATTACATTGAAAATGAGCTAAGAACGGGCGAGCTTGTGCCAGTATTAACTTCTTATCAGCCGGATCAAGAAGGCGTGTGGGGAATTTACCCACCGCGTCAGTTTGTTGCCACCAACGTAAGAGTATTACTCGATTATTTAGTGGCTGGGCTTGAATAAAGCGCGCTTAAAATATAGCCAAGTATAAGATTTATAAATTATTTCTTACATTTATGGTCATATTCAATTCATCTTAGTTCGTGCTACTATAGCCGCACACTTTTAGCATAAATGTTTTAAATAATATGTTTCAACCGGTTAGCTTATTTATAGGGCTCAGATATAGCCGCTCCTCCAAAGGAAATGCGTTTATATCGTTTATCTCGTTTTTTTCTATTGCCGGAATAGCCATAGGGCTAATGGCCTTGTTCACTGTAAGCAGTGTAATGAATGGCTTTGAAAACAGTTTAAAAACAAATATGTTAGGGCTCATTCCCCACGTAGAAGTACAAGCCAATAAACACACCAGCGCACAAATGACTGCGTTAAAAGCCGATTTAGAGCGCTCTGATTATGTAGATCACGTAAGCCTTTACCGCCACGGCGAAGCCATTTTGCAAACCAATAAAGATTTACACGGCGTATTACTGCAAGGCTTGTATGGCAATAACGGCTCGCTATATAAAATTACCGATAAAGTTGTGCAGGGCAATTGGCAAAACGTTTTAAATAATAGCTACAACATAGCTATTAGCCGTTATTTAAGCCGTAAGCTTGGTGTAGGTATGGGAGAGAAGCTGCGCGTAATTATGCCTAATGCCTCTACTTACACGCCGCTTGGGCGCGTACCTAGTCAGCGTTTATTTAAAATAGCCGCAATATACGAAACCGGCTCAGAGATAGATATGAGCCTTGCATTTACCAGCGGCGCATCTTTACAGCGGGTATTAAAGCTTAACAAAAATACCGCGCCTAACTTAAGTGTGTCGTTACATGAACCCTTTGAATTAGCGCAATTTACAAAGGACAGCCAGCACATTTTACGCGATTACCAAGTAAGTGACTGGCGCAGTAGCCAAGGTACTTTATTTGCCGCGGTTGCCATGGAAAAACGTATTATGTCTATGTTGTTAGGGCTGATTGTATTAGTGGCTGTATTTAATATTGTTTCGGCACTGACTATGATGGTGAGTGAAAAACAAGGCGAAGTAGCGATATTACAAACCTTAGGTTTAACGCCTTCACAAGTACAAAAAGTGTTTATGGTGCAAGGCTTGTATAACGGGGTTATTGGCACCGCGATAGGGGCACTTTTAGGTGTATTGTTTAGCTTATATATTAATGAACTACTCGCTGCTGTGGGGCTAAACCTACTAGCAGGTGTAGAGCTTCCGGTAAAATTTGATGTGTTAAGCCTCGTTATTATTGCGCTTAGCAGTATTGCAATGAGCTTTTTAGCCACTTTATATCCTGCGCGCAAAGCCGCAAAAGTAAAACCAGCAGAGGTATTGCGTTATGAATGATTTAGTTATTAGCTGTCAAAACTTAAGTAAAGTTTATCAAGATGGACAAAACCAAGTAGAAGTATTAAAAGGGGTGGACTTATCTCTTAACCAAGGGGATATGCTGGCTATAGTAGGCAGCTCAGGCTCAGGGAAAAGTACCTTATTGCATATTTTAGGAACCCTTGATACGGCTACATCGGGTAGCGCTAAAATAAAAAATCAAGACGTTGCTAAATTATCGCGAACAGAGCAAGCGGCGTTTAGAAATAAAAACTTGGGCTTTATTTATCAGTTTCACCATTTATTAATGGAATTTAGTGCGGTTGAAAACGTGGCTATGCCGCTGTTAATTAAAGGGCTCAACGCAAAAGAGGCGAAAGAGCAAGCCTTGCAAATGCTAGATAAAGTAGGCCTTGCGCATCGCAGTGAGCATAAACCTTCGGCACTGTCTGGTGGAGAGCGCCAGCGTGTTGCTATTGCTCGTGCTTTAGTGACTAAACCCGCATTAGTGCTAGCCGACGAACCTACCGGTAACCTTGATAAGCAAAACGCGATTAAAATTTACGATTTAATTAATGAGCTAAATAAAAGCTTAAATACTAGTTTTGTGGTGGTTACTCACGACTTAGAGCTTGCAGACAAATTAGGCAAAATTGCGTATTTAGATGATGGGAAACTTGCTATAAAAGAGCCGCACCATGTTGCTTAGTTTATTTTTAAGTGAACGCTTTAGAGCGTATTCTGGTCATAAAGACGAAAAAAACGCATTTGTAAGCTTTATTGCCAAAGCCTCTACTGTTGGTATTTTATTAGGGGTGGCGGTGTTAATTGTTGCGCTTTCGGTTATTAATGGCTTTGAGCAGCAATTAGTGCATCGTTTATTAAGTGTGGTACCGCAAGTTGAATACGTAGCGCCTAGCCGCCCCATTGCTGATTGGCCTAACAAAGTAGAAAAACTTAAAGCAGAGCCTCATGTTACAGGTGCTGCGCCATTTATAGCGGTAAATGGTATGGCGCAATTTAAAAGCCAGCTTAAAGCGGTAGAAATACGCGGCGTTGAACCTAGCTATGAAGGGAATGTGTCGGCCATAAATCAATTTACCAAAGGCACATTGGTTAGTCAGCTGCGCACGGATGACGTTATTTTAGGCAAGCAAATTGTAAAGCAATTAGGCGCTAATATAGGCGATAACATTACTTTACTGATTCCTAAAATTAGCGAGCAAGGCAAGTCTCTATTAGCCCCTAAACGCGTAACGTTAACACTTGCGGGCATTATAGAAATGGGTGGGCCAATTGACAGTAGCGCTGCGTTTATTCACTTAAATAAAGCACAGTCAGTTTTAGGCTACGACGCCAGCCAAGTGACAGGTTTGCGATTGAGCGTAGATGATGTGTTTGCTGCGCATCAAATTGCACTGCGAGTAGGGCAAACTATTAATGATTATGTGTATGTCTCTAGCTGGTTTAGAACGCAAGGTAGCCTGTATCAAGATATTCAAATGGTGCGCACAATTGTGTACATTGTGGTGTTTTTAATTATAGCGGTAGCTAGTTTTAACATTGTATCGTCGCTTGTAATGGAAGTGCGCGACAAACAAGGCAACATAGCTATTTTAAAAACCATGGGCGCTAAAGACAGTACTATTTTAGCTACCTTTGTCATGCAAGGTTTAACGCAAGCCTTTGTTGGCGTGTTACTTGGCACACTAGTTGGGGTTATATTAGCGCTTAACATTAGTGAGCTGTTTACATGGGTTAGCCAGTTATTTGCAGCTAATCCGCTTGAAGGTGTTTATTTTATTGAGTTTTTACCCAGTAAATTAGTACTCAGTGATATTGGAATAACAGTTATTGTTACCTTTGTTTTAGCTGTACTTGCTACTATTTACCCGGCGTGGCAAGCAACTCGAGTCGACCCTGCCAAGGTGCTGGGTAATTAACAACTCTTAATAGTGTAAATATCAATAGGGCAGCGTGCCTTAAGCTGCTAAACTGCGCGCTCATTTAACGTGGGCGCTCTAATTTAGCCTCGCTCTCTACTCAGGAAATTACTTTGACAAATAACGATATTTTACGCCGTGTTCGCTATACCTTTAATTTAACCGATACTGCCATGGTCGGTATTTTTGCCGCCGCAGAGGCTACAGTTACCACTGAGCAAGTCGTTGCATGGTTAACAAAAGAGGGTGAGCAAGGGTTTGTTAAAATGTCAGACACTGAGTTTGCTACGTTTTTAAATGGCTTTATAAATACAAAGCGTGGCAAGCGCGAAGGCCCACAGCCTGTACCAGAGGCTAAGTTAAATAATAATATTATTTTTATGAAGCTACGTATTGCTTTAAACATGAAAGCAGAAGATGTAATAGCAACACTTGCAAAAGTTGACTTTGAATTAAGTAAACATGAGCTCAGTGCGTTTTCTCGCAAAGTAGAAAATAAACATTACCGTGTGTGTAACGACCAGGTTTTGCGTTTGTTTTTAACAGGTGTTCAGCAGCAGTATCGCCCTGCAGAGTAAATAAATTATTTAACGCTAAAAGCTCAGCAATTGCTGAGCTTTTTTGTAGTTAATGTTTGCGGTTAAGAAAAGGCCTTATCAGTAAGAGATTGCTGCATTTGCTCTCGCATTTTAAACTTTTGCAGTTTGCCTGTTACTGTCATTGGGTAACTCTCTACAAAGCGAATATAACGGGGTATTTTAAAATAGGCGAGTTTGTCTTTTAAGAATGCACGTATTGCTTGCTCATCAAGTACTGCATCTTCTTTTGGCTGGATCCACGCACACACTTCTTCGCCATACTTCTCATCACTAATACCAAATATAGCGGCATCTTGAATACCTGGGTAAGTGTAAAGAACCTCTTCAATTTCGCGTGGGTAAATGTTTTCGCCACCTCGAATGATCATGTCTTTAATGCGGCCAACAATACTCACAAACCCTTCGCTGTCCATTACCCCTAAATCACCAGAGTGTAACCAGCCTTCGTCATCTATAGTGGCTTTTGTTTTTTCTTCGTCATTCCAATAGCAGCGCATTATACCGGCGCCCTTACTGCAGACCTCACCAGGTACACCTATTTTTTGAATGTTACCCAGTTCGTCAATAATTTTAACTTCAGTGTGAGCAAGGGCACGGCCAACGGTTGTTACTTGGCGCTCTATTGATGAGTCGGTTTCGGTTATATTGTTGATTGGGCTGCACTCAGTTTGCCCATACGCAATTAATACTTGATGCATGTTCATTTGTGTTTGGACTTTACGCATGACTTGCTCAGGGCACGTTGAGCCCGCCATTACACCAGTGCGTAAAGTGCTGAGGTTATAATTGGTAAAATTAGGCAGCTCTAGTTGGCTAATAAACATAGTAGGCACACCATGCAGCGCGGTACAGCCCTCTTGCTGCACAACATCAAGTGTGGTTTTTGCATCAAACGCATCGCTTGGGTATATAGCTGCGGCACCTTTACTTACACATAGCAGGCTGCCAAGCACCATCGCAAAACAATGATACAAAGGCACAGGTATGCACAGTTTATCTTGCGCTGTAAAATGCATAGCCTCTGCAACAAATAGCGCATTATTAAGTATGTTCTTATGGGTGAGTGTAGCGCCTTTAGGGTTGCCCGTTGTGCCAGAGGTAAACTGTATATTTATGTCTTGATCCGCGTTTAAATTTGCTGCAATCGCATTTAATTCAAGCTTGTGGGCTGGGGTGGCAAAATTCATCACATCAGCAAACGTAAACATACCAGGGCTTTTTTCATTGCCAATGCGTATTACATTTTTAAGGCTAGGTAGGGCATGTGCATTTAGCTCACCGGGTTCACATTGGGTAAGCTCTGGCGCTAAGCTGTTAAGCATGTCTATATAATTGCTGCCTTTAAAATGTGACGCGGTAATTAATGTGCTGCATTCTACCGAGTTCAAAGCATAGGCTAACTCGTTTGGCCTGTAGGCAGGGTTAATGCACACCATAATGGCACCTATTTTGGCGCTCGCAAATTGGGTTAAACACCACTCAATGTTATTGGGTGACCATATTCCTACTCTATCTCCTGGTTTAACGCCGATTGCTAGTAGCCCCATAGCGAGTTGATTAACTTCATTTTGAAATGCTTTATACGTTAAGCGTACATTTTGATGGCTAACAACGACAGCGAGCGAATCAGGGTGTTTGTCGACAATAAAATCAAAGTACTCGCCAATTGTTTTATCCGTTAGCGGCGTGCTTTGCGCACCTTTAAAATAGCTTTTTGTGAGCGGTAATGTGTTTATTTGTTCTACTTCTTTTACCGAGCGCGATGGTGTGTGCATGTGCTTCTCCGTATTAATGTGTGTCAGTTACTTATATCAATCCGTGCTGATAAGTCAGTATTCATTTGCTTAGCCACGAATAGCTGTGTAGCAAAATAAAAAATAGTTAAGCGAATTGTTATAGGCTGTAGTTAAAATAAACACAAATTGTCGACAAAGAAAGGGTGGTTAGACTAATGTACTAAGCATAAAGAAAAGTTAAATGGAACGTTTTACAGAGGGGCAATAAAAACTAACTTTTATAAAGGCATAAAAAAAACGCCACTAAATGGCGTTTTTATAGTTTGTTTTAATCGCTTTGTGACTTATAGCTCGTCACTGCGGTAGGTTTTTTTCATAATGTATACATAGGCATTAACAAAAGCGTTTTCTTGGTACTTTTTAAGGCCTGTGTCTTCAAACGCAATAGGTATAGGGTTGCGTTTAAGCTGCTCTTTAATTTCGGTCGTTGAGAACACGCGAACGTCTAACTCTTCAATTAATTGAATCGCTGTTTCCATTTTAAAGCCCTTTGCACTGCCTGCAAATTTACCTTTAGGTTGGCGCTCACGAATGGCAACAGAATCAATTTGGTAATCTTGCATTAGTTTTGCAAAATCAAATTGAAATTTACGCATTATTTCAGTGTCGTTACCGTTACCTAAGGTAAAGCGTGTTTGGCGCACATCGCGAATATCAAATACGTCGTTATCTTTACTTAAAATACAAAGTAGTACATCACTACCGGTAATTTCTACACCACATGTTCTCATTGCTGTTCTCTAATATAACTTAATTGCTTGGTATTATACCCAACATCTAATAAATTGCGAGAGCAAGGCGGTGCAGGTGCATTTTAATAATCAATAAACTCAAGTTGTCACATGCTTAATTTAAATTAGCGAACGAAAAACAAAAAAATGACAATTTTAGGTAAAATTTCAAGTAATGAGCGCGCTTTAAACTTGTAATTGATACTCTATCACGCGACAATATCTTTTTTGTAGTTGAGCAGACTCAGCATCTACATTAGTCATTTATGGCGAAAAATAGTCAATGCTTATTCGTAAAAGCGTTGTCGAGTCATTCTCATTTAATTTATTTAAAAATACACGTGATACATTGTAGGTGTCACCACTGTATGTAAGGATTTATAATGCCAGTTATTACTCTTCCTGACGGCAGTCAGCGTAGTTTTGAAAACCCTGTAAGTACTCTTGATGTAGCTAACGACATTGGCCCTGGTCTTGCTAAAGCAACCATTGCTGGTCGCGTTAATGGCGAGCGTGTTGATGCGTGCGATATGATCAACGAAGATTCGCGCCTTGAGATCATCACCGCAAAAGATGACGACGGCCTAGAAATTATTCGTCACTCGTGTGCTCACTTAATCGGTCATGCAGTGAAGCAGCTTTTCCCAGACGCTAAAATGGCTATTGGTCCAACTATTGATAACGGTTTTTACTACGATATTGATATGGAACACTCTTTGTCTCAAGAAGACTTAGACGCCATTGAAAAGCGTATGTTGCAACTTGCAAAAACAAACTACGACGTAGTGAAAAAAAATGTAAGCTGGCAAGAAGCACGCGATACGTTTGAAGCGCGTGGCGAAACATATAAAATGGAAATTTTGGACGAAAACATCGCAAAAGATGATCGCCCAGGATTATACCACCACGAAGAATACGTAGACATGTGTCGTGGCCCGCACGTACCAAACATGAAATTCTGCCAAAACTTCAAAATAATGAAAGTAGCTGGCGCTTATTGGCGTGGCGACTCTGAAAACAAAATGCTACAGCGTATTTACGGCACAGCGTGGGGCGATAAAAAGCAACTTAAAGCGTACCTTAAACGCTTAGAAGAGGCTGAAAAACGCGATCACCGCCGTATTGGTAAAGCGCTTGATTTATGGCACTGGCAAGAAGAAGCGCCAGGTATGGTATTTTGGCACAACGATGGTTGGAGCATTTACCGCGAGCTTGAAGAATTTGTTCGTGAAAAACTGCGTGAGTACAGCTACGAAGAAGTTAAAGGTCCAATGATGATGGACCGCTCTTTGTGGGAAAAATCAGGTCACTGGGAAAAATACTCAGACGCCATGTTTACCACAGAGTCAGAAAAACGTGAATACGCTATAAAACCAATGAACTGCCCAGGTCACGTGCAAATTTTTAACCAAGGTTTAAAATCGTACCGTGATTTACCACTGCGTATGGCTGAGTTTGGTTGTTGTCACCGTAACGAACCATCAGGCGCTTTACACGGCTTAATGCGTGTACGTGGCTTTACACAAGATGATGCTCACGTGTTCTGTACAGAAGAGCAAGTAATGGACGAAGTTTCAGCGTGTATTAAGATGGTTTATGATACATATGAGACATTCGGTTTTGACAAAATTGTAGTTAAGCTTTCTACGCGTCCTGAAAAACGCATCGGCGATGATGAAATTTGGGACAAAGCAGAGGTTGCATTAGCCGATGCACTTAAAGCAAACGACATTGAATTTGATTACCTACCAGGTGAAGGTGCCTTTTACGGACCTAAAATTGAATTTACTTTGTACGATTGTTTAGACAGAGCGTGGCAATGTGGTACAGTGCAACTCGACTTTGCATTACCGGGTCGTTTAGGCGCTACTTATGTAGCAGAAAACAACGAACGACGTACTCCAGTTATGATACACCGTGCTATTTTAGGCTCAATTGAGCGCTTTATCGGTATTTTAACTGAAGAATACGCTGGTTTATTCCCTACGTGGCTTGCTCCAAAGCAAGTGGTAATTATGAACATTACTGATAAACAAGCAGATTACGTGCACGAAATTGTACAAAAATTAAATAAACTTGGAATTAGAGCCGCTGCTGACTTGAGAAATGAGAAGATTGGCTTTAAAATCCGAGAACATACACTTAAGCGTATTCCTTACTTACTCGTTGTTGGCGATAAAGAAGTTGAACAACAGGAAGTAGCAGTACGTACCCGCACAGGTGAAGACCTAGGCAAATTTAATGTTGATGATTTTGTAGCTAAAATTAGCGAAGAAATTAAAAATCGACAGTAAAAATCGAGCGTGTAGGGCAATCACAAACAGCCAACTACACGCTTATATTATTGATATTCTTGGAGGAACGTACCATTAGAGGCGGCAAGAAAGGGCAACAAACAGCTCAAAAAAATCGTATTAACGAAGAAATTACAGCTCAAGAAGTTCGTTTAATCGACATCGAAGGCGAACAAGCTGGAATTCAGTCATTAAAAGACGCACAAGCTATGGCTGATGCAGCGGGTGTTGATCTTGTAGAGATTAGCCCAAACGCTGAGCCGCCTGTTTGTAAGGTTATGGACTACGGTAAGTTCATCTTTGAAAAAAGCAAAGAACTAAAAGAGCAGAAGAAGAAGCAAAAGCAAATCCAGATTAAAGAAATCAAATTCCGTCCTGGCACGGATGAAGGTGACTATCAGGTTAAGCTGCGCAACTTACGTAAGTTCTTAGAAGCTGGCGATAAAGCTAAGATTACTATCCGCTTCCGTGGCCGCGAAATGGCTCACCAAGAAATTGGTATCGAATTATTAAACCGTGTTAAGGCTGATTTAGAAGAACTTGCAGTAGTTGAGTCTTTCCCAAATCGTGTTGAAGGCCGCCAAATGGTTATGATGATGGCGCCTGTTGCTAAAAAATAATTTTTAAGCGATAATACGCACCGAATTTAGCTCAGGTACCCAAGTAATATGCAAATATTCACCTGTGCTAACCGGTTTTAAAGTAAAATTGCGGCATTTTTGCTGGGTTTTCACCGGAATATGGCAGTAAGTTAGGCCTAAAAGTGGAGCTATAGAAATATATCTCACGCCTGCTTACTAATTTTTAAGCAATACATTTGGAGTTATTGCAATGGCTTATAAGCTAAAAAGTCACAGAGGCGCTGCTAAGCGTTTCAAGAAAACTGCTTCTGGCGGTTTCAAGCGTAAACAAGCGCATCTTCGTCACATTCTGACTAAGAAAACTTCTAAGCGTAAGTTACACCTACGTCCTAAGATGATGGTTCATAAAAATGACCATGGTCTAGTTTCACGTATGTTACCATTCGCTTAATAGGGGTTTTTAGAAATGGCAAGAGTTAAACGCGGCGTTGTCGCACGTGCACGTCACAAAAAAGTTTTAAAGCAAGCTAAAGGTTACTACGGAGCACGTTCACGTGTTTACCGCGTAGCTTTCCAGGCAGTTACTAAAGCGGGTCAATACGCTTACCGTGACCGTCGTGCTAAGAAACGTACTTTCCGTCAATTATGGATTGCACGTATCAATGCAGCTTCACGTCAAAATGGTCTGTCTTACAGCCGTTTTATCAATGGTCTTAAAAAGACTTCTGTAGAAATCGATCGTAAGATCCTTGCAGATATCGCTGTTTACGACCAAGTTGCATTTGCAGCGCTTGTTGAAAAAGCAAAAGAAGGCCTAGCGGCAGCTTAAGCTTTTTTAAATAAGTAATAAAGAGGAGCCCTAGGCTCCTTTTTTTGTGCCTGTAATTTAAGACTCGCCTACTAATATTCTCCCGCAATAATACTTTATTATTTTGTGGGGCTAAATGTGTCGTTATCTGCGTTAAAAAACTCTCATTAAGAACTACTAAATAGCGAAGTTTTTACTACTATTAACACGTTTATCCATTCTCAAAATAGATCACTTAATTAAGCGGATTGGTATAAACAACGAATTGCTTGCTAAGCTATTGACACTTTTCCCCAGCCTTAAAATTAACTACTTTAATAATCACTTTATTAAGTCCATGGGTATAAACGGGCTTTCTTTTTTGTTGAATCACCGCACTTTTATAATATCGCTATGTTTACTTGGTATAATTTATTTTATTAAAGCGTTTGTTAGAGAAAACTATGTTTGCAAGCCTGTTATTTTTATCTGCAATTGTGCCAGATAACAGTCATTTACCGCCTCTTATTCCTTGGCAAGGTTATAGCGATTCGTTATTACAGCAGCAAGGCCCGTTAACCACTGATTTTGAGTTATCACAGGGCAAAGCCTCGCCAAACTATGCCGATACTATGGCGTTTGTAGATAGGCTTGTAGCGGCAAATCCCACGCAGTTTCAGTCTCAAATAATAGGCTACAGTAATAGTAATCGTGCTATTAAAATGGTGGTTGCCAGTGAACAAGGTTTTTTTGAAGCGGGGCAAATGGCCAACAGCACTAAGCCAACCGTTTTTATCCAAGCCGGTATTCATGCAGGTGAGATAGATGGTAAAGACGCCATGTTTATGTTGCTGCGCGATATTGCAACCGGTAAGCGCCGTGATATTTTAAAAAAGGTAAACATACTTTTTATTCCTATTTTAAACGTAGATGGGCATGAACGCAGCAGCGCATTTAATCGCATAAATCAGCGCGGCCCTGAAAAAATGGGCTTTAGAACCAATGCAAATAATCTAAACCTTAACCGCGATTTTACTAAGTTAGATACACCAGAGGTGAGAAGTGTTTTAAAGGTTATTAATGATTACAACCCAAACTTATACATTGATGTGCATGTTACCGATGGCGCCGATTATCAGTACGATGTGACCTATGGTTATAACCCTGTATTTGCAAGCGAATCGCCTGCTATATCTGATGCGTTAGATCAGTATATAAAGCCGGTTATTGACGAAACATTACAAAAGCAAGGGCATATACCTGGGCCATTGGTATTTGTTATGGATAAACGCGACTTTAAAAAAGGCCTTGCAGGTTGGGTGGCTACACCGCGTTTTTCAAACGGGTGGGGGGATTTAAAATCATTACCAACAATTTTAGTCGAAAACCATTCTTTAAAACCTTATCAACAACGCGTATTAGGCACCTATGTATTTTTAGATGGGGCAATAAACGCGCTTTCTCAGTACAGTCATGAGCTTTCGAACGCCGTTAAAAAAGAGCAAGAATTTGTACCTGAGAAACTAATTGTTAAACGAGGTTATGCTAAACAAGCAGACACAATCAGTGAGTTTAAAGGGGTCGAATACACATCAAGTGTAAGTGCGCTTTCGGGGCAAACTGAGGTTAAATATTTAGGTAAAGCCTATACCTACACTGACTTACCGATTTATTGGCAAAAAGAGGTTGAGCGAGTTGTTGATGTGCCCCAAGCGTTTTTTGTTCCGCCTGTGTATAGCGATATAATAGAAAAGCTTAAGTTACATGGGGTGTCAGTAAACAAACTTAAAGGCGCGAATACGCAACCTTTAAAGCTTGCCAAAGTACTTGATTACTCGTTTGATAAAGCCCCATTTGAAGGCCGCTTTAGAGTCTCTGCAAGTTTTGATTATGTACCAGCAATAAATGTAGATTTAGACGGATGGTATCAAGTAAATACGCAGCAAAAAGCAGGGGAGTTAGCGGTTCATTTATTACACCCAGAGGCTCCTGATTCATTTTTTGCGTGGGGTGAGTTTAATACAATATTTCAACGAACAGAGTACATGGAAAACTACGCGTTAATCCCTTACGCAAGGAAAATGCTTAAAGACAACCCAAAACTTGCTCTCGAGTTTGATAAAAAACTTCAAGATAAAGCATTTGCGCAAGATGCCAATGCACGTTTGCACTGGTTATATTCACACACGCCATTTTATGACGAAGCGTATTTGAAATACCCAATTTTAATGTCGTATGAGCAAGTAGCCGTTATTCCCGATCAAAAAGATAAAGAAATTTAATATGCACGTTATTACGATACCCGTGACTGCTTTTTCTCAAAATTGCAGAATAATTAGTTGTACAGAAACAAAGCAAGCTGTGGTGATAGACCCAGGTGGTGACGCACAAAAAATTATAGCCACGCTTAGTGAGCACAAATTAGTACTGAGCGCTATTTGGCTTACACACGGGCATTTAGACCACGTAGGTGCGGCAGATGAATTACGCTCACACTACAATGTGCAAATTATTGGCCCGCAAAAAGATGAGTCATTTTGGTTTGATAACCTGCCTATGCAAGCACAAATGTTTGGTTTTTCAGCTATTGATGCTTTTACCCTGACATTTGGCTTAATCATAATGATGTATTAACGCTTGGCAAACTTAGCTTTAGTGTTAAGCATTGCCCTGGGCACACACCTGGTCATATTGTGTTTTATGAGCCTGATCAGCAATGCGTTATTGTTGGCGATGTTATTTTTAAAGGTGCTGTAGGGCGTACAGATTTCCCTAAAGGCAATACAGAGCAGCTCATTGAGTCTATTAAAAGCCATATTTTAACACTTGATGACAACACGCGTATTTTAGCTGGCCATGGTGAAGATACCACTGTAGGCCACGAAAAACGCACTAATCCATTTGTAAGTGGCCAATTTGGTTAATTAAAATCCATGAAAATGCAAAATTATTGCAGACGGAATTTTAAATTGGCTGTATAATTTAACCAGTTTATTAGATAAATAAGAAATAAAATGTCTCTAAATCACGTAGATCGCCAAATTTTGGCACTTTTACAACAGGACGCAAGTCTTTCAACTGCTGAAATTGCAGACAAAGTAGGCTTATCTCAATCACCTTGTTGGCGACGCATTGCAAAGCTTGAACAAGATGGCTATATCAAAAGTAAAGTTGCGCTTTTAGATGAGAAAAAGCTTGGTTTTGACATGCTTGTATACGCACATGTGCGCTTATCAAATCATGGCAAGAAAAACTTAGCTGAATTTGAAAAGCTAATTATGAGCTATGACGAAGTGACAGAATGTTACACAATGGCCGGCACCATGGACTTTATGCTGCGTATAATCTCACAAGGTATAGAAGGCTATGAGCACTTTGTACGTGACAATTTACTCAGCTTAGAATACGTTCAAGAGGTACACTCTAACGTAACCATGACATGTGTAAAACGCAGTACATCTCTTCCTCTATAAAATAAACGACACAAAGTTAAGCTATACTAAGAAAGCTAATAACGGTGTGTGCGAATTGTTAAATGAGCGCTAATTTGGTAACATTTAGCGCTTTTTCGATCCTAACCTAATAACCCCCAGAGGAACTCAATGTTTAACTTACTCAGCAAAGCGCCTAGCTCTGCTAAAAACGATATTTTATCTGGCTTAACTGTAGCACTTGCTTTAGTTCCAGAAGCTGTTGCGTTTGCTTTTGTTGCAAATGTCGAACCTTTAGTTGGTCTCTACGCCGCGTTTATCGTTGGTTTAATTACGGCTATTTTTGGTGGTCGCCCTGGTATGATTTCGGGCGCAACCGGTGCATTAGCTGTTGTAATGGTAAGTTTGGTACTTGATCATGGTGTTGAGTATTTATTTGCCACGGTGTTGCTGATGGGAATACTGCAAATACTCGCGGGGATATTTAAGCTCGGTAAGTTTATTCGCATGGTCCCTCATCCTGTTATGCTCGGCTTTGTAAATGGATTAGCGATAGTAATATTTCTAGCGCAACTTGGGCAGTTTAAAGTGCCAGATGGCGCAGGCGGCCAGCAATGGATGACGGGCAACCCGCTTTACATCATGTTAGGTTTAGTTGCATTAACCATGGCTATCATTCACTTTTTACCTAAGCTCACCACTGCAGTGCCTTCTTCTTTAGTGGCTATTGTAACGGTAACCGCGCTAGTAATAGGCCTTGATTTAGACTCGCGCACTGTACTTGATTTCCTAAAAGGGATGACAGGTAATGAAGCGGCTACCATTGCTGGCGGCTTACCTGAATTTCACATTCCTATGGTTCCATTTACCCTGGAAACTTTTTATATAATTTTTCCGTATGCATTAATTTTAGCGGCTATTGGTTTAATTGAGTCGTTATTAACGCTTAGCTTGATTGATGAAATTACCGAAACCCGTGGCCACTCAAATAAAGAGTGTATTGGCCAAGGTGCTGCTAATGTAACCTGTGGCTTTTTTGGCGCAATGGGTGGCTGTGCCATGATTGGGCAATCAATGATCAACATTAATTCGGGCGGGCGCTCGCGCTTGTCGGGTATAAGTGCTGCACTAATGCTGCTTGCATTTATTATATTTGCTTCAAGTTTAATTGAAATGATCCCACTGGCTGCGCTTGTAGGTGTTATGTTTATGGTTGTTCTTGGTACGTTTGAATGGGCAAGCTTTAAAATGATGAAGCGCGTACCACTGTCTGATGCCTTTGTAATTGTATTGGTATCTGGCGTAACCGTAGTAACCGATTTAGCGATTGCCGTGTGTGTTGGTGTTATTGTTTCTGCCTTGGTATTTGCTTGGAATCATGCAAAACATATCTACACAACTAATTACATTGATGAGCAAGGTGCTAAAGTTTACGAGCTTCACGGCCCGTTATTTTTTGGCTCAGTTAAAAACTTTTCTGAGTTATTCGATGTTAAAAACGACCCTAAAGATGTAATTATCGAATTTGAACACAGCCGTGTTGCGGATCACAGTGCCATAGAAGCCATCGACAGCTTAGCTGATAAGTACACTAAAGCAGGTAAACAGCTTCACTTACGTCATTTAAGTAAAGACTGTAAGCAGCTGTTACACAAAGCGCGTGACTTAGTTGAGGTAAACGTAATTGAAGACCCAACTTATAAAGTGGCGTCAGATAAACTTGCCTAGTTTATAAGGTGGCTTTGCCCATACGAGCTGATTGAATCGGCATTTTAAAAGCGAAAGGTTAAAGCCTTTCGCTTTTTTATTGGCGTAACTTTGCGGTAAGGCTCTTAAAAATTAAGACAGTTGGTACTGCTAACACTTTGTAATAATCGATATAATAACCAAACCAGTGGTTAAATTAGCTAACGTAATTTTAACTTATTGGCTAACTTATACGGAGTTGTATTTTATTTTGAATTGGCAATCTTTAGTTGATAACAGGCAACGCTTTTTTTGGCTATTGCAAATTGCAGGCTGGATTGGTTATGCGCTTGTAAATTATATCGGCTCTAAAGTATTTGAAATGCGTGATATTTACGTGTTTGTTATATTATTAAATGCCTATGCGGGCTGTTTAATGACAGTCCCACTTCGTTATATTTACAGAAAAACCTGGAATGCATCGCCGTGGATATTAATGGTGGTTGTATTTGGTGCCTCGTACATTACAGGTACGTTGTGGGCAATTGTACAAAAATTTAATTTATGGGAAATATACCGCCATGGTTATCGCCCAGAAGATTGGTTTTACTATTTACAGCATGGCTTAGACTCTGTTTACATAATTTTATGTTGGAGTGGCTTATACTTTGGCATAAAGTATTACCAGCTATTACAAAGTGAGCGACAAAAAGCGCTTAAAGCAACTACAATGGCCCATGAAGCGCAATTAAAAATGCTCAGATATCAACTTAACCCGCATTTTTTATTTAATACGCTTAATGCTATTTCTACATTAGTTTTGGTAAAAGAAAACAAAGATGCTAACTTAATGGTGGCAAGGTTAAGCGACTTTTTGCGTTATACACTAAATACCGATCCCATTAAAAAAGTGCCTTTAGAGCAAGAGCTACACGCATTAATGCTGTATTTAGAAATAGAGCGGGTAAGATTTGATGAGCGCTTAAAAGTAAATGTAGATGTAAGCGAGCAAGCAAAAGAGGCACTTGTGCCAAGCTTAATTTTGCAACCGATAATTGAGAACGCAATTAAATACGCCATTGCGCATATGTCACAAGGCGGTGTGATAGACATAAAAGCACAGGTTTTTGCCAACGAGCTACTACTTGAAGTAGGTGATAACGGCCCCGGTACCGAGCTAATAGACGGACAACTTGTAAATGCACAAGGGGTAGGGGTGGCAAATACCAAAGACAGATTAAAAACGCTCTATGAAAATAATTATTCGTTTGTATTATCACATAATACGCCAAGTGGATTGAAAGTTAATCTGCGAGTACCGTTTGAGAAGGCTGTGAAGAAATGACTAAAATTAAAACCATCATTGTTGATGATGAACCATTAGCAAGAAAGGGCTTAGCAGTAAGACTTGAAGAATATACTGATATAGAAGTAGTTAAACTGTGTAGTTCAGGCTCTGATGCAATAGAAGCATGTAAAGAGCACCCAATAGACTTAGTTTTTTTAGATATACAAATGCCAGGAATGAATGGCTTTGAAGTTGCCCGTGCCTTAAGCGAAAGCACTAAAGCGTTACCCGCGATTGTGTTTGTTACTGCATTTGATCAATTTGCAGTAAAGGCATTTGAAATACATGCTTTGGATTACATTTTAAAACCCGTTGACGATAACAGACTAAAACAGGCGGTAGAAAAAGTGCATAGTTACTTAAAAACACAGCAAGACAACGCCCATAAGAAAAAACTAGCGAGTTTTGTTGCCGGTATTACAGGTAATAACTGTGAAGAAATACTTAAAAAATTAGCCACAGGCGATACCCTAACCGACAAACGTTACCCAGAATCACTGGCGGTAAAAGAGCAGGGTGAAATTATTCGTGTCCCGGTTGCGACAATTCAGTGGGTTGATGCCGCCGGCGATTATATGTGTTTACATTGCCAAGATGGGCAAACACATATTTTGCGCAAAACAATGAAAGAGCTTGAGCAAGAGCTCGACCCACATTTGTTTGTGCGCGTTCACCGCAGTGCAATTGTAAATACAAAACAAATAAGCAAGCTGGTTACACAAGTAAGCGGTGAGTATTTATTAGTGCTTGAAAACGGACAAGAGCTTAAAGTAAGCCGAAGCTACCGCGATAAAGTAAAAGCAGCGCTAGCCAGCTAGTTTGATGTTTTACAGGCATAAAAAATGCGAGCTTAGCTCGCATTTTTTATATAAGGCAGAAATTACGCTACAGTTACAATTTTCATTGTGTTCGTTGCGCCCACAGTTTCCATAGAGTCACCGTGAGTAATAATTACTGTATCGCCAGAGTGTAATGAACCTTGTGCTACAAGGGTATCAAGTGCGGCTTTAACCATTCCGTCTTTTTCAGTTTTTGTAGAATCAAAAAACACAGGGTAAACACCACGATAAAGCGCTGTTTGGCCTAGCGTGCTTGCATGGCGTGAAAGCGAGTAAATAGGTAAACCAGAGCTGATACGCGACATAAGTTTAGCGGTGCTACCTGACTCAGTTAAGGTAACAATGGCTTTAACCGAATCTAAGTGATTAGCAGCGTACATAGCTGAAAGCGCGATAGATTCTGCATTGTTAGAAAAACGGCTGTCTAAACGGTGCTTAGATACGTGGGTTTCTTTTTGCGATTCTGCACCTAAACAAACACGTGCCATTGTAGCGACCGTTTCTTCAGGGTAATCACCGGCAGCGGTTTCTGCTGAAAGCATAACTGCATCAGTACCATCAAGTACTGCATTTGCCACATCCATAACTTCTGCGCGTGTTGGCATTGGGTTATCGATCATCGATTCCATCATTTGTGTTGCAGTTACAACAGTACGGTTTAATGAACGAGCGCGACGAATAATGAGTTTTTGTTTACCCATTAGCGCAGCATCACCAATTTCAACACCTAAATCGCCACGAGCAACCATTACAGCGTCTGATGCTAAAACAATGTCATCTACGGCTTCTTGTGTTTCTACGGCTTCTGCACGTTCAATTTTTGCAAGTAGTTGTGCTTTAGAGCCAGCAGCTTCTGCTAAAGAGCGTACATAACGCATATCATCGCCACTGCGTGGGAACGATACTGCAATGTAATCAACATCTATTTCAGCTGCAGTGATTAAATCTTCTTTGTCTTTTTCTGTAAACGCAGGGGCTGTTAAACCACCGCCTAAACGGTTAATGCCTTTATTATTTGATAATACACCACCTACGGTAACCGAGCAGTGCACTAAGTGACCTTCTACTTGCTCAACGGTTAGTTGAATAAGGCCATCGTTTAATAGTAATAAATCGCCAGGGCTTACATCTTGTGGTAATTCTTTGTAATCAATACCTACCGCGTTTACGTCGCCTTCACCTTTTTCCATTTTTGCATCTAGGGTGAATTTAGCGCCTACTTCAAGGTTTACTTTACCTTCTTTAAACGTTGAAACACGAATTTTAGGACCTTGAAGGTCTGCAAGGATAGCAACATGTTTACCTAATTTTGTGGCTATCTCGCGTACAGCTTGTGCACGGTCTTTATGATCTTGTGCAACACCATGTGAGAAGTTTAAACGTACTACATTAGCGCCAGCGCGAATAATTTTTTCTAGATTGTTATCTCGATCTGTTGCAGGCCCAAGTGTAGCGACTATTTTTGTGCGTCTTAGCATCAAATTCTCCTGTGTGCTTAGATGTGTAAGCAGGTTGACGGTTATTTTGTGACTTCAAAATACTTATAACTTATGTATAAACATTTTTAGTTATAGGCAAACTAGTTAGTATTGCCACTATTTTATACAAAACGAATATGTCATCATTATGACACCGGTGTCAAAATCCGTCAATGATCTTAAATTCAAAATACGCAGAGTATTTGTAACCGCACAGCCCTTATATTTGATACAATTGCAGTGCTTTTTAATAGCGTAATAAAAAAGCATGCTGTATTAGCTCAACGTTCGCATTTTATGACGGTATGAGTATAATGCACGCGGTATTATTTAATGAATTACTTAGTTTACTAACCAAATAGTTGTTACCGAGGAGGACACTAAATGCAAGTTGCATTAGTCGGGTTAGGCGTTATGGGCAAAAATATTGCCTTAAACATGATTGAAAAAGGCATAACGTTAGTCGCATATGATAAAAACCCACATGCGGGTGAAGAGTTATTAAGTTGTGCTAAATCGCAAGGCATGGCCGATAGACTTCATATTGTTTCTGATTTAGGAGACATGGTAAGGCGTTTAGAAGCACCTCGCTCTATTTTATTATTAGTGCCTGCAGGCGAACTGGTTGATGCTGTGTGTAATGAGCTTGTTGAAGCTGGCGTACAGTGTAACGATATGATTGTAGATTGTGGTAACAGTAACTACAAAGACGGTATTAATCGTAAACTTAAGTATCAAAACAAATTTGAATTTGCCACCATGGGTATTTCTGGCGGTGCCGAAGGCGCTCGTCATGGTCCTGCAATGATGGCAAGTGGCTCAGAAGGCGGTTGGGAGCGTATCGAACCGTGGTTTGAAAAAGTAGCCGCTAGCTACAATGGCGAGTCGTGTTTTGCACGCGTTGGTCAATCGGCCAGTGGCCATTTTGTAAAAATGGTTCACAACGGCATCGAATACGCAATTATGCAGCTTATTGCTGAAGTGTATCAACTACTTCGTATTGGTACAGGTCGCTCACCAAAAGAAGTGGCTGAAATTTTTGATGACTGGTCTACCGGTCATTTAAATAGCTACTTACTTGCTATTTCTAGCCATATTTTATCTCTTGAAAACACCAAGCAAGAACCGCTTGTTGATTTAATTGATAATAAAGTAGGCGCAAAAGGCACAGGCCTGTGGACTGCGCAAAATGCACTTGAACTGGGTATTGCTGTTCCTTCACTGGTTGCCGCGGTGCAAGCTCGCCACTTAACCAATGTATGTGACACCACCGCTGCACAAGAAATGACGTATGCCGCTAAAGCTACAAACAAGGTTGATATTGACCTTGAAGAGCTAAAAGATGCATTTACATTGGCGAGCTTATTAGCGTATCGCCAAGGTTTAGCGTTAATTAAAGGGGCTTCTCGTACCCATCAGTGGAAAGTAGACTTGTCTAAAACGCTGCAAACATGGCGTGCCGGTTGTATTATTCGTGCTGACTACCTAGATAGCGTAGCGCAAGGCGTAGAATACATTGATACGCTTGAAAATGAATCTAATGCGCTTCGCAAAGTAACTGGGCAAGCTGTAATGACTGGCTTAGCGTTCCCTGTACTTGCATCAACACAAACGTATTTAGCCACATTAACCACACCAAGTAATGGGCATTTAGTACAAGCTCAGCGTGATTACTTTGGTGAGCATGGTATTAAAACTCACTCAGGTGAAGTGTGTCACTTAACTGACTTAGTGGGTATAGACGCGAAAGTAAGATAATTAACGCGTTTATAAATTAATAAAGGCACGCTATTTAGCGTGCCTTTTTCGTTTTGGTCACTAAAATTAGCGGCTTAATTCACCGCGTAAATTGTCTTGCATTAAATGGCGAATCGTTTCAATTTCTAGGTTTTGGCTAAACAAATAATGCAGCTTTGTTAAACACGCCTCTAGTGTCATATCGTAGCCACTTATTACACCAATATTTAATAACGCGTTACCCGTAGCATAGCCGCCCATATTTACATGGCCTTTTAAACACTGCGTTAAATTAACAATAACCATGCCGCGTTTACTTGCCTCACTTAGCACGTCTAAAAAGTCGGGGTCTTGTGGGGCATTACCTACGCCAAAGCTAAGCAATACCAGTGCTTTTATATTGTCATTCACCAAACTTTTAACCACGTCTTTACTAATGCCTGGGTATAAATAAAGTACACCAATTGGCTGAGGTGTAATGGTGGTTACCTGTAGTTCGTTTTCTACATAAGGGCTTAGCTGGCCTTTAATTAGCTGAATATTAATACCAGATAATGCTAAAGGCTCTAGGTTAGGAGATGCAAAAGCATTAAAACCATCGGCATGTGCTTTAGTGGCTCGGTTACCTCTAAATAATTGGTTATTAAAAAATAAGCTCACTTCAGCAATGGGGTAATTAGCCGCTAAAAACATGGCGTTTAATAAGTTAACTTGACCGTCAGAGCGTAATTGCGATAAAGGAATTTGTGAGCCAGTAACAATAACGGGTTTAGTTAAGTTTTCGAACATGAACGACAGGGCAGAGGCTGTGTAAGCCATTGTATCGGTGCCATGAAGGACCACAAAACCATCGTAATCGTGGTATTTGCTTTTAATGTCATCAGCTATTAGTTGCCAATGCGCTGGCGACATATCTGATGAATCGATTAAAGGGCAGTACTCGTGAATATCAAAAAGGGGCATTTCTTCACGGTTAAATTCTGCGTTATTAACCACTGTTTCTGTTAAAAAACCTTCAGCCGGAATGTAGCCACGGCTCGATTTTTTCATACCTATGGTACCGCCAGTGTATGCGATATAAATGCGTTTACGTTTCATAAAAAAAGCCCAGTAAAAAAACTGGGCTTAGTATAACGTTAAGTTGTTTTAAATACAGCTGCTTGAGTAAATACGTGCACTTTTATTGTGCAACGCTACACTCTAAACAACGTGCGTATACACCCTGCGGATCGTTATAATCTTTTAGATCAGCGACTTCACTACTTAGGCGCTTTATCACCGTATTAATATTAGCTTGAGTGGCTAAAACAGAGGCTGTATCTGTATTTAAGCCAAGCATAGATTTAACGGATGCACTACCAAAAATATCTTGTAGCATTTTTTCTTGCGGGCTTAGATCTTGCTTAATTGTTTTCACTTCGTAGTGATTAAGTTTGGCAAGCGCCGCTGCGGCATCAATTGCATCTTGTTTATCACCAAGCTTATCAACTAGTCCAAGCTCTTGTGCTTGTGAAGCAATCCACACACGCCCTTGTGCAATTTTATCAACTTGCTCTGGTGTCATATTGCGCGCATCAGCAACCACATCTATAAAGCGGCTATAAGCTTCTTCAACACTCATTTGAATAACTTGCGCCATTTTTTCATTAAGCGGGCGAGTAATAGAAAATCCAGCCATTTCTGACGTTGCAACACCATCTGAGTACACACCAATTTCAGATAAAGTATCTTCAAAAGTCATAAATGTACCAAACACACCAATAGAGCCGGTGATAGTACTTGGTGCTGCCCAAATTTCGTTAGCTGCTGAGGCAATCCAATAACCGCCAGATGCGGCAACTGAGCTCATTGATGCGATTACAGGTTTGCCTGCGGCTTTAAGTGCTAATACTTCAGCGCGAATAACCTCAGAGGCAAACATGCTGCCGCCACCTGAATCAATACGTAAAACAACCGCTTTTACTTTATCATCAAGGCGTGCTTTGCGAAGTAATGCTGCGGTAGAATCGCCGCCAATTTCACCTGCTTTGCGCTCACCATCAACAATCGTACCTTTAGCAACAACTACAGCAACTTTTTCTGTAATTGGGTTATCAAATTCGATAGGGGGCTTAACTAAGCTTAAGTATTCACGAAAAGACACTTGCTTAAATGTTTTACCGTCTTCTTGTGCGCCAACTAAATCAATGAGTTGTTGGCGAATTTGCTGAGTTGTTTTAAGCGAGTCGACCCATTGATGGTCAAGTGCATATTTACCTGAATCGCCATTTGCAGCCTTCATTTTAGCAAGGTAAGCATCCATGGTTTCGTCAAAGTTAGATTCATCAAAAGGGCGTACCGCAGCAACATCTTGCTTATATTCGCTCCATAATGCACCAAGCCAAACGCGGTTAGCTTCTTTAGCAGCATCAGACATATCGTTACGAATAAACGGCTCTACCGCCGACTTAAACGTACCAACACGGAAAATATGCTGCGTTACTTTAAGTTTTTCTAGTGCTTCTTTAAAGTAAAGTGGATACATTCCATAGCCTTCAATGGCTACCGAACCATAAGGATGCATTGCAATTTCATCGGCATGCGAAGCAATATAATATTGCGATTGAGTGTAATAGTAGCCCGATGCAATCACTTTTTTACCCGCTTGCTTAAAGGCATCTAACGATTTAGTAATACGCTTTAATTTATTTAGGTGGGCTTTCGGCATTTCTTGCAAATCTAGTAAGATAACGCTGATGCGCTCGTCATTAGTGGCTTCATCAATCACTTTGACTACATCATCAAGTAAAATTTCACTAGGTGCTTCTGAATTAGACGTAGCATCGTTAATGGCTGCTTCGACAGGGTCTATATATGTTTTTTCTTCCACAATAGGCCCATTAAGATTAAGCCTAAGTACAGAGCCATCTTCTATTATTATTGTATCGTCATCGCTTGATAGCGACATAAAAAATACAACAACCAGTAATAGAAACAAAATGTTGAGTATTAAACGACGAGAAAAGTTTATTCCAGCCCAAATACCTTTAAATACCTTTGCTATCAAAATAGCTCCTTAATTTGGTACAGCTAATACATTAGTTCCATCTTAGCCTAGAATAAAAATAATTTTAACTGCTAAATCGTAACGAAGTGTTTATGAGGTTACATAAATATACGTTTTTAATAGTATTTTTAATTAAATGCAGGCACATATTGCTTATTACTTGCCATTAAAGCAGAATTAGCTAATGTATACAGGTTAGACCAGTTAACGGGGCACAGGATGTTAGAACAACAATTACAATTAAAACACACACAATTACGAAACCGCTTGGTAATGGGCTCAATGCATACAGGCCTTGAAGAGGGCTGGCACAACCGCAAAAGGTTAAGTGCTTTTTACGAGGCGCGCGCTAAAGGCGGCACGGCCATGATCATTACCGGGGGATACAGCCCTAACTTGCGCGGTAAATTAACGCCTATTTCTTCATCATTTAACAGTTATTATGATGTATTTAAACACCGTGCATATACAGGCGCCGTTCATAAACATGGCGGAAAAATATGTTTGCAGCTTTTACATGCTGGTCGATACGCTTATCATCCGTTTAACCAAGCCCCGAGCGCTATTCAAGCGCCTATAAATCCATACAAACCTAAACAAATGTCGTTAGGCTCGATTAAAAAAACCATTAAAGACTTTGCGCACTCTGCCTATATGGCAGAAAAAGCAGGTTACGATGGTGTTGAAATAATGGGCTCTGAAGGTTACTTAATTAATGAATTTATGGCGCCACACACCAATAAGCGCGATGATGAATTTGGTGGCAGCCTAGAAAATAGAATGCGATTAGCGCTTGAAATAGTTAAAGCCGTTAGAGCTAAAGTATCTGATACGTTTTTAATTATTTTTAGATTATCTGTCATGGACCTAATCCCGAATGGCTCAACCCCTGATGAAGTCACTATTCAGGCAAAAGCACTTGAGCAGGCCGGTGTTGATATTTTTAATACTGGCATTGGGTGGCATGAAGCACGCGTGCCAACAATCGCCAGTATGGTGCCTCCTGGAGCATTTAAAGAAGCTTCAAAACGATTAAAGTCAGTGGTGAATGTACCTGTTATAGCTGTAAACCGTATTAATACGCCGGATATAGCCAACCAAATCCTTAATGATAATGAAGCCGATTTAATTTCAATGGCGCGCCCTTTATTAGCCGATCCGGAGTTTTTTAACAAATATCAAAATCAGCAAACTAAACAAATAAATATTTGTATTGGCTGTAACCAAGGCTGTTTAGACCACGTTTTTAAAAATAAACGTGCAACTTGTTTAGTTAATCCACAAGCCGCCTTTGAACTTGATTACCCATTAGATAAAGCTTCTAAAGCTAAAAATGTATTAGTTGTTGGCGCGGGCCCTGCTGGGCTCTCGGCAAGTTGTTATTTGGCTGAAAAAGGGCACACAGTAACGCTTATCGATCAAAAAACACAAATGGGTGGCCAATTTAATCTAGCCATGCAAATTCCAGGTAAAGAAGACTTTAATCATACGCTTAGCTACTTTACTAATGAACTTGAAAGGCTCAACGTAAATGTAGAGCTTGGTAAAGCCTACGATGATGCAATGTTACAAAAATACGATGACATCGTATTTGCCACAGGTGTACGCCCGCGTGAAGCTGCAATTGAATGTGCAGACTCTAAGCGTGTATTTGCTTATGATGAAGTTATACGCGGTGAGGTCGAACTGGGCAAATCAATAGCCATTTTAGGTGCCGGCGGTATTGGCTTTGATATGGTTGCTTTTTTAAGTGAGCATAAATCGCAATCTATTCCTGAGTTTAAAAAGCAGTGGGGTATTGAGTGCGAGGCAGAGCCGCACAAAGATGAGCGACAATTATACATGCTAAAACGCAGTGCAGGGCGCTTTGGTAGCGGGCTTGGAAAAACCACAGGCTGGATACATCGTCAAGTTGCTAAGCAACATGGTGTTAAACAAATTGCTGATTGCCAGTACCACAGTTTTGATAAAAATGGCCTTACAGTTACTGTTGCCGGAGAAAAACAAGTACTGCCGGTTGATACGGTTATTGCGTGTATAGGGCAGGTTTCTAATAATGAAGTGCTTGAGCAACACCGCGAAAATGCAAAGGTACATGTTATTGGTGGTGCTAAATTAGCAGCAGCAATTGATGCAAAGCGTGCAATTTTTGAAGCGCTTCAAGTGGCCAGAGCCATTTAACAGTGTTAATAAAATGAAATAATTTACAGTGCCCTCAGGTCTTGTGTGTATAGAGTCCATAACTTAAAACACTGACAAAGCAGGCCACACATGAGTAAATTATTTCGTTTGTATAATAAAATCATGGGTAATCTATCGTATGCCGACGGATTACCTGCGTTACTTTTTCGCTTAATTTTAGCCCCCGTAATGATTATTGCGGGCTTTAATAAATTAGCCCTAAGTGGAGAAACCGACGGCTTTTTTAGCTATTTTCTTGCTGATGCAAGCGTTGTGCAATGGTTTGGCAATAGTGAATGGGGTTTAGGTTTACCATTTCCAGACTTACTTGCCTTTTTAGCAGGCTGGAGTGAATTTTTAGGTGGGTGGTTTTTACTCTTTGGGCTATTTACCCGCTTAGTAAGCATTCCGCTGATGTTTACAATGGTGGTGGCAGCAACAACTGTGCATTGGCATAATGGTTGGTTTGCTATAGCGCCATCAAACCCTACAACCAGTTCAGCTCAAGTACTTGATTGGTTATCAATTCCAGGGGCTAAAGAAAGCCTAGAAAACTCACTAGAAGTACAAGAACGTATAGGTAAAATTAGGGGCATAGTTGAAGAGCACGGATTTACTGATTACTTATATGAAAAAGGTAAACCTTCCATAATAAATAACGGTATTGAATTTTCTGCTATTTATTTTGCCATGTTACTTAGCTTGTTTTTTGTAGGTGGCGGTCGCTATGTTAGTGTTGATTATTGGTTAAGGCGTGCAGTAGTAAAAGAGTAGCAAACAAATTGGTTTAAAAAGGGCGTATAAATATTTTTTATACGCCCTTTTTGTTTGTAACGTGTGTTAAACGCATAGCGCCTCTCTCGGATTTATACAGTGGTATATGAATATTGTTTACGCAGTAAGGGCGCTTTAATACGAGAGAATAATGAGGGTTTTAATAAAATTGATAATTACGCAGAGTTTATTTTTTAAAGGCATAAATGGTACTCTAACGTTTTGAATTATGAGAGTACGCTATGGATGCTATTGAGCTTTTACTAACCCGCCAATCTGACGCTAAATTAACCGCCCCAGGGCCAAATTCAGAGCAGCTCGATATAATAAAGCAAGCCGCGTTACGGGTGCCTGATCACGGATGCATTGCGCCTTGGCAGTTTATTGTCGTTCAAGGTGATGCCCGCCATAAATTAGGTGAGATATACCATCAAAGCGCCGTTGCTGAGCAGCAAGAAGAAAAAGTGATTAAACGCGCAAAAGAGCTTGTGCTGCGCGCACCGATGATCATTATTGCTATTGCTAAATATCAAGCCCATCCAAAAGTGCCGCGTATTGAGCAAGTACAAAGCGCCGGTTGCAGTGTACTTGCCATGCAACAAGCCGCATTTGCACAAGGTTTAGGTGGTGTATGGCGTACAGGGTATTTTGCACAAAGCACAGCAGTCAAAAATGCCCTTAATTTAGACGAACAAGATGAAATTGTTGGGTATTTATATTTAGGCACCCCAGAGATTGAGTGCAAAAAGGCAGCTAAGCATAAACCAGATGATTACTTCACTTATTTATAATAAATAATGAACTATTGCAGTTCTGCGCAGTCATATAGCATTAAGGTTGCTGCTGTTAGGCTCGTCCTTTTTTGATTTAGCTGTGAGAAGCGCACGGAAGCAATATAGGTTAACTTTTTCTTCTTCAGTTTGTTTTTTAATCGGTTGTTTTTTGTTAAAGTATGGAAAGTCTTAATAAAAATAACGATAAAGAAGACGAAAACGATGGGAAATTTATTTTTACAAGAAAAAGAGAATTGGCTGGCATGGTCAATTTGGGGAATAGTGGGTGCTTTTATTACACTTTATGTGGCAATGAGCACGAATACTGCACATTTTATAGCTGGCTCTGCTATGGGAATGCTTGTTTTATTAACCTGGTGGATGCAGCAGTCTAAAAGGTTTGATTTTGGTCGGGCCTTTAAAATTTGTTTTTATGTGTTATTGCTTAGTGTATTACCTGCATTTTTATTTGTGGTTGTACCAAGTGATGATTTAAACCGTTTTGATTTAATATTTCAAAGCGTTACATTTTTAGCACTTAGTTTATTACTGTGCTTAATTTGTTCGTGGATTGCACGCAGACCAAAGCAATATTATTAATAGGGTAACGCGCAACCTAGGTTTTTAGCTATTTGTGGTGATTTTTTGAACCAAATGCTGTTTTTAGCTAATTATTTACATTTATGTCTTTACAAGTTGCTCAATACCCCCTATTATTCGCGCCGTACGGAGAGATGGCAGAGTGGTCGAATGCACCGGTCTTGAAAACCGGCATAGGTTTGTAGCCTATCTAGGGTTCAAATCCCTATCTCTCCACCATTATTTAAAAAAACCGCCTTATGGGCGGTTTTTTGCTTTGTGGAGTTTAATAAATGTCAAAAGAAGCAAACCTTACAACATCGCAACGCTTAGTAAAGCATGTACTACTGTGGATTGTATTTGGCTACTGTTATCAAAGCGCGATTAATTTATTAATAAAAATGGCAGCAGATGCACAACCAGACGCAACGCTTATCACCGCCTTTGTGTATGGTATTGGCTTTAACGTATTAACTGCGCATCTTATTACTAAATACGATACGCATTGGCCTGTCATTGGCGCAGCTTTTATTGCTTTAGTTGGTTTAGTATTAGTGCCATTAGTGCTGTTTGGCAGTGGCGGTTTACTAGCGTGGCCATTGCTTGTTGGATTTTTATTCAGTTTACCCCTTTGTAGCTACATAGTTGGCAAAATTAAGGTAAAACACAGTAAAAACTAGCCCCAAACCGGTTTTATTTTATGTTAGCATGTACGCGTCTTTTAACTAACAAAACGTGAAAAACACATTATGTCAGATAATTTTACTACAGATGCTGAAAAAGCAAGTTACGGTATTGGCTTACAAATGGGTGAGCAACTTAAGTCTAACCCTTTTGAAGGCTTAAACCTAAATTCAGTATTTGAAGGCATGAAAGATGCGTACGCTGGTAGCGCTTTTCAAGTTGAGATCCCTGAGATCCAAGCTGCATTTGAAAAAATTAACGAAGAGATCCAAGCGCGTCGTGAAGAAGAAGCAAAAGTACTTTCTGCTGAAGGTATTGCATTCTTAGAAGAAAACGCTAAGCGTCCTGAAATCACTGTTACCGAGTCTGGTTTACAATACGAAGTACTAGCTACAGGCGAAGGCGAAAAGCCAACTGCTGAGTCTACAGTACGTGTTGATTACCACGGTACATTAATTAACGGTACAGTATTTGATAGCTCTTACGAGCGCGGTCAACCAGCTGAATTCCCAGTAGGTGGCGTGATCAAAGGCTGGACTGAAGCTTTACAAATGATGCCAGTAGGCACTAAATGGCGTATTTACGTTCCTCATGAGCTTGCTTATGGTGAACGTGGCGCAGGTGCTGCAATTGCACCTTTCTCAACGCTTGTATTTGACGTTGAGCTACACGAAATCCTTTCTTAATTTAGTTATTAAGTCAGTATTTAAAAAGCCGTGGTCTTGACCGCGGCTTTTTTGTGTCTTGTGGTTTTATAGCAAGCTTTAAAAACGTTAATAATTTAGGCCAATCCGCATAATTAAGTGAGTTATTTTGGGGGAAAGATAAACTTGCTACCTGCGCTACAAACGCTATTACAACAAATAAATAACCTAGTTAATTAAATGAGTAGGCATAAAAAAACCGCATATAAAATGCGGCTTTAAAAGTAACTAAATAAATGCCAAAGCGTTATTAAAAATAACCTCTAATACCAAAGCGGAAGTTTCTACCTGGTAGTGGGGCTTTATTTTTTATAAACGAGCTGTGAACAAAGCCAAGTTCGTCTGTAATGTTATCAACATTTAAGTATAACTGCGTATCTATAGCGCCTAAACTTAACTGATAATTAGCTTGAGCATCAACAATTGTGTAGCCATCGGTTTTAGTTTCATAGGCGCTAATATTATCTTGCTCAAAGTAGTGCGTACCTGTGAGCGTTAGTTGTAAATCGCCTACATTGTATTGTAATTCAGATCCTAATTTATTTGCTGGTATGCGCGGCAAGTTACCTTCGTCGTCTTTTAGCTTGGCGCGTGTTGAATCACCAAATACTTTAACCATGGCATTAGGGTCAATTTGATAGTGTACATCAAATTCTACACCATAGAGTTCAGCATCTTTACTGGCAAACTGATATACGGCAACCGCATCATCGTGAGCGCCAATTGCAGACTCTAAACCATCTTCTTCGTCGTAAACTAATCCAGTGTTTTGTTGATAATAAAAGTTTTTAATATCGTTATAGAAAAAATTAACTGTGTAACCAAAGTCACCGCTAAAACGTCTAAAGCTAAAATCTAAATTGGTCGATTTTTCTTGTTTAATGTCTTCTGGCTCAAAGTGAACCTCGTTATCTTCAATATGATAGCCAAGGCCTAGCTCGTAAGTACCTGTAGCAATGTGTAATCCGTTTGATAAAAGCTCAGCAGAAAGGGGCGCACGCTCAGAGTGAGATAAGCTAAGTGCTACGCTTTGCCCTGGTGTGTATTGCCAAATAGCACCGGCAGAGGCGCTTACATTAGTAAAGCTTTCGCTGTATGCAATGCTTTCTTCTTCGCCTTCGTCATGATCTTCTTCTTCATCGTGATCATGTGCGTGCTCGCTGTCGGTAATTGTGCTTGTTATTTCGTAATCTTCAATACGCGCACCAAGCTCGAGTGTAACATCACCAAATTCACGTTCTTCAAGTAGGTATAACGCATGTGTAGTGGTTACACTTGCAGGAGTAAATGCTTCTTCGCCAATTGCGTCGTAGTCCGATTCGCTATAATGATAGCCCATCATACCGTGCCACTGCGCTAACTTGTGCTCTACATTTAAGCGTGCTTCGGTTGTTTCATTTTTAAAGGTGGTGCCAATTTCACCGTCTTCAATTTCACTGTGTTTGTAATCAGTGTAGCCAACACGAAGATTAATATTTTCAATCCAGTTGTTATCGAGCGCATAGCTTATAAGGCCTTGCCAACGATCTTGCTCTAGATGTGCATAAACAGACTCTTCTTCCTCTTCATCTGCGTGCTCGTCGTGTTCTTCTTCGGTTTCACCTTCATGGTCATGATCATGATGCTCATGCCCAGGAATACCGTAATCGGTTTCAATGCTACCGTAAGAAAAGCCAACCGTTAAATGATCGCCCACATAACTCGTACCCACATTAAATGTGTCGCTATCAATAAAAGTGTTTTCTACAGAGTTATGAGTTTCAACATCACCATCTTCATCTGTAATGCTAAATGTAGGCGTTTCATAGTCATCACCGCTGCGTTTAGTCCCATCAAAATGAAAGTTAAACCCGTCATTTCCTGTTTCTAGTTTTGCAGCCACGGTATTTGAGTTAGAAACCGTGTCATGGCTGTATTCAGCAGCACCGGTTAAATCATCTAAATTGCTCGTTGGAATACGGTTATCAACCACATTTACCACACCACCAATTGCACCTGAGCCATAAAGTAGGGTGCTTGGTCCGCGCAATACTTCAATTTGTTCCGCTGCTAAGCTGTCACTTGATGTTGCATGGTCAGGGCCAATGCGTGATGCATCGCTGGCATCTAAACCGTTTTGGGTAATTTTAACGCGAGGGCCATCTAAACCACGGATAATAGGGCTTGATGACACCGGACCAAAGTAACTGGCATTAACACCTGGTAAGCCCTTTAGTGTTTCGCCAAGGGTCGCTTTTGATTTGTTTTTAAGCTCATCACCTGATAAAACGCTCACCGGCGAAATCATTTCTAAGCTATTTTTATGCAGTGCAGAGGCATATACAACGACGGTTTCTACCGAGGTAGGGGTAAGCGACATCGTCACATTGTTTGAGTTTTCATTTACCGCAATACGCGAGTCTATAAAGTTGTCTTTACTTACATGCAATTGACTTTGAGAGTCTACATCAATAGAAAATTCGCCCTGTGCGTTGGTTTTTACACCTTGGTCTTTACCATGTACGTGTACAGCTGCGTTTTCAATAGGTTGGTTTTTATCGTCTGTTATTTTACCGGTAACGGTAGCAGCAAGTGCTGAATGAGAACATAAAACAGAAAAAACTGCAGAGGAAATTAATGTTAACTTTGTCATTATCTTAAAGGTTCGCGGTTACTATGTTGTGATATAATATAACACCGCATTTTTGACTTATCAACAATGTTATATTATAGCTTAATGTTTTTCGATGAATAACCACGCAAATAAGATAAGCTGATTAAGAGCGGCTATCAAGCATAATTATATTAAGCTTATGTTGTGCTCTAGTTTGGTTTTTTACATCGATAGGTTCTATCATTTCGCATTCATCACGTATCATTTCTGACACTAGGCTTGGATAATGGCGGCAATCTTCTGGCCTATCTAGGTAAATGCTGCAGGTATACATTGTTTTATGGGAGGGCTCTTTTTTGGGCGCTATTTCTAAAAAGGGGCAAGTGGAGAGTCGCAATTGTGTATTTGGATCAAACCAAATTTCATCATCTTTAACATATTGATAAATCTCTGGGTTAAACAGTGCCCACATTTCAATTTCTTGTAAGGTTGCACTTAAATCGCCCCCACCATATTTAATACAGCATTTACCGCATTGGTTGCACTCTTTCATTATTAGCCAGTATATTAGGTATCAATTAGTTTTTCAGTGTATCACTGTAACTAACGTGGATTACTTTTTTATATATAATTTTAAAACCACACTTTTAATTCCAACCCGCTATCTATTATTAATGTATTATTACACCTAAATAATTAGCCGTTCTAATAAGGTTAGGACGGCTCTAAATAGTAGTTTTGCTAAATTAAATAGTTAGTTTAGTGGCCAGTTAAGGATAGTTCCTGATGATGAACACCAAAGTATATAAAGCAGTACATGATTTAGCAGAGCAACTGATGGAAGCTGCAAGTAGAAACGACCGTAAAAGGTTTGAATTATTATTTTCTAGGCTCAAAGCTATTTGTGAAGAAAACGAGAATACTTCAAAAGATCACCCTGTACAGTGGGAAACCTTAGCTGACTTTACCGAAGAACTTGAAGAGGCAATTACCGCATATGAAAAAGCGCTACAGAAGTCGGTTACAATCAATAATAAAGATCATATGTCGTCGGTTGCTTATTCAATGGCAACTCTACAAATAGAGCTTGGACAAACAAACGAAGCGATTAAAAGCCTAAAAAATGCCAAGGTTAGCGCTAATAAAATTGAAGATAAAGCGCTTAAAGCCGAAATACACGACCTACTAGAGTCACTTATTGAAGAAGAAGGCTAAATACATAACTTATCCATATTAAATGTGATTCTTGTGGATTTGGCTTAAGCTTAATAAAGCGCTGATGGTTTATACCCTCAGTGCTTTTTTATGTTCGCTATAAATACTAAACCAAAAGAAAAGGCTTACTATTGAGCTAGCTTATTCATAAAATCGACAATGTACTTTGCAATTTCTACTGGTTTTTCTTTAACACTAAAGTGTCCTGAATCGAGTAAATGTAGTTCAGCGTTCGGTACATCTTTTAAGTATGCTTTAGCGCCTGCGGCTATAAACGCAGGGTCGTTTTTACCTCATACAATTAACGTTGGGGGTTGGTAATTGCGTAAATAAGCTTGCCATTTTGGATAGTCGAGAAGGTTGTTGTAGTAATCTTGTAGCAATTGTACTTGAATTACTCTATCGGATTTGGTTTGTAAAAAGTGAAGAACGTGAGTCCAGCTATCTGGGCTCGTCACTTCTGGGTTACTTTGTACGTATCATAAATATTGCTTATTTATAATGGCTTTATTAGACGTGAATGAATAAATTTATCCCTCTGAGCTTGTGTTTTCTGCTCATTCGCGGCTTTAAAAAACGCTTGCCTCGGTAGGGTTAGCCCTTCTAAATACGCATTGCCATTTTGTACAATAAGTGCATCAAGTCTAATTGGGTTACTTAACAACATGCTAAAGCCCACAGGTGCTCCAAAGTCTTGTATATATAGGCCGTAGCGCCTTACTTTAAGCGTTGTTAGTAACTCTTCAAGTATTGAGCCAGAAAATCAAAAGTATATTTTTGAGTTTCTGGGTTTGAGCGTGCGTTATAACCAGAACCTAAATAATCAGGCGCTATTACTTGGTAGCGCCCAGACAAAGAGGAATTAGTTCACGGTAGCTATGTGACGATGATGGATAACCATGTAATAAAATAATAGTTTGTTTATGTTGTGTACCAGCTTCTCGATAGACGATTTTTTTTACCATTTACATTTGCATATTTGTAAGTGGTTTTTGAAGGCCATACAGCATCAGCGGCATACACTTTGGCGGTTAGTGTAGACATAGAAACTAGTAAAAACACAATGAATGAAATGATGTGAGCAGGTTTTATTTTAAAGTTTTTTTGTATATCTGGGTGCATAAGTAAACTCGTTATTTTTGGTAATGTCGCTTTATTAATTTACCAGACCTGTTATTTACACAATTATATTCAGTTAATAGTGTTCACGTTATTATAACTAATAGGAATACAGTAATAGTATGTGTGATTTTAGAACGTACTATCAAGTATGCAGTAGGTTAGGGCGTCAGCTCTTTATTGGCAGCTTTTTTGCATTTGAAATAACTTATTAAATAAACCGCTATTGGAATAGTTGGGCTTAGTAAAACATGGGGGTTATAATAGACGTCTCGTTCGTCATAAAAACAAAAATATAATACTGCGGCGAGTATTGAGGGTAGGGGAAAGATGATTGCACCGTGCCCAAAAGCAGCAAAAATTGTCCACGAAAAAACACTAGGCCAAAGCACTGCTCTAATATAGGCTCCTTTATTTGTTGATTTCGCGGTTTTAGCGTAATTACGCGCAATAAAGTAAGATATTACTGTTGGAAATAAAATTAAAACGACGTTCAGTAGTATAAGTATAAGCACAGTGATTCAATTCCTTTTGATATTATTTTTATAGTCAGTTTTTTACAACAAGACCTTAGTCAGATTTAGTTAACTCAGTTTTTAAAGCAGTGATTTGCTCAACCTCATCTGCTGTTAATGCTTGATATAACCTAGGATAAGACCAGCCATAGCCCCACCTAAACGTGGTTGGTATAAAAGGGCTTCCACCAATACGTACCCCAGCAAGCATGAGATTAGCTATATGTATCTCGCCTACATCAGCAACACACTGCTGTAATACTTTATCTGCTTTTAAACGTTCCTCGTACGTACCACCTTGCCAATAGGCATAGTCATGCGCTGTGCAGCACGCTAACCAGAGCTTTTTATGCTGTATGGTCCCATCAGGGAATGAGCTACACCCATCTGATGTAAAGGGTTTTATATTTTCAGCATTAGCTGTACCAGAAAGTAAAATTAGTAAAAGGCTTGCACATAAACGCATTGTGTTAATACTCAAATTCACGTATGTAAGGTTAAATTTATACATAAGTGTTTTAGCTACGATTTTAGTTACAAATAATAACAGTTTTTTAAGTATAAAGAAGACGTCTAACTATCTAGGAACTGTTTATTTTTCTATGTTGAAATTATTAGCATAGAGTTTGGTTTTAAGGTAAACCACGCCTATTTTATGTGCTTACTCCCTGTACATGGCAAATACGCGCTGTCTTTAAATTAAACCGAAGAGTGATTAACATTTTTAAATTTTAAAAAAGAGATTCGTTAATTTACTTTTGTTACAATTGAGTTGTTGGCTTACAACACTTATACAATGTTAAGTTAGTATTTTGGAGAAAGGACGTGCTCGAACAAATAGAACAATGGATTGATGCAACAAATATTAAATATAAAACCCAAAGAATTAGTTGTGAGAAATTTGCTAGTGAGTTTGCAGGGTTTTATCCTGTCGAATTTTTAAAAAATGCCTTTTACGTTATTGTCGATGAAATACCCAAACCTAACTTTCCTTTTTTGCGTGAAATGGGATTAGACGATTTTATTGACATGGATGCCGCAGGTACTACATACAAAAACACTTATTACATGCTTCCTTACGTAGCTGATAATTTAGCTGTACATTTTCATGAACTTGTTCACGTAGCCCAATGGAGTGAACTTGGCGCCGAGGCTTTTATGTTACGTTACTTAACCGAAATTCAGCAGGTTGGTTATGCAGCTGCGCCACTTGAAGTAATGGCGTATGGTCTTGATAAGCACTTTACAAATAATGGCAATAAAATAAACGTGCCTGAACACGTGGTTCAAGCGTTGTAGTTAATTAACATTTTCAAAGGATTGCATATGACACGCTTTACTGTTTTTTTACTGAGCTTACTTAGTGTAAATGCCTATGCGGCATCGTTTGATGACGATATTGTGGCTGCATTACTTGAAAGAACAACACATAACGTTACCTACGATGGGTCTTATCGCTCTATTGGCTATCCTGGTGGTGATGTACCTGAGAATGTAGGTGTGTGCACCGATGTAATAATTAGAAGTTACAGAAAGTTAGGCATCGATTTACAGAAACTCGTGCATGAAGACATGCAAAATAACTTTACACTGTATCCATCTAAACGTATTTGGGGTTTAAATAAGCCTGATAAAAATATAGACCACCGAAGAGTGCCTAACTTACAAACCTACTTTAAAAGACAGGGTCGTGCGTTAGTGTTATCTGATAGCCCTGAAGATTATAAAACAGGTGATATAGTGACTTGGATGTTACCGGGTAACCTGCCACATATAGGTATGGTAGTTAATGAGCGTTCAGTACAAACTGGCAATCCATTAATTGTACATAACATTGGCCGCGGGGCAGAAAAAACCGATATGCTTTTTGATTATAAAATCACGGGGCACTACCGGTTTGAACCACAGTATTTGAATAAAACGCAGTAAATTTATTTTAAATTAATACTTATATTACCGTTTGGCTTACAACAGCACAGCAGTATTTCTCCCTCGCGTACAAACGCTAAAGGCTCTTCGTTATAGTGCACTTGGCCTGAAACTAACGTGGCTCTGCACGCGCCACAATAGCCTTCGCGGCATTGATACGCTACGTCTATTTTTTGGTTTTCTAAGCAATGTAAAACAGAAGGGCAGCCAGTGCTAAATTCTATACACTGGCTGTTATCTGCAAGCGTTATACTTGCAGTGGGTTTGTCACTCATTATAAATCAAAGTCACCAAATTCTGAGGCATCTACTTGTGAGTCAATTTGACCTACAAGGTATGAGCTAATTTCTGCTTCTTGCGGTGCAACTTGCACGTTGTCAGACACAAGCCATGAGTTGATCCATGGAATTGGGTTACTGTTGTTTTCAAACTGCGCAGGCAGGCCAATGGCGGTCATACGTGCGTTGGTGATGTATTCAACATACTGACATAAAATGTGTTTGTTTAAGCCAATCATAGAGCCATCTTTGAATAAGTATTCTGCCCATTCTTTTTCTTGCTCTGCGGCTTCAACAAACATTTTAATGGCTTCTTCACGGCACTGCGCGGCAACAATCGCCATTTCAGGGTCGTCTTTACCATCTTGCATAATGTTTAAAATATGCTGCGTACCGGACAGGTGAAGCGCTTCATCACGTGCGATTAGCTTGATGATTTTAGCGTTACCTTCCATTAATTCACGCTCAGCAAAGGCAAAAGAACACGCAAAGCTGACATAAAAACGAATGGCTTCAAGAATATTTACCGACATCATGGCAAGGTAAAGTTTCTTTTTAAGATCAAATAAGCTAATCACAACGGTTTGACCGTTAATTTCGTGCTTGCCTTCGCCATACAGGTTATAGAGCGACACGCCATTGATTAAATCATCGTAGTAGGTGGTTACCGCATCAGCACGTTCGCTAATTTTTTCGTTACTTACTATGTCATCAAAAATAAGTTCTGGTGACTGTGTAACGTTACGAATAATGTGGGTGTAAGAGCGACTGTGAATAGTTTCACTAAATGCCCACGTTTCTATCCATGTTTCTAGCTCAGGAATAGACACAATAGGGAGTAGGGCAACGTTTGGCGAGCGGCCTTGTACACTATCAAGCAGCGTTTGATATTTTAAGTTACTTAAAAATATGTGCTTTTCGTGCTCTGGTAATGCTTGAAAGTCTAAACGGTCTTTACTTACGTCTACTTCTTCTGGACGCCAAAAAAACGAAAGTTGCTTTTCAATCAATTTTTCAAAAATAGGGTATTTTTGTTGATCGTAACGCGAAACGTTAACGGTTTGGCCAAAAAACATTGGCTCTTGCATTTGATCATTATGGTTACGACTAAAAGTAGTATAAGACATGTCTATCACTCAAAAAACTATCACTAAAACTATCAGGACAAAGCGGGCAAAGAGCCCGCTTTAAGTTTAACTATTAAATTTTACACGCGCCGCCTGCACAATCATCATCTTCCACTTCTGGAGTGTCGTCTTGTGCATCTGATGCGCCATCGCGGGTGTTATGGTAGTAAAGTGTTTTAACACCAAGCTTGTATGCACCTAGTAAGTCTTTTAATAAGACTTTCATAGGTACTTTACCGCCTTCGTATTTGTTTGGATCATAATTAGTATTGGCCGAAATAGTTTGGTCAATAAACTTTTGCATTATGCCCACTAACTGTAAGTAACCATCGTTTGATGGAATATCCCACAGCAGCTCGTAGTTATCTTTTAAGCGTTCGTACTCAGGAACTACTTGTTTTAAAATACCGTCTTTACTTGCTTTAACGCTAATGTGACCACGTGGTGGCTCAATACCGTTAGTTGCGTTAGAGATTTGCGACGATGTTTCTGAAGGCATTAATGCGCTAAGTGTTGAGTTACGCATGCCGTGCTCTTTAATGCTGGCACGTAATGAATCCCAATCTAAGTGCAGTGGCTCATCACAAATTTTATCTAAGTCACGTTTGTACGTATCAGTTGGCATAATACCTTGAGAGTACGTTGTTTCGTTAAACTTAGGACACGCGCCACGCTCTTTAGCCAGCTCGTTTGATGCTTTCATTAGGTAGTATTGAATTGCTTCAAACGTTTTGTGAGTCAGTGCATTAGCACTGCCATCTGAGTAACGCTTACCATTTTTAGCAAGGTAGTAAGCGTAGTTAATTACGCCTATTCCTAACGTACGACGGCCCATAGTGGCATTACGTGCAGCCGGTACTGGGTAGTCTTGGAAATCAAGTAGGTTATCAAGTGCACGTACTGCAAGCTCTGCAAGCTCTTCAAGTTCATCAAGTGACTCAATAGCGCCTAGGTTAAATGCAGATAGCGTACAAAGTGCAATTTCGCCTTCTTCATCGTTTACGTTATTTAACGGCTTAGTTGGCAATGCAATTTCTAAACATAAGTTAGATTGGCGAATTGGCGCAACTTTAGAAATAAACGGGCTGTGCGTATTACAGTGATCCACGTTTTGTAAATAAATACGACCTGTGCTGGCACGCTCTTGTGCGAACATTGAGAAAAGCTCAATCGCTTTAATACGCTTTTTACGAATAGACTCGTCTTGCTCGTATTTTACGTATAACGCGTCAAACTCGTCTTGGTCTTCAAAGAATGCATCGTAAAGGCCAGGCACATCTGATGGGCTAAATAATGTAATGTAGTCGTCTTTAATTAAACGAGAATACATTAGTTTATTAAACTGTACGCCGTAATCTAAATGACGAACACGGTTATCATCAACACCACGGTTATTTTTAAGTACTAGTAGGTTTTCTACTTCTAAATGCCAAAGCGGGTAGAATAACGTTGCAGCACCGCCACGTACACCACCTTGCGAGCAGCTTTTAACTGCTGTTTGAAAGTGCTTATAAAAAGGAATACAACCTGTGTGGTACGCCTCGCCATTACGGATATGGCTACCTAAAGCACGAATACGGCCGGCGTTAATACCAATACCTGCACGTTGTGAAACGTACTTAACAATGGCAGATGATGTGGCGTTAATTGAATCAAGGCTGTCTCCACATTCAATAAGTACACACGAGCTAAACTGACGCGTAGGGGTACGCACACCCGACATAATTGGCGTAGGTAAAGAGATTTTAAACGTTGATACTGCATCGTAAAAACGTTTGATGTAGTCAGTACGTGTTTCGCGCGGGTAGTCAGAAAATAAACTCGCAGCCACTAAGATATATAAAAACTGGGCGCTTTCGTAAATCTCACCCGTTACGCGGTTTTGTACTAGGTATTTACCTTCAAGCTGCTTTACTGCTGCGTAGCTAAAGTTAAGATCGCGCGAATGATCAAGATAAGCATCTAGCTCGTCAAGCTCTTGCTCTGTGTAATCAACAAGTAAGTGAGCGTCGTAGCGTTTGTCTTCAACCATTTTTGTAACATGGTCAAATAAACGTGGTGGCTCAAACTGGCCATACGCTTTTTTACGTAAGTGGAATACAGCTAAGCGGGCAGCTAAGTACTGGTAGTCAGGCGACTCTTTTGAAATTTGATCGGCTGCTGCTTTAATGATGGTTTCGTGAATGTCTTTTGTACGAATACCGTCGTAAAATTGAATGTGTGACTTTAATTCAACCTGTGAAACCGATACGTTGTTTAAACCTTCGGCGGCCCATTCAATAACGCGATGGATCTTATCAAGATCTAAAGGCTCTTTACGCCCGTCACGCTTGCTTACAGATAACTGTTGGTTCATAGCTTTGCCTGTATTCCTTGGGAATTGTGTATTTTGACCAATGCTTTATACCTCGCTAAAGCAAGGTACGTATTCATTTATTATAAGTTTCACCGTATTGGCGAATTTAATTGAATAACATTTGGCCACAATATCTGGTGTTGTTCAATTTAGAGATCACAAGATAGTGTGGTCTGAGCTGATTTGCAAGGGACATAATTGCCCCTATTTGTGGATAACTTTGGGATAACGTATTTGTGTTAGTAGTCACTCACCTTCGAACAATCATTTAAGTTGAAATAGCTAAAAATCAACTAATGATCTGCTAAATTTATGCATTTTGAAAATAAATTTCGACTGCTTTTTTTATCATCAAGCTTTGCATAAAAACTAACACAATCACAATATATAGTGTTTAAAAATTTACATGGCACTATATATGGTTAAAAGCATCAATAGGGCTGTGCCAGTTAAAATCGGCTTCCCAGCCCTTGGCCTCATCAATACTTGGTATATAGCCCCAAAGCGCTGTTGCTGTGTGCATACCTGCGGCTTTACCTGCTTCTATATCACGTTGAGCATCACCTATGTATAAGCAACGTTTAGGATCTACGTTCATCAGTTTTGTACAGTGTAGTAAGGGTAAAGGTGATGGTTTAGCCTCGGTGAGGGTATCGCCACTGATCACAACGTGTGCATTTTTTAAAGCGGGTATAGCAGCCACTAATGGATCGGTTAAAAACCCGGGCTTATTAGTCATTATTCCCCATTTTATACCTTGGTTATCAAGGGTTATGAGTAATGATTCTATGCCTTCAAAGCAGCGGGTGTGTGTCGCTAGGTTTTGGCTGTAGTGGCTGACTAATTGTTTTATACGTTCAGTTTGTGGTTGCGATGCCCATTGCGCTTTAAAGCCAAGTTCAAGTAGTGCGCCGGCGCCATTAGACGCTACTTTTCTATACGCCTCAGGCGTAACTTGCGCAACACCTTCACTTTTAAGTACAGCATTTAAAGCAGCACCTAAATCGTCTGCTGTATCAAGCAAGGTGCCATCTAAATCAAATAAGAAAGCGTCGTACTCAAAAGGAGTTAAGGGGGTATGAGAGCTAGCCATTATGCTAACTTCTCAAAATGAAGAATGTAATTAACACTCACATCTGTATTTAATGAATACTGCTTAGAAAGCGGGTTGTAGCCCAGGCCAGCACTGGCACGTACTTTTAAACCGGCTTGTTCAGCCCATGCAATAAGTTGTGCAGGTTTGATAAATTTGTTGTGATCGTGTGTGCCCTCAGGCACCATTTTTAACAGCTTTTCAGCACCTACAATAGCAAACAAGTAAGCTTTAGGCGTTTTATTTAGGGTTGAGAAAAACACATCAGCCCCCGGCTTGGCAAGCTCTGCGACTGCATGAATAATAGAAGCAGGGTCAGGTACATGCTCTAGCATTTCCATACAGGTTATTACATCAAAGCGAGCAGGGTGCTGGGTTGCAAATTCTTCTGCAGGTACTTTTATATAGTCAACATTTACACCGGTTTCTAGGCTATGAAGCTTTGCTACGGTGAGTGGCTCTTGGCCCATGTCTATACCGGTTACGTGTGCGCCCATGCGTGCCATGCTTTCGCTAAGAATGCCGCCACCACAGCCTACATCGAGTGTTTCTTTATCAAATAAACCTTGGGTTTTGTTAGCCACAAAGTCTAATCGTAATGGGTTAATTTCGTGAAGAGGTTTAAACTCTCCGTCTTGGTCCCACCATCGCTCTGCAATGGCTTCAAATTTTGCTATTTCTGCGTTATCTACATTTTGATGTTCGGTCATAAAATACTTCCTCGTCAATCTGAGGCCATTATATAGGGCTAAATTGATAAATCGCAAAGTTTTGCGCCTGTAAATTTAAATTAATTGTGATAGCATGGTCGCTTAGAAATAATAACAAATACTCTTGGCGCCTAATACCGGGTTGCTAAGAGCTGATACTGAAGGAATGTGATATCAAATGACTGATCTCGCCAATGAAATTCTGCCAGTCAATATTGAAGACGAGTTAAAAAACTCCTACCTTGATTACGCAATGAGCGTAATTGTAGGACGTGCATTACCAGACGTACGTGATGGTTTAAAACCTGTTCACCGCCGCGTTTTGTTTGCAATGAACGAGCTTAGTAATGACTGGAATAAGCCTTACAAAAAATCGGCCCGTGTGGTCGGTGACGTAATCGGTAAATACCACCCACACGGCGACAGTGCAGTTTATGACACCATCGTGCGTATGGCACAGCCATTCTCACTACGTTATATGCTTGTAGATGGCCAAGGTAACTTCGGTTCGGTTGATGGTGATTCAGCAGCGGCAATGCGTTATACAGAAGTACGTATGGCAAAAATGTCGCATGAGTTATTAGCCGATCTTGAAAAAGAAACGGTTGATTTCGTTCCTAACTACGACGGTACCGAACAAATTCCTGACGTTTTACCAACCAAAGTGCCTAACTTGCTCGTTAACGGTTCATCGGGTATTGCGGTAGGTATGGCAACAAACATTCCACCTCATAACTTAACTGAAGTGGTTAATGGTTGTTTAGCGCTTATTCAAAACCCTGATTTAACGATTCATGAATTAATGGATTACATTCCGGGTCCTGATTTCCCAACGGCTGCCATTATCAATGGTAAAAAAGGCATTGAAGATGCTTATTTAACCGGCCGTGGTAAAGTGTACATGCGTGCACGCGCCGACATCGAAACCGATGAAAAAACAGGCCGCGAAACCATTATCGTGCACGAAATTCCTTATCAGGTTAACAAAGCACGCTTAATTGAAAAAATTGCTGAGCTTGTTAAAGATAAAAAAATTGAAGGCATTAGCGCACTACGTGATGAATCAGATAAAGACGGTATGCGTATCGTTATTGAGATCAAACGTGGTGATGTAGGTGAAGTTATCCTCAACAACTTATATTCACAAACTCAGTTACAAACTGTGTTTGGTATGAATATGGTTGCATTAATTAACAACCAACCTAAGTGTTTCAACTTAAAAGAAATGCTTGAAGAGTTTGTTATTCACCGCCGTGAAGTGGTTACACGCCGTACCGTATTTGATTTACGTAAAGCGCGCGACCGTGCTCATACCCTTGAAGGTTTAGCAATTGCGCTTGCCAACATCGACCCAATTATTGAGTTAATTCGTAAATCGCCAACCCCAGCAGAGGCTAAAGTGGCCTTAACAGCTCGCCCATGGGATTTAGGTAACGTACAAGCTATGCTTGAAAAAGCAGGCGAAGACAACGTAGCACGCCCAGATTGGCTGGCAAGTGAGCTGGGTATTCGCGATGGTCAGTACTATATTTCTGAGCAGCAAGCACAAGCAATTCTTGATTTACGTTTACACAAACTAACCGGTCTTGAGCATGAAAAAATCTTAGCAGAGTACCAATCGCTGTTAGATTTAATTGCTGAGCTATTACACATTTTAGGTAGCCCTGAGCGTTTAATGGAAGTTATTCGTGATGAGTTAGTTGAAATTAAAGAGCAATATGGTGATGAGCGTCGTACAGAAATTAACGCGGCAGCACACGATATTAGCCTTGAAGATTTAATTAACGAAGAAGATGTTGTTGTGACCCTGTCGCACGAAGGTTACGTTAAGTATCAGGCATTGTCTGATTACGAAGCACAGCGCCGTGGTGGTAAAGGTAAGTCAGCAACGAAGATGAAAGATGAAGATTTCATTGAGCGTCTTTTAGTGGCTAATACCCATGATACCATTTTATGTTTCTCTACTGCGGGTCGTTTGTATTGGCTTAAAGTATACCAGTTACCACTGGCTAGTCGCGCCGCTCGCGGTAAGCCAATTGTTAACTTACTGCCACTTGAAGATGATGAGCGCATTACTGCTATCTTACCTGTACGCGAGTACGAAGAAGATAAATACATTTTCATGGCAACTGCATTTGGTACTGTGAAGAAAACACCACTAACGGCATACAGCCGTCAACGTGCAAGCGGTATTATTGCGGTAAACCTTAACGAAGGCGATAGCCTAATTGGGGTTGATATTACCGACGGTAGCAACGAAATTATGTTGTTTACTGATGCAGGTAAAGTTGTACGCTTTAAAGAAGCGGAAGAGTCTGCTGTTGTTGATGAAAACGGCAACCCGGTGCTCGACGAAGAAGGCAACCCTGAAATTCGTTTCAAAGGTGTTCGCCCTATGGGTCGTACTGCTACCGGTGTTCGTGGTATTAAAATGGCCGACGACCAACGCGTAGTGTCGTTAATTGTGCCTAAGTCTGACGGTGCTATTTTAACTGTGACTGAAAATGGTTACGGTAAACGTACTCAACTTGAAGATTACCCATCTAAGAGCCGTGCAACACAAGGTGTTGTATCTATTAAGGTGAGTGAGCGTAATGGCGCAGTAGTTGGCGCTGTACAAGTTGACGACAACGACGAAATAATGATTATTTCAAACCGTGGTACGCTAGTACGTACCCGCGTTAATGAAGTATCGACGGTTGGACGTAACACCCAAGGTGTTATTTTGATCAGAACTATTGACGAAGAGCAAGTAGTTGGTTTACAACGTATCGAAGAGATTGAAGTTACAGACAGTGACTTAGTTGATATTGAAGACGTTGAAACGGTTGATACAGTAAATGAAGAAGCAACGGATGATAATCCACCTTCTGAATAACTGAAATTGAAAAAGCGGCTAAGGCCGCTTTTTTTAATCATGTTGAAAAAAATTAATAATCCTTTTTTGTTTATCAAAAGAGTTTAAATTACTGGAATGAGGCAAAGGTAATGAGTAAATATAATTTTTGTGCGGGGCCAGCTATGCTTCCACAAGCTGTTATGCAAAAAGCACAAAAAGAATTTTTAGACTGGCAAGACTTAGGCGTATCTGTGATGGAAATAAGCCATCGTAGTAAAGATTTTTTAGCGCTTACTGCAAAATGCGAAGCCAGCCTTCGTCGTTTAATGAACATTAGCGATGAATTTGAAGTGTTATTTATGCATGGTGGTGGCCGCGGTCAATTTAGCGCTGTGCCTTTAAATTTACATCAAAATGGTAAAACAGCGGTTTACTGCGAGAACGGCGTTTGGTCTAAAAGTGCCACTGATGAAGCAAATAAATTTACTCAAACCCACTCAATCAACGTTAGAAATGACGCAAACGGGCTGTTTTCTATAAAAGAAGTGGCGCAGTGGGAGTTACCTGCAGATGCATCTTACATTCACTACTGTCCAAATGAAACGGTAGACGGATTAGAGATTTTTGATGTGCCTAGTCACCCAACAGCGCCTATTATTGCTGATATGTCGTCGACTATTTTGTCGCGCGAAATTGACGTAAATAAATTTGATTTAATTTATGCCGGTGCACAAAAAAATATAGGTCCATCAGGTATAGCTATTGTTATTGTGCGCAAAACATTACTTGAGCGTGAAGGTTTAGCTAAACCAGGCATTTTAGATTACGCACTTGAAGCAAAACAAGGCAGCATGTTTAATACACCGCCTACTTTTGCATGGTATTTAGCGGCAGAAGTATTTGAATGGCTAGAGCAAAACGGTGGCGTTAAGGCAATGGAAGCACAAAATATTGCTAAAGCTAAGCTGCTTTATGACTTTATTGATGAATCGCCTTTTTATACTAATAAAGTAGCGACGCATTGTCGTTCGCGTATGAATGTACCGTTTTGGCTAAACGATGAAAGCTTAAACGAAAAGTTTGTAACGCAATCTAAAGAAGCCGGCTTACTTGCCCTAGAAGGACACAGAATTGTAGGCGGTATGCGCGCAAGTATTTATAACGCAATGCCACTTGCAGGTGTGCAAGCCTTGGTTGACTTTATGGCGGCATTTGCACAGGAGCACAGCTAATGGAACAACTTCGTTTAGAGCCTATTTCTCGTGTAAATGGCAGTGTTACCTTACCAGGGTCTAAAAGCCTATCAAACCGTATTTTATTATTAGCAGCGCTGGCTCAAGGGACTACCGTTGTTGAAAACCTGCTAGATAGCGATGATATTCGCCATATGTTGGGTGCATTAAAACTACTAGGTGTTAACGTAACGCTTAATGATGATCGCACTGTGGCAACCGTAGAAGGGGTTGGCGGTGTATTTAAAACCCCAAGTGACCCTTTATTTTTAGGCAATGCAGGTACTGCTTATCGTCCTTTAACCGCGGTACTCGCTGCTGTAGCTGGGGAATATGAGCTTATAGGTGAGCCGCGCATGGAAGAGCGCCCAATAGGGCACTTGGTCGATGCGCTACAAGCACTTGGCGGCGATATTACCTACACAAAACATAAAGACTACCCACCGCTAAAAATAATTGGTGGGCAAATTAAAGGCGGTACTGTTGAAATTGATGGCAGTATTTCTAGCCAGTTTTTAACAGCATTGCTAATGGCTGCCCCTTTATTTAGTGGTGATACGCAAATTACCATTAAGGGTACTTTGGTATCTAAGCCTTACATTGATATTACGTTAGATGTAATGGCGCGTTTTGGGGTGACAGTTGAGCACAGCGACTATACAACATTTAAAGTTAAAGGCGGCCAACAATACCAATCACTAGAGCGAATTATGGTGGAGGGTGATGCATCATCAGCGTCTTACTTTGTTGCGGCAGCGGCCATTGCCGGTGGCGAAATTGAAATTAAAGGCGTGGGCGCTAAATCAGTTCAAGGTGATATTGGTTTTGCTAAAGTGATGGAACAAGTTGGCGCTGAAATAAAATGGTGTGACGAGCGTTTAGTTGTTCGTAAAGGTGAATTAAAAGGTGTAGATATTGACGCTAACGCTATCCCTGATGCGGCAATGACACTTGCTACGGTTGCTTTATTTGCTAAAGGGCCTACGGCTATTCGCAATATTTATAACTGGCGTGTAAAAGAAACTGACCGTTTATATGCAATGGCAACTGAGCTTCGTAAAGTGGGTGCCGAGGTTGTAGAGGGTGAAGATTTTATCGAAATTACACCACCGAGTGCATTCAATGATGTGGCTATAGATACGTATGACGATCACCGTATAGCGATGTGTTTTGCAATGGTTGCCGTAGGCGGAAAGCCTATTACAATCAACGATCCTAAGTGTACATATAAAACTTTTCCAACCTTTTTCAAGGTTTTAGCATCAGTGAGTGAGTAGGCTTTTTATAAATAATTATAAAAAGTTACACACTAAAGCGGATCTATTTGCAGAAGTGACGTATAATATCGCGGTTTTATTTAGGTGTGCATTGCAGGAGGTTTTAAATGCAGGCGTTATTAATGCCCGTAATCACCGTTGATGGCCCAAGTGGTTCAGGTAAAGGAACTGTTTGTCGCTTGTTAGCCGACAAATTGGGGTGGGATGTATTGGATAGCGGCGCAATTTACCGTGTATTATCCCTTGCCGCACTTCATCACCAAATAGCATTAGACAACGAAGAAGCGCTTGTCCCGCTTGCTGCAAACTTAGATGTGCAGTTTTTGGTTGATAGCCAAACTAATGCTGGAAAAGTTATTTTAGAAGGCGAAGATGTAACCTCGACAATTCGTAATGAAGAGGTTGGGGCAGCTGCTTCAAAAGTGGCTGCATTACCGCGTGTACGTGAAGCGTTACTTCGACGCCAGCGTGCGTTTAAAACCGAACGGGGCTTAATTGCTGATGGCCGAGATATGGGCACCGTGGTTTTTCAAGACGCACCATTAAAAATATATTTAACCGCTAGTGCACAAGAACGCGCGCGCAGACGTTATGTTGAGTTGAATGAGCGCGGCCTTGATGTTACACTAAGTGGTCTATTACAGGACATTCAAGCTCGTGATGAGCGCGATATGAATCGCACCGTTGCGCCGCTTGTTCCTGCTGATGATGCAATTGAAATAGACACAAGCGAGCTTAACGCTCAGCAAGTGTTTGATAAAGTTATAACTTTAGTAGATATTGCTATCTCACAAGGCAAGCTTCCTAAACGAAGCTAAACACATTTTATGCACCAGCAGGACGCCAGTGCTATTTTAACAACCCCATGCAGCATGGTTGCTTATTGGTATTAATATATGAGACGTATATTCGTATGTCAGAAAATTTTGCGCAGTTATTTGAAGAAAGCTTAAAGGGTTTTGAAGCAGAGCAAGGCTCTATTGTTAAAGGTACAGTAATCTCAATCGAGAATAACATTGTACTTGTAGATGCTGGTCTTAAATCAGAAAGTGCTATCCCTGCAGAGCAGTTCAAAAATGCTGCTGGTGAACTAGAAGTTGCTGTAGGCGACGAAGTAGATGTTGCACTAGATGCAATCGAAGACGGTTTCGGTGAAACTATCCTTTCTCGTGAGAAAGCGAAGCGTCACGAAGCGTGGATCCGTCTTGAGAAAGCATGTGAAGAGCAAGAGACTGTTACTGGTGTTATCAACGGTAAAGTTAAAGGCGGTTTCACAGTTGAAGTTGATTCAATCCGTGCTTTCCTACCTGGTTCACTTGTTGATGTTCGTCCAGTACGTGACACAACTCACCTTGAAGGCAAAGAGCTTGAATTTAAAGTAATCAAGCTTGACCAAAAACGTAACAACGTTGTTGTTTCACGTCGTGCAGTTATCGAATCTGAAAACTCACAAGAACGTGAAGAGCTTCTTGCTAACCTTGTTGAAGGTCAAGAAGTTAAAGGTATCGTTAAGAACCTTACTGACTACGGTGCATTCGTTGACCTTGGTGGTGTTGATGGTCTACTACACATCACTGATATGGCGTGGAAGCGTGTTAAGCACCCTTCAGAAATCGTTAATGTTGGCGACGAAATCGCAGTTAAAGTTCTTAAATTCGACAAAGATAAAACTCGTGTATCTCTAGGCCTTAAACAGCTTGGCGAAGATCCATGGGCAGCTATCGCTGGTCGTTACCCAGAAGGTTCTAAGCTTTCTGGTCGTGTAACTAACCTTACTGATTACGGTTGCTTCGTAGAAATCGAAGAAGGCGTTGAAGGTCTAGTTCACGTTTCTGAAATGGATTGGACTAACAAGAACATCCACCCTTCAAAAGTTGTTTCACTAGGTGACACTGTTGAAGTTATGGTTCTTGAAATCGACGAAGAACGTCGTCGTATTTCTCTTGGTCTTAAGCAATGTATTGCTAATCCTTGGCAGGAATTTGCTCGTCTACAAAACAAAGGCGACCAAGTTACTGGTAAGATCAAATCAATCACTGACTTCGGTATCTTTATCGGTCTTGACGGTGGTATTGATGGTCTTGTACACCTTTCAGACATTTCTTGGAACACGCCTGGCGAAGAAGCTGTACGTGAATTCAAGAAAGGCGACGAAATCACTGCTATCGTATTGCAAGTTGACCCAGAGCGTGAACGTATCTCTTTAGGTGTTAAGCAAATCGAAGCTGACCCGTTCAATAACTACCTTGATGCAAACAAAAAAGGTGCTATTGTTAAAGGTAAAGTGACTGAAGTTGATGCGAAAGGCGCAACTGTAGAGCTTATCGAAGGCGTTGAAGGTTACATCCGTGTAGCTGATATCGCTCAAGAGCGCGTTGAAGATGCAACTACTGTTGCTTCTGTAGGCGACGAAATCGAAGCTAAATACGTTGGCGTTGATCGTAAGAACCGCACTTTAAGCTTATCTGTTAAAGCTCTTTTCGAAGCAGAAGAGAAAGAAGTACTAGAGAAGCTTAAGAAAGAAGAGCCAGTGTTTGAAAACGCAATGGCAGCTGCTTTCGCAAATGCACAAAAAGACTAATTACTAATTAGTTTTTAATTGGAAGGGCAGTTTTGCCCTTCCACTATTCTCTTTAAGGAAACGCTATGACTAAGTCAGAACTGATAGAAACACTTGCCGAACAGCACGCACACGTTCCAGTGAAAGATGTTGAAAATGCAGTAAAAGAAATTCTTGAACAAATGGCCGGCTCATTATCTACTTCAGATCGTATTGAGATCAGAGGTTTTGGTAGTTTCTCTTTGCATTACCGCGCTCCTCGCACAGGTCGTAATCCTAAGACTGGCGATACAGTAGAGCTCGATGGTAAGCATGTACCTCATTTTAAACCAGGCAAAGAATTACGCGACCGCGTAAACGAGAGTATTGCCTAGTTAACCAGTTGGAGTAGTTACTTGTTTAAGGTATTAAAAATTATTCTGGTTGTACTATGCCTATTTTGCGCATTTTTATTGGGTTCTCAAAATCCACAATTAGTACAAATCAATTATATTATTGCCAGTAATACCTTGCCACTCGCTGTAATAATAAGTATCTGCTTTATACTGGGTGTAATAATAGGGTGTTTTATTAGCTTTAAATTGTTTTCTAAATTAAAGTGGCAAAATTACCGCTTAAAAAAACAATTAGCGCCAGAAAAAAATAATAGTAAGCTTATTGCTAATAAAGACACCTAATCATGATTGAGCTTTTGTTTTTACTACTGCCTGTTGCTGCCGGTTATGGCTGGATTATGGGCAAAAATAGTGCAAAAAACCAAGCTCATCAACTCAATCGCCAAATCACTTCAGAATACAGTAAAGGCTTAAAGTTTTTACTAGACAGAGAAGAAGATCAGGGCTTAGAGCATCTAATAAACCTATTAGAAGTGGCTGCTGACTCTGTTGACCACTACTCAACCCTTGCTACTATGTTTCGCCGAAGAGGCGAGCTTGACCGCGCAATAAAAATTCATGAACTCCTTTTAAAACACCCAAGTTTAAATGAACAACAAGCCGCAGCTAGCCGTCTAGAATTAGCCGAAGATTATATTATGGCCGGCTTATTAGACGGTGCAGAAGAGCATTTAGTGTGGCTTGTTAAAGCTGGGCATGAACAAGCACTTGACCCAATTATTACTTTATACTCGCAAACTCGAGAGTGGGAAAAGGGCATTAATATGTTCGAAGCCCACAGTGAGTTATTTGTTAAAGAGCAGCATTTTAAAGCAATTGCTAATTTTTACAGCGAAGCTGCTCTAAGCGAAAATAAACCGCAATTAATGAACAAAGCCATTAGCTTAAATTACAAAGCGGTTCGCCCTTTATACGAATTAGGGTTATCGGCGTACACAAGTGAAGACTACGTAAAAGCAATTTACTATTGGCGTGAACTCGTTTGCCAATTTACGTTATTTGCGCCTTTGTTTATTGATCAGCTTGCACATAGTTATAAGCAGTTAAATTTAACACATCAGTTTCATGATTTATTATGTGACTTGCTCGATAAAGGTGGGGTGCTAATAAAAATAAAACATTGCCAAGCACTGTTAGAGCAGGGAAATACTAAACAGGCATTTGATTTTTTAACTGACAGCTTAAAACGTCAGCCTACAATTCGAGGTTTTAGCTTTTTACTACAGCTAATGGGTGATAAAAATCCAAATACCAAAGAAGTACTTGATGAAATTGATAAGCTAGTTACGTCGTATATAGCTACAAAACCAGACTTTCAATGCCAACATTGTGGTTTTACAAGCCACACTATTTATTGGAACTGCCCATCTTGTAAACATTGGGAAACCATTGTGCCAAGTAGAGGCCTAGACGGATTTTAATAACCCCCAACTATTTATAACTTTACTGCCATTCATTAGGATAGTTATGTCTTTAGAAGATACAAAAAAAGTTCTTATTGCCCTAGATTACGATTCACAAGACGCGGCTCTTAATTTTGTAAAAAAACTCTCACCAGATACGTGTCGCTTAAAAGTAGGCAAAGAAATGTTTACTTATTTTGGCCCTGCATTCGTTAAACTGTTAATCGATTTAGGCTTTGACGTATTTTTAGATTTAAAATTCCATGATATCCCTAACACAGTGGCAAAAGCGGTCACCGCAGCGGCTAATATGGGCGTTTGGATGGTAAACGTTCATGCATCAGGTGGTTTTGAAATGATGAATAAGGCAAAGCTTGCACTTGAAAAGTTTGGTGATAAAGCACCTTTATTAATTGCAGTGACAGTGCTAACCAGCATGGACGAAGCTGAACTAAAGCGTTTGGGTGTTGAAAAATCAGCGCAAGATCAAGTTATTCATTTAGCTAAATTAACAAAAGATGCAGGGCTTGATGGCGTAGTATGTTCTGCCCAAGAAGCGAAAGCGCTAAAAGCACAATTAGGTAGCGAGTTTAAGCTAGTTACTCCTGGCATTCGTCCGGCTGGTAGTGATGTGGGCGACCAAAAACGCATTATGACACCTAAGCAAGCTATTGAAGCGGGTAGCGATTACTTAGTGATTGGAAGACCAATTACACAATCGTCAGATCCGGTACAAACTTTATCCGATGTTAATAAGTCGCTGGTTTAAGTTAACAAAAAGCAATTATTTAGTGCTAAACCCCTTTTATGAATACATTTTTATGCTACATTAGTACTAAGAATGCAGTAAGGGGTTTATTTTGAAGTTAATTTTTGGATCTATTTTAATTGTTGTTGCAGGTTTTTCAGTAAATAAATATGTTTTTTCTAGTAAAGCTTATGATGGAGTAGCGACGATTACTGACTTAGTCGCAAATTACCCTGTCGATTTATTTGAATTTAAGCAAACCATGCATGGCTACGCACACCACTTATGCTATAAAAATGAAGAGCGCTTAACGCGCCAAAACGTAACTACGTCAGATTGCATTTCAAATCACGACGACAAACAAAGTGAATGTGAAAATAAAGTATTTAGGTTGGCGCCACTAAGTTTAGAAACCAAAGCTGAGATACTTGATTATTCAAAGCAATATACAGAATGTACGTTGCCGTATAAGCGTATTATGGGCTAATGCCTATTAGCAATTCCCTAATTATTTTTGAAGGGAAAACCAAGTGTTAGCTTTGTTTAAAAAATTTTATTTACGCGAAGGTGAGGGCAGAAAATAGGGCAATATAAGTGCCGTTAGTGATAATAGCTAAATAACGTTTTTTATTCATCAAAACGTTTTATCATCTTTGAACAATCATTTAATTAGACTATTTAGAAAAAATTTAACTATAAGCGCCAACATAATATTAGCGCTTATAAATAGGTTTACGACTATTTTAAGCGGATAGATTTGGCTTCTATGTCTATCAAGCCTTGCTTAAATAAACCACCAATGGCTTTTTTGTAGTTAGCTTTACTGGTTGAAAATACTTTTTTGATAAGCTCAGGATCAGATTTATCACCAATGGCTAGTATGCCGCCTTCGTTTTTAAGCTTTTCCATTATTTTATCGCCAAGTTCACTTACTTTACCCATGCCTGGCTTTTCAAGTATAACGTCGATTTTTCCGTCTTCTCGTACTTTTTGAACAAACCCTTTAAGCTTTTGCCCTACAAATAAGTTTTTAAATACCATGTTGTAAAACACAACCCCAAAGTGAGACTCTTCAATAAGCACTTTGTAGCCAATATCTGTTTTACCAGCAACAATTAAATCAACTTCTTGAAGATGTGTGTACTCAGGCTCATCTTTTGATAAAAAGCGATTAAAGTTGCTTGATGCACAAATACGTTGGCTCGCATTATCTAAATATAAGCGAACTAAATAAGAATGACCTTCTTGCATACGTGGTTTTTGCTCGTTAAATGGAGCTAAAACATCTTTCTCTAGTCCCCAATCTAAAAAAGCGCCAATGCTATTTATTTCTTTAACACGAAGCAGTGCGTATTCACCAACTTGGGCATGGGGTTTTTTTACTGTTGCTGTAGGTAAATTGGCGTTATCTAAAAAGATAAAAACGCTTATGCTATCGCCAGCTTCAAGTTCATCTTTAATTTCGTGTTTTGGTAAAAACACTTCCCCTAAATCGTGGCCATCAAGGTAAGCACCTTCATTGCTCACTTCTTTTACAAATAAGGTTTGTGTTGTTCCTAGGTAACTCATAATTATTCCTGCTCAGGCTTTTTTTTACGGCGCATTGGTGAATTGCCATCAATGTTCATCGGGGCTTTTATAGGTGCAGCTGGTTTTTTAGGTTTTGCCTTGCGTTTAACTTGCGGCTTTTTCACCTGTGCAACTTTTTTAGTTTTTACAGCGGCTGTTGCAGGCTTTTTCTCTTTTATACCTTTAAATTTAGCTTTAAGGCCATCAACGCTTGCAAAAACCAGCTCGTCGTTCAAAAACGACTTAATTGCTAAGTAGCTTGCCCAGTCTTTAGGGCCTACTAGCGATAATGCATTACCTTTAAATCCGGCGCGGCCTGTACGACCTATACGGTGTACATACTCTTCAGCGTGTTTTGGTAAATCAAAATTGATTACGTGCGTTACACTTAATAAGTCCAATCCTCGCGAAGCGACATCAGTGGTGATCAAAATTTTAAAGTTTTCGCGGCTAAACGAGTCCATGATCTCTAGGCGTTTGCTCTGTGTTAAATCGCCAGCTAAAGCCACCGATTTAAAACCTTTTGCATTTAATGCTTCACTTAAACGGCTGGTATCGGCACGGGTTGCTGTAAATATAATACATTGGCCAACATCATCTTGTTTTAAAAAATGCTCAAGTAACGCTTCTTTATGATCAAGGTGATCGGCTAAATAGAGTGTTTGTTTAATATCACTGTGTTGCTCGTTAGCGGCGCTCAGTGTAATTTGTTTTGGCTTTTTTAATAAATTACGCGATAGGGCATCTACTTGAGCGTGATCTAGTGTCGCTGAAAACAACAATGTTTGGCGCAAGCGGTGATTAGCTTGCTCGTTAATCATTTTCAGCTGTTCAGTAAAACCTAAGTCTAAAATACGGTCGGCTTCATCAAAAATTAATAGCTCTAACCCACTTAATTGTAATGAGCGTTTTGTGATGTGATCGGCCAAACGCCCTGGGGTTGCCACAACAAAGTGCGGGTCGTTACGAAGGGCTTTAATTTGATCGTTAAAGTTCTCGCCACCTAGTATTTTTACAGCTTTAATGTTTGTGCCCGCAATTAATAAACGCAATTGCGTAAATACTTGCGTTGCAAGCTCACGGGTTGGTGCAACAATGAGGACACGTGGATCGCGTTTACTGAGCGCTTTTTGTTTCATAACTCGCTGAACAGCAGGTAATAAAAACGCTAATGTTTTGCCCGACCCAGTTTTAGACTGAGCAAAAATGTCATGCCCTGCAAGTGCGGTAGGCACTGCATGTGCTTGAATATCTGTGGGCTGGGTGATCCCTTGATGTGCTAATTGTGTTTCAAGGCGAGTATCAATCCCAAGATCAGTAAAGTGCAAAGTCGTGTTCTCCAATGTGCAACTTAAATTAATGGCCGCATTATAGCTTACACAAGGGTTATGCCGACAGTAAAAACCATTCTAACGCGCTATTTTTTGCAATTAATCATAAAAAGCGTAAAATACGCGCCCCATATGCGCCGGATTTACGATTCGGTAAACGCCACTTAAGGCTATCAAAGCAAAATAGGAAGTAAAATGACTGCTGTTCATAAAGATGATGTAACAAACGAGCACTTTGTAGTGTGTGCAATGTACAAATTTGTAGGTTTGCCAAATTTTGAAGCACTACGTAAACCCCTTTTAGAAGTGATGGAAGCAAACGAAGTACGCGGTACTTTATTGCTTGCTGCTGAAGGTATTAACGGTACTGTATCGGCTAAGCGCGAAGGAATAGATAACTTACTTGCGTGGTTAGACACACAAGAAAACCTAAAAGACATAGTGACTAAAGAATCATACGATGATGAATGCCCGTTTTACCGCACTAAAGTAAAGCTAAAAAACGAAATTGTTACTATGGGCGTTGAAGGGGTTGACCCACTAAAAGTAGTGGGAAGCTATGTTAAGCCTAAAGAGTGGAATGCATTAATATCAGACCCTGAAGTAATTTTGATTGATACACGTAACGATTACGAAATTGAAATTGGCACTTTTCAAAATGCAGTCGATCCTAATACCAAAACTTTCCGAGAGTTCCCTCAGTGGGCTAAAGAAAATTTAGACCCAGAAAAACACAAAAAAGTAGCCATGTTTTGTACCGGTGGTATTCGCTGCGAAAAATCAACGGCTTACATGAAAGAGCAAGGGTTTGATGAAGTTTACCACCTTGAAGGCGGTATTTTAAAATACCTAGAAGAAGTGCCAAAAGAAGAAACAATGTGGGAAGGCGAGTGTTTTGTTTTTGATAATCGTGTAGCAGTAAATCATGATTTACAAAAAGGCTCTTACGATCAATGTCATGCGTGTCGTATGCCGATTACAGAAGAAGAAAAGCAAAAGCCAGAATACATGGAAGGTGTTTCGTGTCATCACTGTATTGATAATGTAACCGATGAGCAACGTGCTCGTTTTGCTGAGCGTCAAAAGCAAATAGAATTAGCACAAGCACGTGGTGAAGGGCACATTGGTAATGAAGCGCAAGCGGTTTTACAACAACGTAAAGAAGCTAAAAAAGCACAAAAAGAAGCCCAGCGCGGTAAATAATCTTTAACTACCTATTATCTACATAGCCCAGTTTATACTGGGCTTTTTTATTTATATAGCCACTTTTTAGTTTAATCCTGCCTGTATTTGTATAAATGCTTAGTCTTTAGGCGCCTTTTTCAAAAAGTAATTGGTATTACCAAATTAATTTCATCTTATAGTTTTGCTAATTTATCGTTCTATCCTACCTATTGATCAATCAGCTGTTAGACTTCGTAAGGTAATGGAAATAATAATTAATTAAGGTGTTACTTTGAAATCGCAAAACTTTTTAATCGGTGTGCTTAGTTCGCTGCTGTTTTTCAGCCTTCCTGCAATGAGCGCGAACGTTGTTGTACAAAAAATTGCCCTCGAAAGTGCTAAACAACAAGTGCAAGCGGTAGGAAATACAGAGGCAATACATTCGGTTGTAATGTACCCTGCAGTAGGCGATAGAGTAACAGGCGTTTTTTTTAAGCCAGGTGATAAAGTAAAAAAAGGCGATACTTTACTCGAACTTGATTCTCGTAGGCAAAAAGCAGCGCTTGATGAGGCTAAAATTAAACTTGCCGACACCCAGCGAATACTAAAACGATTAGAACAAAGTCAGGCCAAAGGCGCAGTGCCTAAAAGCGATGTTGATGATGCTAAAACCGTTGTAGAGCTTGCCAAAGTCACCCTCATACAGGCCCAAACTGAGCTTGAAGACAGAAAAGTAATTGCGCCAATAAATGGCATTATGGGTTTAACAGATGTTGAGGTAGGCGATAGAATAACCGAGCTAACCCCCATTGCCACAATAGATGACACAACAAGCTTGTACATAAATTTTAACGCACCGGAGTCGGCTATCAGTATGCTGCGTAATAAAAGCAGTTTAACGGTGTTTCCTTGGCAATCAGACACTGCCATTAAGGCTGATATTGCCTATTTAGACTCACGCGTAGACCCACAAACTCGTACTTTACGTGTTAAAGCCAAGCTAAATAATGAAAAACAACAATTTTTACCTGGTATGAGCTTTAGAGTACATATTGAAGTGTTAGGCGAGCGTTTTGCTGCAGTTCCTGAGGCTGCATTACTGTGGGGGGCAACAGGCCCGTATGTATGGACCAGCATTGATAAAAAAGCCACACGTGTTGATGTAAAAATAGAGCAGCGCTTGGCGGGGCGATTATTGGTTTCTGGGCCGTTAAATAAAGGCGATACTTTAGTAATTGAAGGGGTACAACGCTTACGTGCAGGCCAAGAGCTAAGCTTTAATTTACCCGCGCAAGATACGCAGGAGTAGGTATGAAACAGCAACCTATGATGCAAGACTTACCCTCAATGGCGATTCGCCGCCCAGTACTTATTGTGGTGCTTAACTTATTAATTATTATTGCAGGTATTGCCGCTATTGCGGGTGTTGAAGTAAGAGAGCTTCCTGATGTAGATAGACCACGTATCACGGTTTCGGCGCCATTTCCTGGCGGCTCGCCTGAGACCGTTGATACCGAAGTAACCAGCAAATTAGAAGGCGCAGTAGCGCGTGTAAGTGGCGTTAAATCAATACGCGCACAAAGTGAAGAGGGAAATGCACGTATTGTGGTCGAATTTAGACCAGGCATAAATTTAGATGACGCCGCGAATGAAACGCGTGAGTCTGTTGCACGTGTAGAGCGAGACCTTCCAGAGGAAGTAGAACGTGTTTCTATTATTAAAGCCGACAACGACGCCGAGGCAGTTGTGTCTCTCACTGTTTCAAGTGAAAGTTTATCGCTTGAAGCACTTACCGAGCGCGTAAATGTTGACTTAGCGCCGCAATTTTTAACTATTCCGGGTGTCGCAGATGTACGCTTAAACGGTGATAGAGAACGAGTATTAAGAGTACGGATAGACCCGCTAAAACTAAGTAGCTTTAATTTAACAGTGCCCGATGTAGCACAAGTGCTTAGCCAAGCGCCGTTTGATGTGCCAGCAGGGAGTTTAAAGTCAAACGATCAGCAAATTATTGTACGTGCCGATGCAACCTCTATTACTCCAGAACAAGTTGGCGATATTATAATACAAGGCGATACCCGAATTAGTGATATTGCAGCTGTGTATTTTGGCCCTGCCGATCCGCGCTCTATGGTAAGGCTAAACGGTAAGCCCGTTATTGGTATGGAAATTATTCGACAAGCACAATCAAATACAATTGAAATATCAGATGAAGTGCTAAAGCTTATTACAAGTATGCAAACACGCTTTCCAGAAATGGAATTTACACTTACCTCCGATGACGCACAATTTATAAGAAGCTCAGTAGATGAAGTAATTTACTCTTTATTACTTACAGTATTGTTAGTGGTTGTCACTTTGTGGGTATTTATTGGCTCTTGGCGCGCCACTTTAGTGCCTGCTTTTGCTATTCCTGTTGCCTTAATAGGGTCTTTAGCACTTATATGGGCACTGGGTTTTTCAATAAATATTTTAACCTTGTTGGCGCTTGTATTAGCCACAGGCTTAATTGTTGATGATGCCATAGTAGTAAGTGAAAATATTCAGCGCCAGCGGGGGCTAGGTTTAGGGCGTCGGGCAGCTGCTGTAATAGGCACGCGCGAGGTATTTTTTGCTGTTGTAGCAACCACGGCTGTACTTGCTGCTGTATTTATACCTATTGCGTTTTTACCCTCTACTGCCGGTCGCTTATTTAGAGAGTTTGGTGGAGTACTTGCCGGTGCGGTAATTATATCAAGCTTTGTGGCACTTTCATTAGTGCCTGCTCTTACCTCCAAATTAAAGTTAAAGCAGGGCGGTTTTCACCCATTTGCTAAACTAGGCCATTGGTTGGGTGGTATTTATACAAAAACAATTCATAAAGTGCTTAACCATGCATGGCTTACATTTGCGCTCTGTTTATTGGTTGCAGCAGGCTCAGGGGCGTTGTACGCCAGTTTAGACAGCGAGCTTTTGCCAACAGAAGACCGAGGAAAAATTCGTATATTTGCACGTGGCCCAGATGGTGTAGGACTAAACTTTATGGATAGGCAAGCGATAAAAATGGAAGATATTTTACTTCCGTTTGTCGATAGCGGCGAAATTGAGTCAATTTATACTGTGGTAGGCCAATGGGACCCTAATATTGTGTTTATTACTGTGCCATTAAAGCATTGGGATGAGCGCCATTTTAGCCAACAAGAAATTATTAATAAGATACGCCAGCCACTTGGCGATATTCCAGGAGCACCAGCTTACCCAGGTGGGGCTAATAGTTTAAATCTACGTGGTCAAGGGGGAGGCGTTGAAATCGCGCTGCTTGGGCAAGATTATTTGCAAATATTTAAAGCGGCTCAGCAGTTTTCTGCGGCATTAGAAAAAGCCGTTCCTGAGGTGGCACCTGTGCGTATTTCTTATCAGCCATCGCAACCACAACTAAGAGTAAATATAGACAGACGCCGTGCACAAGAGCTCGGTGTATCGCTAGACGACATTGCCATAACCTTGCGCGCAGCAATAAATGGCGACGACGTAGAAGATTTAAACATTGGCGATCAGTCTGTGCCAATTATGCTCCAAGCGCAAAACCAAACCATAAACAGTCCAAGTGATTTGGCTAATTTATATATCAGAGCGGGTAATGGCAGTTTAGTACCATTAAGTAGTGTGGCCTATATTTCTGAAGAGGGGGTGGCTGCAGAGCTTGAACGTCATGCCCAGCGCCGCTCAATAGAGCTCAGTATGGAGTTGCCAGAATCGTTAACCATTGCTGCTTTAGTAGAGCAAATAAAAACGGTGTCTGAGCAATCGTTAGAGCCAGGTATTGCACTAGCGTTTAAAGGCGAAGCGCTTACGTATGAAGAAACATCTAGCGAAGTACTTGTAACTTATGTACTTGCTTTTTTAATTGTATTTTTAGTATTGGCTGCTCAATTTGAAAATGTAAATAGTGCCATTGTGGTTATGATAACCGTTCCCTTTGGTATTACCTCGGCCATATTAGCGCTTTATTTAACCGGCACGTCGTTAAATATTTACTCTCAAATTGGTTTAGTGATGCTGATAGGCTTAATCGCTAAAAACGCAATTTTGCTTGTTGAATTTGCAGACCAATTACGCGATCAAGGTTTAACGGTCAGAAAAGCCGTCGAGCAAGCTGCGCTGGTACGTTTACGCCCAATTACGATGACCCTTATATCTACTCTACTTGGAGCATTGCCGTTAATTCTCTCTACAGGCGCAGGGGCTGAGGCCCGAAATGCAATTGGCTGGGTGGTGTTTGGCGGATTAGCACTTGCGGTGTTGTTTACGCTTTATCTTACTCCGGTAATTTACTTAGGCTTAGCACGCTTTACCACGCCAAGGGGGGATGAATCTAAGCAGCTCGCACAAGAGCTTGAAAAAATCTAACCTTAAAGCCATGCCCAGCAACGTTTTTAAATTAAAAGTGTACTGGGCATGGTTATGGCTTGATTGGCACTACTTGTTTGTTAAGATAGCCACTTAAGCATATACATGCCTTTTTGTGTGGCCACAAGGAATTCCAATGCAAGCCGAACAAGTTGAAATTGCGCAATTTTTAGCGCAGCACCCGCCATTTGATGACTTACCGACAAACGCTTTAAACGAGCTTGCGCAACAAGTTGAAGTAGCTTACTACCGCTCGCAAACTGATATTTTAACGTTAGGCCAAGACATCGCTGATTTATTTATAATTCGCAGTGGCTCTGTAGAAATTTATCGTCGTAATAACGAGCTTTATAATCGCTTAGATGTGGGCGGTATTTTTGGCCAAATGGGCTTGTTGATGAATCGTAAAGTGCGCTTTCCTGCAAAGGCGCTCGAAGACACCCTAGTGTACTGTATTAACTTTACGCTGTTTAACCGTTTTTGTGACGAGTTTGACGGCTTTGCTGATTATTTTGAAGCCGATGGCAATGTACGCCTTCGCCAAGCGTTAGTTGAGCAAGCCGACAGCAACGATTTAACAACCGCCAAAGTTAAGTCGCTCATTCATCGCGATGTGGTAACGCTAAGTACGCAAACCACCATACAAGATGTTGCTAAAGTAATGACAGAAGAAGCGGTATCTTCTGTGTTAGTTACCGATTTAGACAAACCAATAAGCGACGACCCAGAAGAAGACGATGGGCAAATTGTAGGCATTATTACCGACCGCGATATACGCACAAAAGTGGTAGCCGAAGGCCTTGGGCTTGATGTTACCGCAGATAAAATTATGTCGACTAATCTTGTACTGCTTGATTCAAATGCCTATGTATTTGAAGCCGTCCTTGCCATGCTGCGCGACAACTTGCACCACTTACCTGTGGTACAAAAGCGCCGACCTATTGGGGTTATTTCACTATCCGATATTTTAAGGTACGAGTCGCAAAGTAGTTTACTCTTGGTACGCGGTATTTTAGCGCAGCAAACCATTGAAGATTTAGCACATTACGCGCGCCAGCTGCCCAATGTATTTGTACGTATGGTAAACGAAGATGCTAATTCACATATGATTGGTACGGCAATGGCGGTAATAGGGCGTACTTTTAAACAGCGCTTATTAGTACTGGCTGAAGAAAAATATGGACCGCCGCCAGTACCTTACTGTTTTATAGCGTTAGGCTCTATGGCGCGAGACGAACAACTTATTGTAACAGATCAAGATAACGCGCTTATTTTGGATGACAATTACGATGATGAAAAACACAACGAGTACTTTCAAAATATTTCTGATTTTGTGTGTGATGGCTTAGCGCAATGTGGTTATACCTATTGCAGCGGCGAAATTATGGCCTCATTTAAAAAATGGCGTAAAACACGCTCGCAATGGTTTGATCAATTCTCACAGTGGATAGCCTTACCTAAACCACAAGCCCTACTTAACAGCTCAATATTTTTTGATTTAGATGGGGTCTGGGGGAAAACAAAGTGGGCCGACGAGCTTAAAATTTTTATTGCTAAGCAAAGTAAACAAAACCGGGTGTTTTTAGCAAATATGGCCGCCAATGCCCGAAACCGCACACCGCCACTTGGGTTTTTTAAAGGCTTTGTGCTTGAGCATAACGGCCAGCATAAGCGCTCAATGAACTTAAAACGCAGAGGCACCGCGCCGCTTTCTGATGTGATAAGAGTGCATGCACTGGCGATAGGCTCTCGTAAGCAAAATTCGTTTGAACGCCTTGAAGATATTATTGAATCGCGCCTGTTACCTGAGGGTAAAGCACAGGATTTACGTGACGCGTTAGAATACATTGCCATGATGCGAATTCGCCATCAAGCATGGCAAATAGAGCAAGAAGAAGAGCCCGATAACGACATAGACCCGCATTTACTTTCGCCGTTTGAGCAACGCAATTTAAAAGAAGCGTTTGCCATACTCGAAAAAGCACAAAGCTACTTAAAGTTTAGCTACTCAGCCAATGCGGGTGTTAAGTAGCGAATGGCTAAGCAATCGTATTTTGACTGGCAGGCTCATTATAAAACACTGGCTAACAACGCTAAAAATGAGCATTTAAAAGCGTTTTATCAGCACGCTTATGGTGATACGCACACGCCCATAAAAGACATTTCTTTTGTGGCTCTTGATTTTGAGACAACCGGTCTAAATAGTGAGGTGGACGATATAGTCAGTATTGGCTTAGTCCCTTTTACAATGCAAAGAGTATATTGCACACATGCTAAGCATTGGGTAGTACAGCCTCGTAAAAGCTTAAGTGAGGAGTCGATTGTTATTCATGGTATTACGCATTCAGAAGTGGATGATGCTCCCGATTTAACCTCTCGACTAGGGCCGCTACTTAATGCACTTAGTGGTAAAGTCGTGGTGGTGCATTATGCAGCGATAGAGCGGCACTTTTTAAATAATGCATTACTTGCGAGAATTAACGAAGGGATCCAGTTTGCATTAGTCGATACCATGGAAATTGAGCAACGAGCGTTGCGCGCCCGCCAAGGCTTAATAGGGCGTTTGTTTAATCAAAAGGTAGGCTCACTTAGACTCACAGATTGCCGCAGTCGATACTCTTTACCTGCCTATCATAATCACAATGCGCTAACTGATGCATTAGCCACAGCAGAGCTGTTGATTGCGCAGCTGCAATACCATTACCGCGATGATACGCCACTGGCTGAATTACTAAGTTAAATTTATTTTAAATTCTAGCGAGGGTAATACAGGTTTAAACTTATTAACCAAAGTTTAGCTTAGCCAATAAAAACGCCGCATATTATGCGGCGTTTTTTAGTTTACTGGCAAGCGACTAATTATTTAACAGCGCGAGGCTCAGTACGTAATCCTAATAATAGGCTTACACACATTAGTAGTAACACTAAAGTAAACGGAAGACCTGTTGAAACAGCACCCGCTTGTAATGCTTGAATCGCCTCTGTACCGCCAATCCATAATAAAGCAGCAGCAATAGAGCCCTCAACCGTAGCCCAAAAGATGCGTTGTGGTACTGGTGCATCCACTTTACCGCCTGCTGTAATTGAGTCGATAACTAATGAACCCGAGTCAGAAGAGGTAATGAAAAACACTAATACTAAAACCACAGCTAGGAACGAAAGCACGCTCGACATAGGCAGTTCGTCTAGCATTTGGAACATCGCCATAGGTACATCGGTTAAACCGTTTACGCCTAAGCTACCTATACCTTGAACAACTTGGTCTATTGCAATGCCGCCGTAAATAGACATCCATAAAATAGTAACCGCAGTAGGAATTAATAATACAGCGATTAAAAACTCTCTAATTGTACGACCACGAGAAACACGCGCAATAAACATACCTACAAACGGTGACCACGAAATCCACCATGCCCAGTAAAATACAGTCCAACCGTGCATCCATGTTTCGTCTTCTCGGCCATGTGGGTTGCTCAGTGGAATAATATTTTCAACATAACCCATAACCGTATTTGGTACGTTACCGATTGCCACAGCAAAGCCAACTAAACCAACAAACAGGAGTAGGGCAAATGCAATGAGCATGTTTATATTACTAAGGACCTTTACGCCGCCATCAATGCCGCGTACTACTGAGATAATAGCTAGTAAGGTAACGCCAATAATAACCAATAATTGTGCGCCTACGCCGCCATCAGTTCCAAATACATGATTAATACCTGCAGAAGCCTGCTGTGCGCCTAAACCTAATGAGGTTGCAAGGCCAAACAAAGTGGCAAGCACGGCAAGAATATCAATAATATGACCAGGCCAGCCCCAAGCTCTGTCGCCTAATAGTGGATAAAAAATTGAACGAATTGATAAAGGAAGACCTTTATTATAAGTAAAAAACGCAAGTGAGAGCGCTACAACGGCATAAATAGCCCACGGGTGAAGCCCCCAGTGAAACATGGTTGCACCCATTGCTACTTTTGCAGCCTCTGGCGTATTTGCGGTTACATTAAGTGGGGTTTCGTACCAGCCAGTAAAGTAAGCTACAGGCTCTGCAACACCCCAAAACATTAACCCAATACCCATACCTGCGGCAAATAACATGGCAAGCCATGACATACGCGAGTGCGTTGGTTTAGCTCCTTCTCCGCCTAAACGAATATTACCATATGGCGATACAATTAATGCCAAACAAAATATAACAAAGAAGTTTGCTGCCCACATAAAAAACGCATCAAAGTTATTTATTATATCGAGCTTAATACCATCAAGCGTTGCTTTGGCTGTTTGCGCATCCGAAACGAGAATGGCGACTAAAAAGATGACAATCAAACCGGCACTAATACCAAAAACAGGATTATGTATATCAAATCCCCATTTTTGCACGTTATCTTGACCTATGGTGTAGTCCGTATTATCAATACTATACTTGTCATGATTTTCGCTCATGAATACCTCTTATGTTGTCCTAACAAGCCAGAGAGTTCCGGCATAACACTAAGTTAATTAGCCACAAAGTAAGTTGCATTATTTACAATAAAACTTATTTGAGGACTAACTAAATTAATCGCTGATCATACCCTTAATAGTGTATGAGTTAAATCGTAAATGTAAAACTATTTGGTTATATATGCCTGATTCCTTAGCGCTAAAAGCTATTTATCACTAAAAAGATAAGCTATTGTTAATTCAGTGAGTGTTAAAAATTAGTTTGTTATTAAACTAAAATTAAAGCAGCGCCACCAAACTCGTTAAGTCGTTAATACATTAGTCTACGTTTTAAATGGGTAGAGGGTTCGATTTAATCATTATGTAACATGCATAAAGGTAAAATCTGGGGTAGGCTTTATTTAATCGCAAAGAGTGAAAAGGACTAACTTTAATATGCTAAACACGAAAACGAATGAAGCGCACAGTACTGAAAAAATACACGCTCAATTTCAGTCAATTCGCCAACATAGTCTCACACTTATAAAAAACCTCAGCGCAGAAGATTGCCAACTACAAGCAATGGATGATGCAAGCCCAATGAAATGGCACTTAGCTCACACCACGTGGTTTTTTGAAACATTTTTACTTGCTAAGTATCTGCCTAACTACACGCTCTTTGATGAACAATTTAAAGTGCTTTTTAACTCCTACTATAATGGCATAGGTGAGCAGTTTAAGCGCGCTAATAGAGGATGTTTATCTCGGCCAAGTTTAGAGGTGGTGTTGCGCTACAGAGCCTATGTTGATAATGCGCTAAACGAGCTGCTTCAATTAGGCACTAACCAAACGCTGTGCAATATTATAGAACTTGGGCTGAATCATGAGCAGCAACATCAAGAGCTCATGCTAATGGATATTAAATATAATTTTTCGGTTAATCCAAGCTTTCCTGCCTACAGCAAAACTCCAAATGACTTAATAAAGGTGAGTGATTCGTTAGGCACTTTAAAATATACCGAATTTAGCCAAAGCATAACCAATATAGGGGCTGATGATAAAAACGGCTTTTCGTACGATAACGAACAACCTAAACATCAAGCCCTTATCCATGCGTTTAGTTTTGCTAATCGATTAGTGACTAATAGAGAGTACTTACAATTTATAGAGGCGGGCGGGTATAAAAACCCTTCATTTTGGTTAAGTGATGGCTGGGCTAATATAAACACCGAGCAACTTAGTCACCCTTTATACTGGCAGTATATTGACGGGCAGTGGTTTGAATTTACTCTCTACGGACTGCAGCCTTTAAGTTTAGATGCGCCAGTGAGCCATGTAAGTTATTTTGAAGCGGCAGCCTATGCTAACTTTGTGAATGCGCGCCTACCTACTGAGTTTGAATGGGAGTATGTAGCGCAGCAGCAAGCACTTAAGCAACAGCAAAATGATTTGCTTACGCCAAGTGTATGTAAAAACCCAGATGTTATCTCGCAGTTAAGCGATACATGCTGGCAGTGGACTAATAGCGCCTATTTACCTTACCCAGGCTTTAAACCTTTTTGCGGAGCCGCAGGGGAATACAATGGTAAATTTATGAATAACCAAATGGTTTTGCGTGGCGGATGCGTGTTTACCCCAAAAGATCATTTAAGACAGACCTACCGTAACTTTTTTTATCCGCACCAAGCGTGGATGTGCAGCGGCATTAGACTAGCAAAGGACATACTATGAGCCAAGTAACAGCAATTAATCAGCAATCAATCACCGATCTAAACTTTTTAAATGATGTATTACATGGACTTGCTCAACAGCAAAAGTCGCTGCCGTGTAAGTATTTTTACGATGATAAAGGGGCGGCTTTATTCGAGCAAATAACCTCATTGCAAGAGTACTATGTTACCCGCACTGAACTTGCCATATTAGAAGATTACTCAAAAGCAATCGCTAATAGACTGCCCGAGAACCTATCAATTATTGAGCCTGGCTGTGGCTCGGGTAAAAAGGTCGCGTATTTACTTGCCCATATGAGCAATGTAAAAACCTTTGTTCCTTTTGAAATATCATCAGAGATGCTTAATTACTCGTTAGCGCATTTATCACCGTTATTTCCGGAGCTGGCCATTACACCATTGCTAGGTGATTTTACCCATAGCCAAATGGTTAAGCAGTTAACAAAAGACACCGCCTTAGACAGCCAAACAAATTTAGTTTATTTTCCAGGCTCTACACTGGGTAACTTTGCGCCAGTAAAAGCCATTGAAATAATGAATAATTTTCACCGTTTATGCGGTGTTGATGGCTATGTATTAATAGGTATTGATTTAGTAAAAGAGCGACAAGTGTTACTTGATGCTTACGATGACAAAGCCGGCATTACCGCCGCCTTTAATAAAAACTTGCTCCAGCGTATAAATAACGAATTAAATAGCACGTTTATTTTAGATAATTTTAAACACGAATCGCGATTTAACGAAGTGCACAGCCGCATTGAAATGCATTTAGTGAGCAAGTGTGATCAAAGCGTGGTCATTAACGATAAGCAAATAGACTTTGTAGCGGGAGAGAGCATTCACACTGAAAACTCGCACAAATATACGCTTGAGTCGTTTAAAAATCTTGCTGCTCAAGCTAATTTATCGCTTGAACAAACATGGCAAGACGAGAAAAGCTACTTTGCACTTTGCCTACTAAGGCCAATGTAATAGCTTAACTTACAACTACCTGATTGCTGCTAAACGTATAGTTTAGCAGCGCCCCTTTTGGTGATTGCTGCAAAAGGGTTACTTTATTTAAACCATATAGTCTAAAAATAAGTGGCGCAATAACCGACACGGCAGAGCCTGTAGCAGTATCTTCATTTACCCCAAATTGCGGCGCAAAATACCTAAAATACGCACTTGCGCTGTTTTTATTAATACTATGTATTTGCAATGCAATTACCGCATTGTTATGCACATTTACTAAATGTGTAAAATTAACCTCTAAATGCTTCAAATCAGCTATGTTTTTAAACAGTACAACGGTATAGCCATTTTTATAAGCTGTTGAGTAAGTTGCTTTTATAGAGTGCGAAAACACATCACTAAGGCTGTTAACCTCATCACTCTTTTTTAAATTAATAGCCGCTAGTTGAAGCTGTACCCGGCCTGTAGCTAGCTTGATTTTAAACCGTTCTTTATCGTTTGAAATAAAGTGTGAAGGGCAAAAACCAAAGTGTGCTAATAAACATTTTGCAGCAGCAAGGGTGCCATGGCCGCAGCGCTTAATTTCTGATGTTTGGTTAAACCAGCGAATGTTACATACACGGTGAGAAATTTCATTTTCATTTAAAAAAACGCTAGCAGGGTGCTGCGAATTTGATGCAATTTTTTGCATTACACGCGTACTTAACCCTTGCGTATAAATAACAATTAACGCACTTGAACCGGCTAAGTTATGTTGTGAACTAGAAAATACAGGAACTGAATAAAGGTGCTTTATATATCGCAACCTAGGCTGTTGTAGCCTACGTTGCGATAAAAGGGTGCGTTTAGCCTTTGCTTGCATACGCGTCGTTGTGAACGCCAGCAGCACGGCCTGAAGGATCAGCATTATTTTGAAATGATGCATCCCATGCAAGTGCTTCAGGGGTTGAACACGCAACCGACTTACCATGTGGTACACATTTAGCGGATGCATCACCTGGGAAGTGTGATTCAAAAATAGAGCGATAGTAATACGCTTCTTTAGAATCAGGCGTGTTAATAGGGTACTTAAACTTAGCGTTAGCAAGCTCTTGGTCGCTTACTTGCTCGTTTACAAACTCTTTTAACGTGTCTATCCAGCTGTAGCCAACACCGTCTGAGAATTGCTCTTTTTGACGCCACAGTACTTCTTCAGGCAGGTAGCCATCGAAGCCTTCGCGTAAAATGTGCTTTTCAATTTTGTCATCTTTACACATTTTTGCTTCAGGGTTGATACGCATAGCCACATCAACAAACTCTTTATCAAGAAACGGTACGCGCGCTTCTACGCCCCATGCAGCCATTGACTTATTGGCACGTAAACAGTCAAACATATGCAGCTTTGACACTTTACGGTTTAGCTCTTCATGAAACTCTTGTGCGTTTGGCGCTTTATGGAAGTATAAATAGCCACCAAATAGTTCATCAGCGCCTTCGCCTGATAATACCATTTTAATACCCATAGCTTTAATTTGGCGCGCCATTAAATACATTGGCGTTGAAGCACGGATGGTGGTTACATCGTACGTCTCAATGTGGTAAATAACCTCACGAAGCGCATCAATACCTTCTTGAATGGTAAAGTGAATAGGGTGATGTACTGTGCCAATCATATCCGCTACTTTTTGCGCAGCGGCTAAATCAGGTGAACCCTCAAGCCCAACAGAAAAAGAATGTAGCTTAGGCCACCATGCGTCACTTTCATCGTTATCTTCAATACGTTTAGCGGCAAAACGTTGCGTAATAGCCGAAATAACCGACGAGTCTAAACCGCCCGATAGCAATACGCCATACGGTACATCACACATTAGCTGGCGTTTTACAGCGCTTTCTAGCGCTTCTTTTACGTCTTGCGCTTGCGCGCTGTTATCTTTAACTGCATCAAAGGTTTCCCAATCGCGCTTGTAATAAGGCGTTAGTTCACCATTTTTGCTGTATAGGTAGTGCCCAGGTGGAAACTCTTCAATGTGCTTACAAATTGGTGAAAGCGCTTTAAGCTCTGAGGCAACATAAAAATTACCATGCTCATCGTGGCCAGTATAAAGCGGAATAATACCAATGTGATCGCGGCCAATTAAGTACGCATCGTTTTCTTCATCGTATAAACAAAATGCAAAAATACCATTTAAGTCATCTAAAAACTCAGGCCCTTTTTGTTTGTATAACGCTAATATAACTTCACAGTCTGATTGAGTCTGAAATTCAAAATCTACCTCTAGCTCTGCTGCCAGCTCTTTGTGGTTATAAATTTCGCCGTTAACCGCTAAAATATTTGTTTTTTCAGGGTTATATAATGGTTGTGCGCCGCTTGATACACCAACAATGGCTAAGCGTTCATGCACTAAAATCGCTTTTTCAGATGAATACACACCAGACCAATCTGGGCCACGGTGCCTTAGTAGTTTTGACATTTCAATTGCTTGGGTACGCAACTGAGTGGCGTTAGATTTAATATCTAATACACCGAAAATTGAACACATAGTAACTCCTCATTCCTATTATGTGTGCAGCAGGGCAACTTTGCTGTGCTGCGAAACCTTGTTTTATCAGAAATAATTACTCAAGTCACACTGCTTTTACAATTAATTAAGAATAATTTATGCACCAACTGAAAAGTGCGCGCACCAAATTGGTGCGCCACGCACAAGCGTGGCTATATTTACAACCCCTTTGGTGTGTAAAGTGGCGTTAATAAGGCATTTAGTGCAGTGTTTGCAAAAAAGCACACTGCACAAATGCACCAAGTGTGTGCGAAAATTAAAGCAGAGCTTAAATTGCCTTATTATAATTTTTTGCGTTAGCGTGTTTTTATTTTATGCGCTTAATTAACCAATCTACACTTACTTATTGCAAGTTAAGTAGAGCGCCGCTTGTACTTTTATTAGCTCCTTGTAATAGCTTTATTTCTCACATTAAAGTTAACTGTATTTAAGCGCCAAACTGAGCTGATGTAAGTGACCTTTAAGCTTTTGTTTTGCTAAGCTAGCTTGCTCATGGGTTACTTGCTTAAATTCAATTGAGTCACCGGGTCTAAATTGCGCAAATTGATGTAAATCAGCCTCTATTACCGTGCCAAGTAATGGGTAGCCACCGGTTGTTTGTGCGTCGTTAAGTAATACGATAGGCTCACCACTGGGCGGTAATTGGATAGAGCCCGGGCTTGTACCAAGAGAGGCAAGTGAGTGACTATGAGTTAGGGGGCTTTCGTTTGTTAGCCTAAGGCCCATTCTGTTGCTGTTATGGCTTACTTTAAACGCCGTTGAAAAAAACTGTTTAAGTAGCGAATCACCTAATAGTTGCGCATGTGGGCTTGCATGTACCCTAATCACCTTTAGTTTAGGCGGAGTAATAGCGCCGCGCTGTATAAAACGCGTTATTGGCACGGGCGATGTTTTAATAGGAATAATATCGCCCTCGCTAAGTGCTTTACCTGCTAAACCACCAAAGAGCGCGTTTAAATCGGTGGATTTTGAGCCCATGATATCTTTAACATCAATACCACCTTGTACGGCTACATAGGCACGCAAACCAGCGCGGCCAGTATCAAAGCTTAAAGTTTGTTTGGCTCTTACTTGGTAACTCCAGCCAGGATACAATGGCGTTTCATCAAGCGCAGCGTTTAAATCAGCACCTTGTAGGGCAATAACAGTATCGGTTTCAAACTGTAACTCGCACAGGCCTAACGTAACTTCAAGCACAGCTTCATTATCTTTGTTACCCACTAATTTATTGGCAATTATTTGTGCGTAAGGGTCTAAACAACCCGCTTTGCTTACACCTAAATGACGATAACCGCAGCGCCCGCCATCTTGAATTGTAAGTTGTACGCCGGGTTTAAGAACTTTTATCACTTTATGCTCCTTGCATTGTGTTTATTGAAACGAACGATAGCGTGTCGCCGGGTTTAAATAAGCAAGGATCTGAGTGTGTGCTATCAAAAAGGGGCGTGTTTGTGTGGCCAATGATATGCCAACCGCCAGGTGTTTCTGCGGGGTAAATGGCAGTTTGCTCTGCGCCTAAAGCAATGGCACCTTTAGGTACTTTAGTACGCGGCGTGTCTCTGCGTGGGATATGCAAGCGTGAATCTAATCCATGCAGGTAGGCAAACCCGGGCTGAAATCCTAAAAATAAAACGTGGTAAGTGGCTTGGCTATGTATTTGAATAATTTGCTGGGGTGTTAAATTAGTTTGTTTGGCAACAAAATCTAAATCTTCTCCTTCATAAGTAGTGTGTATTTTATGGTGAGTGCCTTTAAATGTTGTTGCTTGTACTTTGTCCCATAAATCAGGCAAGGCGTTTTGCCATTTTTCTAAATTACTTGCCGATTTTAAATAAAGCGTTAAAGAGTTCATGCCTGGGACTAAATCAATAAATTCGTTACTTTGCTTTAGCTGCTTAGTGAGTGCCCAAATTTTTTTTTGAGTGTCTAACACATTGTTTTGTTTATGCTGTGTGGCATCTAATAGCAAACTGTTATTTGTTAAAGTAAATACCTGTAAAAATGCAGTCATAATTTAATCTTTTTATACAACGTGCAGCAAAGCTAACATAGTTTTGTCAATTTATTCAGTACCTAGCCATAAGAAAAATAAACGAAAAAGAAATGCAGACTCAAACTGTATTCAAATTTAGCACGTATTTATTTACTGAAATTAAAACAAGGGATGTTGGGTCTTAATTAAAACACGTAGGTATTAAGAGGTATTTATGACATATTCTCGCTCAGTTTATTTATTAGGCGCCGCTATTACATTTAGCGCTGGCTGCTTTGCTTTATCAACCGAAAAAATAGAGCACAGTAACGTAGAGGCCACAATGCATATAAAAACCATTGTGTTAGGTTCTGGCTGTTTTTGGGGAGCCGAAAAGCGCTACGAAGCACTAGAAGGGGTTATTGATGCAGAGTCGGGGTATGCAGACGGGTACGGCTTTAAAGCAACCTATAAAAATATCACCGACCAATCTCGCCGGTTTGACGAAAACAACTACGCAGAAGTAGTGCAAGTGATGTACAACAGCAATATTATTTCTTCTAAAGCGCTATTACAAAATTACTTTGAAAGCCATGATCCTACACAATCGAATCGCCAAGGTAATGATATTGGCACGCAGTATCGATCAATTATTCTTACTACCACTAAAGAGCAAGCGCAGCTTGCAGAGCAAGTTAAAGCCGAGTATCAGCCGTTATTAAGTGCAGCCGGTTATGGGGCAATTAAAACAGTAATAAAACCGCTTGAGGGGTTTGTATCTGCTGAGGAGTATCATCAAAATTATTTACAAAAGAACCCAAATGGCTATTGCCCAGATCACGCCACGGGTGTGGTATTTAATAAAACTAAAAAAGCAGATGTAGACAATAGTGTTTTACTCACGGGCAAGCAGATTGTGGTACTTGATTCGCGCGAATACTGCCCTTACTGTGAAAAATTTAAAAAAACAGTCGCTAACAATTACAAAGGTTCAATCCCACTGACATTTCGCCATGCTGATGAGCTTAATGGCCTAACTATAAAATCGGCAACTTGGGCAACCCCCACCATTTTGTTTTTAGAAAATGGAAAAGAGGTGTACGCGCGTCAAGGCTATGCAAGCCCCGCTGAATTTTACAAAGCGCTTGGCGCCTTTAAGCTAGGCGATAGTGATGCCTACGAAGTCGCATTTAATGAGCGCACCGACAGACCTTACTGTAAAGAGTATAAAGAATTTAAAAACACTCCCGATGGCGTATTTGTTGATAAATTAAGTGGTGAGCCATTATTTGATACCCGCGATAGATTTAATTCGGGCACGGGGTGGCTGTCGTTTAAACATCCGGTTAAAAATAGTGTTACTAAGCATAAAGATACCAGCTGGGGGATGACTCGAATAGAGCTCAAATCAAAAAGCACCGGTATACATTTAGGGCATTTATTTAAAGGTGAGGGACCAAGAGGCACAGATAGATACTGTATTAATGCTACTGTGTTAGAGTTTATACCTCGTGACAAAAGCTAATTTATAAGAGCGATTAATTCGCTCTTTTATATTTAATAAATCTAAACTTTAATTAACTGTGATTATGATATATAAATTAATAATCCAAACGATATAAACGGCATTTTACTATCAAATTGATTAACACGTTAGCACTTGTATCAGGGCTTATAACTATAAGCCCTGTATTAGCACAGCCAACCGAAAAATATGTAATAGGGGTAGAGAATATAGAATACCTGCCTTATTACGACGGTAGTGGCACTAATAAGCGTGATTATTTTGGTTTTAGTAAAGAGTTACTGGAGCTATTTGCAAAACAACAAAATATTAAATTTGAATTTTACACTTTGCCTATTCCGCGCCTTTATAAAGAATTTATAGAGCATCACCATGTTGACTTTAAATACCCCGACAACCCTAATTGGCAAGTAAGTTATAAAAATCAGCATCAACAAAATATTAATTATTCTGCGCCTTCATTAGTTACACATACAGGTATAGCGAGCTTAAAGGACAAAATTAAACTTGAAGATTGTAAATCACTTGCAAAAGTGCGTGGCTTTACATTGCAAGGGCTTGAAAAGTTAACCTCAATGCCAGGCTTGCAAGTACTCGAAAATGATAACGTTATAGAGATGATTTATTTGCTGCATAAAGAGCGAGTTGATTGTATATATATTTCACACGATGTACTTAAATACAATATAGAAGAGTTTTTTGATACCCCCGTCCCTGTGTTTTTTCAGCATCAGTTGCCTGTTGATCACCAAGCGTTTATGTTATCGAGCATTAAACACCCACAGCTCGTTAAAAAGTTTAATGTATTTTTAAAAGACAATGAAAATGCCATTGAAGAGCTTAAACAAAAGCATAACTTTATAGTTGAATAATACTTAATTTAAGCGAGTTGGTATAAAACGGTGGGGCAGGTAATTGTGTTTATAAAACAAAAACGGCCCATATAAGGTCACCACCTCACATGAACCGCTTTTCACACTGACAACATCTTACACACACAATATAAGATTTGGTTTGCTACATAGTAGCTAATTACGTTATTGCTGCGTGTTGCTGGTGGAATAAAAAACAGTTCAAACCAAGTCACCACCTAACTTGAACTGCTTTTTCACACTGACAACATCTTACACACACAATATAAGATTTGGTTTGCTACATAGTAGCTAATTACGTTATTGCTGCGTGTTGCTGGTGGAATAAAAAACAGTTCAAACCAAGTCACCACCTAACTTGAACTGCTTTTTCACACTGACAACATCTTACACACACAATATAAGATTTGGTTTGCTACAAAGTAGCTAATTTAGTTATTGCTGCGTACTGTTGGTGGAATAAAAAACAGTCCAAACCAAGTCACCACCTGACTTGAACTGCCTTTTCACACTGACAACATCTTACACACACAATATAAGATTCTTTTCTTACCTTGTTAGAGCTATCACATCTAAAAAGGTTGCATTTATTTGGTGCAAAACAGTAAATAATGTCTAATTAGTAAAAACGTTTAGCTGTTTGCTTGCGATGGATTAACTTTAAAATAATCGTAAAAGTCAGACAAACGATAAAAATAAAACCAATAAGTGAAAAAAATTAAGCTATAGACTTTAGTCTAACGTGTTGTGTTATTTCATTGATTTTAAATGATAAATTTTTATAGGTTAGCTTGTAGGGCAAAAACGAATGATTAAATAAAAATATTTAATTAATAATAAATCACTAAACGGTGTTGTTAAGCTTCAGGAAAGTAAAAAAGAAGGAGCTTTACAGTTTAATGCGTGCAGCTTTGGCACTTGCTACGTGCTGCACACATTAAAATTGCCGTTATTAAACCAAAATGTAAATTGCATTTACTAAGGCAACACTAACCTTGAATGTTGCTAAATGTAGATACAACCCATTTAGCAAATAAATCTAGCGCGGGATTTGGCGAATTAGCTTCATGCTGTACTAAATAGTATTTATCTTTGGTGGTAAGGGGCTGTTGAAATAATTTATAAAGCCATTTTTCATCAAACCAGCTTTGGCTAATAGGCAGCGGTATAAGTGAAATGCCAATGCCCTGTTGCGCTGCACGAGCGACCCCAAACATACTATCAATTTGTATAATTTGCGTAGGCGAAAAGTCATCTATACCCGCTTTTTCAGCCCATTGGTGCCATGCCCACGGCCTTGCTTTGTGAAGGATTAATGGTACTTGGTTTAATGCTTGGCAGTGATCGTCTTTCCACTGTTTTAACAGTTTTTCGTTACACGCCGGTATATATTCAAGATTAAATAGCTCTGTAGTAAGGCCCTCAGTGGGTTTACTTGAGGATAAAACAATCGATAAATCACTGTGGCGGGTTAGCTCTTTACGGGTTTTGAGCGTATCCATTTGTAAATTTATATTAGGGTGCTCAGATGTCCACTCACTTAATTTAGGCATAAGTAATTCACTGGCAAAAAATTCAGGCAGCGTAATAGTTATATTAGTATTTTGCTGCAATTGACTGAACTCATTGATGGTGTTTTCAAGCGTATAGATAATAGGCGAAATGGCATCAAAAAAGTTTTTACCCGCAGCCGTTAAACTAATGGATCGGGTTTGGCGTTGAAAGAGTTCAATGCCCAGTTGTTCTTCAAGTTGTTTTATCTGATGGCTTACCGCAGAGGGCGTTAAGTACAGCTCTTTAGCTGCATGTTTAAAACTTAAGCTTTTTGCTGCAAAGCAAAAAGAGCGGAGGCCTCGAATAGGAGTTTGCATGTTTTCCAGAATTGTTTAATTAATTTAAGACGCCTTTAATAGGCAATAATCGAACCAATAATTTAATATAATAATATCAATAGTTTAATTTTAAATATAGCACTAGTTCACAAAAAAGGTGCAGACAATCCACAAATTAGTGCAAATAATCTAAGCGCTTACATTAAAAGCTATTTGTATTATAGATAATATTTACTACAACTGTATTAAAACTGAAAAAAAGTTTATGGCAGGCAAAAAAAATCCCTCTTTCGAGGGATTTTGGGTAACTCAGCGCCATTGGCACTGGGAATGAGGTCGGTACATGGTAAAGCGTTAAAAAACCATTTCTGGTACTTCACCGTCAACAAGTAATTTACCTGCTGTTTTACTAATGATTTCATCAACCGATACGCCCGGAGCGCGCTCGAGTAAATGAAATGCGCCGTCTTTAACTTCAAGTACGGCCAAATCTGTTACTATTTTTTTAACGCAATTAACGCCCGTTAGCGGTAATGTGCACGACTCTAATAATTTAGAATCACCATGCTTACTGGCATGGGTCATAGTAACAATAATATTCTTTGCCCCAGCGACTAAATCCATTGCGCCCCCCATGCCTTTTATCAGCTTTTTGGGGATCATCCACGAGGCAATGTTGCCGCTTTGGTCTACTTCAAATGCACCCAGAACGGTTAAGTCTACATGACCACCCCGTATCATGGCAAAACTATCTGCACTATTAAATATGGCTGCGCCTGTGGCAGCTGTCACGGTTTCTTTACCCGCGTTTATCATATCTGCGTCTAGCTCGGCTTTTGTAGGGTAGGGACCCATACCTAAAAGCCCATTTTCTGACTGTAACATAACTTCAATACCATCAGGTACATAGTTTGCGACGAGTGTCGGAATTCCTATGCCCAAATTAACGTAAAAGCCGTCTTGTAGTTCTTGTGCAACGCGCATTGCAACTTGTTCACGTGATAATGCCATAACCTATGCTCCTGCTTAATCTCGTGTTGTTACACGTTCAATGCGTTTTTCAAAGTCGCCTTTAATAACGCGATTTACAAAAATGCCTGGGGTATGAATTTGGCTTGGCTCAAGTTCACCGGGCTCTACTATTTCTTCTACTTCGGCAACGGTAATTTTGCCTGCTGTTGCGGCCATTGGGTTAAAGTTCATGGCAGTGTGCCTAAATACTAAATTACCGTATCGGTCGGCTTTCCACGCTTTTACAATGGCAAACTCACCGGTGATCGACTCTTCTAAAATATAAGGGCGACCGTCAAACTCTTTTACATCTTTACCCTCTGCAACGGGCGTACCGTAACCTGTAGCGGTATAAAATGCAGGAATACCCGCGCCACCAGCACGCATTTTTTCAGCCAAGGTCCCTTGCGGGGTAAGCTCTACATCTATTTCACCGCTTAGTAATTGCTGCTCAAATAAGGCGTTTTCGCCCACATAGGAGGCAATTACTTTTTTGATTTGTTTATCTTTAAGTAAAATTCCTAATCCAAAGTCATCTACACCACAGTTGTTAGAAACCACGGTTAGCTCTTTGGTGTTCATTGCCTTAATTTGTTTAATTAAGCCCTCAGGAATACCGCATAAGCCAAAGCCGCCAGCAATAACGGTATCGCCGTCTTTCAACCCTGCCATTGCAGCTTCGTAACTAGAAACCACTTTATCAAAACCGGCCATGAGACTCTCCTCATTGTGTTAACTGCCATTTGGCAAGTTAAGCTATTATTTTTGTGTGTTGCCTAATGCAATTGAAACTTTGCTTACAGGCGTTTTGCCAAGTGCTTGTGTAATTTTCCAACCAGCGCTACTTAACCTTTGTAAATCAATTCCATGCTCTATGCCAAGCCCATTGAGTAAGTAAACCACATCTTCGGTGGCAACATTTCCTGACGCGCCTTTGGCATAAGGGCAGCCGCCAAGGCCTGCAACAGCGGCATCAACCGTTGCTATACCTAAGCTTAACGCTGCGTAAATATTTGTGAGCGCTTGCCCGTAGGTATCATGAAAATGCACTGCCAGTTTTGATTTATCAATATGTTCAAGCAAAAGTGTTAAAAGCTGGGTAACTTTATTTGCAGTGCCAACACCTATGGTATCGCCAAGGCTTATTTCGTAGCAGCCTAAATCTAAAAGCTTTTGCGAAACGCTAAGTACTTTATGGGGGTCTATTTCTCCCTCATAAGGGCAACCGAGTACACAACTTACATAACCGCGTACACGTATGTTATTGGCTTTTGCAAATGCCATAACGTCGCTAAAACGCTCAATACTCTCATCAATACTGCAATTTATATTTTTTTGACAGAACGATTCGCTTGCCGCGGTAAATATGGCAAATTCTTTTATGTCAACGGCATGGGCTGCTTGGGCGCCTTTTAAGTTGGGTGTAAGCGCACTTAAATTTACATGGAGTAAATTAAGCGCTGTTATCACCTCGGCTGAATCGGCCATTTGTGGCACCCATTTAGGCGATACAAAAGCACCGGCTTCAATATTTTTTAAGCCCGCGTCACTGAGTGCATTTATTAATGAAATTTTATCAGCTGCAATGACTGATTTTTCGTTTTGTAGGCCATCACGCGCGCCTACTTCAACAATTTTAACTTTAGTTGGGAAAGCAGCCATCACGATGCCTCCTGCGCCGTGGTGTCTTCTACAATTGCTAATAAAGCGCCGTGCGAAACTAATTCGCCTTCATCAAAGCAGTAGCTTTGTAAAATACCATCGTGCGGTGCGTTGAGCGTGTATTCCATTTTCATGGCTTCAATAATCACTACGGCATCGCCTTTGGTAATGGTGCTGCCTACATCAACTAAATGCTTAACCACAGTGCCATTAAGTGGCGCCGCAAGGGGCAGAGCGTCACTTTCATGGCTGCTAATGTAATGTTTAGTGTTTAAGGCAAGCTTAATTTGCAGCGCAGCAAACATCACGCTAATGCTGTTATCAAAGTGGCTAACATGGGCGGTAAATTTTTCCCCATTAATAAACACATTACATACGTTTTGGTTTACAGAGCCTGCTATATCGAACGACTTATCATTATGCGTTACAACATAACCCGTTTTAGTTTTAACGGCGCTTATAGCTAAGTCTGTAAATGGTACATCCACTTTTTGGGGTGCGTTAAGCGTAAAACCACTGAGTTGTTGCCACGGGCTTGCGCTTTGCTGAGTTGCCTTTTTAGCACCAAACGATTCAAGGTAGGCAAAGGCTGCAATTAGTTGTGCTTTTTCAAGCGCGGCGCTATCAACACTTACCAATGCATCGCCTTGCTCGGCAATAAAGTGGGTGCTTGGCGCACCTTGAGCAAATGTAGGGTGGCTAGCTAAGTTGTGTAAAAAGCCAATGTTAGTGCTAAAACCCGCTAAGTGAAATTGCTCAAGTGCTTGGCGTAAACGCGATAATGCTTGCTCTCGGTTATCATCATGCACAATCAGTTTTGCAATCATAGGGTCGTAAAACGGGCTTATTTCATCGCCTTGTGCAATACCGGTATCAATACGTACAAACTCACTGTTAAGTGGTGTGCTTAACGCTTCTATTGTGCCCGAGCAGGGAATAAAGTCGTTACTTGGATCTTCTGCGTAAATACGCGCTTCAAAGCTGTGGCCTTGGAGTTGTATATCTGATTGCGTTAACGGCAGTGTTTGCCCAGCGGCAATATTAATTTGCCAATTAACTAAATCTACGCCGGTTACCATTTCGGTTACAGGGTGCTCTACTTGTAGGCGCGTGTTCATTTCCATAAAGAAAAACTCATCGCCACACAGTAAAAACTCAACCGTACCTGCACCTCTGTAGTTTATTGCAAGGGCACAGCGTACTGCGGCTTCACCCATTTCTTTACGCAGTTCATCAGACAAACCAGGCGCTGGGGCTTCTTCAATGACTTTTTGATGACGGCGCTGTAATGAGCAATCACGATCCCCTAAATAAACACAGTTACCGTGGTTATCGGCAAAAACTTGTACTTCAACATGGCGAGGCTGGTTAACATAGCGCTCAAGCAGTACTAAGTCATTACCAAAGCCCGCAATTGCTTCACGCTGTGCGCCTTCAAGCGCACTTATAAAGTCTTTGGCTTGCTCAACAACGCGCATGCCTTTACCGCCACCACCAAAGGCCGCTTTAATGAGCACGGGGTAGCCAATTTTTTCAGCCTCAGATTGTAAAAAAGCAAGATCTTGGTTTTCACCGTAATAGCCTGGCACTAATGGTACATTTGCCGCGGCCATAATTTCTTTGGCGCGGGTTTTAGAGCCCATGGCTTCTATGCTGCTTGCAAGAGGGCCAATAAACGCAATGTTGTTAGCTTCACAGGCTTTAGCAAACTCACTGTTTTCAGATAAAAAACCGTACCCAGGGTGTATACAATCGGCACCGCTTGTTTTTGCAACCTGTAAAATTTTATCTGTTACAAGGTATGAGTCTTTACTTGGTGCAGGGCCAATGTGGTAGGCCTCATCAGCCATTTTTACATGTTGTGCGTGTTTGTCGGCGTCAGAGTAAACAGCGACCGTTGTTAGGCCCATTTGCTTTGCACTTCGCATTATACGGCATGCAATTTCACCACGGTTGGCAATGAGTATCTTTTTTAATGTGTGTGTGTTCATAATTAGTCCTACAGTTGCCAAGCGGGAGGGCGTTTATCAAAAAAGGCGCTTAGTCCTTCTTGGCCTTCGTCCGATACCCGAATATTTGCAATACGTTCGGCCGTGAGTTCAATAAGATCATCATTAATAGGCTTATTTGCTACATTGTTAATTAATGATTTAGCGGCTTTTACAGCGACTGGGCCGTTATCGATTAATGTTTGCAGCATGTTATCAAGGGCACAGTCTAAATTACCGGTCACCTGATGAACCAAACCAAGTTGTTTTGCTGTGTGGGCATCAAACACCTCGGCAGTTAAAAAGTAGCGGCGCGCAGCGCGCTCACCAATGGCTTTAATTACATACGGGCTGATTACCGCAGGGATAAGCCCTAGCTTTACTTCGCTTAAACAAAACTGCGCATCGTCTTTACTTAGGGCAATATCGCAACATGCAATTAAGCCCAGAGCGCCGCCAAACGCAGCGCCTTGTACAGCACATATGGTTGGGTGAGGAGAGGCGGCTAGTACCTGCATTAATTTAGCGAGCTGCATAGAATCGGCCAGATTATCGGCGTAGTTGTTATCAGCCATTGATTTCATCCAGGCTAAATCGGCACCGGCAGAAAAGTGCTTGCCTTCAGTTTTTAAAACCAAAGCGCGAATATCGAGCGTATTTGCATGCTCTATGCACTGAATTAGCTCATGTATCACTTCACTATTAAATGCGTTACGTTTTTCAACTCGGCTTAAAACAAGTACAGCCACATTAGATTTTGTTATTTGTAGTGTTACTGACATTTTTGCGCTCCGGTTACATTCTAAATACGCCAAACTTAGAGTCTTGCTGTGGTGCATTTTGAGCTGCACTTAAGGCAAGGCCTAATACGTTACGGGTATCGGCAGGGTCAATAATGCCGTCGTCCCACAAGCGTGCGCTTGCGTAATACGGATGGCCTTGCTCTTCGTACTGATCAATAATTGGCTTTTTAAAATCGCTAACTTCTTGCTCGCTCATGCTATGGCCTTTACGGGCTAAACCATCTTGTTTAACTTGCGCCATTACACCTGCGGCTTGTTCACCGCCCATTACTGAAATTCGGGCATTGGGCCACATCCACATCATGGTGGGTTCAAATGCGCGGCCACACATACCGTAGTTACCCGCGCCGTAAGAGCCACCAATTAGTACCGTAAATTTTGGCACATCGGCACACGAAACCGCCATTACCATTTTAGCGCCGTGCTTTGCTATACCTTCAGCTTCGTATTTTTTACCTACCATAAAGCCGGTAATATTTTGCAAAAATACTAAAGGAATATTGCGCTGTGCACATAGCTGAATAAAGTGCGCGCCTTTTTGTGCCGACTCACTAAATAAAATGCCGTTATTAGCCACTATGCCTACAGGGTTACCGTAAATGCTGGCAAAACCTGTGACCAGCGTTTCACCAAAGTAGCGTTTAAATTCATCAAACGATGAATCATCCACCGTACGGGCAATAACTTCACGCACATCAAACGGCTTTTTAAGGTCAGTGCCTACAATGCCGTAAAGCTCGTTTATATCGTAACGTGGCGGTTTTACATCCTCTAAAAGAGGGGCTGTAGGGCGCGTGTAATTAATACGCTCAATACATTGGCGGGCAATAGACAGCGCATGCTCGTCATTTTCTGCAAAGTGATCGGCCACACCCGATGTTTTACAATGTACATCGGCGCCGCCTAATTCTTCGGCGCTGACTACTTCACCGGTCGCTGCTTTTACAAGCGGCGGGCCTGCTAAAAATATAGTGCCTTGCTCTTTTACTATTATGCTTTCATCGGCCATAGCGGGTACGTATGCGCCACCGGCAGTACATAACCCCATTACCACAGCAATTTGAGGAATACCTTTACCCGACATACGGGCTTGGTTATAAAAAATACGGCCAAAATGTAATTTATCAGGGAATACATCGTCTTGCTCAGGCAGGTTAGCACCGCCCGAATCAACCAAATAAATACACGGTAAGTGGCAGCGCTCGGCTATATCTTGTGCGCGTAAATGCTTTTTAACGGTAAGCGGAAAGTACGTACCGCCTTTTACCGTGGCATCGTTTGCAATGATCATGCATTCAATGCCTTTAACACGGCCAATACCGGCAACTACACCCGCACAGGCAATTTCCTGCTCGTACACACCAAAGGCTGCAAATTGCGAAATTTCTAAAAACGGTGAGCCTTCATCTAATAAAGTACTAATACGGTCGCGTACAAATAACTTACCTCGGCCTTCGTGACGCTCTTTTAACGCAGCGCCGCCACCTAAGCTAATGGTGGCTACTTTACTGTGTAAATCATCAACCAAAGCTGCCATGTTTTTGTGATTTTGCACAAAAGTAGGATCGTGAGGATTAACGCTCGATTTTAATATCGTCATAATTTAATCCTTAACGGCTTTCGGTAAAGAGTTCGCGGCCAATAAGCATGCGGCGTATTTCTGATGTGCCAGCACCAATTTCGTATAGTTTGGCATCACGCAATAAGCGCCCTGTGGCGTATTCGTTTATGTAGCCGTTCCCCCCTAAAATCTGAATAGCATCGAGCGCCATTTTAGTGGCAAGCTCAGCAGCATATAAAATGGCGCCGGCGGCATCTTTACGGGTGGTTTCGCCGCGGTCACACGCTTTTGCAACGGTATAAACGTATGAGCGCGCTGCGTTCATTTGCGTATACATGTCGGCTACTTTGCCTTGAATTAACTGAAATTGGCCAATAGGGGTGTCGAACTGTTTACGTTCATGAATGTACGGTACAACAATATCCATACAGGCTTGCATTATGCCAAGGGGGCCTGCAGCAAGTACTACACGTTCGTAATCTAGGCCGCTCATTAGTACCTTAACGCCTTCGTTTAGGTTACCTAAAATGTTCTCTTCGGGTACTTCGCAGTTTTCAAACACCAGTTCACACGTGTTTGAGCCACGCATACCAAGCTTGTCTAGCTTTTGCGCGGTAGAAAAACCAGGGAAGTCTTTTTCAACAATAAATGCGGTAATGCCTTTAGCGCCGGCTTCTAAATCTGTTTTTGCATAAATAACAAATGTGTGTGCATCGGGGCCGTTGGTGATCCACATTTTATTGCCATTTAAAATGTATTTATCGCCTTTTTTTTCAGCTTTAAGTTTCATTGATACCACGTCAGAGCCTGCATTTGGTTCGCTCATGGCAAGGGCACCAATGTGTTCGCCGCTAATAAGCTTTGGTAAGTATTTTTCTTTTTGTGCTTGGTTACCGTTACGGTTAATTTGATTTACACACAAGTTTGAATGCGCACCATAGCTTAAGCCAATTGATGCACTCGCACGGCTAATTTCTTCCATGGCTATTACATGCTCTAAGTAACCTAAGCCTGCACCGCCAAAATCTTCAGATACGGTCATGCCTAGTACACCCATTTCGCCCATTTGCGGCCAAAGCTGATTAGGAAACGCGTTGTCCATATCGGTTTGTTCAGCCAGTGGCGCAATTTCTTGGCTTGCAAAGCTATTTACGTGGTCGCGGATCATATCGGCGGTTTCGCCAAGGCCAAAGTTCATCTCTTTATAAAGTGAAATAGTGCTCATGATTCATTCCTGTGTGTGTTGTCAGTGTGTTTTTATTATTAAAATAGGCTACTCGTCTATTTTATTAAGTGTGTCTCTGCAGCGGCGCTCCGCTGTCACTAGTTCCATAAGCACAACTTTTATGTCGTCCATTTGCTGAGAAAGGTCGGCTTTTTTCTCTGCAATTAAATCGAGCATAGTCACCAGCTGTTTAGCGCTTGATTTATCAGCGTCGTACAGTTCAAACAAACGGCCTGTTTCAGCCAACGTAAAGCCTAAGCGTTTGCCACGCAGTATTAGTTTTAAGCGAACTTTGTCGCGTTTTGAATAAATACGGGTTTGGCCATTGCGCTCTGGGCTTACTAAACCTTGGTCTTCGTAAAAACGAATAGAGCGGGTGGTAATATCAAACTCTTTAGCTAAATCGCTAATACTAAAGGTTTGATCGTTACTGCTTGGCGCTTTTGCAGAACTTGCAAAGTTTGTTTGGTTATCTGGTTTCATAGTTGTGTTTACCTCATTCGAATAACTCCAATATAAGTGAAGTTTACGTAAAGGTAAAGCTTGGTGTGGTATGAAACTATTTATAAAGGAGTGTTGATGTGAAATGTTAAATTATATTATTAATATTCAATAGTTTATTTTTATTAATTGTTCACTTCGCCGTTACTGGAAAATAATGCTTACACTTTTAAAACTAAAAATTAAACGCTTTTTAGTTGACGTTAGCGTAAACGTTAGTATTGTGTAAGGGTGTTAAACAATAAATGAATACTAAATTAATAGAGCAAATATTCTAACAACTATTTGCATATAAATACAACGGAGTTAATTATGACTTTAGAATCAGTGGTAATTGTAGCAGCAAAGCGTACGCCAATGGGTGGGTTTATGGGCGCATTGACCGATGCACAATCTACCGAGCTTGGCGCAACTGCCATTGCAAGTGCGCTTGCACAAACTGGTTTAGCAAATGATGCAATAGATGAAGTAATTATGGGCTGTGTATTGCCAGCGGGCCTTGGCCAAGCGCCAGCACGCCAAGCAATGTTAAAAGCAGGCCTTGCTCTGGGCACGGGTGCTACCACCATTAATAAAGTATGTGGCTCAGGTTTAAAAGCCACTATGCTCGCAAACGATTTAATTAAAGCGGGCTCAATTAGCAGTGCAATTGCTGGCGGCATGGAAAGCATGAGTAACGCACCGTATTTTATACCTAAAGCACGTGGCGGTATGCGTATGGGCCACGGCGAAATTAAAGATCATATGATGAGCGATGGCCTAGAAGATGCTTACGATAACAAAGCAATGGGCTGTTTTGCACAAGATACTGCCGATGAGTACGGCATTGGCCGTGCGCAAATGGATGAGTTTGCACTTAGCTCTTTAAGTAAAGCTAATGCGGCAATTGAAAACGGCAGCTTTGAAAACGAAATTGCGCCGCACACCATAAAAACTCGCAAAGGCGATGTAACCGTATCGGTTGATGAGCAACCCGGTAATGCCCGCCCAGAAAAAATACCAAGCCTGCGTGCTGCCTTTAAAAAAGACGGCACTATCACTGCGGCTAATTCATCGTCAATTTCTGATGGTGGCGCAGCGCTTATATTAATGAGCGAATCAAAAGCTAAAGAGCAAGGCTTAACACCGCTTTGTAAAATTGTAGCGCACAGCACGCACTCTCAAAAACCAAGCGAATTTACAGTAGCACCTGTAGGCGCAATGAACAGCGTGCTTGAAAAAGCAGGCTGGACAACCGCTGATGTTGACCTGTGGGAAATTAACGAAGCCTTTGCCATGGTGACCATGCTTGCTATTAACGAATTAAAACTTGATGAGAGCAAAGTAAACGTAAACGGTGGGGCGTGTGCACTTGGCCACCCAATTGGTGCCAGCGGCGCGAGAATTTTAGTCACGCTTATTCACGCACTTAAAAACCGTGGCCTTAAAAAAGGAATTGCGTCTTTATGTATTGGCGGCGGCGAAGCTGTAGCCATGGCTGTAGAGGCTTACTAACAAAAAAGTTAATTAACTAACAGCAACTAAAATGCACCGTACTCATACTAATAACAAAACGGTGCCATTTTTTAAAAGAACACACTAACAACAGGATTTACCCATGCACCAAGTTCCACTACTCATAAATGGCGAATTTGTTCAGTCGGCTTCAAACGAGCTTATTGATGTAATTAACCCAGCAAACCAAGAAGTACTTGCGCAAGTTCCATGCACTACCGACTCAGAAATGGATGCAGCGATTGCCTCGGCCTCAGAAACATTTAAAACATGGAAAGATGTGCCCATTACCGAGCGTGCCCGCATTATGATGAAATACGCGGCGCTGTTAAAAGAGCACCACGATGAGCTTGCGACCATTATTTGCCACGAACTAGGTAAAACGTTTGAAGATGCAAAAGGCGATGTATGGCGCGGTATTGAAGTAGTAGAACAAGCAGCTAACGCACCATCACTAATGATGGGCGAAACAATGGAAAATGTTGCCCGTAAAATCGATACCTATTCTTACATGCAGCCCCTTGGCGTATGTGCAGGCATTACGCCGTTTAACTTTCCGGCGATGATCCCACTTTGGATGTTTCCGCTAGCTATTGTATGTGGTAACACCTTTATTTTAAAACCCTCTGAGCAAGACCCACTCACACCAATGCGTTTAGCTGAGCTATTTATTGAAGCCGGCGCACCAAAAGGCGTATTACAAGTGGTTCATGGTACAAAACCGCAAGTAGACCGCCTACTAGAAGATAAAGCCGTACGTGCAATTTCGTTTGTGGGCTCGTGTGGTGTAGGTGCATACATTTATTCTAAAGGCACACAAAACCTTAAGCGCGTACAAGCGTGTGTGGGTGCTAAAAATCACATGGTTATTATGCCAGATGCGAGTAAATCACACGTGGTAAATAACCTAGTTGGCGCATCGGTTGGTGCAGCAGGCCAGCGTTGTATGGGTATTTCGGTGGCTGTGTTTGTAGGCCAAGCAAGTGAGTGGGTAGATGAAATAAAAGCAGGTTTTGAAAACGTACGCCCAGGCGTGTGGGATGACAAAGACGCAGCCTACGGCCCGCAAACATCAAAAGCCGCAAAAGAGCGTATTTTATCGCTTATAGCAAGCGGTAAGGAGCAAGGCGCCACCTGTTTAATTGATGGTTCAAACTACACAGTAGAGGGCTTTGATCAAGGTAACTGGGTTGGCCCAACACTATTTACCGATGTGACAAAAGACATGGATTTATACAAAGAAGAAATTTTTGGTCCTGTGCTTGCCTGTATGTTTGTAGATACGCTTGATGAGGCAATTGCCCTTATTAACGAAAGCCCGTACGGCAACGGTACCTCGTTATTTACCTCAAGTGGTGCTGCGGCTCGTAAATTTCAACATGAAATTGAAGTAGGCCAAGTGGGTATTAATGTGCCTATTCCGGTGCCGCTGCCGTTTTTCTCGTTTACGGGTTGGAAAGGCTCGTTTTACGGCGATACACACACCTATGGTAAGCAAGGTATACGTTTTTACACAGAAACTAAAACTATTACCTCACGTTGGTTTGAAGACGACATCGCTTCAGGTCCAAACATGAGCATTAATTTAAAATAAACACACTCAAAAATAATAATAAAGAAGGGCGCAAAGGCTAAATCCGCTGACAAGCAACTAGAACACACACATCAGCCTTTGCCGCTCTTCACTCATTTACCCTAATGGGACACACTAACAACACAATTAAAGAGGTCTACCATGGACTTTAACTTATCAGAAGATCAACAAGCCTTTGCAGAAACTGCACGCCAATTTGCAGAATCAGAACTTGCTCCACATGCAGCAAAGTGGGATCGCGAGCATATTTTTCCTAAAGATACGATTAAAGCGGCGGGCGAGCTTGGCTTTTGCGGTTTATATACGCCAGAGGAAGCCGGCGGCCTTGGTTTATCACGCTTAGATTCAAGCATCATATTTGAGCAGCTTGCGATGGGCTGTACAGCTACAACTGCCATGCTAACTATTCATAATATGGCTACGTGGATGGTAGCAAGTTTTGGTACAGATGCAGTTAAAGACAAATACGTAGAACAACTAGTAATGGGCGAGCTACTTGCCTCTTATTGTTTAACTGAGCCTGGCTCAGGCTCAGATGCAGCATCACTAAAAACAAAAGCTGTGCTTGAAGGTGATGAGTACGTTATTAACGGCTCAAAAATGTTTATATCGGGTGCGGGTGAAACTGAAGTTTTAGTGGTTATGGCACGTACCGGTGGCGAAGGCGCTGCGGGTATTTCGGCATTTGTAGTTCCTGGTGACGCACAAGGCGTTGAGTACGGTAAAGCAGAAGAAAAAATGGGTTGGAACGCACAACCAACACGCTTAATTAGTTTTGAAGATGTGCGTATTCCGGCGCATAACTTATTAGGTAAAGAGGGCGAAGGCTTTAAATTTGCCATGCAAGGCTTAGATGGCGGGCGTATTAATATTGCCACATGCTCAATTGGTACTGCACAAGCTGCGCTAAACACGGCAAAAGAGTACTTAAAAGAGCGCACTCAATTTGGTAAGCCCTTGGCTGCGTTTCAGGCTTTGCAATTTAAAATTGCCGATATGAACACTGAGCTTGTAGCTGCGCGCCAAATGGTAAGGCTTGCGGCATTTAAACTTGATACCGGCGATAGTGAAAAAACTACTTATTGCGCCATGGCTAAACGTTTTGCCACCGATGTTGGCTTTAACGTGTGTAACGAGGCACTGCAAGTACATGGTGGTTACGGTTACATAAAAGAATACCCGCTTGAGCGCCATGTACGTGATGTGCGCGTTCATCAAATTTTAGAAGGCACTAACGAAATTATGCGTGTAATTATAGCGCGCCGTATTTTAGCCGAGTCTGCAAGCGACGTTTTATAAGGAGCAAGTTATGTCACAATCTAACCCGAGTATTGAACTGACTACCGAAGGCCATGTTGCTATTTTAACTATGTCTAACCCACCAGCTAATACCTGGACAAAAGACACCTTAATTGATTTAAAAAACAAAGTTAACGAGCTTAATAACAACAAAAACATTTATGCCTTAGTGCTTACTGGCGAAGGCGAGAAGTTTTTTAGCGCCGGGGCCGATTTAAACGTATTTGCTAGTGGCGATAAAGGCGTTGCCGCTGATATGTCGCGTGTATTTGGTGAAGCCTTTGAAGCACTGACTAATTTTACAGGGGTGTCGGTTGCGGCCATTAACGGTTATGCCATGGGCGGCGGGCTAGAAGTAGCGCTTGCGTGTGATATTCGTATAGCAGAAGAGCAAGCACAAATGGCACTGCCAGAGGCAAAAGTGGGTTTATTACCGTGTGCGGGCGGTACGCAAAATTTAGCATGGCTTGTAGGTGAAGGCTGGGCAAAACGCATGATTTTATGTGGCGAGCGCTTAAAAGCCGATAAAGCCCTGCAAATTGGCTTAGTAGAGGAAGTAGTCCCACAAGGCGAAAGCTTTGCAGCGGCGTTAAAACTTGCCAATCAAGTAAGCGAGCAAAGCCCAAGCTCGGTAGCTGCATGTAAAACGCTTATACAAAAAGGGCGCCATCAACCTATGGCAAGCGTATTGCCTCTTGAGCGTGAATTGTTTGTTGGGCTGTTTGATACACAAGATCAACAAGAGGGCGTTAATGCCTTTTTAGAAAAACGCCGCGCAAATTGGGTAAATGGCTAATGAGTAATTTAACGTTATTAAATAATGCCGACGACCCCGTGCTATTTAAAACGGCAAGTGCAGCAAACGGCAGCTTAATTGGGCTTATTACACTCAACGTACCTAAAGCATTAAACGCTCTTAATTTTGACATGATCAAACTACTCGAGCCGCAGCTGCGCGCTTGGCAAAGCGATGATGCAATTGCAATGGTATTGTTAAAAGGCGCAGGGGATAAAGCATTTTGCGCCGGTGGCGATGTAGTGAGTCTTCATCATGCAATGGCGCAAGGTAAACCAACAAGCTTAGTGGAAGACTTTTTTACCCTAGAGTACCAGCTTGACTACCTTATTCATTGCTACGAAAAACCACTTTTAGTATGGGGTAATGGCATTGTTATGGGCGGTGGTTTAGGCCTAATGGCCGGTGCTAGCCACCGCGTAGTAACCGAAACATCGCGCATTGCTATGCCAGAGCAAACCATAGGCTTATACCCAGATGTAGGCGGTAGTTACTTTTTACATAAAATGCCACAAGGTGTGGGGCTATTTTTAGGGCTAACATCGGCCTCTATTAATTGTGAAGATGCACGCTTTGTATCGCTTGCCGATCACTTTATCGACAGCACTAAATATGATGCCATGCTAGCGCAAATTTTAGCGGCTAAGTGGGGCAAAACCGCAAGTTTAAATCATGAGCGTTTGACTAAATTATTAACCGATTTAGATAACCAATCTGCGCGTATGCCCAAAGGCAATATTAAAGCTAACTTAGCAACCATTCAAAAATTAGCTGAATTTAATACGCTACAAGAACAAGTTGATTATATTTTAGGCCTAGCTACTGACGATAAATGGCTGCAACGCGCCCAAAAGTCACTTAAGCATGGCTGCCCATTAAGTTGTGCTCTGGTTAGTGAGCAATTAAAAGCCAGTAAAGGCAAAAGCTTATTAGCGTGTTTTAAAATGGAGCTGGGTATGTCGGTTCGCGCTGGCGAAGTTGGTGAATTTCAAGAAGGCGTAAGAGCGCTACTAATTGATAAAGACGGTGCGCCAAATTGGCAATACAAAACACTGAGTAATGTACCACAAGCCGTAATAGAGAGCTTTTTTGCTAATCGTTTTGGCGAAAACCACCCACTCAATGGCTTACACACGCCATCACACACATAAAGGAAAGACGATGACTAAACTCAATATTGGTTTTATCGGCTTAGGTAATATGGGCGGCCCTATGGCGGCTAATTTAATTAAAGCCGGCCATAATGTTACAGCATTTGATTTAAACCAGTCGGTCTTAAATGAACTTACAAGTAAAGGCGCACACGCAGCTGATAATGCAAATGCATGTGCTACCAATGCCGATATACTTATTAGTATGTTACCTGCGGGCAAACATGTTAAATCACTTTATTTAGGCAATAACGATGATAGCGGCTTAATTAATGTGCTTAGCAAAAACACCTTAGTGATAGATTGCTCAACAATAGATGCAGAGTCGGCCCGTGTGGTTGGCAGCGCACTTGGCGAGCAGGGTATTAGCTTTGTAGATGCACCGGTATCGGGCGGTGTTGCTGGAGCAACCGCAGGCACGCTTACGTTTATTGTTGGTGGTAGTAAAGCCGCGTTTAATACCGCACAACCTGTGCTTAATGATATGGGTAAAAACATATTTCATTCAGGTGATATTGGCGCAGGACAAGTTGCAAAAATATGTAACAACATGCTGTTAAGTATTTTAATGGCAGGTACGAGCGAAGCCCTGCAAATGGGTATTAATAATGGGCTAGATGCAAAAGTACTCAGCGACATTATGACTGCAAGCTCTGGCCGTAACTGGACCCTTGAACTTTACAACCCATGCCCAGGCGTAATGGATACAGCCCCTGCAAGTAACGATTACAAACCGGGCTTTATGGTCGATTTAATGGCTAAAGATTTAGGGCTTGCCATGGAAGCCGCGCAGCAAAGTAATTCTTCAACCCCAATGGGTTCAATGGCTAAAAATTTATACACTATGCTACAGCACCAAGGTGCTGGCAGTGATGATTTTAGCGCCATTTTTAAACTGTTTTCTAAGTAGGAGCAAGGCGTGGAAATTAAAAATAACACGGTAGTAATAACCGGTGGCGCACAAGGTTTAGGCTTTGCAATGGCGCAAAAATTTGCCCTTATGGGCGCTAACATCGCACTTATAGATATGGCGCAAGAGTTATTAAACACTGCGTGCGAGAAACTAACACAGCTTGAAGGTGTATCTGGCACTATTAAAGGCTACGCCGCAAACGTAACTGTTGAGAGCGAAGTAGAAAACGTATTTAATACCATTAATAGCGATTTTGGCCACATTGGTGTGCTTATAAACAACGCCGGTATTTTACGCGACGGCATGTTTATAAAAGCTAAAGACGGCAAAGTGGTTAAAAAAATGTCCCTTGAGCAATTTCAATCAGTGATTGATGTAAATCTCACTGGCGTATTTTTAGCAGGGCGTGAAGCTGCAAGCCACATGATTGAATCAGGCAAAGGCGGCGTAATAGTTAATATGTCGAGCGTAGCGCGCGCAGGTAACATAGGCCAAACAAACTACGCGGCATCAAAAGCAGGCGTAGTGGCACTTACCACCACGTGGGCTAAAGAGCTTGGCCGCTTTGGTATACGCGTAGGCGCTATTGCACCAGGTGTAATAAGCACCGCCATGACCGACGCCATGAAACCCGAAGCCAAACAGCGTATGCTTGCAGTAACACCCGTAGGGCGTTTAGGCGAAAGCGACGAAATAGCCCATACCGCACAATACATAATCGAAAACGACTTTTTCACCGGTCGCGTGGTTGAAATAGACGGCGGTATTCGTTTGTAAAGTAAGTTTTTTACGCTTAAATTTAAAAAGCATGGCGCTTGTGGGCTGTGCTTTTTTGTTTTAAATCGGGGAGATTGATAATCTTGAAAAAGGGCTCATAACCCCGTTGGCACTTTGTTGTACTACATGAGTAGGATACCCGCTGTATTAAAACGTTGATCATTTTAGCGCTCTAAATAACTCATTAACTGCGTTAAAAACTTCTCATGTAGATAAACTATATAACTAAGTTTTTGCCTTGTTACTGAGCTATTTATCTGCCGCTATAATTGCTCACTAATTCAATACAGCGGGTATTATTTGTGTTGTACGCACATCGTTGTGACCTAGTTGTGTTTGTACTGAGCGTATATCGGCGCCATTTTGCAGTAGATGAGTAGCAAAAGAGTGCCTCAATGTATGAGGAGTCATTATTTTGTTAACCCTGATTTTTGACGGCTTTTTTAACCACTTTTCGAATACAAGAGTGATGAAAATGATGTCGCCTTATTTCACCACTTTGAGAGTCTGAACTTAATATATGAGAAGGAAATAAATACTGCCATGCTAGTGTTTTTGCGGCTGAAGGATATTTTTTTGTTAAGGCATATGGCATCCACGCGCCGGCATATTTAGTGTTATTTAAATCAAGCTTTAGGTAGTCATCAACGTTCAAAGTTTGAGTTTTCAGCATAGGGAACAGCTCTGTAGCGAGCGTTACAATACGATGTTTATTTCCTTTGCCATTCCATACTTGAATACATTTATAATCAAAATCAATATTTTTCACCCTTAATTGCACCGCTTCCATTACTCTTAAACCACTTCCATACATAAGGGCTGCGATTAAATAATAGCGCTTATTTAATCGCAGCCATCAACATTTTAACTTCCTCTGGGGTTATCACGACAGGGAGCTTTGCTTGTTTTTTACTACGGGCAAAGTTTGAATTTAATGAAAGTTCTTTATTTATTATATGTTTGTATAAAAATGACAATGAATTGAGTCAGTGGCTTGCGTACGTGGTGCAACGTTTTGCTTTAACACTAAATGCTCTAAGTAGCGCTCGACTTCATTGTCTCCCATTGAGGCGGGGTGGTGTTTATTATGAAAATGGATATAAGATGCAATCCATCTTAGGTACGTATCTACGGTGCGAAATGAATACTGACGTACCAGCATATAATCGGCTATATAATTTAAAAATGGAGAACGTGTTTTCATATTACCACCAATAATAGCACTGTATTTACATACAGTATAGTTGTGCTACTCCAATATTCAAGAAAATGAGCGACGAGCGCATTTTGTCTTTTATTGAGAGTTTGAGTGCTAGTAAAAAATTATATATAGCAATGTGTTAAGTTATTTGGTAAAAATGATTTATAAAATACATGAGCGTATCGTTGGCATAAGTATGCGCGATGAGCGCACTATTAAATTGTTATGTGCAAGGAGAAAATTTTGGATTCTATGGATGGAATTGATCTTCAAGATTCTTTCGTATTGGGATGGGAAGTTTCAGAAAATCAGTTTTCCATACAACTTGAAGCAAGTATTTGGCCTTCATCAGTTCATTATGTTGAACCCAAACCAAATGAATACACTTGTTACAAGAAAGCCGTTTTAACCTTTTCTAACTTTTCATCAATATCTTGTGTTAATGGGCAATCGGCAATCGAACCGACAACCGACATTGACGGTTCGATTGACTATAGCTACATAGATAGCTTCATTAAAACAGAGTCAGGTTTTTTCATCTCGGCATGCTTTGGTAATGTCAGTATTAGTAATGGCAAGGTTGTTTTGAATGTTTACACATAACAAAAAAATTAAGTCACTCACTTCGTTTGCTGGGACGCTACACGTGGGCTGCTTCGCATTATAGCCCACATGTCTGCGCCCCTTATTTAAAAGCTAGTTGCTAAAAGGAATGAATATGGACATTGAATCTGCCGACATTGCGTCTTGGAATATTGCAGATAAAAAAGTTAATGGAACGGTTGGGTTAATTCGATACCGTCCTGACCTTCACTTTTTATTAGGTCATACTAATTACCCTAAAAAGCTCACAATTTTTTGGGATTTTGAACAGTCTAATTCGAGTGGTTTACCATCCGACGCTCAGATTGAAGAAATGCGGCAATTTGAAGACGCAATAGTACCAGTTCTTGATGACGATAGACTCGCCATATTTGTTTTTACTTACACTTTTAATGGTACTAGAGAGTGGCATTTTTATACTAATGATATCAGCTCAGTAGGTGAAAGAATTAACTCGGCTTTGTCCAAGTTTGCGAAACTTCCTATAGAAATGCAGGTAGAAACTGATGAAAGATGGTCAAAATTAAGAGAAGTTTATGAGCTATGTAGTTGATATCGCAACTAACACTTTACATAAACCGGATTTTGGCAAGAGCGGCCAAAACCGCTTATGTAAAGTGTTAGCAATTTAATTTAGCATGTGCAAATTTTTTTAACCCCTTTTGGTGTGTTCGGACGTTATTAAAAAATAATAATAAAATTTCAGGAAGAATATGAATAATAAAATACTAAAATCCCTCGCCATTGGCTCATTAGTTTTATGTAATTCAGTTGCTGCGGCAGATTGTCGTGATGTGTCAGAAATTATTGCTAAGCAGCTTGAAGATAACTACGTAATTCAAAATCGGGCAACAAAGCTATCTAAGTTAATGCGCTCCAAGCTATTTCTCTCTGATTGCAGTCGCCTAGAATCAGCTGAAGATATAGCTGATTTTATGACTTTAGAATTAAACAAAATTGCTAATGATAAACACCTCTCTGTCGTTTATGACCCACAATGGGTAAATGAACTGAAAACATACCGTCCATCAGCACAAACTAAAGCGTTTTCGGATAGTCGAGCCATGGAGACTCCGACAGATAACTATGGTTTTAAAAAAGTTGAAATGCTTGATGGAAACATTGGTTACCTCGATATAAGAATGTTCTCTGACAGTCATTTAGGTGGTGAGACGCTTGAAAATGGGATGAAATTTTTACAGTATGCCGATGGTATCATTATTGATTTAAGGAACAATTTTGGTGGTAGCCCATTTATGGTAACTTCCTTAGCGAGTTACTTTTTTGACTTAGATACCGTCCACTTATCAACCTTTGAACAACGTGAAAACGGTGTGTTAACTCAAACGCAAGATTGGACGTCTCCATATGTTCCGGGTCCTAGGTTTAAAGATACACCACTTTATATTCTCACCAGCAGAAATTCTGCATCCGCTGCAGAAGCCTTTAGCTATGCTATGCAAAGTTTGACTAGAGCAACCATTGTTGGAGAAGTAACTGCTGGTGCCGCTCATGGTAGAAGTGTAGAAATAGTCAATAACGATTATATTCTCACTTTACCATCTACACGACCTGTTGACCCTCGAACAAAAGATAATTGGGAAAGAAAAGGTGTAAAACCAAATATAGAAACGAACAGCGACAATGCACTTAATGTAGCTTATGCTGAGGTGCTTAATTCCTTAATCAAAAGTAATAGTAGCAACCTTAGTTTGCATCAATGGGTCTATCCATTGGTTAAAGCAAAATCCAGCCAGTACCAGCCAAGTCAGAGTGATTTCAATCAAATTATAGGTAAGTATGGTAAGCGCAAAGTTTTTCAAGAAAATGGCAAACTTTTTTATCAATATTTAGATGATCCAGCTTTTGAAATAGAGCTACTTGATAAAGGAACTATTATTTTTAAAGCGTTTACTGAAGCACGGTTGCAAGCAATATATAAAGATAAAGAAGCCGTAGCATTGAAAATGCTCTCTTTTGGCGAGGATGCAAAAGAGTTTCAGAGAACGATGTAAAAATTGCTAAAAAGTTGCTTAAATGGACAAAAACAGCTGGCTTTTGCTCGTTCCTCGCTAATTTTAGCCAGCTATTTTATTGCCGCTTAGCAAAGCGTTAGGTGCTTCTGGAAAATCAATGGCTAAATCAGAAATAAGACAGTTCTTAAAAGAGATCCGCACTAAATTTCCTAATGTTGGTCCTCTTATGGAAAAACATGAGAGTTGGGCACTCACATTTCTAATGGAAGAGTTCGCAAATTTGACAACTATTTTGTTAAACCAAGGCGATTTAGAAGAAGCACTAGAACAGTTGCAGTACATGAGCGAGAAACTAGATACTGCAACCAAGGCGGAATTCGAGTACATAGATGTATATTATACAGAGCACTTATTCTGGAAAGGAACGAAAGAAGGTATTGAACGTGGCTGGCCTCTCGTGCCAGATAATCTCAAAAAATTGTACTTGGACTTTCATGGTAAACCACCTAGGGTTGTGGTTTAAAAATGCACGCACCTAGGAATTATTAACGAGACACCCATATTAAATTTTGCACTTCACGCAATTAGATAGTAGCTTTTATTTAGTATAAAAAACAAGTCTAGAGCTCGTTGAGCTAACAGGGCTAATAATGCGAGAGGATAAACGCGGGCACATTGATAATATAACCCTTCCTTTGCTAGTAAGCCTTAATATATCACCAGAAAACTGGTTCAAGCTTGCAACCCAATTTACACGCGTATTTCATGGTGCATTAGGCAGACCCGCTTCTCAAGCACGTTACTGTGAAAATTTGAAGCGCAAACGGCGTTCAAATATTAGCAACTGCGAAAAGCTACTCGCATAAATCAGAAACCACTAAGTAAAAGTTAAAACTGCAATCCTGCCGTTATTTTCATGTATGAAATTTAGATCTAAGAATGCTAATGACTTATTTATTAGATGAAATGAAAAGTGACCCAGAAATAAAAGATAAATTCTTAATCTGATTGGTAAATTTGTTGGTACATTTTATTTGTAAATAAAAGTGGGTGTCAAGTTTGGTTTCTATTAAGCGTTATTACTTAGTTGGTCAGCTTTAAAGGTTATATACTTGAAATATAAATTCGAGAGAAAGGCAGAGTCTTTATTATTTAGCCAAAGTGAGCTTTATTTATAATCATTATCAGCAAAATTAAGTCACTAATGTAAATTATTCCATAATTAACAACGTTAAAAAACAATAACTTATTTGACAGAGTAGCTATCTCGTTTATTCTTTTAACATTTAGTAATAAGTTTTTTTATTATCACAGCTACAGATGTCGTGAAGTGATTTTAGTAAGTGCTTTAAGGAATAATTTATTCACATGTCTTCTACACCAGAAAATATAATTGGCCAGCAAGAAATGCTGGCGGTGCGCCAACGCAGGCGCTATACACTTTGCCATGTTTTGACCTTTTTAGGTGTGCTTTTTCTTACTGCATTTGGAGGTTTGAGCTTAGTTAGTGGTTCGCATGTTTTAGGTACCATATTATTAATTAATGCACTTGTGGGGTTAATCAATCTTTATCTTTTAAAGCGAAGTGGTAATGTTGAGCGAGCGGCAAAAATTCTTAGCGGTATTTTGTTTGTTTTATCGATGAGCTTATTAATCACTGGCGGTGAGAACAATACCGGAATGCTGTGGATTTATCCTATTGTTGCTATAAATCTTTTTATAAACCGCTTTTGGCCTGCTGTTTTTGTATTTAGTATTTTTAGTATTGCAAGTGCTTTGCTTTTATTTACGCCATTAAGTGCTTTATTAATGACTAGTTACTCACTCACCGAATCCGTTCGCTTCATGCTTACAATGCTGGCTTTAAATTCTATTTGTTTAGCTGCTTTACGTTCAGAAGAGCAAGCCTACGAAACTATTATGCAACTGCATGCAGATGATATTCGCCAAATGGCTTATTACGATAAGCTTACGGGGTTACCTAATCGATGGAGCTTTAAAACTAACCTTGAGCGTATGCTAAACCGTGCTGAGCGAGATAAACAGCGCATTGGTTTGCTTTATATAGATTTGGATAACTTTAAGCAGGTTAATGATCAGCATGGCCATGAAGCTGGGGACAGAGTTTTACTTAAATTTAGTGAGCGGCTTTTAGATGTTATACGCCCAAATGATCAACTATATAAGCCACAAACAGAAAGTTTAGCAAGGCTTGCTGGCGATGAGTTTGTTGTACTGTTACCTAATATTAAAGACCCCCTTGATGCAAGTACTGTGGCCGCAAGAATTTTAAATATTTTTAAAGGGGGTTTTAGTGTTGATGATGTAGATCACATGATATACGCAAGTATTGGTATTGCTGTTTACCCCGATGATTCTGCTGACTCCAAAAATTTACTCCATCATGCTGATGCAGCAATGTATGACGCTAAAAATAATGGACGTAATTGCTTTAAATTTTTTACCCAAGACATTGCTGACAAGCTTCGTGAACGCCAACTCATTGAAAAAGGGCTTAGACTTGCCTTAAATGAAGCGCATTTTAGTTTAGTTTATATGCCTATTTTTGCTTGTAAAGATAGCTCTATTGTAGCCGTTGAAGTGCTGCTTAGGTGTCACAGCCCCGCATTGAAAGGTTATGGGCCTGATCAATTCATCCCTGTGGCTGAGGCAACAGGCCTTATTAAAGATATTGATTTATGGGTTATAGACAACGCTTTAGAAGCACAAGGCGTTTTACAAAAAGAACACAGTTTTAGTGGCAAAATTTGTATTAATATTTCGGGTGTTGAGCTACACAACGAGCTATTTTCTGAACAGGTAAAAAATTTATTAGAACATCACCAAATTAAACCTAACTGTGTTGAGCTAGAAGTTACAGAGACGGCATTTGTTGCTGGTGATGTTACCTGCCTTAAAACGCTCAATGCGCTAAATGAACTTGGCGTATCCTTAGCATTAGATGATTTTGGTACAGGTTACACGGCATTTAATCAATTAATACACTACCCAGCTCATTGCTTAAAAATAGATCGCTCATTTGTAAATGATCTTTTTTCAGAGCGCGAGGCACGTAACAAAATGGTGATGATCATCCAAAGTTTGGCCAAGCTTTACGATCTTAGAGTGATTGCTGAAGGTGTTGAAACCGAAGCACAAATGACTTACCTCAAAGAACTTGGTTGTGATTGGGCACAAGGCTACTATTTATCGCGGCCATTACCGTGGGATGACTTTTGCGAGTTACTTAAATCCTAAAATAATTAACTTAACCAGCGCACTTATTTTTAAAATAAGTGCGCTGGTTTATGCGTGAATTATCCGAAACCAAAAATGAAGACATTGGTCGCAGAGCTTGTAAAGAAGATAACTGCACAGGTTAATTCTTTCATGGTGCATTAGGCAATCTCACTTCACAAATAAGTGACTGAGAAAATTTAAAGCGCAAACGGCTTTCAAATATTAGCAACTGCGAAAACTACTCGCATAAATTAAAAACCATTCAGTAAATGTTAAAACTGCAATCTTGCAGTTTTTTTTATGCGTGTAATTCAGGTTTGGGAATGCTAAACAAGTGACTCATGGTTTATTAGCTCGCCTTTTTTTAGTCAGTACAAAACAGTTATCGATTTTGCTATTTGTACCCTTAACTTATAAGGCTCTAGAGGTTTTTAGAAAATTGGATTGTTATTTAAAATTCTCTGTTTATTTAAAATACGGATCTAATATATTTTCAATACGATAGGATTTATCGTTTTTTTAACAAAATTATACAATGTAGATTATTCTGAAGAATAATGCGTGTGTACAATATTTGAACTTTTTAATCCCTTTATTATCAATCTATTGCACTATATATGTTGCTTAATGAAAATATACAATATTTACAAGCCTATTCTATAGGTGTAGTATTTTTAATGATTTATTATTATTTTCACTAAACAACAAGGATCTGTTTATGCACTTATATGAGGAACAGTTTTTAGAAGAGCATGATTACCCACGAGTTTCTAAACCTACAAAAGTGCTTATTATCGCATCAACTGAACGTTGTGGTAGTCATATGCTTGGTCATGCTTTACATAATACGCATGCGTTCGGTTTTCCCCTAGAATATGCCAATCCTGCTAATTTAAAAAAATGGAAAGAAAAATTTAAAACCGATGATTTTTATGAGGTTTTAGATGAGATACAAAAACGCAGAACATCACCCAATGGGGTATTTGGAATAAAGTTACATTATCAGCACATTGAAGAATTTGGTGGATTTGAACAATTAGTTAATTATTTTCCTGATGCTTATTATGTTTTGTTATCAAGAGAAAATGTGCTTAATCAAGCTGTGTCTTTATCAATAGCAAGCCAAACTGGGGTATGGATTGCGGGGCAAGAGCCTGTAAACGAAAACCCTGAATATGATTACTCGAGTATTGATAAAAGTCTTAAAAGTATTATTAAAAATAACTCGTCTTGGCGATATTCTCTCGCGGCGAGTGACTGTAATTATATGGAAATGAATTTTGATAATGTCAAAAATAATTTGGATAAGACTATTTCTGATATAGCTAAATTTATGGGTGTTTCAGTAAATGTTGAAGATATACCTACTGAACAAGTTACGAGTAAACAAAGTAATAAGCTAAACAAAGAATGGGAAGAACGTTTTTGCTCAGAGTTTAACTTATCAAGTAAATTAATTCCTGAACAAAAACCTGAACTTATAAAAAAGATTAAGAAAAAGGTTAAGAAAGTGTTGTCTTAATTTGTATATTTATAGGTTAAGCGATTTTTTCCTCGTGCTTTTTATATTTAATGGCCCATTAGTAAAAATATACTAGTGGGCCAATTTAATGATAGTCACTTTTAGATAAACCTTTACTTCTCTAATAGCTCTTTTCTTACTATTTCCGCGCCTTTACTCAATGCGTTAAGCTTACCGTTTGCAACTTCACGCGAAAGCGGGGCCATGCCGCAGTTTGTGCAGGGGTAGAGTTTGTCGGCATCTACAAACTGTAGGGCTTTGCGTAAAGTAGCGGCTACTTCTTCGGGTGTTTCTATTTCATTGGTGGCAACATCAATAGCGCCTACCATTACTTTTTTACCTCTGAGCAGTTCAAGTAAGTCCATAGGTACGTGTGAGTTGTGACACTCAAGTGAGATAATATCAATATTTGATTGCTGTAATTTAGGAAAAGCTTCTTCGTACTGACGCCATTCATTGCCAAGTGTTTTTTTCCAATCGGTGTTGGCTTTAATGCCGTAGCCATAACAAATATGCACAGCAGTTTCGCATTTTAACCCTTCAATTGCGCGCTCTAAACAGGCAATGCCCCAATCGTTTACTTCATCAAAAAAAACATTAAACGCGGGCTCATCAAATTGGATAATATCAACACCTGCGGCTTCTAGTTCTTTGGCCTCTTGGTTGAGTATTTTGGCAAATTCCCAGGCTAGTTTTTCGCGGCTTTTGTAGTGGTCGTCATAAAGTGTATCTATCATGGTCATTGGGCCGGGTAGTGCCCACTTTATAGGTTGTTTTGTTTGCGAGCGCAAAAACTTAGCGTCTTCTACAAATACAGGTTTTTGTCGGCTAACAGAGCCCACTACGCTTGGAACACTTGCATCGTAACGGTCGCGTATTTTTACGGTTTTTCGTTTTTCAAAATCAACACCGTTTAGGTGCTCTATAAATGTAGTTACAAAATGTTGGCGTGTTTGCTCGCCATCGCTCACTATGCCAATACCAGCGAGTTGTTGTGAGTGAAGTGCAATGCGCAGGGCGTCTTTTTTGCCTTCAATAAGTTCGTTGTTTTGAAGCTTCCACGGCGACCAAAGGGTTTCTGGCTCTGCAAGCCATAAGGGCTTTGGTAAACTGCCAGCTGTAGATGTAGGTAATAAAGTTTTCATAATAAGAGTGACCCTTTATTAAAATAAGGTTAAACGTTTGCTGTTGTAAATTGCTCAAGCACTGATTTATACGGTTTTATAAAATGCTCTTCAGCAAACTTGCCTTGCTCGGCGGCTAATTTACTGCGCTCATCTCTGTCGTAAATAATTTGTGTGAGCGAGTGGTCGGCATTTTTTAAATTAGGCTTAAAGGCGTTACCCGCTTTGGCATTGGCGTTATAAATTTCTGGACGATAAATTTTTTGAAAGGTTTCCATTGTGCTAATGGTGCTTATTAGCTCAAGGTTGGTGTAATCGTTTAGTAAGTCACCAAAGAAAAACAAGGCAAAGGGTGCGGCACTATTTGCAGGCATAAAGTAACGCACCTGTAGGCCCATCTTTTTAAAGTATTGCTCTGTTAACGAAGACTCGTTTGGTTGATATTCAATACCTAAAATAGGGTGCTGGTTGGCAGTGCGATGATAGGTTTTGTTATCTGACACACTGAGGCATATTACCGGTGGCTTTTTAAAGTGTTGCTTATAGGTGTTGGAGCTTACAAACGATTGAAATAACTTACCATGCAGCTCACCAAAATTATCGGGAATACTAAATTGTGGTTTATTTTTATTATGTTGCTGAAGTAACACGCTAAAGTCGTAGTCGCGAACGTACGATGAAAAGTTATTACCAACAATACCTTCTATGCGCTTGTTTGTTTTGGTATCAATAATATTCGTTTTTAATATTTCTATAGAAGGAAAGCTTTGGCTGTTTTCATCTAAACCAATATCTACAGAAATAATCTCAAGCTCTACACTGTAGCGCTCAGCGGTTGGGTTATCCCAATTAGCAAGGGTGTTAAAGCGGTTGTTGATCATATTTAGCGCTTTTCGTAAGTTTTGTTGGCGGTGTTCGCCTCGTGCTAAGTTTGCAAAATTAGTGGTAATACGGGTGTTTTCAGCGGGTTGGTAGTTTTCATCAAGGCGCTGACTTTTAATATTAAATGTAATGTTTTTACTCATGGTAACTCTATCCATATTGTATATTTAAAACCTGAGCTTTTAGCGTGCCCAAAGGGTGGTTTTGTAATAAACAGGCTTAATGCTTATAAGCGCTGGCCGATGGATAATTTATACGTTAATTGGTGCTTTAATAAAAACGGTTTAATTTCACATAAAACATGAGTTTGATTCATTTATATAAATTAAATGTGTTACTGAGAGAATATAAACCTGTGTTTAGGCATGTAAAAAAATAGTGCAGCGTATAATTTACAGGTGTTTAGACGTCTAGATGTGTTTGTTGTGGTAATTTCACGTTGCGCATTAATAAAATTCAGTCACGGCTGTAACCCTTATTTTAATTAACGCTTAAAGTTACAGTTTTAAAAATTACTGTAGTTTTACGGCGAGTTATAGGCACTTATTTATTAAAATAGCGGTTAAAAGGGAGTGGTTTTTAATGCAACAACTAACAATTATACCAGCAGGCATCTATGTGTTGTTCATCTAGGCTTAGTTACACTGTTTTAACTAACTTGATAATAATAAAGTACATTATGTACGGACACTAAAATAAATGAACAAACTAAAAAATCTCATTACTCAATTTATAGTGGCAATGCAAAAGCGACCAGGGCTATTGGCTGTATTGGCGTTTTGCTCAGGTGTTGCAAGCTATGTAATGGTCGATAGAAAAGAGTCGTTCTCGCAGGTTATTGCCATTGTTTTACTGGTGAGCTGGTTTTGGTTGATCATCGACAATTGGCTACGCGATAAAGTACAAGAGCGCTTTGGGGTAGCCGTATCTCCCAATGTAATGCGCTTTGCACTGCAAATGGTGCAGCAAGAAAGCCTATTTTTTGCGTTACCGTTTTTTTTAGCGGTTACCCAGTGGGATCACCCACAAGCACTATTCACATCGCTGATTATTATATGTGCCTTCATATCGGTAATAGATCCATTTTATTATAAAAAGTTAGCTAAAAACCGCACGCTGTTTACAGTATTTCATAACTTTGCATTATTTGTGGTTTTGCTTGTTACGTTACCTATTTTATTAAACCTAACTACGAGCCAAAGCTTAGCAATTGCGCTTGTAACCTCAGTGCTTATTACTTTACCTAGCTTAACAAACTTAATGCCTGATGCGCGCTGGTGGCGTTTTCCTATTTTAGTTTTAATTTTATGCGTAATAAGCGCCGGGGTTTGGCAGCTTCGCAGTTTTGTACCGCCAGCAGCCCTGCGTTTAACCAATATTACCTTGGCACACAAAGTAGATGTTGAGCATAAAAAACCACTAGGAAGTATAGATACTCTTGATTTATATACACTTCATCATGAAGGGTTATACACATGGACCGCAGTAAAAGCGCCAAGAGGTCTAAACGAAAAAATATTTCATGTATGGATACACAATAAAAAAGAGGTCGACAGAATTACGCTCAATATTAATGGCGGGCGAAAACAAGGCTACAGAGCATGGACTCATAAAGTAAATTTTCCGCATGATGCTAAAGGCAAGTGGCAAGTAAAAGTGGTAACTGAGTCGGGGCAATTAATAGGGCTTACGAAATTTATTGTTACACCTTAACGCTATAAATACGCTGATAATCAACTAGAGATTTGATACGCTGTTTTTACATTACTTAATGGATGAGTGTTATGAGCATTGCTTTAGATATAGTTATGTGGCTAATGATAGAAACCATTTTAGGGTTTATTTTGTACTCTACCGGCTGTGCAATTTTAAACGTATTCACCTTTGGTAAGTTTAAAGCTGACATTAAAGATTATGTGAGCTTTAAGGCAAATAAAGCTAAAAACGTTTACCTAATATGTTTACTTGGCTTTAGCTTTTACGCAGCGTTAATTGGTTTTGTTGCTTACATAAGCCAATAACTTAGGTTTATAAGTATATGAAGTTTAATAAGCTATTGGTTATAGCAGGGGTTTTAAGTTTTATAGCGTCACTTTTACATATTGCCTGTATTTTTGGCGGCCCTGATTGGTATCGCTTTTTTGGTGCTGGTGAGCACATGGCGCAGTTGGCTGAGCAGGGAAGTACGTATCCTACCTTTGTTACTTTAATTATATCAGCCATACTTGCTATTTGGGGCATGTATGCGCTCTCTGACGCAGGTGTTATTTTAAAGCTGCCTTTTTTAAAAACGGCTTTGGTATTAATAACAGGTGTTTATTTACTAAGGGGGATAGCAGGATTAATAGCTCCTTTTGTAACAACCAGTCAGTTAATTCATCACAACTCAATTGTATTTTGGATTGTAAGCTCAATTGTATGCAGTATTTATGGGCTGTTTTATTTATTAGGTACACTTAAACTTTTTAGAACACATACCTCATTAACCTTATAAATTAAACACAGCGAGCGCTAAAAATAGATTTTTCACAGCTCAGGTTAATCAAGTTATTTACTATGTAAGGAGCAACATGAGTCACGATCACAGCCATCATATTAGTCACTATAATCGCGCGTTTGCTATAGGCGTTTTACTCAATCTTATATTTGTCGTGATAGAAGCCGGGTACGGTTTTTTTGCCAACTCCCTCGCGCTTTTAGCCGATGCAGGACATAACCTAAGCGACGTGGTTAGTTTATTACTTGCGTGGGGGGCAAATGTTTTGGCAAGTAAAGCAGCTACCGACAAGCGCACCTTTGGCTATAAAAAATCAACGGTGTTAGCGTCTTTAATGAGCTCTGTTTTACTTATGGCTGCCCTTGCTAGCATAGCTTGGCATGCCATAGAGCGTTTTGAAAACCCTCAGCCGGTTACAGGCATGACGGTTATAGTGGTTTCGCTTATTGGTGTGGTAATTAACACCTTAACTGCGTTGTTGTTTGTGCAAGGGCAAAAGCACGATTTAAATATTAGAGGTGCCTTTTTACATATGGCGGCCGATGCAGCGGTGTCTTTAGGTGTGGTAATTGCCGGCATTGTTATTTTATTTAAAAACTGGCAGTGGGTAGACCCTGTTGTAAGTTTGAGTATTGTCGTGATTGTGTTTATTGGCACGTGGGGATTATTTAAAGACTCGCTTAATTACGCCACAGACGCCGTACCCAAAAATATTAGTATAGAAAAACTAAAGCAGTATTTTTTAAGTATTGAGCATGTAACAGGAGTGCATGGGCTACGTGTGTGGCCACTAAGTACCACAGAGTCTGCGCTTATTGTTCACTTAGTAACTGACAACAACGCATTAAATAACGACTTTTTAATTGAAGTACAGCACCATTTACATGACCACTTTGACATTGAACACGCCACCATTCAAGTTGAAAGCAGCCAAGGCAGCGCAGGTTGTATGTTTAACCATGGGCATGCCCATGGTTAAACGTTAATTGGTTTTAAAAAATTAACCCTGATAGCTTGTAACAACTTAACGAAAAAATGAGTAGTAGCACGGGTAATATAACTACATTTAAAAGTGTTGAGTTGGTGTATTTTCCCATGACTGATTTTTGATTCACTAACCACACCAAATATGCGGTAATAATGGGCAGTAGTAATCCATTTGCAGCTTGTGCAAATATTATTACCGCAACAGGGTCAAGCCCCAGTGAGGCCACAAATGCACCAAAAGCTAAAATAGTAATGGCGACTGTTTTAAAACGGGTGTTACTCATTTCGCTTGACCAACCAAGCATGCCACATACCGCATACGCGCCTGCTAATGGGGCTGTTATTGCGCTGGTTAATCCTGCGGCAAATAAGCCAATAGCAAAAAAGTAATGCGCTGCTTCGCCAAGTAATGGCTCAAGTTGCACGGCCATATTTGCTGCACTAATTTTACCGGCATCGGTGCCATAAAAGGCAACAGACGCGGTTGATAAAATGGCAAGGGTGATCACCCCACCGAGCGTAATTGATAAACCTGTATCTAAGTTAGTTTGTTTAATAACAGTATCTTTATCACTTTTAGAATGATCTTGCGCTGCTAAAACACCAGAGTGCAAAAATAAGTTATACGGTACAATGGTTGTGCCAATGAGGGCCAATACCGTTGTAATTGAGCCACTTGGCATTGTAGGTATAAACCCAGCGAGGACTTTAGCCATTGGTGGCGCAGCCATAATTAGGGTAGATATAAATACCAGGCTCATAAGGATCACCAGCAGTATTAATGCATTTTCTACCACTTTGTGCTTACCACTGTATAAAAGAATAGCGCTACATACGGCAATTAACGGCGTCCATATTTGTGCACTTACCCCTGGGAAAATACCAACCAACCCCATACTTGCACCACTGAGGTTTCCGGCTTCATATGCAGCGCTACCTACACCAATAGCACTTATTACTAAAAAACTAGCAAGCGCTTTAAGATAAGGGGTTTTAATGTGTGCACGTAACGCTTGTGCTAAATCTTGCCCTGTTGCTACTCCTAATCGAGCAGCCATAGACTGCAACAAAATAGTGGCAATAACCGAAAAAAGTAATGTCCAAATTAATGCAAACCCAAAGTTTGCACCGGCAACACTTGCCGTTGTGATTGTTCCGGGGCCAATAAATGCGGCTGTTACAAGTAATCCTGGGCCAAATCGCATACTGTTACCTTAATATTTGCTTTTAAATTTAGAACAACGTTTTATTACGTTGAACCTAGATTGCTGCCACTTTACGTGCCATGCAGCGAGAGCCCCACCTTGGCTAATTAACCTTAAACTCTGGGTAATTATTTTAATATGACTATCAAAAAGCCGCGTAGGATACCAACTTATATATAGATTTAAAGAGCCAAACGATTACCTGCTTGTTAATTGCACAATATGCGCGAGTTATATTTATAAATCAGCCATGTGCGTTGTTGGTTTCTCATTTTTATCCTACCTTATAGATTGTAAAATGAGCAAGTTACTTAGTTTTTTAATGATGTGAGCCATTTTTTAAATAAATTGTTTAAAAAGGCATCTTTTTATTGCTGAGCTTCGTTAAATAGCACTATTATGCGCAACTTTTTGGTTTTGGACCTTTTAATGAAAACTAATTTAAAATTCTGTCACTTTATCTGCATTATCTCGCTGGCTTTAGGTACGAGTAAAAGCGCTGCGAATGAATCGCTACACGAGCTTGAGGTAGGTGTAGGCGGGAATATAAAAAGCGTTGCACACACTGACCACGAAAATGAAAAATTAAATATTCATATTCATCCTTTATGGGAAAGCCATTATGTGACAGAAGGGCGCGATAACTTGCCTAGTAGCGCCTTAGCGTCTATTGCGGGCGAAATAAATTACAATGACTTTACGTTTATTCCCTGGTTAGCAACAGGCACTGATAATGACTACGATGAGCTAAATTTAAATGCTATTTATTCAACTGAGCTTGCAGAACACCTAACTTTGTATGCAGGTTACAACCATATAAAAGCACGCGAGGAAGGAGTAAGTTCCCATGATAATGAGCTTAGCCTCGATATAAGCTATGCATATGATTGGGATATACATGCAATAGCGAGTATCTACCACTCGTTATCGCTAAGCGGCTCTTTTATAGAGATGGGAATTACAAAAGAGTATGCATTTAGTGATTTAATGCGATTGGAGCTGCAAACTGCGGCGGGTTTTAATAGTGGTTATGTAAGCGATGGCCACAATGGCCTTAATAACGTAAAACTTGCTGCTAATTTATCTTATCAACTATTAAATAATGTCATGCTATCTGGCTATGCCAGTTACAGCGTTGCAATAAACAAAGATGCTGCACACTATAGCGGTGATGAACATTTACGCTCCTTATTTTGGGCAGGGTTTGGTGTTAGTTATCAATTTAATTGAGGGTAGGCTTGGCGTTAGCGTTAAAGCGTAAGTGATGGGTGCCACCCTTATTAATTTTTGTTTAGAGTGCTAAAAATTGTGTAAACAAATAAAAGCCTCGCATTTTTAATATGTTTTTGGTTTAAGGTATAGTGGGTACAACACTCAATTAAAGAGGCTTTTATGAAATTTTTAGTTTTTTTAGGCACCGTTAGAGATAGCACACCCCCTAACCCAGCACGATTAGGAGAGCGAGTGGCTGAGTCATGCCTCAATTGTTTAAACGAGCGCTACAGCGAGCACGAGTTTGAACTTATAGACGCGCTCGACTTTCCTTCAGAGGATGTATTTAAACCTCATTTTGCCTATGCAAAAAGCCAAGCTCCAGCACATTTAACAGCCTTAGCAGATAAAATTACCCAAGCCGATGGCTATATAATGGTAAGCCCAGAGTACAATCATAGTATGAGCCCGGCATTAGCTGATTTGCTAAACCATTTTGGCAGCTCGTTGTTCTCGTATAAGCCAAGCGCTATTGTCACCTATTCGGCAGGGCAATGGGGAGGATTACGTGCGGCAATTAGTTTACGTACCTTTTTATCTGAACTTGGGTGTTTGCCAGTCTCTGCAATGGTTCATGTACCAAAGGCGCAAGAGGTGCTAAATAGCGATGGTTCAATGCAAGAGGGTGAAGAAGAAAAATCGTGGTTTAATTATTATTCGCGTACTTTTAGCCAACTGATGTGGTGGGCACAGGCGAGCAGCCAACATAGTAAAAACGTAGATCCCCACGCTATGTTAAAAAGTTTTAAAACAGCGCCATCTCAGCGAAATGCACCTTAAAAAATGTATTAAGGTGCGCTTTTATATGTATACTGTTTATATATACAGCATTTTGTTCGGTTAAAATAATAAGCTAATTGATAAGCGGGCTGTGCGAGGCTCAATAGGATGAAAGTGGTTATCTTCTACACCTTGTGCAGGCTCGCCCGGTAAACGCGAAGCGTAGTAGTAATCTATATCGTGATCGGTACTATCAAATAAATTTAGTAATTCAAAATCGACTTTCCAGTGAGTTTGTTTATAGCTAATAGCACTATTAACTACCGTTAATGGTTCAGAGCGAATATCACCAGAGTCAGAAAGCGTACGTTTACCTATGTGGCGTACTCTAAATGATGATTGCCACATTTTACTCATATGCCAATTTAAACCTGCACTTGCAACAACAGGTACTGCGCCTTCTATATAGTTTTTGTCAGAGTTTATATTTAATCTTGAATGAGTAAACGAGGCTTCCATGTCTAGGCTAAAGCGTTCATTAATCCAATAATACGCACTTAGCTCTAGACCATAACGTTTTGATGCATCACTGGGCTCTGTATTACCCGCATCACCTACAAATAAAAGCTCTGAGTCGAGTGTAAGCCACCATAAAGCGGCGGATAAATTAACGTTTTTATCATCGGCAAAACGCAGGCCTAGTTCAGCACCTTCACTTTTTACCAGTAAATCTACTTTTTCGGCATTTTGTTGGCTAACAGGGTCAATATTAATGGTAGTGCCGCGGGCATCGTTTGAATGAAACGACTGCCCCCAGTTTGCATAAGCGACTAACAAATCGGTAAGTTTATAATTTAAACTGCCTTTAAAGCTTACTAAGTCATCGTTTGCTTTACCCGAGTTTACCCGTGTAATACTGCTAACATCGGTATCAAAATAATCGTACCGCACGCCTGCTGTTGCCTCTAATTTAGGTGTGAAAAGTATTTTTGTTTGCCAATAACTCGAATAGCTTGTTTGTTTTATGGCATCTTGTCTTATTGTATTGAGTCTCTCTCGCGCTTTAGTGTTATAAAGTCCTACCTTGTCTATATCGTCATGGCGAACCTCAAGCCCAGCAGTGTGCTGCATATTTAAACCCGCAGTAAGGGAGTCAAATTGATAACTTAGCGCACCACCATAAATAGTGCGGCTATCTTGTTGGTTAAACTGATCGCCATTTATAGGGTCGTTTAAAAAATAGCTAAAGTTAGAAAACAGTGTTAAATCGTAATTTATGGCATAAATACTGGTTTTTATATGCTTGCCTTGCCAAACACTTGATAGGCTATAGCGACTCGAACTCCCCCCAAGGGTGGTATCAACCGACCCTAAGGGTGACGTTATATTTTGTGACACTGCGCGCTGTGGAATTTGATCGGCTGATTGCCATGTGTTGTCGTAGGCCATTGCTGTAATAGATAAATCTCCATTTAAAGCTTTGCCAACATAACGAAGTAGGGCATTTTTTTTATTTACGTTTTCGTTTATATCATCCCATGGGCCATCGTAGCCTTGCCACTCAGCTGCTGCTATTAACTTGGCATTAGATACATCAACTGCACTAAGCACTACTGCACGTTTATAGTTATCTTCACCAATGCTTAGCTCTATTTGCTTGTGCTTTAAGTTATTAGCTAAATTAAATTGCGCACTCCCCGCACTTGAAAAGTCCCCTTGTGTAGCGCTGTATGATCCTTTTTGGTAATTAATAGTTGAAATAGCTTCTGGAATAATAAAATTAAGATCGGTATAACCTTGCCCGTGTCCATGGCTTCGCATATTTATGGGCATGCCCTCAATGCTGGTGGCAAAGTCGGTGCCATGATCTAAATTAAAGCCTCTAATAAAGTATTGATTAGCCTTACCCGAGCCACTATGTTGTGTAACCGCCATGCCTGGAATAAGCTCTAACATTTCGGCGCTTCTGAGCATGGGGCGCTGCTGTATTTCTCCTTGACCAATGATACCGCTTGAGGCACTGATAGACTCGCCAATTAAACCATCTCTATGCCCATAAACAGTAAGGGTCTCTATATTAGCGTAGGTGCTAATGCTATATAACGTGCTCAGTGTAAGTAAAGCTAATCTCTTCATCGCTAAAATCCCTATGTATTTACTATCTAAAATAAGCAGATAATTTAAATACGGCTTAGCTAATCGATTGGATGCAACATTTGTTAGCAAGGTGTAATAGTGCATGTTTAGCACTTAGCTAGTCAGCTATTTAGGTATGAGTAAAAACTACCTAGTGAGTATTGTAATCTGGCTATATAACACTAATAATCATGTGGCTAACTCACTATTTAACCTATAAAACAAAGAGCCTGTATTGAAAGCCAAAGAAATTCGCAATTTTTATATTAACGAAGAGCAATCTGTTTATTTGCTGTCACATAGAGATGCCAAAAAACACCGTCAATGGCTTAATATTTGTATTAAACAACTGAGTGCGCTTGGGTATAAAAATGTAGAGATGATTGGCTCAGGCGCGTTTGGCTTTGTGTTTGCTGGCAATGACGAAAATGCCTTACCTTGGGTGTTTAAGTTCTCGCGTATTACGCTTGCCCAAAGTGTGCGCGACCGCCTAGAAGACGAAGCGTATATGCTCTCGCAAATCAATAACCCGCTAGTGCCTACCTTTTATGCTTTTGAGCGTATAAAAAAGCAAGGTATTCTAATGATGGCCCGCGCCATTGGTGAAGACCTTGAAAAAGTATCGCTAAAAAAAGGGCGTTTTAGTGCCGCCCATATTATGCAATTAGCGGTGCGGCTGCGTAATGTACTAATTGACCTGCGTAATCATAAAAATGGTTTAACCCCTCAACCTATAGTGCATGGCGATATTAAACCTTCTAATTTGGTATGGGATGAGCAAAGCGATGCGCTGTCTTTAGTTGATTGGGGAAGCTCTGTTTACGCACAGGTTGATAGTAAGGGTGAGCCTATAGCCAGTAATTTTATGGATTTAATGTCGGGAGATTTAAGCACTACTAATGCCAGAATGGGCGATGTGTATTTTATAGGTGATGCGCAAATGTCGGGTGAGCAGTCATCGCCACGCTTTGATGAACAAGGTGTGGCTTCTACCTTATATGCACTTGCCTCCGCTCAGTCGTGTCGTTTTGGCGCGCAAGCCATTCCTGCAAGCTCACTTGGCTTACCCAAAGAGTTTGCCAATGTAATTGATGGCATGCTGTCTAAAAATAAAACCATACGCGATGGCGCAGGCGATTACTTTATGCGTAACATTACCAAAATGGCTCAGGCGTATTTACCTGAGCTTAAAAAAGCGGAGCCTCGTCCTGCTATCCCGTATTGGTTTGGCAAAGGTGATAAGCCCGACACCGTAGTATATAGCTCGCGCAAACAGTTTTTACGACAAGCCGATCATAATCAGCAGCTGCTAGATGTTAACGATGCTCAATTAGACCGCTACTATAAAGAGTTTTTGTTTGATACCGGCGATACCGAAAAAGCCTTTTTGGCCTCAATTAGCCGCCTAGCTAAATACCCAGTAGTGGGTGGATTGAGTTTTCATTGGAAAGATGAGTCGTTGTTTGTTGAGTCATCGCTTATTATGCATGATGAAAGTTTAAAAACAGCCTTTACCGATGCCATTAATAATACCGTAATGCTTGCTCAAGCGATAAGTCAAAAAGGTTTATTTAAGTGTTGTTTATTTGATGCGCGTAAAACTATTCAATTAGAGCGAGATGGAACCGGGGCGTTTAAGTTTGATAACCTCCCTGAGCTTGATTATGAAGTTGTTAGTATGAAGGCAAACGAAATTGCACGTCCACATTCTTACTTTGAAGATGGTAAAGATCCTGATGAGCAGCTGCAACTTCCTAAAAAAGTGATTAGATGCGTGTTTGAGCTAAATCAAATTCATCATACGGGCTGTATTATATTTGAAGCTCTGCCAGATAGAATGAAAATACACCATTACTATCGTTTACTCGATGAAAGCAAAGAAGTAGAGTTTAAACGGTTACTTAATAAATTAATGCAGTATGCAGTTAACATTACTGATGTAGGGGTAGCAGGATTTATGAAGCTTCCTTATAAAAACACTCGCGAATTTTCGCTTTGCGAAAAACAACCAGAGAATTTCTTTCCTAAAAATCCAAAATTATTAGCGCAGTAAAAATAAAAAAGGGCAGCTTAATATTAAGTTTGCCCTTGGCTACTTAATTGTTAGTTTAAAACACTGTGCTAAAAGGCGTACGCGGTGTTAAGGCAAACTGATGAGTCATTTTTTGCTGTTTGTTAGTGGCGGTAATGTGGTACTTATTTAAATCAGAGTTTTGACTAAATAACCTAACGTTTAATTTTAGCTGTGCGCTTATATCGGGCACTGTATATCGGCCCGTAATCGTTATGTACTCAATGTTATTAGTATCAGTATGCGACACTTCAGGGTTTAGTAATAAGCCCTCTAAAGAAAACTTATAATGATGATCGTTTAAATAAACCCCTCGCATTATGGTTTTGCTGATTTGCTTTTTATGGGCGTTAAATTCATCCATAGATACTTTTTTATTAAAATCATCATCAAGGTTATTAAATGCAGAAATAGGCAGCGAGAGCACAATAAAGGCATGGTTATCTATCACGTTTAATGTTCCGTGTTGAGCCACCATTAAATGTGCATAAACAACCGGTGCTAGAACAATGTTGGCCACTAAAATAAGTGCAACCAGTGCTTTTTTATGTATTTTCATCATACTCACTCTGCCTATAAGTAAATTTATAGTTCGCCTTTAACACAGCGTTGAAAAAACGGATAAGTATCGGTTGCATAGTAATGGTATATGCCTTGTGGAAATTCAGGGGTAACCCCAAAGCGCCCGTTACACTCATCTAAATCGCCAGAGCCAGCTACATACTCCCAATCTTGTGCAAAAGTTCCCAGTGGATAAATATCGGTAGAAGGGCGGTTATCGCTTACAGTACTAATATGTTGGTAGCTACCTGTCATCACTTTAAGTGACGAACTTGCATCATCCGCGGTGCTATAGCCATAGCGCGCATAAATAGGAAACCCATCAGCCGCCCATGCAATTAGAGTCATTGTTGAGCTGTTGCCGCCTCTAAGGGAGATAAACCCCTCAGGCATACCATGATAATGATATGTGCCATCGGGCTGTACGTGTGCGTTGTTATCGTCAGTACCAAAACTAAAGGTATCTTGGCTTAGTGCTTCAATACTCCAGTTGCCACTGTTATCTCCAAGCGAGCAATTATCGCCAGAGTCATCACAACTGCCGCCGGTACCGGCATCAATTTTAACGCCATTTAGTACTATGCCTAACACGCCTCGAGGGCCGCCCATTAAGGTTGCGGTATCGCTTTGTATAGGCGTTAACGTAAAGCTCTCACTCACTGTTTGCTCAGAAATGGTGTTTGGATTATCGGGGTTAGGAAACGTGCCCACATCATGATCGGGAATGCCATTAGCGACTACATCGCGTGTTGTACCTGTGCATGCCCAATCAGCAGAGCTGGTGGTTTGCACTGATGTTGAGTCGTTGTATTCATTGTAACTGTATTCACATAGCACTTGCTCGGTTGAGCTGGTGCCACTTATTGCTGTTGTACTTTCACTGCTTGAACTTGTACTTTCATCAGTGGCGGTTGTTAGGTTTTGCTCATCACTGCCACATGCAACAAGAGAAGAAATTGCTGCGCTTAATAACGAAATTTTTAATAGTTTAACTTTATTACATAGAGTGTGATTCATCATACACTGCCAATTAAGTACTAATTGACGCTATTTTTGATCTTAAATGTGCAAAAATAAATCAACATTGAGTATGTTTGTTAATCAGGTGATTTTACTTAAGCTGCATGTATTATAAAATCAGTGCATTAACAGCCTAAAGTAAAGAATGGTGTAATGGCAAAATCAAAACCTGAGGTGTCGATTCAAAGTTGTGGGATTTATTCTACTTGGGATAGCAAAAGTAAAGCATTGCCACAAATTGAGCAGTTTACTACCACTGTAATTGCCAAGCTTGATGTTGAATTTGGTTTAATAATTAATGTTAAAAAAGCAAAAGGCGAAAAACTTCACTTTTGCATCTATCACCCCGATATACCAGACAGTAATGGCGAAATAATGCCGCCCTTTGAAGGCGTTGAATACATTAAAGAGAACGACTGGCAGTTTTATTTAGGTGATACGCTGTGGGAGCCTATTGAAAATAAATTAGGTGATTGGCGAATGACACTCACCCTTAATAATAAAATTATTGCCGATAAAACATTTAACGTTGCACTTGAAGAGCAAGGCTCTGTTAATGATTTTTGGCGTAAACGAGGTTACTAAGTCCTAAAATTGCAGGGCTAAAAAAAGCCAATATACATTGGCTTTAAAAATATAACTTAACCTGAACTCTGGTTAAGAGATAGACCAACATAATTTATCATGATGATCTTTAAGCTTAATTCTCTAGCCAGCGGTTTTCGGTGAAAACAAGGCGAATTTACGCGTCAATAGCTAGCCTATTGCAAGTAAATTCAACGCTGTTAGCGCTGAAAATAGCTGCTAGAGATAGATTTATTATCCAGAGTTGAGGTTAACTTAGTTACCCCACGGGTTAGTTGCATTTGAGCGTTGTTTTCGTGCCCTGGCGCGTTGTTTAGTGGCCTTTTTTTCCATAATTCGCTTTGCATCACTAAAACTTAATTCGCACGGCTCCCCCGGTTTATGATCAGCAGGAATAACTCTATCTCGTGGCGGTAATTCGTATTGCACATCGTCGGGTTTAGGTAAGTTTTTAAGGCGGTATAGGTAAAAGTTATCTACCTTTTCTTGTGCCCATTGTGTTTTACGTAAAAACTTAACCGCCGATTTTACATCAGGGTTGTTTTTAAAACAGTTTAATTGCAAATAAGCGTGTAGTAGCTCCCACCCATATTGCTCAACCAGTTCTTCAACCACTTGCTCTAATTTTACGCCTTGCAGTGGGTTATTACTGTAAAGATCTTGGTTGCTCATAGGTGTTGCCTCATTAATAAAAATACAAATGCCATTATAAATTTAATAACGAGGCTTTAATAGATAAAATTGCTTAACTTTGGCAATTAACAACTACGCGGCCGCGAATTTTACCTTCCATAAGTTGCTCGGCATTTTCAATTACTTGCTCAAGTGTAATTTCGGTTGAAATTTTATCAAGGTAATCGGCTTTTACTAAGCTTGCTAGTCTGTCCCATGCTTCTACTCTGTCTTTTTTAGGGCGCATAACGCTGTCTATACCAATTAAAGATACACCACGTAAAATAAAGGGCGCTACTGATGCGGGTAAATCCATGCCTTGGGCTAAACCACACGCAGTAACCACACCACCGTATTTAAGCGATGCACAAATATTAGCAAGCGTGTGGCTGCCTACCGAATCTATAGCACCCGCAAAGCGCTCTTTTTGAAGTGGTTTACCTGGGTTTGAAAGCTCATCGCGGCTAATGATTTGTGACGCACCTAGCTCTTTTAAGTAATCGCTTTGCTCCATTCTTCCTGTTGCAACGGTTACGTTATAGCCTAGCTGATTTAATAAATAAATAGCAAAGCTGCCAACACCACCGTTTGCACCGGTCACTAATATTTCGCCATCACTTGGAGTGATGCCTTGTTTTTCAAGGGCAATAACACTCAGCATTGCAGTGTAGCCCGCGGTACCAATTTGCATTGCTTGTTTTGGCGAAAGCGCTGCAGGGAGGGGGATTAACCAATCACTATTAAGCGATGCCTTTTGTGCAAGGCCCCCCCAGTGTTTTTCGCCCACACCAAAGCCATTTAAAATTACATTATCGCCAACAGTAAATTCATCCGTACTTGTTTCACTTACTTTGCCCACTAAATCGATGCCTGGCACCATAGGAAAACTGCGCACAACAGGGCCTTTACCTGTAATGGCTAACCCATCTTTGTAATTGAGTGTGCTGTAAAGTACATCAAGTTGCACGTTTTGATCTGGTAGGTCACTTTGTTGCACTTCACTAAGCGCCGCAGCGTAGTTTTCGTCTTTCGTAATTACAATAGCTTTAACTGAGTTACTCATAACATATCCTTTTAGACCGATCGGTTTTTAATGGCTAAATAAAATGCGCATTAGGTAAGTAATGCGCGTAAAAACATTTCTGTATACAACGTAAGGGGTTTACTTGATTGGGTAAGTTTAGCGCGCATAACGGCGCCTTCCCAGCCAATCCAAAAATATTCACTCATAAGCTGCGTATCAACAGTTTTAGCAAGCGTACCTTGTTGCTGTGCTTCATTTAAACACTGCTCAACTTGCTGCTGCCATGCTACGTAGCTTTGTAGTAGGCGGGTTTTAAATTCATCACTTAAATGATTGAGCTCTTGATTTAAATTGCCGACTAAACAACCGCGTTTGTACTGGTATTTTTGCATGCCCATAATGGCACTTTGCGTAAAGTGAATTAAGCGCTCCAGGGGCGGGGTATTGCTATCGGTTAAATATTTTTTAAGCTTAGTAATAAAGTAGTCATCGTAGGCATTAACTAAAGCAATACCAAACGCTTCTTTACTTTTAAAGTAATGATAAAACGAGCCTTTAGGCACGCCGGCTTTTTTTAAAATGGTATCAAGGCCAGTTGCGCTAAAACCAAATTCAGTTAAGGTTTCTAGGCCAACCCTAATAAGGTGCGCTTTGGTATCGGCGTTTTCGCGAGGTATTTTAGGGGGTCTTCCGCGCCGTGCAGGTGCTTGAGCAGTATTCATTATAAGTAACCCCTAATAGCATTTTTTAAGTTAACCCATATTAGACCGATCGACTTTAATTAATCAAGCACAAATACCAATTGTTTAAAAATAAATCGTTAAAGCTGTTTTTTAAACAAAAGGGCAAATTGCAATAAAATTGTCATGATTACATTTTTGTTTGGAACTTAGCCAAAAAAGCTGTGTCGGATAAATAGGTCGTGTTGATTTTTGCTGGTTAAATTTGCAGTGGTGTTTGGCATTTAGATAAGGCGATAATGCACCATAAATACCAACTATATGCTGCCCATTAGGTGTTTTCATTAAGCAGTTATTTAATCGCTTTAATGGATATATTTAAATCAGCAAAGTAGAACACGCCTTAGCACATAAGTGCATTTAAGCGGTTAGAGAGCCGTATTGTAAATTAAAGAAGCAGTAAGAAATGAGGTGGTACGACCACTGTGTTTTTATTAATGTTAAATTATTTTTGCATCAGCATGTTAGTTAATGTCAAACAAATTAATTAATTTTGCTATTTGAATTTAACATTTTTATTAACTATTCATTAAATGTAGATTTCACTAATGCTACAAAATTTATAATTAAAAAAGGTGAGGATATTACCGATGAAGAGACAAAAAAGAGATCGTTTAGAAAGAGCTCATTCTCAAGGTTTTAAAGCAGGTTTAGCCGGGCGCTCAAAAGAGCTATGCCCTTATCAGCAAATCGATCCTAAGTCAGAATGGTTAGGCGGTTGGCGTGAAGCAATTGAAAACCGAAACATGTATAAAACCTAATTCATCAAATAAGAATTAACGTAAAAAGGCCTCCAATTGGAGGCCTTTTTGCATACATTACTAATTTTAGAATGCGCTTGTGTCTTGAAATAAGCCCACTTTTAAATCTTTTGCTTCGTAAATTACGCGGCCATCTACTTCAACTGTGCCATCAGCCATACCCATAAATAATTTACGCTTAATTACACGTTTCATATCAAGGCGGTACGTTACTTTTTTAGCGGTAGGTAAAATTTGACCGGTAAATTTAACTTCACCCACACCTAAAGCACGGCCTAAACCAGGCCCACCAGACCAGCCTAAGAAAAAGCCAACGAGTTGCCACATAGCATCTAGCCCTAAACAACCTGGCATAACTGGGTCGCCTTTAAAATGGCAATCGAAAAACCATAGGCTTGGGTCAATATCAAGCTCAGCTACAATTTGGCCTTTACCGTGCTCGCCGCCATCAGCAGTGATTGAAGTAATACGGTCCATCATTAACATGTTGTCGCTTGGTAAACGGCAGTTACCTTCACCAAACATTTCACCTTGACCACATAGGATCAAATCTTCTTTTGTATAGCTATTTTTAGGTTCCATAACACTTATCTTCGCTTAGAAATTGCCAAGTACTTTAGCGTACACTTGTACGCTAAACAACTCGGAGCAGTTGAAAAAAACACTTTTTTGCGTGATTTATCGCCAATCAGTAGTGGCGATTGCTTTTTGCACTATAAAACCGCGCAATTACAATCAGAAATCATTATAATTACCCCTGACTTATAACCAGTTTAAAGGAAGTTTATGATCCTTTTTGTTAACTCACTAACAGTGATTGATTTTTCTTACTTATGTAACAAACGCGGCGCCGTTGGCGAGAGCTGGATTGTTGACTTAACGTTGCATGGCAAGCTAAATGAAGAGTCTATGGTGTTAGACTTTGGCTTAGTTAAAAAGCAAATTAAAGGCATAATTGACGACTGTTTAGACCACAAACTAGCAATTGCTAAAGGTTTAAATGGCACAGTGCAAGAATTTGATTCGCACAAAACGCTCGATTGCACATTTGGTGATAACCACCATTTAGCCATGAGTGCTCCGCATCAAGCTTATTGCATGATAGATGCACCAGAAATTAGCGTTGAATCAGTGACTGAATTTTTAATCGACACTATTTTACCAAAACTGCCAGGAAACATTGAAAAAATTGAGTTGTCGCTTAAACCAGAGCACAGCCAAAGTTTTTATTACCATTACAGCCATGGCCTTAAAAAGCACGATGGCAACTGTCAGCGTATTATTCATGGCCATCGCTCGCAAATTGGTATTAGTTTAGATGGTATGTCTATGCCACGCTTACAAAAGCAATGGGCAGAAAAATGGCAAGATATTTACTTAGCCACGCGTGAAGACCAAATCTCTGCAAACGAATTAAAACACATAAGCGCTAAAAACGATGATGTGTGTTTTGCTTACACCGCTGCACAAGGTTACTTTGAAATGGCGATTAGCGAGTCACGCTGTGACATTTTACCTGTTGATACAACGGTAGAATGTATTGCTCAACATCTTGCTGAGCAAGTTAAGGCAGAATACCCCGACAAAGACGTAAAAATTACCGCATATGAAGGCGTAGGAAAGGGATCGATTAGTTATGCTTAAAACTCTTTTAGCCACAGCGCTTGTAACCACAACTAGCTTTAGTGCATTAGCGCTTGAGCTAAAAGGGCACCTTACACAGGGCGGCTTAGTGACAGGCAAGCTTGAAAATGTAAAGTCGGTATCACTAGATGGTAAAACATTAAAGTTATCAGACTCTGGCAATTTTGTGTTTGGCTTTGGTCGCGACGCGAAAGCAAAACACGCCCTTACGTGGGTAGATAATAACGGTAAAACACACACGCAAGATTTAATGATCACTAAACGCGATTATAAAATTGATAAAATTACGGGTGTGGCTAAAAAGTATGTGTCGCCCCCTAAAGAAGTAAGCGCACGTATTAGCCGTGAGGCGCAAGCAATACGTAAAGCGCGCGCAGTTAACTCTGATTTACAGTACTTTTTAGACCCGGTATTAAAGCCTGCACAAGGACGTATATCGGGTGTTTATGGTAGCCAACGTTTTTTTAACGGCGAACCGCGACGCCCACATTTTGGTTTAGATATTGCCAATAAAACCGGCTCGCCTGTTTATGCTCCGATTAGTGGCACCGTGGTGTTTGCTGACCCCGATTTATACTACTCTGGCGGTACGCTTATTATTGACCATGGCCATGGCGTTACCTCTACATATATTCATTTAAGCAAATTAGATGTAAAAGTAGGCGATACAATAAGCCAAGGCGACAAAGTTGCTGAAATAGGTGCAACAGGGCGTGTAACAGGCCCACACCTTGATTGGCGTTTTAACTGGGAAGGCGAGCGCCTAGACCCAGCATTATTGATGCAAGATAAGCTTGCTAATAAAAAGTAGATACTATGACAGACATTAACCGCGATGCAATTATTGCAAAGCGTATTGAAGACTCAACGACCTCGGTTACTAAAACGGTGTTTCCTGGGCGCACTAATCATCACAACACATTGTTTGGTGGCGATGCGTTAGCATGGATGGACGAGGTTGCTTTTATTGCCGCCACTCGTTTTTGCCGAAAGCCGTTAGTGACTATTTCATCTGATAGAGTTGATTTTAAAGAGGCTATTCCAGCAGGTACTTTTGCTGAGCTAATTGCTAAAGTTGTGCATGTGGGCAATACATCACTTAAAGTGGATGTGGATATTTGTTTAGAAACCATGCATAAAGATGATAAGCACTCGGCGATTTCAGGCAGCTTTACCTTTGTAGCCGTAGATGATGATCACAGACCGACACCGGTTGTGTGCGATAAAATGATTTATGGTTTTGATAAGTAAATATTAAGGCAAGCGGCCTTTAAATAAGCGCCTTTATTAGGTGCTTATTTAATTACAGTAAAAGAACACATCATACTAGTTAATTGTAAAAGCAATCTTAGCAACCATAAAAATATATAGATTAGGTCAACAAAATAGGGAGGTATAAAAAAGGCATGGAATGCATGCCTTAAAAATAATCAATTATACACACTATAAGTGCAGAAGTGTTAGAGCACCATAGCCGCAATCCAACCAAATATAAGTAATGGAATATTAAAATGTATAAAGGTGGGGATCACCGAATCTCGTATATGATCATGTTGACCATCGGCATTTAAACCCGAGGTTGGCCCAAGTGTAGAATCAGAGGCTGGAGAGCCCGCATCACCTAATGCACCCGCTGTACCCACTAAAGCCGCAGTTGCCATAACCGAGAAACCTAAATCTAAACATAAAGGAACAAATAAGGTAGCTATAATTGGCACTGTAGAAAACGAACTACCAATACCCATTGTTATCAATAATCCCACCAATAAAATAGAGGCCGCAGCGAGGGGCTTATTGCCATCAAATAACGCCGCGCCACTGTGAACTAAACTTGCTACATCACCGGTTGCTTTCATTACTGAGGCAAACCCTTGAGCCGAAATCATAATAAAGCCAATCATCGCCATCATGGCGACGCCTTTACTAAATACGTCGCCGTTTTCTTCCCACTTAACAACACCAAATACACTAAATATCATCACGCCAACAAGGCCGCCTAATATCATAGAGCCACTTAGGTTTTGTGCAACCAATGATGAAAGTACAGCAAACAAACCCACGATCATCACTTTTTTTGGTTTCTCAATCTCGGTAGCTTTACTTTGTGTTGTTAACGGTTGCGCTTGGTAGTCACGGCGCTTTGCGTAACTTATAAACACCGCGATAATTAACCCAACCAACATACCGCAGGCAGGAATAATCATTGCCATAGGCACTTGTGTGTTAACTATGTCTAGGCCGTTATCAACTAAGTTTTTATGCAAAATAGAGTATAAGTAAATGCCACCAAATCCATAAGGCAATACCATGTAAGAGGTAGCTAAACCAAACGTTAATATACAAGCAATAGCGCGGCGGTCTAAACGTAGTTGATTAAACACAACCAGCAAAGGGGGGATTAAAATAGGTATAAAGGCTATGTGCACAGGCACTAAATTTTGAGATGAAATAGCGCAGCCTAATATAATTAATAAAATAAAATAGCTTAAAAAGGTTTCGCTGCCAGCACCTTGTGCATTCACTTTGTTTAATAGCTTTTCGGCGAGGATACGGGTTAATCCCGATTTTGAAATAGCCACTGCAAAGGCACCTAACATTGCGTAACTTAGTGCAATTTCAGCGCCGGCCGACAAACCAGAATTAAATGCATCAACACTTTCTTTTATTCCTAAACCCGCTGTTAAACCGGCTACAAGTGCACTAATTATCATAGCTACAATGACATTTACACGGGCTAAAGAGAGCCCAAGCATTAAAATAACGCCTATAACAACCGCATTCATAGTTTTCTCTATTTTGAAGATTTAATTAATTTTATCAGATCTTTAGCCTGATTTTTACGTTCTTTAGTAAAAGGTTTTTTAGCGTAGCGCACTTGGTTAAATAAATAGCTAAATTCGCTTAAAGGTTCCGCAGCATCAGGGCTTTTCTCAGCAAAGTATATTAACTGCTGATTAGGTGAATAGTGACTAGGCGCTGCTATGTGGTTTTTATCTGCCCAGTGCTTAATTGCCTCAAATTCTGAAACTAACGGCGGGCGTTTACTTTTATTGCGTGGCCAATTTAAATAAATAAAGTAAGCAGCAAAGCTAAAAGCAAGTCCTAAAATAACCGCTAAAGGGACCAGCCAAAGATGTTTACTACCAAAAAGTGATTTTAAAAAGTTACTTTGCTTTTCTTCGTCAAAGCCAAGTACCCAGCTAGTCCATTGGTAATCAAGGGTTTCTAGTTTTAGCCTTAACCAATTAACGGCTGCAAAGTTACTTAAACTCACTAAGCCAAAATCGAGATTACTTTTAAATTCATCATTGAGTTCTTCGTTTTGCGAAAGTGAACCATTCAACCGCTCGGGGGCGACCACCGCAGTGGCATCAAAAATTTGCCACTGATTATTAATATAAACCTCAACCCAAGCGTGGGCATCGTATTGGCGAACCGATAAATAGTTATTTGTTTGGTTTTTTTCGCCACCTAAATAACCACTAGCCAAGCGCGCGGGAATACCGGCGCTTCTAAAAATATACGCTGCTGCACTCGCGTAATGGCCGCAAAAGCCGCGTTTTTTATCAAATAAAAATTGATCGATAGTGCTGTCACCGGTCATAGGCTCGGGGGTTAACGTGTAGCTAAATTCTTGTTTAGCAAAGTAGCTAAGCAATGCATTATAAAAGTCGCTTTGCGAGGTGGTTGATTGTTTAAGTTTGGCAGCAAGCTTGGCTGCTTGTTGGTTTGTTTGGTTATTTAAGCGTGTGTAATAAGCGGTCTGCCAATCTGAAAGTTGCTCTGTACTCAGTGCTGCACTTGATACCTGATACTGCAAGCTTTTAGCTTGATATTGTTTTTTTCGTAATAGCCCTAGCGCATTACTTTCAACATTTTTATTGTTACTGGTTGCGTAACCAAGCCCATATAACCATTTTTGATTAGCAGGCTCGGCAATAATAGTGTAGGTATGTTGTATCGCAATTTGTTTATTGGGATCAGCACTTTGATTATTATATTTTAATAAATCAGATGTTTTCCACGCTTTACCATCAAAAGTATCGTGTACAAGTGCTCGCCAATAATAAGGCGAGGCGGGCGTGTTGTTATTAAAACGCGCTCTAAAAACCAGTTCATCAGAATTAGACAGCTTTGCAATATCAAACGGGTCAACCTGTTCAGAGAGCCCTGTTTTAGCAAGCTTTGGCCCAGGTAACTGCCAAAAAGCGGGCATTTTAGGTAAAAACAACAGCAAAAATATTGCTAAAGGCAAAGCAATAAATAACAGCTTAGCACTTTGTTTAGAGGCTAATTTTAAACTATGAGAAGATTCAATTAAGCTCAATACAGCAAAGTTGAGTAAAAATAGGGCGCTCATGGTTAAGGTGGTTATTATGCTTTGGTTAAACAAATACGCCGATGAAATAGAAAAAAACGTGAGTGTGACAATAATATGGTAATGTTTTTTTGTTTTAGCCTGCAGTAATTTAAAAATACTAGAGAGCAATAACATAGCAACAAACAATATGACAGTATCGCCTATACCTATGGTGTAAATCATTAATATTAAAGCTAATCCAGCCAAAATATTTGCAAGCCACGCGTTAGGTTTAGGGTTGTTAGTCAGTGTTAAGTACACGTTCCAAAGGCATAAAAGCGATAAAACCCCAATAAACAGTATGGGCATATGCGATAAATAAAACGCAAATAAGCAGGCGTATATAAAGCTCATTGCTAAATTAATTGCCCGGTAATTTAATAGCTCAGCCATTAGTTGCTCCGCCGTATTCGCTCAGAAGTGCTAAACACTGTGATTTATCGTGCGCGTTGTTAGTTGCTTTGTAATTTGCTGAGGGCAAAATCAGTGTAAACGGTGTGTTGTTTTCGCATGCATTACACACTAAAAAGCAAAGCTGACTCAAGCGTTGCTCGGTGTTACCCGTTAGCAGATTAAAATCAAAAACAATATCGGACTTTTTATAATCTATAAATTCTTTTACGAGTAACTGCTGTGATTTAGCGTAATGTTTCCATGAAATTCGCTGCAATCCCATTTCTGGTAAATGCGTAATTAGCTCATCAAACTCTTCGCTGCCGGGCTCTTTAATACTGCCTGTTTGCGTTGTGTGTTCAAACGTACTGTTGTAAGTGTCGTTTAATACATGCTCTGGCACAGGGTAAACGTAAACAGAGTCATTGGGTTGTATATAACTCCACACGCTTACCAGCCCAAATGGGTAATTACTGTGTATTTTAAAACGTTCAAGGGTATATTTACCGCGGGCATTATAAGGTAGGTTAATAATTAAAGCGCTGTCTTTGGGCGTAACTTGCGCTAAGTGCTTTGCGTATTCAGGGTCACTCGAGTAGCTAAGCGATACTGATTGCGTAAGTGTAGGGGCTTTTAAAATAAATTTAACCGAGCCTTTATTTGGTGAGAAGCTGGCAAAACTTTTTATATATTCAACTTTTAGCCCTCTGGCATTTGTATAACCAAGCAGTACGGCAATAATCATCACCACAAACATTAAATAAGCCATCACCAAAATTAAGTTATTTTGATAATTAATGCCCATAACAAAATTTAAAATAGCCACAATAATAAAGTAAAAGCCGAGCTGCGAGGGCACTACATAAATATTGTTATGAGCCAGCGTAATGGATTGCTTTGAATGCTTGTTTTTAAGTAGTTTATTAAGTAAACGCTTTTTTAATGCGCCTAATATACCGACCTTTTTGGCTTTTTTTTTAAATAACACGTTAAACTGGCACAGCAACGGTTTTTAAGATTTCATTTACTTGCGCTTCTCCTGACTCGTTATGCAGTCCTAAGCGGTGTTGACACACACTTGCAAATACAGCTTGTACATCGTCAGGGGTTACAAACTCTCGCCCTTCAATAAATGCCCACGACTTAGCCGCTTTGGCAAGCGCCATACTTGCCCGAGGAGAGAGCGAGCCTGCAAATGCAGCGCTTTGACGAGTATGCGTTACTAATTCAATAATGTAATCGATTACAGGGCTACTTATCACAATTTGGTTAATTAAGGTTTGAATTTGTTGTAGCTGCTTAGCGTCTATTCTTTGTGGTAATTGGCTGTAGTCTCGCGGTTTAAAGTTTAAAATAAGTTGTTTTTCAGCCTCTTTAGGAGGAAAACCCAAACTTATGCGCATTAAAAATCGATCTAACTGCGATTCTGGAAGTGGGTAAGTACCCGACTGAAAAAGCGGGTTTTGCGTGGCAATTACAAAAAAAGGATTTGGTAATGTGTACTTAGTACCATCTACTGTAACTTGCTGCTCTTCCATTGCCTCAAGCAATGCACTTTGCGTTTTAGGGCCCGCGCGGTTTATTTCATCTGCTAATACAACTTGGCTAAAAATCGGCCCTTTATGAAATGTAAACGTGTGCTCATTAGCGTTAAATACATTAGTTCCTAAAATATCGGCAGGTAAAAGATCGCTTGTAAATTGTATACGCTGATACGACAGCCCAAGCACAGCAGCAAGTGCATGTGAGAGCGTAGTTTTGCCCATACCGGGTAAATCTTCTATCAGTAAATGTCCTTCACTGAATAAGCAGGTGAGTGCTAGTTTTATTTGTTGTTTTTTTCCAAAAATAACACTCGATAAATCGTCGATAATTGCCGTAACAGTGCTTTGCATACTGACCTTATTTTATTCGCTTAGTTCGAGGCGCTTCATAACAGAATTAACTTTTTTAGCGTTAAAAGGTTTTTCTATAAAGCCTTTAGCGCCTAATTCCCATGTGTTTTGCACGTTTTCAAGAGTGTTATGACCTGAGCACATAACAACGTGAGCGTGAGGGTAGCTATCATTAATATGTTCTAGAATATCAGAGCTTTCAGAATCAGGTAAGTCCACATCCAAAAATATGACATTGGGTGATTTTTTATCAAGAAGGGGTTTTGCAGAAAGGTAATCGTTGCTTTCTAAAATATCTTCAAAGCCTAGCTCCGTTAATATTTGGTTTAGGTAGTCACGTATTTCCTTAACGTCATCAATAATAAGTATAGGCTCAAGCGGGCGCACAAATTCCATATGTTAATTACTTCTATTTTTTATACATCTAAAGTAATTTAATTTTATGCTAAGCACTGTATAAGCTCAAGAAAGTAAATCAAAAAACAACCAATTAGCGCTTTTACGCGCCTAAACCTGCCGTATTAATTAAACGCCCACACCATTTAATTGGTTAATAAATGTTAAATAACGCTCTTCAATAGCCCTCTACAGAACATTTTAAATAAGACTTTAGTCATAACTGGCAATTTTATTTTGGAATTCAAAACTATTAAACCCTTGTTTATAAATGTAAATTTTTATAAATACGATTTCATGTAAATGTTTTGTAATAAAAGATGTTGACGTTACATTATTCATTTGTGATTATGCTCACTAGCTGAGCCAATGCCCATTGCGAAGTTTAAAAACACATTTATATAAAATGCCCATTTGCTTTAGCTGCACACTGAAAATACACAACACACTAAATAGAGAGTTCATTATGTTAAATAATAAGAAAGCTAAATTTGCGCTAACTTTAGTAGCAGCAGCGTTGGCAGCGCCTGCACAAGCAGAAATGTCAGATTACTTTGACCGCCTTGACGTTAACTTTCTAGCAATGCAAAACTTTCAGTCTATTCAAGCTAAAGACGGTGCATTTCGTCCTGGAGATGAAGAACAATCATCAGGTTTTGGGCGTATTAGAGCTAACTTAATGCTTAAGTTTCATATAAATGAATACATTACTGCCGACATTGATATAGCCGAAGAGCCAAACGATTTTGGCGGCGGCGACCGTGATTTTTCGTTCCATAACGACTTTGCAGGTATTGAATTTGATTTACTTGGCTTATACGGCACACCAAACGAAAACGAAAATTTAACGCTTCGTTTAGGTAATATTGGCGCGTCTCCATTTCAGTTCAAAGGTTTTCAAGACGGCGCAGATAACCAAGGTAATGCCTTAATTGGTAACGGCATTAACGACTACGCAACCGCAGAAAACGGTGCACAATTAAGCTACACAGAAACTTTTGACAGTGGTGTGCTTCGTTCTTATAACGTGGCAGGTCACATTACTACATCAAGCTTTGGCGAAGCATTTCAAGAAGATAGAGGCTTTAATTACCGCTTACAAGGTACATTAGAGTTTGAAGGTGGCTTTAAAGTTGGCTTAAATTACTTACAAGCTAACCAAGGCGACCAACTTCGTTTTGAAAATGGCGTAGCGAGCTTAGATGGACTCACAACAACAAATTACCGTTTTGGTGATGGCGAAAACTATAACTTTTCGGCTTCTCCTTCAAGCGAACGTGATACTCACGTAGGTGTTATGCCAGGGCTTGATCAGTCTATCATTCAATTAAATTTAGCGTATCAGCCATCAGATCAAACCAGCATCATTTTAATGTTGGGTAAATCGTCTGACGATTACACCTTTGCAGACTCTGCAGGTAACGCAGTGGCAGGTATTACCTACTTTGGTACAGATGGCGTGGCAGACGAAAACGGTACCACGTTTGATTCTAACAGTGTAATTAAAGGCGAAAGCTCAGTAGAATATTACGCCGTTGAAGCACAGCAATATATCATTCCTGAAAAACTTTACGTAGCCGCGCGCTATGCAGAGTCAGAAAACACTTCCGATTTAATCAGCCAAAACGATAACACCGTTGAGCGCTTACAAGTAGCCGCGGGTTACTGGTTTACAGATTCGACACTTTTAAAAGTTGAGTATGTAAACCAAGAAGAAGGCGCAAACTCAGGCGGCCAAATTGGTCGTGGTTTTGACGGTTTCACCTCAGAAATCTCAGTTAAATTTTAAATAGCTTACTAACTTACTGTTTGGTTTAAAGGTAATTTCAGCGCTCTAAATACGTTGAAATTACTCACCGCTTTATTTACTAAGGCGCTTTACAGTTATTTTTAAGCGTCATTTAACATATTTATGAGGGTTAACCCGATGAAAACTAAATTATTAATGCTCGCGTGTTCAGTTATGGCTATTAACGTAGCCGCTAAAGAAACCATAACCATTGCCACTGTTAATAATGGTGACATGATCACCATGAAAGAGCTTAGCAATCATTTTGAAGAACAAAACCCAGATATTTCATTAAAATGGGTAACACTAGAAGAAAATATTTTACGTCAACGTGTAACAACCGATGTTGCCACAAAAGGCGGCCAATACGATGTAATGACAATTGGCACATATGAAGTGCCAATTTGGGGTAAACAAAACTGGCTAACTGAGCTTGATAACCTAGGTGAAAATTACGACGTTGATGACTTACTACCGGCTATTCGCAGTGGTTTAACCATAGATAACAAATTATACGCGGCCCCATTTTATGGCGAAAGCTCTATGGTTATGTACCGTACAGACCTAATGGAAAAAGCCGGCCTAGAAATGCCAAACGCGCCTACGTGGAGCTTTATTCAAAAAGCTGCAAAAGCGATGACCAATAAAGATGAAGGTGTTTATGGCCTTTGCTTACGTGGTAAAGCAGGTTGGGGCGAAAATGTTGCTTTAATTACTTCAATGGCAAATTCGTTTGGCGCTCGCTGGTTTGATGAAAATTGGAAACCACAGTTTAATACCCCTGAGTGGAAAGCCACACTCCAGTACTATGTAGATGTTATGAAAGAGTCTGGACCTGCGGGTTCGTCAGCGAATGGGTTTAACGAAAACCTAGCGTTATTTCAAACGGGTAAATGTGGTATTTGGATTGATGCAACGGTTGCTGGCGCATTTGTAACCAATAAAAAAGATTCTGAAGTAGCTGATAAAGTAGGCTTTGCACTTGCACCAGATAATGGCCTAGGTAAACGTGGTAACTGGCTATGGTCATGGACACTTGCAATTCCTTCTAGCAGTAAAAAATCTGATGCTGCAATGAAATTTATTAGCTGGGCTACATCAAAAGAGTACAGCCAATTAGTCGCCGATAACAAAGGCTGGGCAAAAGTACCGCCGGGTACTCGCGCATCACTTTATGAAAACGAGCAATACATGAATGCAGCACCGTTTGCACAAATAACGCTTGATTCTATTAATTCGGCCGACCCGAAAAACCCTACAGTTAAACCCGTGCCTTATGTTGGCATTCAGTTTGTTGCTATCCCTGAATTTCAAGGAATTGGCACTGCTGTTGGGCAGCAGTTTTCCGCTGCACTTACTGGGCAAATGACTGTTGAGCAAGCGCTTAACACATCACAACGCCTAGTTGAGCGCACAATGCGTAAAGCGCGCTACCCAAAATAAATAAGTAGGCGGGTAAGTTTAACGCTTACCTCGTATTTTTCGTCAGCATTAGCATGTTATCTAGTAGCCGTTTGTCGTTGTTGCTAAGGTTAATGCTGACTTTTTGAAGGTCACTGATATGGCAACTACACAGTCTCGTACGCTTGCACGCATAATGCTATTTCCTAGTGTAATTTTATTACTAGGATGGATGATAGTGCCGCTGTGCATGACACTCTATTTCTCGTTTGTAGATTACAACTTACTTATTCCTGGTGAACGCGAATTTGTAGGCTTTTTAAACTACGGGTTTTTTTTAACAGATCCCGCATTTGTTGAATCCTTTTTTAATACCCTTTATTTAGTAACGGGTGTATTAGCTATCACAATTTGTGGTGGTATCGGTTTAGCTGTTCTCCTCGACCAAGCAATATGGGGGCGAAACTATGTTCGTATTATGGTTCTCGCCCCATTTTTTGTTATGCCAACCGTATCGGCTTTGGTGTGGAAAAACATGTTTATGAACCCTGTAAACGGATTATTTGCACACTTTGCAATTTGGCTCGGGTTTGAACCTATCGACTTTTTTGCGCAAATGCCTTTGTTTTCAATCATTATTATTGTTTCTTGGCAGTGGTTACCGTTTGCTGCGTTGATATTACTCACGGCGATTCAATCACTTGACCGCGAACAACTCGAAGCTGCCGATTTAGATGGTGCAGGGCCTTTTAGTAAGTTTTTTTACATCGTGCTGCCGCATTTATCACGCGCTGTTACCGCTGTTATTTTAATTGAAACTATATTTTTACTTTCTATTTTTGCAGAAATTTTAGTGACAACCAGTGGCGGGCCTGGGTATGCATCCACCAATATTACTTACTTAATTTACACCCAATCGTTATTACAATTTGATGTAGGCGGGGGCTCAGCAGGGGGCATAGTTGCAGTAATTATTGCCAATATTGTAGCCATATTTTTAATGCGCCTTATTGGTAAAAACTTAGAGGGTTAATCATGGCTAGTGCAGCAAATAAAAAATCAAAACTAATTTATACCCTGGCAGCATGGACCATCAGTGGGATGATATTTTTCCCAATTTTATGGACATTAATCACCAGTTTTAAAACCGAAGCAGAAGCAATATCAGCCACACCAGCGTTATTTGCTTTTGATTGGACACTGGAAAACTATCAAGATGTGTTAGCCCGCTCGCCGTATTTTGATCACTTTTGGAACTCGGTGGTTATATCACTCGGTTCAAGTTTATTGGGCTTATTAATAGCCGTACCAGCCGCGTGGTCAATGGCGTTTGTGCAAACGAAAAAAACTAAAAACCTACTTATGTGGATGCTTTCTACAAAAATGCTCCCGCCGGTAGGGGTGTTAATTCCTATTTATTTACTCTTTAGAGACTTTGCCTTATTAGATACAAAACTGGGCTTAGTTATTGTTATGACCTTAATAAACTTACCGATTATGGTATGGATGTTATACACCTACTTTAGAGAAATTCCGGGTGAAATTTTAGAGGCGTCACGAATGGATGGTGCAACTATTGGTGAAGAAATATTTCATGTATTACTGCCAATCGCATTACCTGGCATAGCCTCAACATTACTGTTAAACGTAATTTTGGCATGGAACGAAGCATTTTGGACACTCATTTTAACCGCTGCGAATGCCGCACCACTAACGGCATTTATTGCCAGTTACTCAAGCCCTGAAGGGTTATTTTACGCCAAGTTGTCGGCAGCATCTGCCATGGCCATTGTGCCAATATTAATTCTTGGTTGGTTTAGTCAAAAACAATTAGTGCGCGGCTTAAGCTTTGGCGCAGTAAAGTAGGAGAACACACATGGGCAGCATCACACTAAAAAAAGTAACCAAAAGTTTTGATGAAGTTAACGTAATTAAACCGCTTGATTTAGAGATAAAAGACGGTGAATTTATTGTATTTGTAGGGCCATCGGGCTGTGGTAAATCAACATTACTACGTATGATTGCCGGATTGGAAGACACAACCAGCGGCACAATTGAGATTGATGGCCAAGATGCAACACAGACGCCACCGGCAAAACGTGGTTTAGCTATGGTATTTCAGTCGTACGCTTTGTACCCGCACATGAGTGTACGCAATAATATTGCGTTTCCACTAAAACGTGCAAAAGTAAGCCCTGCTGAAATAGAAAGTAAAATAGCAAATGCCGCTAAAATACTTAATTTAACTGATTACTTAGACCGTAAACCAGGGCAATTATCGGGCGGGCAACGCCAACGTGTAGCAATAGGGCGTGCAATTGTTAGGCAACCGTCGGCTTTTTTGTTTGACGAACCACTTTCAAATTTAGATGCATCGCTGCGTGTAAATATGCGCTTAGAAATTTCTGAACTACACAAAAGCTTAGCTACAACAATGATTTATGTAACACATGACCAAGTTGAAGCGATGACAATGGCAGACAGAATTGCAGTATTTAATGGGGGGATTATTGAGCAAGTCGGTACGCCACTTGAGCTGTACCAGCACCCGGTAAATAAATTTGTGGCAGGCTTTATTGGTTCACCAAAAATGAACTTTATTGAAGTAGATAACGATAGCCATGCACAAACGCATAGTTTAGGTGTGCGTCCTGAGCACTTTGAAATTTCAACTGAGTCAGGAACTTGGCAAGGTACTGTGGGCGTTATCGAGCATTTAGGTTCTGAAAGCTTTTTACATGTAACTATTAACGATGGCAGCACGGTTACGGTGAAAGCAGATGGCGATTGCCCATTACAATATGGCGATACAATATATTTAAGTGCGCCTGAGCACAAGGTACATAGATTTGATAAAAATGGGTTAACGATTAAAAACCCAACAGTTTAATCCGCCGTTTTAGGCCAATACTTTAGGAATAGCAAATTTACCTAAAGTATTGGTTATTAAATTAATGTGACACTTCGGCATTTTATAAATGAATGATATATTTGCAAATATTATAAAATGATTTATCGCTAAACTAAGCGGCTTATCAAAATAAGAGGTTTATGTGGCAAAGCTATCAAATACAGAAATACGTAAGCTCGATGATGCAGCTAGAGCAGGGTGGCTCTATTATGTTGCGGGTAAAACACAAGACGAAATTGCCAAAAAGCTCAATGTATCTCGTCAATCGGCTCAACGTATGGTGGCATTATCTGTAAGCCAAGGGCTTATTAAAGTAAGGCTCGATCATCCTATTGCTAAATGTATGGATTTAGCAGAAAAAATTAAAAGCCGTTTTGGCTTAGACTCTTGTGAAGTAGTGCCTAGCGATGGCTCAGAACCAAACTCTACAGTAGGTTTAGCGCAAGCCGGTGCAGCTGAAATACAACGCCATTTAAAATCAGAAACACCGAAAATTTTAGCTATGGGTACTGGGCGCGTATTACGTGCATGCGTTGATGAACTGCCAACGCTAGATTGTAGCCAACACAAAGTTGTGGCTATGCTTGGTAACATGGCACTTGACGGGTCGGCTTCACCTTATGATGTAGTTGTTAGAATGGCCGAGCATATAAATGCAAAGCATTACCCAATGCCGCTTCCTGTATTACCAAGAAGTGTTGAAGAGAAACAGCAATTGCATTCACAACATAATATTACCAGTAACTTAAAATTGGCCACCCAAGCCGACGTAACATTTGTGGGTGTAGGTAGCCTAGGCGAAAAATCGCCATTGCATATTGATGGCTTTGTTGATGAGCAAGAGCTAAAAGAGCTACAAAATTTAGGGGCTGTGGGCGAAATGATCAGCTGGGTTTACGACAAACGCGGCCAATTAATTGACTGCACTGTAAACCAACGTGTTGCCAGTACGCCATTAAAAATTGAAGGTAATAAACAAATTTACGCTATAGCCGCCGGTGAAGATAAAGTACTTGCGATACTTGGTGCAGTTAGATCGAATATGATCAGCGGTTTAATTACTAACGAATACACAGCAGAACGTATTTTAAGTATGGATTAACCAAGGTTGTTTTAGGTAGTTTTTTAAAATCTACGGATAATAACTGACTGAATGAGCCTTTATTTTTCAAAAAGGAAAACTAACAGGCTCATTTAAAATACCAATAAAGGATTGATAAATTTAGGCTTTTTGTAAAACGTTTTAAATAGCGCTGTAATAAAAGAGCGCCGCAATGAAAGAACGTTGATGAAAACCGCAAAACAAAAACTGGTGTAGTTAAAATTTTAAAGTAGCCAATGCTTAAAGTTCTTTGTAAGTAATATAGTTAGTAAAGTTTTGAGTGTAATGAATAATAAAAGCGTAATGACCTGGAATAAACTAAAAGTACATAGCAAAGTAAGGCTTGATAAAGCTTGGTAAAAACAACCTTAATGTCCGATACCGTCTAGTATTGGACATAATAGGAGTGTAATACACACTCCTTATTATAATACATATAACTACCTATAATTTATATTATGTTAAATAAGGTGAATTAATACATAATCAAAGTTAAGTAGCTTCTATTATTTAGGTATAAACCCCTATTTTTGGTGTTTTGAGTAATAGTCGTTTTAAAGTTGGTCTTTCAGTTAACCGTTTAAATTGTTATGCACAGTAACTTTTAACAACAACTTACGGACTAGTTTTTACACTGATATTTTCGCAACTATTTATGTAGCCTTTCAATCTTATAAAACCAAGCAATTACAAATTCCATATAGCAGCCTCTATATTCCCTTTATGAAAATTAATTACCTTTTTAAACAGAATCAAATTTAGTAATCGTTGTTTCTATCATTTTATTTAGAGCTAACTTACTGCTACAAGATTTTTTGCGACTCATATCAGGTTTAATTTAAAGCCTTAGATTTAAGTTCTTCAAAACCTAAGGCCTAACGCAAAAATAATATGACTTAGTTACAACCTAGTTCAGACCTTAAACCATATATTGATGATTCAATTGTTTGTGCACTGTTATACGATAAGTTTGGCATTACATTTATACCTGAGCGCGATTCAACTTCATCAATACTTACTTCGGTATTACAAAAGTTATCACTGCGACTTGCTGTTTGCTCCATAATAAATGCCGATGCTTTAATTGTGCTACCAGTTTGCTGCATAACAATTTTAAAATAGCCACTTGGAATGGTATGCGCTTCGTTAGCTTGTGGTAACTCTGCAAAATAATATTCGTATAATGGACCTGTTACTACATATAAATCATTTCCATTTCCTACGTGATTTCGCACTGCAGATTCAAGCCTAACCCATGGGCCTTGATTTAATGCGGATGATTGCGGCGTAATATTAGAAAGTAAGTTTGTTAGTTTCCAATCATCCGTATTGCTAAAAGATGCTAATGGAACTTGATGGCCTCTATCGGTATTTATTGTTGCGTATGCATCGGTGTAATCACTAGGCTCTAACGTGTAATGTGAGTATAAATCCGGATCGGCTTTCCAACTTCTGCTTCTCGATGGTCCACTCATAGTGCTAGTCGTAACATGGTAAGCCACCCAATCTGCAAACTTTGTGTAACGATTATTTTTTAAAGTATAAATACTTCGCTCAATTGTATTACCATTATCTAAACCTGTTGGGCAACCTTGTAAACAATTGTCTGCACTTGCACTGTGCGCAAAACATAAACCTGTAAGTACTATTGATGCCTTTATTATTGTCTTCATTGTTTTATCCTCAATTAAATGAGGGTAAAAATTAGCAGTACATTATTACAGCAATATGTATCTAACTAATTGTTTATAAATACAATAATATCGTCTTAGGCTTTTGGTATTACTAATAAAAGTCGCGAGTATACAGTTACCCTCGCCTTATATTTAACGTAGTAACGTCACTTGTAGACCTAGCGAATAAAGGGGTTTTTATATACCTGCATGTATTATGTTAAATTGAGCTCTTTGTGTTTTTCTATACGTAATCACCCTGATATGAAGCGTTTACGCATACTTTTAATGTATGAATATTGAGCTATTAATAGCGATTTATACTTAAATGGTTTAATACTAAAAAATAGATGAAAACAAAAAGCCGTTTGAGTAACTAATTATATAAAAATTAATACAGCTGTGGCTAACTAGGCCTTTAAAACTAAGGTGTTTTAAAACTTTTTATCAGCCAAAAATTCACCCATTAACGAAGTTACTCGTTCTGGTTTTTCATCTATAACCCAGTGCCCTGCTTTTTCTATCCAAGTTAGTGTTGCATTTGGTAAGGTTTGAGCTAACTGAGGTGCATATTTAGGTTTTTGAAAGTTATCTTCATCACCCCATAAAATGAGGGTTTCATGCTTTAAGCTTTTAAGCTCACCGGCAATTGCTTGTGTGTACTCTTTATTAAGTCGGCGCATATTATTGAATAACGCTGCTTTACCTTGCTCATTACTCCATTGCTTTAAATACTGTTTTTTCAGCTCATCGGTCATTATGCTTTTATCGTATACACCTTTTGGCATAAAATCATTTAGCGTATCAACAAACTCATCAACCGATGTTTCTTGTTCTACACCAGACTCAAGCAAAGGTTCAAACTCTGGTATTGGCCAAGAATCAAAACAAACACTATCAATTAATATTAAGCTGTTTACTTTTTCTGGGTGATTTACCGCCATGAGTTGTGCTATTCCGCCACCTATATCATGAGAGGCAATGTTTGCTTTAGCAATACCTAGCTCATCCATAAATTGACTGATTATTTTACACTGAGCATTAATTGATACATCGGTATTTGTTGGCATATCCGATTCGCCGTAATTGAGTAAATCTGGTGCAATAACACGATGCTGCTCACTCAGTGTTGGCATAACATTTCGCCATAGCGATTTGTTAGTCGGAATACCATGTAATAATAGTAGCGGTGTGCCCTCGCCCATTTCTTGATACGCAATTTTGTGGCCTTCAACGGTAATGGTTTGTGTTGTACTCATACTTAATATCCTCATCAATATTTTAAATTTAGTCTAAACCTGTGTATGTATAGTGATGAGCAATTATCATCCCAGCTTGTTTTTTAAATAATTTTTTTGAGGTTTAAATAATTACAAAAACCTGAGAGCGCTTTAAAACGCGGTCTGTGGCTATTAATAGTAAGTAGGATTTATTTTGAGTTAAGCGAAAAGAGTAAAAAATAAAGAGTTATAAAATAACCTTCATTTTTAAAATTATGAAATAAAGTAGCAGCTACATGAAATAATTACTGCCAGTTTGGGCCTATTAAAAATAATAGGCCCTGTGTATTTTACAGTTTTATATTGTTCAATTTGGCCTAGCTTAGCAAATGCTTAATTTTATTAATTAATACTTGCTGCTTTACTGGCTTTTCAAGCATGTCGTCAAACCCAAGTTCAACATACTTAGCATTACTATTTGTGTCAGAATCTGAAGTGTGGGCAATAATTTTGGTCTGCTTGTCTGCGTTATGTTTTTTTATTTTAAGCATCGCGTCTGTGCCCGAGAGTTCTGGCATAACAATATCCATTAAAATAATATCGTAATTATTTTGCGACACCATCAACATAGCTTCTATTGCATTGCTTGCATAATCTATTGCTACGTTTTCATCTTTCAGCATGGCTTTAATAACCATTTCTACGAGCGGCTCATCATCAACTAACAATAACGATTTGGTGTTGTTAAATTCTGTATGCGTTGTAGTTTCAGTGATGGAGTCTTGCTTGTTTGCACTTACGGGTAACAATTCTACGGTGTTAACTAATAACGATAAATTAATAGATGTTGTTTTACCGCGCTCGTGCACAGTAATATTTTTACCGCCGAGCATTTTAAAAATTGAGATAAAAAACCGCAGCTCTAATGTAGCATCAAAATTAATATCGCTTTCAAAAGAGCGTTGTTTGCATACCATTTGTAACTGACTATAAAAACTGCCCTGATTTGCTAAGTTATTTATAGAAAAGTCCAGCGACAAATAATGTTTTCCTTGCTCGTTAATCAGCTCAGAATTTAACGACAATTTACCTTGATGTGTGCTTTCTATAAGCTCACTAGCAAGCTGAATAATTAATTGCATAATCAGTTTTTCATCACTGCTTATGCCTTTATCTATAGGCACATTGTTATTAATAATTATATTTTTATCATCAGAGTCTTTATTAAGAATATCGGCCGTATTTTTAAGTAAGTCAGATAAATTAATAGCGCTCATTTTAAGCTTTAATTTACCGGTATCAGTTTTATTTATATTAACTAACTGCTGAACAACACAACTTAACTGTGTGCATGCATTTTCTAACTCATTGCTAAAATTGGCTTTACTGTTTTTATAATTAACCTCTACTATAGATTGCAGTGAACTAAGTGGCGCTTTTAATTGCATTGCTAAGCGTGCTACAAATTTATCTTTTAGCTGGTTAGCTTGCTTAGATTTTTCTACTACTTGGGCAAGTAATAACTCTTTTTGATGCGCTTGTGTTTCATCTCTAAAGTAACAAACAAAGCCACCAAAGTCGGTATGCCTTTGCACAACGGTGATCCAGCGGCCATCACTAAATCCTATATCTATTAATTGGCTATGTTCATTAGCTAATTTATTATGTTCTTGATAATGGGTAATAATATTATTTTGTTGAGAAATACTCATTATTTGGCTGTAACTTAATTGCTTATTGTTTTGAATAACATGAGAAAACAATTCGTTAAATGCCTGATTAGTTATTACCGGAAATTCGTTACTATTAAAAATGGCAAAGCCATGCGGCAGCGCATCAAGCGAGCTTGAAAACAGCGATTCTCTATTAAGTATAAGGGTATTTTTTTGTTTAATTTCGTCATGTAAGCGCCTTGGTAAACGTAAAAAATAATAAACAAATGCAAATATAGCTAAGCTAATTAATGCCAGTTTAAATAAGTCGAACCTAGATACATTAGCAGGCGTTATCGGTTTGATGGGTTGCACATGCAAGCGCCACGTAGCAGGAAAACGACTACTTGCTGCGCTTATGCTGTTAGGGATAGTTTTAACATTTAGCTCCCCCGTACTTCCTAATATAAACTGAGGGGTTGATATAAATAAATTATAATTTTGCGTATTTAGCTTACCTATTATGGCATTTAAAAACTTACTTAAATCAAAGGCTGTGAGTGTATAAATAGCGCTATTACCCATGTTTATTTCTGAAATTAAAAACGCTGTATCGGCTACAGTAAATACCTCTACTGATTGTTTATTTGCTCGCATTGAAAATGCGTTTAGCCAATTAGTAAAGCCGTAAGCTGCTAAATCAAAGTTGTTTTTAGACCATATGGCAAGTTGTTTATAGTCATTATCAAAAACAACAAAACCTTTATACGTTAAACTGCTTGATACCTGCGTTTTTACTAAATCACTTAATTGTTGCTGAGTATAACTTTGTTGGCTTTTTAAAAAGCCTGCGACAATTTTATCTTTTTGAGTAATATAAAGTACTTGGTTGTCAAAACGCTCTAATGCATCAAACAGCGTTTGCCTTAACTGCTGAGTTTGTATGGCATAGGCACTTTTTTTGTCTTTTTTATCTAACGTATATAAAAGCAAAGCCGAGAACGAGCAAATAACCAGCGCAATTAAAAAGGCCACCGGCGCTAAGCTAAATAAGTGAACAAATCTATTCAGTGATTTTGTCTCACTCGGTTTAATTGTCTTAGTTGGGGTAAAATGCTTATTGAGCTGGGTTTGCAGTAATTGCGCAAAAGATACAAATTGCTCTTTTTGAGAGCCAATAAGTGTTTTAGGTGAAATATCGGCAATGATCAGTACCCCAATTAAGCTGTTATCTAAATTATAAATGGGATATTGAGAGTAAAAGCGTACCTGTTGGCAGCGCCCTTTTGTTAGTGGGTCAAATAAGGTGTCTTCAATTATGTAGAGTTTTTCTTGTGTGCACGTTTGTGCCAAGCTATTTAATTCACTGTCGGCTTTGTATGGGTCATCGCAGCTAATAATTTGTTGCGTATACAAGGCATTATAATCAACGAATTTCACAATAGAAACATCGTAAAACTGCTTCATTAGGGTCAGCGTTTCGGTTATTTCTTGTTTTATTTCATCTATTTGTGTGTTGTTAAATTCATTTATATTATTTGCATATGAGCTGTTCATGGGCGCACTCCTTCACCTTTCGGCGGTGTAGAAATCCAACGCGTGCTGTTAGCACTTGTATGTGATGGAAGTTTTACTCTAAATGGCGGAAGTAAGTTATTTAAAGCGGGTTCGCCTTGTGCATTTAACACCGGCTCTGCCGAGGTTAAATTGAGCGAAGCCTCGCAGTAAGTTACGCCAGGCTCTATGCCAATAAGGGCCAGCGTTTGAATAATTATGTCGTTATTTATTAAATCGATACCTAGCAGCTCAAAAGTTGTTTCTAAAATAGTAAATACCAGTGTTTCTACTATATTTTCATCTTCTTCTAGTTGCGTACCTTGTGGGCAGCAAATACTGCCTAGCTCTACATCTACACTGCTTGCTACACCTATGAGCGAAAGTGCATCTAGCGCGGTTCCTAATAACACTTCAACTTGTGGCAAATATAAATCAAGAATATCGCCTTGCGGCTCATACCCTGCTTGGCAACTATTGCACGACTGCGATAATTGCTGACTGTCTATGCCTAATAACGGATTACCAAGTGCAGTTACACCAACCAAACAACTACTATCGGCTTGCTGTTTAGCAATTGAAAAGCTTTCGCACGGGTTACCAGTAACTACCTTTTGAGACATATAGCGCGATATAATCTCGTCACCGGTTGCGGGGCACGCTAATGCTGTACTTTTTAGTAATTGCCCCATTACGGAGTTACTTAATTGGCCAATGGCATAATTAGGGCCTTGCTGTAGCGCATTGATATAACTTACATTGCCACTATTCGCGGTGTTACTAACTCCTAAACTATCTGAAAACTCATCACTTAAACTTTTTATACACGGGTTGCCTTGGCAATTAGGCGCATCGTAATAAATGGCTTCTCGTGAGGTGAACCTGTCATCGCGTATCCCAATTAAAGCGCGATATGTTGCATTTGCTTGGCGGTCTGTGTAAAAAATTAAAGGCGCTTGGTGCTCATCAAACCCAATGGCGATTCCCAAAGGGGTGTTATTAGCATCAACCACTGTTATTTGGTTATCTACTTTTGTGTAATAGCGCTTAATAAGTGCATCGCGCACTAAAATAACACCCCCAATTGAGCCAATAATTAAAATGGTAATAATTAAAATCAGCTCAATAGTGAGTATGTAGCCCTGTTGGTATTGTTTATTCATAGAGCGCTCCTATAGCACTTCAACCAGCATTTTTAGTACATTCATTACCTGCAGCGCCGCAGGAAAAAACACCAGTACTAAAAACATAGGAAAACAAATTAAGATAATGGGAAAGGTGGTATGCAGTGCTTTTTTATTTACTTTTTTAGCTAATAAAATATTTTTTTTAAGCGCAAAGCTTTCTAATTGTGACTCAACCGCCTGTATTAACGGGGTGCCAAGCTTAGAGCCAATAAGCATTAAATTAGCTAATTTTTTTAAACCCGAGACCGCTGTTCTGTCATATAACGAATTAAAGGCAGTTTCGCGGTCTTTACCGGCACTGAGCTCAAACAAAAATAGTTTAAGCTCTTTATATAAAGGGTGTTTTTTACTTAAACCGTGATCAACCGCTAAAGCAAATGCGCGCTCTAGCGAAAAGCCAGCGCGCATATACACTAACAGCACACTTAAAAAAAACTCTAAGCTATTGTTTATTTGTACTTTACGCTGGCCTTTTTTAAATAAAAACCACATATCAGGCGCAAAAAAGCTAATAAAACAGATAATGGCTACAAGCGGTGTACTTAATACATAACCAGTGATCTCTATGGCAGTATAAGCACAAAATGTGGCGGCCATTTTAAGGCAGTACATGCTCAATAAAATTTTATTTAACTGATACCCAGCTTGTCTAAATTGGCTTTTTGAAATAACAATTAATGGATACCAATTTATATTGGTTTTGATAGGTTGCTGAACCTCAGCCTTTAATGACTGCTTTTGAATATGGATAAATGCCCCCATACTCACCAATAAGCCAACAAATAAAAATAGGTCTATCATAGCGTTACCCTCAAGCTTAGGCGAAGCCATAAAAAGCCAAATAACTGGCAAAGCACAGCAACGGTAATAAAGGCCATGCCATTGGGGTTATTTAACAGCGGATCGAACCAGGTTGGATCGGTGTAATTAAATAAAGGCACTAAAGCGTAGGGTAAAACGCCACTAAACAGCGCTGCGTATTTAGTACCAGAAAGCTTAGCTTTGAGCTGCTGGCGATCTAGCGTTCTTAACGACATCATTTTGCATACACTTTTAAGCATGTCAGTTAAATCGCACTGGCTTTGTGTATGAGTAATTATGCTATGTGCAAATAACCGCACGGTTTCGCAGTTGTAGCGTTTAATTAAAGGGGCAAACGAGCTTTGTATATCACTGCCCATATTTAAGCGCTGCAGTAATAAATGACTTTGCGGTTTAATGCATTTATCGGCGTGTTCGTCGGCAAATTGCATAGCCTGAACAAGTGAAAGCCCAGTACTTAAACACGATTGTACGGTTTCTATGTACTCTAAAAATAAGTGCTCAAACCTGGCTAATTTATAGTGCGCTAAATCAATAATCACTATAAAGCAGGTTATAAATACAACCAAAGAAACGATTAATGCACTCGTAGTTGCTTGAGGATAAAAGTACTGTGCAACATACCAAGTACTGGTGGCAAGCGAGCAAGCAACGCTTATAAATAAAGCATTACTGATGTTAATCCCAAGTACCCGCAGTGACACTGTGATAATGTCTTTTTCTTCAAGTACATCGACCTCGTGCTTAGTACTTGCAGCGTGTGTTTTTACTTTAAGTGTTATAAAAACACTCAGTGCTAAGGTAAATGACATAACACTTGCTATGGCCAGTAAGTAATCAAGTTTATTCATAATTACGCTCCCTGGCCGGTTGCAGTAATGCACTTATTTCGTTTGCGTTGGCACCTTGGCTTTGCATAAAGCTCACCACGCTTGAGGTACTAATTGCCTTATCATTTACTTGCTCGGTATCACTTACGCTATACAGCGCAGAGTATTGCGCACATCCGTCTACTCGCTTTATTTCGCCAATACTTTTTAGGGTTCTTACACCGTTTGTATTTCGAGAAACATGCACAATTAACTGAATGCTTGATGCGATTAATGCGCTGGTGTGGGTATCGCTTAGCTGCGCGTTATGTAATTGCACTAGCGTTGATAATCGGGTTACCGCATCGCTTGCACTATTAGCATGTACGGTGGTCATTGAGCCTTGGTGGCCGCAGTTCATGGCTTGCAGCATGTCTATTACTTCACCTGCGCGTACTTCGCCTACAAGTATTCTATCGGCGCGCATTCTTAGTGCCGCTTTTACTAAATCACGCAGGGTAACGGCGCCTTTGCCATCGCTGTTGGTGTCGTGCGCCTCTAATTGCACCACATGATTATGGTGCAAATTTAGCTCTGCACTTTCTTCTATAGTTACTACCCGCTCGTTGGTATTTATTGAATTAGCCAGTACATTTAACAAAGTAGTTTTGCCTGCGCCGGCATTACCACACACTAAAATATTAACCCCTAAGGCCACCGCGGTTTTTAAAAAAGTGAGGCAGCTTTTGCTTAAAAACTTATTGTCGATTAAAAAATCATCGTTAATTTTTTTGTGGTTAAATTTTCTAATCGAAACAATAGCAGCACTGGTGCATGCCGGTGGCACTACAATATGTACCCTGCTGCCATCTTTTAGTTTGCCATCTACAATGGGATTCAGAGCGTTGACTTGTCGAGCGCAACTATCAAGTAATCTATCAACAAAACGACGCAAGTGACGTTCATCGTCAAACTTACTGGCTGTACATAGCAATTTACCTTGCTTATCTATCCAAATATTTTGCGTATCGTTAATTAAAATATCGCTTACTTGGTCATCCAGCATAAATTGCGCTATTGGTCCTAAACCTTGTATTTCGTCGTAAACGGCTTGTACTACTTGAGCTTGTTGATGGCTGTTAAATGATGATTGTGCAAATTCGTCAATATCACTGCAAAGGGCAGATATTTTTTCAAGCAGCGCATCATTCAGTAAAGCACTTGGGTCTTGCTCGTATTCTTCAATTACTGCATCGTGGAGAATTTTTTTAAGTGATTCAAAGGTATTTAAATTGGTTTCTACAAACTCTGGTTTACTTGATAAATTAAACATAGCGCCTCACTTAGCTACATAAACAGCTTGGTTTTTAACGCCTTTAACCACTTGAATTGTTCGGCTAGTTTGTAATTGGGAGAAATTTTGTAAGCGCCCTTGTTCAATGTCATAAGCGCTGTGCACAATTATCGATACCTTATCTTGGGTATCAATTGCGGCTAACGAATACACATCTTTAGGAAGTACAGCCAACACTAATGACACACCCGCGCTGGTTGCTGGCTCTTTTTTTGCTAGGCTGTCCATGACGCCATTTTTTTGTGCTTTACTGCCAGGACCTTTTGAAATACCAATAAGCTGCACATCGCGCGCAACGGTTCTTACAAGCCGGTTTGTTTTAGCAACAATATCTAAGCGGTCGCCTTTGTGCACCCGCGATAATGGAATATCTAAAGTGGTTAATTTTAATGTATAAAGCACTCTGCCTGCGGGGATCGCCTCTGATAAATTTTGGCTTTTAACCTGCATAAAATCTGTTTCAAATAGTGGTTGTTCACCCATTTTATTAGTGGCTAATTGCTTACCAATAAAGGCGCGGGGATTTTGTATACTTAGCGCCATATTTGCATAGTTACTGGGGTTTACATCTTTTTGGGCAATGTCGTGCACACTCACTACTTGCCCCGCCGACATATTTTTATTTACCACCCAAGCAGTAACTAAGTCTTGTTCATTTACTTGTCTGATGCCAAGCGCTGAGGCCAACATGCCAGAGGTGATAAGTAAGGTGACTGCAGCGGTAGTCGCCCCTTTATTATTTTTACTTTTCATAATTTCCTCCTGACAAATTTCACTGCCACACGGTTGTGGCAGTGTGATTTAGGTAGTTATAAATTTAATTACCTTGTGAACCACCTGCTGCTGTACGTGTTGCAGCATCGCCACTTGGGGTTGCATTAATAAGTGCAGCACTTTCACTAAAGTCAGAGGCAACAAAAGTAAACGAGCTACCATCGCCTGCGTAAACATCTACTGCATCAACAAAGCCAGAGCCTGAAATTTCTGCAGTGCCTTCGGCGTTGATCATGCCATCAAATACATAGCTTTGATCTAACGAGCCAATTGCTTCTGCTACATCTTCAAGCTCGCTGGTTACAGAGTCTCGTAAGGTTGATAAACCAATTACCAGCGCTGCCACCATAGAAGTTGAAAGAATAATTAGCTCAGAAGTAAGTACAAAGCCTTGTTGTTTTTTACCGTTTAAGTTGCTTTTCATAGTTTTCATAATGATCACCTTAAATGTGTTAGAGCTTATGCCCACTTTATATATAGCGAGGACCGTGCCATTTATTAAGTACATAAAAATCAGTTAGTTACTTTTGTTTTTTAAAATATGCTTTGCTTATCCTTGTTATGATTCGCATTTTGCAAATCATTATTAAAGTGCGTTACAACGCAAGCAGAGATTAATTAAAAGGCAAGGTGTTAACTCATTTATGGCAAGCTTTTAAAAGTAAGAGAGACGAGCAATTAGTTGGGATTATTCACAAAGCGAGATAGGTTTAAACAACGACGAGTAAGGGTATTTTAATTGTTTAGGTAGGTACGTTGCTTATACTTTTTATGAGCGGGTTTAACTAAGGAGTGCGTAGTTTAATAAAATAAAAAGGCCTTGCGGCCTTAACTTTTACAATTACCAAGTACCGAAAGTTTCGCGTAGCGCGCTGTGGCTTGGCTGTGCTGCGCATCAAAACCTATTGCCTCATTATAATAATGACACGCCAATGCGTTATCAGGTGTCGCCTCAGCTATTAGCCCTTTGTGATAGTAATAATGGCTTTTATGCGTGCCAAATTTATAGGCAAGCTCTAAATAGTTAGCTGCAATAACATAATGCCCTTGCGCATAATAAATAGACGCCATTTGTAAATACGGTGAAGCCTCAGTACCAAATTCATCAATAGCGTATTGGGCAATTTGTTTAGCTTTGGCTAAATTGCCTTGCTCAATAGCCAGGTTAATACCTAAAGATAGCGCGTTTAAAGGCGGATTAGGTAAATTAAGAAGCTTGTTTATTACCGATTGCGCCTGATTAGCTCGTCCGCTTTTATACAGCGCATAAGCTGATACAGATAAAATAACCTTATTGTTTGGGTGCTCAAGCATTAACTGATTAAGCTCATGCACTAAGGCTAAACAATTAACCGCGCTTACCCCTTCACAAGTTAAAGCACTGGTATTTAGTGCATACTTAGTAACAATTTCACTTAACGCAGTATGTGGGTTTACACTGGGCGCATAATCTATATGTGCGCAGCCCGATACACTCAGTAAAATAACGATATATATTATTTTCATAACCCTTGCTCCTGTATAAAACTGGCCATTTGGCTATCTAAATCAACTGTTTGCCACACACGTAAATTATTAACCGGCTCGCGGACTAAATTAGGGGTAACCACAATAATCAACTCGCGGTTGTTTTCGCTTTTACTGGTTGTTTCGCTTAATTTACCAAACAGGCTCTCGCCGTTTGCATCGGGTACAAAGTCGTGACTGGCGTTGTTATCTGTACTAATTAAGCCACCAATAATTAAAGGTTGCCCATCTTGTAAACGGGTAGATGTTTGCATGCTGCGCGTATTAAATGCACTGCTGTTTAAACTGCTGCCGGTGCTTTGTGCTATTTCTGCTGTGAGTGTGGTGTCTGGCAATGAAATAACAGGATTTAAATCAAGGGTTATGCGGTCTTTGTCATCCACTAAAGCACGAACATTGAGCTCAACGCCGAACGATTTAAACTCAGTTCCACTAAACACTGAACCGCTGTTACCTTGTTGCCCGCTGGTAACGCCAGATGGGCTATAGCTTGTAGGTACTGGCACTTCGCCGCCTACTTTAAATACCGCGCTTTCGCCTGCAAGTACGGTAAGTGTAGGTCGCGAAAGCGTTCTTGAAATTCCCTCTTGCTCTAGCAAAGAAAACAACATATCAATGGCAAATTGCGAGGTTGATAACTGCAAGTTATTTGTTAATTGTCCGCCAATTAATTGCAGTGCGTTTTCTATTGATGCTGAGCCAGACTCACGGGCATTCATACCTTCTAGGCCAAATAAACCTTGCTCGTTGTTATACCCATTCGTAAGCACACTAATATCTGGACGCCATTGCTTTAAGCGGCGCTGATTAACTTCATAAAGCTGCACCGACACCCTCACTTGAGGTAAGTCTTCTACTTCAATGCTTGAGAGCACTTTACCTTTAGCCACCGCAAGCAAAGTTGCCCGCGCTACGTTTGAATTAACATTGCTTAAAGTCAGGCCAGAATCGCCATTTAATAACCCGCCAGACTCATTTGCGAGTACTTCAATAGCGCTTGTTTCGTTTTGCGTTGCACTACTGATAAGCCCGTTTGGATCTAGTGCCGATGTGGGTGCTTGGCTTGCTTGCTCTGGTTCAAATAATTTATTGATGGTATTTAACAAACGCACCAGTTCAATTTGATTTTTAACTGTGCCGCTGAGCATAAACACATCGTTATCATCGTTTGATAACTCATCAACCGAAATACGTTTTACAGTTACTTTGTCAGCCCCCATCGATTTTAACACCTGCGCTATGCGCGCCTCCTTAGGCTTTGGCGCTTGCGTAACTTTAATAAGGTTAATAATCGCTACTTTACTTGAGCTTTGTGCTAAGCCATTGTTTAAATTACCCATGCCCTGTAAACGCTGCGCTAAAGAATTAAACATTCCTTGGTTAGGCGCAGAGGTTATAACAGGTTGCGCCGATTGCGAGCTACTTGCATATAAATAGTTTTTTGCCGCTTCGTGGGCTGCATGGCGATAATTAAGCGTAGGTACTTCGCCGCGTAGAACTACCGCGTGTCTATCAGGTGCGATGGTGAGCGCTAAGTTAGGGTGAATATCGTTAAGGGCATTTTCAAGTACGCTGTAGTCTTCGGTCACACCCAGTAAAAATGTTTCTGATGTGTTGTCGTCATACCACACCATCATAGAGGTGCGGCCCAACTTTTTAGCTAAAATTAATAGCTCGCGTCCGTTTACTACGTTTACATCGAGTGTGGTTTCGTGGCCTAGCGCAACACGTGCTATATCGCGGTTAAATACAAAGCGAGTATGGGTCCACTTAACTAAGTGGGATACTTTTTTTACTTTGTCGCCATTAGCGTTTTCTATGTAATTTAAATTGCTTTGCTTGGCGTATACACAGCACGGTAAAAAAAGTATTACAAAAATAATGGCTTTAAACATATGCGCGTCCTCAAGTATGCGTTGAATTAACAGAGCAAGTTTAAGACCAGCAAATATTTAGCTTTAAATTCAATAAATTAAGATGATTGGAGATATGAGCACAGGCGGCTTTAGTATTTTGATTTGCAAAATGCAAATGAAGTTAGGAGAGAAGGCACAAAGCAGTGCTTTGTGCCAAAAGTATTAATGCAGTGCGGCAGTAAAAGGAATGCTTTTACAAATTTCAGCTTCAGCGACTAGTAGCTCTTCTAGACGGACATCAACTTCTTCTTTATCAAAGTATTCGTACGCTAACTCTACAAATAAGTTTTTATGTTTTTCTTCTGATTTAGCAATCGCCACATAAAAGTCTTTTTCTTTACCCTCTGGTAATGCTTGGGCAACCAATGAAAAACGCTCGTGGCCGCGGGCTTCAATAACGCCGCCAACCAGTAATCTATCCATTAAAAATCCATCACGGCCATGTCTAAATAAAGCGCGTATTTGTTTTATGTATGGATCTTTTTTGTCATCACCTAAATTAGTATCGCGTTCAATAAGCAGTTTAAGCACTTGTTTAAAGTGTATTAACTCCTCAAGCGCTAAATCGGTCATGGCTTTTACCAGTTTACGTTTGTCTGGGTAATGAGACAGCATAGAAATAGCCATGCCCGATGCCTTTTTTTCAGCGGCAGCGTGGTCTTGTAAAAACGTATTAAAGTCGGCTAAAACCGCTTCGGTCCATTCAAAGGGGGTGTTGTATTTTAATTCAAACATTTTTTGTACTACTTAAAAAATAATGCGGGGATTTTAGCGTATTTAATAGTAAAAATCTTGCAGCGCAGAGCAAAATTAACGCATATAAGGTAAATGCTTATCTATGCGCCCTTTTGCTGTTGAGTCAATTTTTAACGGGTGTTTAATATCGTTCCATGCGGTCACTTTGCCGCCTATGTTCATTTTTTCAAAGTCGGTGCGCTCGCTTTTAATGCCCAAAAACGCAGTAAGCTCGGCAAAACTTTGTGGCTTTGCTATATCAATTTCTAAGTAGTCGTTACTGCGGTGCTTAAAATACTCACGCGCGTTAGCTAAATGTGTGTTGTAGCACTTTGCTAAATAATCATCCTGGTTAATATTATCAATCGATAAGTCAGTAAAGGTCGTTAAGTAACAACGCTTTATATGAATATTAAAACCACCGTCTGGGCGCGTTAAATTAGTATGCATTCGCAGCAGCAATTGCCTAATTGAGGCAACCCAAGGTGTTTTTTCACGCGCTAAATATATAAATTTAGCGCCGGGGTAATGGCTATCTAATGCTGGGTAGTCATTAAATACAGGGGTATCGGCTATGGCTGTAGCGTTTTCGAAACAATACGAGGTGTACGCGGTGTGCGCCGTGGCAATGCCAAACTCTAAAAAAGCGTGGCATACACTGGTGGTGCCTGTACGCGGAAGCCCTATTATAAATATTTTACTCATAACAGCTATTACTAACTATTGCGTGTTACAAGCAATAAAAAGGCACTAATAACCATCACTAAAAAGGTGGCAATGGTACCAATTTGGCGATATTTAAGATTGTTTTCAACAATGCCTAAATTGTGAAAAACGCGCCCTATTAATAATGCGCCACCTAAAATATTACAATAATGGCTGGCAAGGCCTTGGTATTCGGCTAAAAAAAGCAAAATAATCGCAAAGGGTACGTATTCCATAAAATTAGCATGGGCACGCACAGCACGTTGTAATTTAGGGTTGCCGTTATCGCCAAGCGACACTTGTTCGCTGCGGCGCACTTTGATCACATTAAAACTTAAGTAAATATAATAAAACGCTAAAAGCGCAGCATACGTAGAAACTATCACGGTGTTGTCCTGTTTTATTTTTGGCAATAATAACATAGTTTTGCACAATCATAAGTTTACTTAGTAACTATGCTACAGTGTGTATTAGTTGAATTTTATAATGCAATGAAAGGAATTTATGTTTGTCCCTCGCAAAGTAGCCGACCGCTATCGTGAAATGATCAACAGCATTGGCTTTTACCCTTCTGTACTTTCGGTTGGTTTTTTACTTTTTGCTGTAATTACCATGTCGCTTGAATACATAGCACCTGTAGAGCAGCTCAAGGCGTTTATATCTGTTGTGCTGGTAGATAGCGCCGAAAATGCCCGCACCATTTTAAGCACCCTAGCAGGCAGTATTATATCGCTTACGGTGTTTAGTTTTTCTATGGTGATGGTGGTTTTAAATTCGGCCAGTGCCAGTTTATCTCCGCGGGTTGTACCTGGGCTTATTACCCGTAAGTCGCATCAAATGGTATTGGGCTTTTATTTAGGCAGCATAATTTACTCAATTATTATGCTCATTAATATTAATAAGCTTGAAGGTGGCGATACCGCTATTCCATCGCTTGGGGTGCTGCTGTCATTGGTGTTTGGCTTAGTATCGCTTGGTTTGTTTGTATTTTTTATTCATTCAATATCTAAAGCCATTCAAGTAGATAATGTACTTAACGGTTTATTTAGCCAAACTAAACGCGAAATTAAAGCCATTATTGATAGGCAATCAGAAAAGCCGTTCAGTGACTTTCCTGATTTTACACAGTGGCACTCAGTTAATAGCACTACCGAGGGTTATTACAAAGGGGTGCATACAGATAAGTTATGCGCCATATTAGCCGAGGAAAATATTCGGGTGTATATCTCGGTAAACCAAGGTTACTTTACCGTTAAAGGCTATCCGTTTTTAAAATGCGATAAAGACATTTCTAATAACGAAGAACTTATTGCTAAAATTTTAGACTGCTTTATTTTTTATATAGAAGAGTACATTAGCGATCATTACCGTTATGGATTAACGCAAATTTCAGAAATTGCCGTTAAAGCAATGAGCCCAGGTATTAACGATCCCGGTACAGCGGTTAAATCGATAGATATGCTGAGTATTTTATTAATTGAGCGCCTGTCGCTTAACGATACAAACTATTCGTTTAAACACAGCGACAACGCCCCGTTACTCTTTATACACGAAACCAGTTTTGATGAGTTACTGCACGATAACTTTACGCCACTGCGAAATTATGCAAAAGGCGATGCGTATGTAATGACGAACGTTTTAGAGGCATTTAAAAATATATTGTTTGTAGCGCATGGCAATGATGCAGCCCGAAACAGCCTATTTAATTACTTAAATGCCATTGTAGATGACATAAACGAGCATGTAAGTAACGAATACGACAGACAAGAAATTACCAACATGCTTAACGCGATTGCCCGCATTAGCAAGCCACAAGGGGATAAACTAGTGGCTCGTTTTACCTGCCAGCACACTAGTCAATAAAGTAAACCGCATAGCTAGACGCTGTTACTTTAATTTCTCCAGCATGATACGCATCAGGAACAAAATTACCGGGTGCGCTATCTGCCACCATCATGGTTTTTTCTGAGCGTGCATAAGGCTGCGCAGGTACGTTCATTGGGCTTAGCGATGCCGTATATAACCCTTTAAGCTCAACGCCGTAATCAGCACTTAGTTCTTTAGCGGCTTTACGGGCATCTTGAATGGCCAATTTTTGCGCCTGTTTGTGCAGCTCTTCATAGTTACTCGCTAAAAATTGCGTTTGGTTTATTTGGTTAATGCCGTTATTTACTAGGTTTTGTAACAGCTGAGGGTATTTTTCGATTTGCGAGAGTTTAACGCTTAACGTACGCGACACTCTAAAGCCTTTAAATTCTTGCTCGCCAGAGCTTCTGTTGTATTGGCTTTCGCGATTTATAGAAATATGCCCTGCATTAATATTACCGTCTTTAATGCCAAGCTCTTTTACTAATTTGATCGCTTTGGCCATGGTTTTATCGGCCTTGTTTTTAGCATCAATTAGGTCTTTATCTATTTCTACAATGCCTACGCTTAATTGTACGTAATCAGGCATAGTGGTTACGGTTGCTTCACCTTTAACATAAATATGAGGGGCGTTAGGTGTTGAGTTTGCATGCGCATCAACACTTAAGGTACTTAAGGCAATTGCGCTACTTAATAAAAGAATGTGTGTTTTCATTGCATTATCCATTGTATTTTTGTTGTCACCATTAAAGAGCCTACGTGGTTAACAATAAATGAACAAGCACAAAAAAACAGGCAATTGCCTGTTTTTTGTAACTGGCTGTAACGCAATGTACAGCCTTATTTACTTTACGTTACTCAGCGTAATTAAATGCTGCAACGTTTGTAGTTACGGTATTTAGGTAACCAGTAATTTCTATCAATAGCAGCCCACAGTGCATCGTCGCTAATCTCAAGAGCTACGCCCTCTTCAATTGCTTTTTTAGCCACTGCAAATGCAATACGCTTACTTAACGTTTCAATTTCAGTCAGTGCAGGTAATAAGCTGCCTTTACCGGTGTTTGCACGTGGTGATGACTCTGCAAGCATTTCGCTCGACATACTCAACATTGCATCGGTAATGCGTGTTGCTTTTGCTGCAATTACACCTAGGCCAATACCTGGGAAAATATAACTGTTGTTACACTGTGGAATTGGGAACACTTCACCATTAAACTCTACTGGCTCAAACGGGCTACCCGTTGCTACAAGTGCTTTACCTTCAGTCCATTTAATAACATCTGCTGGGTGTGCTTCAACCTGCTTAGATGGATTACTTAATGGGAAAATAATCGGCTGCTCACAGCCTGAGTGCATAGCGCGGATAACTTGCTCGGTAAATAAACCCGGTTGACCCGATACACCAATTAAAATATCAGGTGCTGCACAGTGCATTACATCTAACAATGAAGCGTATTCGCCGCTGTAGGTCCACTCGCTTAATGCAGCTTGTGGTTGCGCTAGTGCTTGTTGGAAATCGCGTAAGCCTTCCATGCCTTCAGTGAGTAGGCCAAAACGGTCAACCATAAATACTTGGCTACGCGCTTGTGCTTCGCTAATACCTTCAAACACCATTTGGCTAATAATTTGCTCGGCGATACCACAACCGGCTGAGCCTGCGCCAACAAATACCACTTTTTGCTCGCTAAGGGTTGAGCCTTTAACACGACACGCAGCTAATAAAGAGCCTACAGTTACCGCTGCAGTACCTTGAATGTCATCATTAAAGCTACAGATTTCGTTACGGTAGCGTTTAAGTAAAGGCATAGCGTTTGGCTGTGCAAAATCTTCAAACTGCAGTAATACATTTGGCCAGCGACGTTTAACTGCTTTAATGAACAAGTCTAAAAACTCATCGTATTCATCTTGCGCAATACGCTTATGACGCGCGCCCATGTACATAGGGTCATTTAGCAGTTTTTCGTTGTTAGTACCTACATCAAGCATTACAGGTAATGTGTACGCTGGGCTAATACCACCACACGCTGTGTAAAGTGATAATTTACCAATAGGAATACCCATGCCACCAATACCCTGATCGCCTAGGCCTAAAATACGTTCGCCATCGGTAACCACAATTACTTTTACTTTGCCTTTGGTGGCGTTACGTAGAATGTCGTCAATTTGATAGCGATCTTCGTACGAAATAAATAAGCCACGTGCACTGCGGTAAATATCTGAGAATTTTTCACAGGCATCACCAACCGTTGGCGTGTAAATAATTGGCATCATTTCTTCAAGATGATCACGCACTAAACGGTAGTAAAGTGTTTCGTTGTTATCTTGAATGGCACGCAAGTAAATATGCTTGTTTAAGTTATCGTTAAAGCTTGAATACTGCTGATAACAACGCTCAACCTGCTCTTCAATTGTTTCAAAACGTGGAGGAAGCAAACCCGCAAGGTTAAAGTTTTCGCGTTCTTTTTTACTAAACGCGCTGCCTTTGTTTAAAAGCGGAGTTTCAATTAGGCCAGGGCCAGAGTAAGGAATATAAAGGTAGTTAGGATCAGTATTAGTTGTCATATTTCCAGGCTTTAACGGAGTCTTAAGTTATGATCTGCCATTATCATTGTAAAAGGTTAAATTGCAATGACAATTAAGCTTGTCAGACCATTGAGAGAAAACACATGCAGGCTTCACTGCCTGCATGGCTATTATACATAAATTAAAATTTGATAGTGGCGTTTTTGTCAGTTAAATCCGACAAAGCAACCCCTTCACGGCGCGGATCGGCACCGCCATACAATTTATTGTTTTTAACTTCTACGGCATGTAAGCCAGAGTTTAAATCAAGCACACGTACCGCATGGCCGCGTTTAGTTAATTGTGGGGCTATGGCTTCAAGCGCGGTGCCTTTTTCAAGGCTCGTGTAATCGTTACGATTGGTGGTTCTTGGCAGGTTAATCGCCTCTTGTGCCGATAAATTCCAATCCAGCACACCAATAACCACTTGTGCTACGTAATCAATGATACGGCTGCCACCTGGCGAGCCAACCACTAAGCGTAAGCTGCCGTCGTTGTTAAACACCATTACCGGCGACATAGAGCTACGTGGGCGTTTGCCCGCCTCAACGCGGTTAGCTACTAATTTGCCGTCAATGCGTGGCGAAAGCGCAAAATCGGTTAATTGGTTATTTAAAATAAAGCCATTAACCATCACAGTTGAGCCAAACGCCATTTCAATTGAACTGGTCATTGATACGGCATTACCAAAGCTATCTACAATGGATACGTGTGATGTTGATGGCAACTCAAAAGAATCATCTTTTGCGTAGCTTAAGTAGCCTACCGGATTACCTGCAACTGCTTTTGTGTCTTGCTCAGTAATAAGCTTGGCGCGCGATGCAATGTACTTTTTATTTAACAGCTCTTTGGTAGGCACTTGTGTAAAATCAGGGTCGCCCATGTACATATTACGATCGGCAAATGCTATGCGTGAGGCTTGGCTAAAGTAATGAATTGCCTCTTCGCTATTAGGTTTAAGCGCGCTCATGTCTTTGTGTTCTAGCAAGCCCAAAATTTGTAATACCGCTACACCACCACTGCTCGGTGGGGCCATAGAGCACACATTATAAGCACGGTATTTAATACATACTGCGTCGCGTTGCTTGCTTTTGTAATTAGCCAGGTCTGATTCGCTTAATGTTCCCGGTGCAATTTTTGAATTTTGCACTGCGTTTACCATTTGCTTAGCGTTATCGCCTTTATAAAATGCATCAATGCCTTGTTTAGCAATGTCTTTGTATAAATTTGCTAAGGGCTGATTTTTTTTAATAGTACCAGCTTTAATTAATTCGCCATTAGGGTAAAAGTACTCGTTAATCACCGGCATACTCATTACACCTGGGTTTAATTGGCGTGCCAATAAACCGTGTAAACGAGGCGACACTTCAAAGCCCTGCTCGGCAAGTTTAATAGCGGGTTTAAATAACTCGCTCCACGCAAGTTTACCGTATTGTTGATGTGCACTTGCAAAGGCATGCAAAATACCTGGCACACCCACAGAGCGACCGCCAACAACTGCTTCAATCCACTTAACGGCTTTACCGTGTTTATCTAAAAACAGGTTTTCGTCTGCATTTTGTGGCGCGGTTTCACGGCCATCAAAGCTTGTAAGTAGGTTATCGGCTTTGTTGTAGTACATCATAAATGTACCACCACCAATGCCCGATGATTGTGGCTCAACTAAGGTAAGCACTAATTGCGTTGCAATTGCCGCATCTACCGCGCTTCCGCCTTTAGCTAAAATCTGTTGTCCGGCTTGTGAGGCATACGGGTTGGCCGCGGCCACCATGTATTGATCACCGGTTACTAATTGTTTTTGTACAATTGAGGTGGTGGCTTCTGGCTCACGAATTTCTAATTTTGCAGGTTCTTTTGCTATTGTTGGCAGCGTTACTGCAAACAAACCAATAGTAAATAATGACTTAAGTTTAAAATGCATAAAAATACTAAAAACACTTAATTACGTAGTTGTATTTGGCATCTTAAAGTTAAACGGGCACAATATGCAAAAATTTTGACTAAAAAAACATAATAAAATGCTTAATTTACCGCTACAACCTCGTTATTTACTTCCGCCATTATTTTTGATGCTTTTTAGTATTGTTTTTGCTGCATTTGATTTAAATAATTTACTTGAATTTAACCGAGCGCTCATTGAAAACGGCGAAGTTTGGCGAGTGTTTACCAGTCAATTTGTACATGCTAACTGGGCGCATTTAGGATTAAACGCATTTGGCGTATTTTTAATTTGGTTACTGCATGGCGAATACGCATCACCTGCACGTTATGCCTTTAATGTGTGTTTTTTAGCACTGTGGTGTGGGCTCGGCGTATTATGGTTTTGCCCTGCTATATCTATATACACGGGGTTAAGCGCCCTATTGCATGGTGTCATTATTTGGGGAGCGGTGAAAGACATTACCCTGTCGCTTAAATCGGGTTATTTATTATTTATAGGTGTGTGGATAAAAATAATAATGGAGCAAGTAAACGGCCCCGATGCCAGTATTGGCCAATTAATTGATTCAACCGTTGCCATTGATGCGCACTTAATTGGCGCTATAGGCGGCACATTGCTTGGCATACCTTTAGCAATTCAATACTTAAAAAAATAGCGATTAAGCTTTTTAATATTAATAAAAACGCCGCGTTAGTTAACGCGGCGCTTTTGTTTTTACACTTTAATTTTTAAATTTAAGATTAAAGTGTTTCTTTAAATAATTTATGAATACGGCGGTATTCATCTAACCAGCTTGACGGCTGTACAAAGCCATGCGGCTCTACCGGGAAGATAGCCGTTTCAAAGTTTTGTTTTTCAAGTTCAATTAATCGCTGTACTAAACGTACTGAGTCTTGAAAAAACACGTTATCGTCAACCATAGGCGCGTTAATTAATAAGCGCTTGTTTAAGCCCTCTGCGTAATAAATTGGCGAGCTGCGCTCATACGCTATAGGATCTACATCTGGGTGATTTAAAATATTAGCCGTGTAAGCGGTGTTGTAATGCGCCCAATCGGTTACTGGACGAAGTGCTGCTCCAGATTGAAATAGCTCAGGGGCAGTAAATAGCGCCATAAAAGTCATAAACCCGCCGTATGAGCCACCGTATGTGCCTACTGCGTTAGTATCAACATTTGCGTTTTGCGCCATCCATTTAACGCCATCTGCTAAGTCTTGCGTTTCAGGCGTACCCATTTGGCGATAAATCGCAGTACGCCAATCGCGGCCATAACCTTTAGAAGCACGGTAATCCATGTCCATCACTATGTAACCTTCATCGGCAAGTAATGAATGAAACATAAACTCACGAAAATACACAGACCAACCCATGTGTGAGTTTTGTAAGTACCCTGCTCCGTGGTTAAAAATAACCGCTTTACGGGTTTTGCCTGTTTCACCTTCTACATAGTCACTTGGGTAATACACCTTGGCATAAATAGGTTGCTCTGTGTGGCTAGATGGCACGGCAACAATTTTAGGTGCAGTGAGCTTTTTAGCTAAAAATTCATCCGACACCGTATGGGTGAGCTGTGTAGCCGTGGTGTTTGCTTTAGCATCGGCAACAAAAAGCTCTGTTGGCATTGTTATTTTAGAGTGCTTAAGCAGTAATTTGCTTTCGTCTGGGCTTAACGTGTAGTCGGTCATACCGTTAAGGTCTGTCACTTGCTCATTTTTACCTGTTTGTGGATTAACACGGTAAATTTCGTAAAGGCCTGGGTGCTCTACGTTTGCTTTGTAATAAATAGCGCTATTATCATGAGTTAACGTAATGTCCGATACTTCAAACTGGCCACTAGTTAAAGCGGTTGCTTTGCCGTTAAGCGGTTTTTTGTAAAGCTGACTATAGCCCGACTCTTCTGATAAGTAATACAGGGTGTTTGAATTATGTAACCAGCCAAAATTGTTAAACGCGTAGGCTATCCAAGCATCATCATGCAGGCGGTGCTGCGACACAAGCTCGTTTTTATCAAAGTCGATTGTGGCTATCCAGCGGTCTTTGTTATCCCACGCCTCTAGCATAATGGCAACTTGCGTGCCGTCATCGTTCCACACTATGGGAGCTTGGTTTAAACCCCAATTAGTAATTAAGTTAATACCGCGTGGCGCTTTTTTAGATTTATACGTTTTACCATCACGCGCGTAGTTTTCTTTTTTAACCTCGGCTAAAACATCTTCATCAAAGCCCGGTAGCGTATCAAAGCTCAGTGGTGTTTGTGTTTTATCTACAAGGTTAATGTGTATCACCGATGATGTTTGCTCTTTTGCATCAGCCACACGACGGCGCACTTTTTTAGGCTCTATAGTGGCATCATCGGTGATGTAATTAGGCATAATATCGCCTTTATCACGCCACGATTGCTGCTTTTGCAGCACAACAATTAAAGCATCACCGTTTGGCGATAGTTGCGCTTCTTTAATTACATTGCCATCACCTAAATAAAAAGCAGTGTTAGCAATGGAGCTATTTTGCGCATTTAGTTGCTCATTGCGTGTTTGCGTATCCTGTTTGTTTTTATGCTGCAGCGCCACAAACTCAATCAGTTTATGCTGCTCTTTTGCAATGTAACTAGTTGGCTCTTGTAAGCCTTTTGGCTCATCGGCCAATTTTAAGTTAGCAAGCTCTGTACTTAGCCCTGTTTTTAAATCAACTTTAAAAAACACATTACCTTGGCGGTAAACTAAATCTCCATTGTTTAAAAACTGTGGTTTAGACTCATTAGCTGAGGTGGCAGTTATTTGTTTAAGTTCACCCGTTGTTAGGTTTTTAACAAATACATTGCCTTTAAACGTATAAGCTTGAAGTGTTCTATCTGATGAATAAACCGCTTTAGAAGCACCTACAGTATGCAGTTTATCAAGTGATACTTGCATCGCTTTTTTGCTGTTAATTGGCTGGCTATAAATATCGTTTAGGTTACTGCCTTGCTGCTTTTGAGCATAAATAATGGTGGCTGAATCACTTGCCCAGTACGCATTTTTAGGCTGGTTGCCTATCCAATCAGGGTTTGCCATGGCTTGTTCTAGCGTAATATTTTGCGAGCCAGCATCAGCAGGTGTGTTTACAACCGCAGCAACGGGAGTTGCTGGTAAAGCGCTTTGCTGTGATGAAGAGGTATTAGCGGTAGCACTACAACCTGCAAGCATAATGCTAGAGGTTACAGCAAGCGCTACTAATGTTTTTGATGACGATAGGTTAAAAATCATAGTGCTTCTATACGGTTATTATAATTGAGCCGTATTTAAGCAGAAGCACTTGAGTTATTGCAATTTTTTAAGATAAATAACACATTTTCACGGTAAAGCTGAGTTTACTCTATTAGCAAATCGAGCCACACCAACCGGTGATCGCTCGATGCGTTTCTATCTTTTATTAATCTATATTGCTCGCTGTTTTTAGTGGGCCAAAACACCCCGCCATCGTGTATTTTAAACCCATAGGTAGAGGGTAAAACATAATCCACACGCGCCTGCCAGTTAGCGGTAAAGTGCTTTGCGTATGACTGCGGGTACTGCTCTTTAGCACCGGCGCTTTGCGGTATAAATTGCGAATTTATAAGTGGATTATTTAAAATTTGATTGGTGGTTTCAACCCGTGCTTTATCCCCTTCAGGTGCGGCGTTTAAGTCACCTAAAATAACAAACCGCGAGTTTGCTTTTAATCCGCCTTTTTGGCCATTATCGTCGTAAATATAGGCTTTATTAGCAACATAATCGGCAATTAACCTAACTTCGTCATGATTACGTTTGCCGTTTCTGTCTTCGTCGCCATCAAACACCGGCGGTGTTGGGTGCGAGGCAAGCACATGCACTGTTTTATTATTTACTACAACAGGTACATCCCAAAACGATTTTGAGCTAAGCCTAAGCGCCTGCCATTCTTGCGTGTTATACCAATTCTCTTTTGTTTTTGGGTCTACTGGCATTTGCGCATTAGGCATATCTTTATATTTAAACGTTTGAAGCGTGCGCAGTTTCTCAAGGTTAATGGGGTATTTAGATAAAATAGCCATTGCGTAATGCCCTTCAAAAAAACCAAAACCTTGCGAATCGCCCATTACAGCGGTTTTTTTACCGTTGTTATCAAGGTCAAACTCAGTAGCAAGGCCTGTATTTACAGGGGCAATAAAGCTGTATGGGTAATCAATGGGGGCTTGTTTATTTTGGCTTACATTTAAAAACTGGCGTTTAAAATAATCTATACCTTGCGCTTTTGGTACGTAGTCAAACTCGTTTAATAAAATAATGTCAGGGCGAACACGCTGAATTATTTCGGCTATATTTTTTATTTGCTGGTGGTTTGATTTTAGAGCATTAACTAGCGCATCGGGGTTTACTTGCTCGCCTTTTGGCGTGTGATTAGTCGCATCCATACTCACATTAAAGGTGGCAATACGAAGGCTCTGGCTGGCTGTAGCATTTAAACTAAATGAAGCGGCAATGGCTAATGCGCCATAAAGTATGTTTAGTTTCATTTTTTTACTTCAAAAAATTAAAAAATAGACTTTACCAGTATTACACAATTAATACCTATTTTTATGACAAAAAAATACCGGCTTAAGCCGGTATTTAATTAGTTAATTGCAGCCTTTACTCACTTAGCATAAGTGCAGTAGCGGCTTTTAAAATGCCGGGGTACGCTTGCTCAGGTAAGTAATCTGTAAGTTGCCCAAGCTTATCGGCAAGATTATTAATGTTATCTGCAGATACATTAATATGCCCCATTTTACGCCCAGGTTTTGCCGTTTTTCCGTACCAGTGGCTGGTTACATCACTGACTGTTAAAACCTCGGTAGGAATATATCCTTGGCCCAGCACGTTAATCATAGCGGTAATATGCTTAAGCTCTGTATTACCTAGCGGTAAACCCGCTACAGCTCGCATGTGGTTTTCGAACTGCGAACAATGGCAGCCTTGCTGTGTCCAGTGCCCTGAGTTATGAACTCGCGGCGCAATTTCGTTCACCAGTAAAGTGCCGTTTACATCAAAAAACTCAATGGCAAGTACGCCAACATAATTAAGCTCGTTGGCAATTTTTGTAAATGCACTATGGGCCTGCTGCTCAACCAGCGTGTTATTTTTACCTGCAATCGACAAAGTAAGCACGCCGTTGGTGTGCTCGTTTTCAGTAATTGGGTAAATAGCCACATTACCTTGCTTATCGCGTGCACCAATAATAGAGACTTCACGGTCAAACGGGATCATTTTTTCAGCAATAATGCTGTGTGGTGCATCCTGTGTGCCAGAGGCAATAAAATCAGCCATTTCCGACCAAATTTGCTCTATTTGGTCATCTGATTTTAAACGCCACTGCCCTTTACCATCGTACCCTGCTTGGCACGTTTTAATAACCAGCGGTTTACCTAGGGTTTTAACCGCTAATTCTAAATGCGCTTTTTCTGTGATCAGTTGATACGGCGCACACGCTACGTTTGTTTTATCTAGTAGCGCTTTTTCTAATGCGCGGTCGCCACCGGTTTTAATTGCAGCTTTACCTGGGTAAAATTTATTACTGTTGCAGCACAGTGTAAGTACATCATCGGGGATATGCTCAAACTCTGCGGTAATCGCATCAGCGTCACTAATTGCCTGCTCAAGTGTGGTTGTGTAAATTTCACCGGTTAGCGGATGCATAATTTTTTGGCTGCCTACATCGTACGCAACCACATTTAAATTAAGGGGGGCGCCTGCTAGGCTCATCATTCGTGCAAGTTGGCCGGCACCTAAAATTAAAATTTTCATTTTTACTCTGCAGGATTAGGGTTAGCTAAAATAGTCTCGGTTTGTTCTTTACGAAATGCTTCAATTTTTGCAAAAATTTCTGGGTTTTGGCATCCTAAAATTTGTGCAGCAAGTAAACCTGCGTTAGCAGCGCCTGGCTCACCAATAGCCAGTGTACCCACGGCTACGCCTTTTGGCATTTGGCAAATAGATAACAATGAATCTACACCGTTTAAGGCTTTAGATTTAACTGGAACACCAAGCACAGGGAGTGATGTAAATGCCGCTGCCATACCCGGTAAATGCGCAGCACCACCGGCGCCAGCAATAATCACTTTTATACCACGATCTGCGGCTGAATTTGCATAATCTGCAAGAAGTTGAGGAGTGCGGTGCGCAGAGACCACTTTTGTTTCGTACTCAATACCAAATTTTTCGAGCATGAGCGCTGCGTGTTCCATGGTTGGCCAATCTGATTTAGAACCCATAATAATGCCAACAGTCATAAATACTCCTCAGTAATGTATTTTAAAAATAGCGGACTTATGTCCGGTTTTAGGCGGGTATTATACCCAAACCAAGTTTAATTGCGACTCACAAAAACAAAAAAAGCCACGTTTAAACATGGCTTTTAAAGGGTTGCAGTTACAAAGTGCTTATACTTCTTTGCTTGCTAGGTATTCGCTGTAGTTGCCTCTAAAGTCAATCACCTGGCCGTCTTTTATCTCCCAAATGCGGGTAGCAACCGATGATACAAACTGGCGATCGTGCGATACAAACAATAATGTGCCTTCGTACGCTTCTAATGCAAGGTTTAACGCCTCGATAGACTCCATATCCATGTGGTTTGTTGGCTCATCCATTAACAGTATATTTGGTTTATGCATCATAATTTTACCAAATAACATACGGCCTTGTTCACCACCTGAAATAACCTTTACAGACTTTTTGATATCGTTTTGCGAAAACAACATGCGTCCTAAAAAGCCACGAACCACTTGCTCGTCGTCGCCTTCTTGTTGCCATTGCTCCATCCACTCAAACAAGTTCATGTCTTTTTCAAACTCGTCAGCATGATCTTGCGCGTAGTAACCAATATTGGCATTTTCAGACCACTTAAACTCGCCCGACTTAGGTGCTAAACGCCCAGCAAGCGTATTAAGTAATGTTGTTTTACCTACACCGTTTTCACCGATAATAGCAATGCGCTCGCCTACTTCGATTAAACCTTCTAAATTTGAAAACAACGTATTGTCTTCAAAACCTTGGCTTAGGTTGGTCATTTCTAATGCGTTACGGAATAGCTGTTTTTCTTGCTCAAAGCGAATAAACGGCGATTGGCGAGAAGAGGCTTTTACTTCTTCTAGCTGAATTTTATCAATACGTTTTGCACGCGACGTTGCTTGTTTAGCCTTTGACGCGTTTGCAGAAAAGCGCGATACAAACTGTTGTAGTTCAGCAATTTGGCTTTTCTTTTTCGCGTTTTCACTTAATAGGCGCTCACGTGCTTGTGTTGCTGCAAACATGTACTCATCGTAGTTACCTGGGTAAATACGAAGTTCGCCGTAATCAATATCGGCCATGTGCGTACATACTGAGTTTAAAAAGTGACGGTCATGCGAGATGATGATCATGGTGCAGTCGCGTTGATTAAGCACATCTTCCAACCATTTAATGGTGTAAATGTCCAAGTTATTGGTTGGCTCATCAAGTAGCATAATATCAGGGTCAGAAAACAGTACTTGCGCAAGTAACACACGTAGTTTAAAACCGGGTGCTATTTCAGACATAGGGCCGTAATGCTGCTCTGTCGAAATACCTACCCCTAATAAAAGCTCACCCGCTTTAGACTCAGCTGAATAGCCGTCCATTTCGGCAAACTCAGTTTCTAAATCGGCTACTTTCATGCCGTCTTCTTCACTCATCTCTGGTAATGAGTAAATGCGATCGCGCTCTTGTTTAATATCCCATAATTCTTTATGGCCCATGATCACAGTATCAATTACAGAGTATTCTTCGTAAGCAAACTGGTCTTGGTTTAGTTTAGCCACACGTTCATTTGGATCTGTACTTACGTTACCTGCAGAGGGCTCTAGTTCGCCACTTAGGATTTTCATAAATGTAGATTTACCACAGCCGTTTGCACCAATTAAACCGTAACGGTTTCCTTCGCCAAACTTTGCAGATATGTTTTCAAATAACGGTTTAGCACCAAATTGCATGGTGATGTTAGCTGTACTAATAATAGCGCTACCCTCCAAGGGGACATGATGTATTTAAATTGCGCGCAGTTTAAACTAAATACAGCTTTTTTTCTATGAAAGTTTAAGGTTGAAAGCGTATGAACTATGCCCTATTCCACTCATTAAAGGCGTAAATTAATGCCTAACAAATAGTGCCTAAAAACGCGATTAAGCCAGTGAATGCTTATTCAACTAAAAAAATGCGCTTAGCTAAAAATAATAGCGCGATTTGTACGCCATATCAGGGTTTAAATTTTAATTAATAAACCCGTTTAACTTAATAAGTCGATTGTTTATCGCAAAGCATTTTAAAAAACAGATAACTGGGTATATATTTATGATATAAAATGCTTTTTAGAGTTTTTGCACTAGCGTTTTATTTTTATCCAACATGAAAAAAACTCAATTTAAAACCCACTTACTTACGCTATTTTCAGCACTATTTACGTAGTTTTTAATCAAAAAAAACCTATCCCTTAACAGATAAAAAACACCATTAACCTCCAGTGAATATTTATTCATTTTTGGTGTTAATTTCATTGATTATTTTTCACTTTTGAGCCTATTAGGGCTTTGCTAGTCTTCATGCCTTCTAAATTTAATGTCACTTTTTAAAGTTAATACACACAAGGCATCACAAATGATTAAAAACTTTGTAACCCTACTATTAGGAACAAGCATAGTAGTTGCGCCAGCTGCTTCAGCAGTAGAGCTCTATAAGGATGAAAAGAACACTATTAAAGTAGGTGGTTACCTTGATGTGCGCGTTATTAATACGCAAAACCAAACCGAAGTGGTAAATGGTACATCGCGTATAAACTTTGGCTTTACTCGCCAACTTAAAAAAGACTGGTCGGCACTGGCGCTAGTTGAATGGGGTGTAAACCCTGTTGGTAGTAGCGATATTATTTACAATAACCGCTTTGAATCTATTCAAGATGAGTTTTTATATAACCGTTTAGGTTATGCTGGCCTTTCGCACGAAAAGTACGGACAAATTACCATTGGTAAACAATGGGGTGCGTGGTACGACGTAGTTTATGGCACCAATAACAGCTTTGTATGGGATGGTAATGCTGCGGGGGTTTACACATACAATAAAGACGACGGTGCAGTAAATGGTACTGGCCGTGGTGATAAACTAATTCAATACCGAAATAGCTACAACGACTTTAGCTTTGCAGTTCAAGCGCAACTTAAAAACAGCGAATTTTATACCTGTGATATTAATGACATTTCGGAAGAAGCGTGTGAAGCCCTGTGGAATACTGGCGACAGCGCAGCTCAAGAAGTAGAATTTAACTACACCTTTGGTGGTTCTGTAACTTATAACGCAACCGACATGCTAACGTTAACAGCAGGCGTAAACCGTGGTGAATTTGATGTAACGTATGGCGATGGCACAACACAAACTGTTGAAGACTTAATTTTTGGTGCGGGTGTAATGTGGGGCAGCATTGAAAAACCAGGTTTATACGTTGCCGCTAACATAAATAAAAGTGAAAACCACGATACCGATAACCTAGGGCGCTTAATTAAAGACTCTATTGGTGTAGAAACCTTTATGTCGTACCGTTTTGATAACGATGTGCGCCCTTTTGTGGCTTATAACATTTTAGATGCCGGTGACGATTACGTTATTCAACCTAACTTTAATACCGATCCTAATGATGTATTCAAACGTCAGTTTGCTGTGATTGGTGTTCATTACTTAATTGACGAAAACACCATTGCCTACGCTGAAGCCCGTAAAGATTTTAGCGACTTTGAAAGTGATGACAAAGACCAGCAATCGCAAATGGAAGCGTCAGAAGACGACGGGATTGCATTTGGTTTTAGATACAAGTTTTAATTTCCCACCATAACAACACACAAAGCCCAGCTATATGCTGGGCTTTTTTATTTTAAACGTTAAATGATGAAAAAAATTAAATGTTTGAATGCGTTAACAATCGCTATTATTTGCTATAACACTTTATAAAAGCTGTGTGCGCTGCGTATTAATAATGATGTAAACATGCTTACAAATTCACCCGAAATTAATGGAGAGAAAATGAGTACACTCAAAACCGCCGGTAATTTTACTCTACTATGTATTGCCAGCTTAACCATAATGGTTGGTACCCTGTTAGCGCCGGGTTTAGTTACCATTGCTGATGGCTTAGGCATACAAAGCAACAGCGTATTATTAATTACTTTACCTTCTTTAGGTGCGGTGGTGTTTGCCCCCCTAGCCGGAAGATTAATAGACAAGTACGGCGCATACCCTTTACTTATAATAGGTTTATTTTTATACGGATTAGTGGGTGCATGTGCTTACTTTTTACATGGCCCAACCTTAGTATTTATTAATCGTTTTGCATTAGGTGGTATTACAGCAATAGTGATGGCAAGTTGCACCGTATTAATTTCAACGTGGTACAGCGGCGAAGCCCGACTGAATATGATTGCCAAACAAGGCATGGCGATAGAGCTAGGTGGCGTTATATTTTTATTTTTAGGTGGTGTTTTAGCGTCAATGTATTGGGGATTACCCCTTGCTTTATATTTAATTGCTTGGGTATTTTTAGCTATGTTACTCATGTTTGTACCCCGTAAGCAGCAATTAAACGCCCATAACACAGAGCAAACTCAACAAATAAAAAAGAGTCATTCAAACGCATTAACGCTTAAAGGGGTTTATATAGTATCAACCCTAGCTATGACCATATTTTTTACCTCAACCGTGCTTTTACCTATTACCTTGCACGCACTAAATTTTAATGAGTCTGAAATAGGCCAACTATTGGCTTTTATATCGTTAATTGCGGTATTTACAGCGGGATTTATGCCTAAAGCAACTAAACGCCTTAGTGAGAAAAATGTATTAGCAATCGCATTTTTTGCCTTTGGTTTATCATACCTTTGCTTTATACAATCAAGTACATTGATATTAGTATTAGGCGCGCTATTAATTGGTATTGGCTTTGGTTTTAGCATTCCTCTTTTAAACCACATGACCGTAGAGCTAAGCCCAGAAAATGTACGCGGACGTAACTTATCGTATTTTACAATGGCGGTGTTCTCCGGTCAGTTTTTTACCTCTTTTATGGAGTACATACCTGGGGGTGAACATAACGTATTTATAATATGCAGTATTTTAAGCGCCGTTGTAGCTATCGCCCTTCTTGTAAAACCTAAAGCGCACTAAGCAGTAATCAATAACCGGTAAAATTATCAAATTAAGTAGCCAATTATCCCCTATTTATTGGCTATTTTTATTCTTCTTCACTCTTTAGCTAAGTTAAGCACTTAACGATAATTTAGTATGATGTGTTCTTTTGCTGTAAAGCCACCAGCGAATTTGTATTAATTGCATTAAGAGTATATAAAGACGGTGAAAATATATTTAAATTGCAAAGTAATTAAACAGATTATCGCTGATCACAAATGCGTAAGGATGGTTAAAAGCAATAACAGTGAGTTTGGTATATGTCCAAATGTACTGATGGCATTCTAACTCAAGAGCACAATACTGTATATAAATACAGTTCAATTTATTTTTTGTGCAAAAATAAATTGAAACAACTTCCCTCTGTAACTCTTTAATAACATTAAACTAAGTAAAGTGCTATCCAGCTAATTCGTTATCATAAATAGATAAAACACCGATAGCTGTATATGTATACAGCCATCATTTAAGCCTATCTACCTATTTTTAATAAACGTACTATAACCAGCTAACCCCTTTGATACACTCAGTGTTGGATTATCTGAATGTTCAGCACCTTCGTTTATAGCGCTTTGCCACACAAGGTTGTTATTAGGGTTTGCTATTAAAGCAGACTCTAAATTATCAAACGCTTTTAACATTAACGGATGTTCTGCTCCACCCACAGAAAGGTATAAATAAGTAGGCGACTTAATTTTATTTGCTTGAGTAGTTAAAAATGCTTCTACATTATTAACCACTGTCATATCGTCATACCAAGCCGCTGGGCTAAAAGCAAAGTAGCCATTAAACAGTTCAGGTTTTGTATGCAGTGTATAAAGCACAAAGCTGCCACCTGCCGAAAAACCACTTAATACACGATTATTACTAAGCTTATATTTTACCGATAAATACGGAAGTAACTCAGTTTCAATAAACTCTAAAAACTTGTCAGCTTCACCATTTGGCTCTATAAGTGTTTCATTTTCTGGGCGCGCTTGTGTATTTACATCTTGGCGAGCATAAGGAGGCACTAAATCGCGATTACGTGTATCAGTAAAAAACAAATTAGGAATAGACACCAATATAGCCTTATCCCCTTTTTCACTCTTAGCTTGTTTTGTAAGTTCTTTATCCCATGTATCTAAATTAAAGTTACCATCGGTTTTAATAATTAACGAATACGCTCTTTTAGGATCGTAATTAACGGGTAATCTTATAAACACTTTGCGCGACTCATTAAGCACGCTTGAGTTAATTGTTACGTCGGTATAGTGCGATACATAATGGTTGTAATAGCGTATGGCTAAAATACCGATAGCAAAAATGACTACGGCTAAACTTAAATTAATAAAATAGTGTTTTGTTATTTTTATTGCCATGCGTCATTCCTTTAGATGTTTAGGAGTTATTTAATCGAGCTTAACCCACTGCTTAACTTCAAGTGCAGTCATTATCAGCTCTACAGAAAAAGCAGCCAGTATCATCCCCATCACACGCGTTAAAATAGACGCCCCGCCAATACCAATTAGCTTTATAATTTTGCCCGACAGCAACAACAAAATTAAGGTTACACCTAACACTGCCATTGTAATTAAAGCTGTGCCTATTTGGGTTGAAATTGGATGAATGTGATTATCGGTAAGTAATATAACGGCTAAAATAGCCCCTGGTGTGGCAGTAGCAGGTATAGCAAGGGGAAACACTGCAATATCGTGCCCTGGGTCTTGTTTTGCTTTATTTGAATCATTACCAAATATCATTTGTAGGCCAAACAAAAATAAAATTATCCCGCCCCCTAACTGAAACGATACCAGCCGTATACCCATCGCATTTAAAATAAGCTGCCCTATTAAAATAGAGCCAAGTAACACAGCACCTGCATATAGCACTGTTTTAAAAGCAGTTTTACGACGTTGTTGATCAGTTAAATGAGAAGTGAGCGCAGCAAAAAGCGCCATAGTACCTATTGGGTCAATAGTGGCCCAAATAACGAGGGCATCTTGAGATAGTTTTTCTAGCATATAAAATCCTTGTTAAGCGAACACGTTTTAAAAACTCGGGTAACAAATTCATTTGCTTACGCTTAACTATAAGCCAAATTGGCTATTTTTTATATTGCATTTGTTCCTCTTATGATGAAATTTACTAACGTGTATTATGTAAATGCAGCACTAATACATTACTAATGCAGTTCTAAACGTGTTTATACCAAATAGAATGCTCACCCAAGCTAAAGCCTAATTTAACTAATAAGTTATGCGAACGCGCATTATGTGCACTTACCTGCGCCGCTAAGTAATTAAGCGGTATAGCCTGTTTAAGTGTTTTAACAAAGCCAGTTATTACCTCAAACATAATGCCCTTATCCCAATACATAGGATCAAGCTCAAACCCTATAAACGCCCTACTTTTACAAGGCGATAAATTATAAAGCCCGCAGGTGCCCATAAGTTTGCCATTTATATTATGTTCAATAGCCACTCTAATCACTTCGCCTTCGTAATAGGCGGAAATATCGTCTTGTATTAATTGCTTAATTTGGCATTTACTTAAGGGGGTTTTATAGTCGTTAAATTCGCTCACTTGCGGGTGATTCAAAATAGAAAATAACTGCGGGGCATGCTTATGAGTAATTAAACGCAATGTAACGCGTTCAAGCTGAGTTGTTTTAAACATTTTATACAGGAGTAAAAATAGCGCTTTATGGTTAAGCATTATTAACTTACCATAGCGTATTCACAAGCATTATCTTTATAGCCAATATTGAGAGCAATAATGAGCGACGATTTTAAAGTAATTCAACCTACCACAACCGTATACTGCCCTAAACGTGGTGAGGGCTGGACCCTAACAGGCATTACCAATATAAACGAGTTTACCTCGGTAATGTTTGACGGCACACGTTATACACTCCCCGCTCGCGAAATAGTAGAAGAGCTGTTACCAAACCAACTAGCCCGAGAGCAAGATAATAGCTAGCGCCCTTGTTTAAACGGTAGTGGCTGTCACTGTGCAGCCACCTATATAAAGAGCAACGAAGGATTAAAATGTATCGTCTTCACTGTATACATTTACTTTTAACTCGTCTTCATCTTCAAAAACAACAAACGAAATAGGCTTACAACATACTTGGCAGTCTTCTATGTATTGCTCACCAATATCTGCCGCGTCTAATAATACTTCTATGCTTTCGCCGCAATACGGGCAACTTATCGATTTTTCGGTTAACTGGTTCATTTAACACCTGCTACTTTTATCTCAATGCTTTCGCTTTAATAAACACACTCTAATAATACAACATTGTGCTATTGAGGTTAGCTAATGTACGTATGCCTTTAATTAAAAACCATTACGTATATTACTTTTTCACTATTCACGTTAGCCTACTAAAAACAATGAAATAGTAATAACACTTAGCAGGTCTAGCTATTAAGAATATGTATTTAAACTCATACTAGAGGTAGATTATTTTATGAAAAAATCACTTACGCTTGCATTAACATCTGCCGCAATTTTGTTTAGCACCTTTTCACATGCAGCCAAAACCGAAAAAGCAGTTTTAGCCGGTGGATGTTTTTGGTGTATGGAAAGCGACTTTGAAAAGCTCAAAGGCGTAAAAGATGTTATATCGGGTTTTACCGGCGGTAAAATTAAAAACCCGACCTACAATGGTAACCATCAAGGTCATTACGAAGCAGTACAAATTACTTACGACCCTGATGTAGTAAGCTACAAAGGCATACTTGATCATTTTTGGGTAAATATTGATCCCTTTGATACCAAAGGCCAATTTTGCGATAAAGGCCCAAGTTATTTAAGCGCCATATTTGTAGCTAACGAGCAAGAGCGCAAAATAGCAGAGCAAACCAAACAAGCAGTAATAGCAGAGTTTCCAAATCAAAAAGTGGTTACGCCAATACTTAATACCAGCACTTTTTACCCAATTAAAGGTAAGGAAAGCTACCATCAGGATTATTATAAAAATAACCCCATACGCTACAATACCTACCGCTGGCGCTGCGGACGCGATAACCGCCTAGAAGAAATTTGGGGCGATAGAGTCACACATTAAAAACTATTGTTAGAACAATTGATGGGTTTACACAAACCCATCCCCATTACAGCTAACAGCTAACAGCTAACAGCTAACAGCTAACAGCTAACAGCTAATTCTATTCATTCCGCCCCTAATTATAAACATTATTTTGATACTGTTTCCTAAAACAGCTTATTTATCTAACTTTATAAATATAATAAATTGCACTCCTAGATTGATAAAACCTAATTCAACAACTGGAGTTACACATTATGTCTGCCACCCAATTACAACTTGCTCGTGCTCTAGCGTTACCTTCAAGAGAAGCCATGTTAAATCGTGAGCACTCTGTACAGCATTTTTGGTACAACAATGACCAACTACTTACACAAGCCTGGAAAGAGTGGGAAGAAACCGAAGTAGATACAACCACCTTTACCTTGGACGATTCATTACTAGATAAAAAATTACGTGAAGCCGTTAATGCTGCATGGCAAGATCCATCAAAAGAGCATTTAGTAAAATCACTACTAGAAGAAGTAGCGACTGATGTTTATCAGTTTCAATTTTTTGATCCTGAGCGCCTAGCAGTTTTACGTGGTTACCTAGAAAAAGTATGGAATGCTAACATTCCTATGCGTCCACCATACGGTATTGTATTAAACCGCCGCGGAGCTATGCTCGACAAACGATCAGAGGGCTATTTAGCTGCTCCTAGTTTTCAGGCATTTTATAACCAAGTATTAAATACATACATGCGCCCTATTTCACGTTTATTGTTTCCTGAAATCATAGGTTACGATACGCAAACGTTTGGTTTTTCTATTTATTACGACCCAAGTACAGATGCGTCTATTCGTCCGCATACCGATGCATCATCAGTAACATTAAATATTAATTTAAACTTACCAGGGGAAGAATTTAGCGGATCAGAACTTGATTTTTACGACCAAGTAAACGCAAAAGTTGTACAACTTAGCTTTAAACCAGGCACCGCCATGATCCACAAAGGCAATGTACCACACGCGGCAAAACCTATAACCAGTGGCGACAGAACAAACCTAGTGTTATGGCTTTTTGGCGATAATGGCCGTATACCAGCGACGGGTTCAAAACGTACAGATATTGATGCAAAAGAGCGTTGGACTACGCCAAAAACAACGCCAGACGGCTACGCACCTTTTTAAACGGTGCCAAGTTTAACCTTTTGTGCCTAATACTTGCCCATTAAAGGTATTTAATCATACTTTAATGGGCTATTTACTTGTTACATAACCACTTAGTTACTATCTTTTTAGTATGCTAAGTTAATTTAAACAGCCTAATGAAGTTAAACTTTTTTATAATAACTACAATAACTACACTGCTTGTATCCTCTTTTGCCTGTGCATCGCCTACTAAACAAAAACTAGTTGTAGGTTTTGGTGAAACACTACCGCCTTACGTCATGTCACATAGCAACAGCGGGCTAACCCTCGATATTATTAAAGCCGCGTTAACCCCTTTAGGGTATGAAATAGAGCCACGCTATTACCCTTATACTCGCCGCGCTAAGGGGTATATAGATGGAAAGCTCGACATACTAGCCGACATAAACTTAAGCACAGAAAACGGCAATCTCCTAAGCGGTTATATATCAAATGAAGCCTATGAATACGAAAACGTTGCGATAACCCTAAGGAGCAAGCATTTTAACTTTACTAAAATTTCAGATTTAACACATTACAGCTTAATCTCGTGGCCCAGTGCCGGCATACATTTAGGTGAAGAATATGCAAAAATGGCAAAAGCCAATACACAATATTACGAAGTACACGACCAATCTCTTCAAGTTAAAATGCTTTTTTCAAATAAGGCTAATGTCATTCAAATGGATAAACAAAGTTTTGATTACTATCGCTCAACCCTTAAAGGTATTGATAGCACACAACCTGTAGATCACTTTGCGCTGTTTGGTAAAAGCCCTAGTGGCTATTTATTTAAATCAAAAAAATTACGTGATGACTTTAATATTCAGCTGCAAAAGTTAAAAAATTCAGGCGAGTACTCTAAAATATTAAAAAAATACAAACACGCCAAATAAAAAAGGTCGCTTTAACTAAGCGACCTTTTTACGTTTACAGCGCAAAATACCAATTAAAACTTATAAGAGGCAGAAAATTTAACGTTACGTGGTGTACCAGGTTGTACCCATGCATCGGCAAACGAGTTTGTGTAATACGTTTCATCAAACAGGTTATTTACCTCAGCCGTAACACCAATAGCGTCTGTTACATCGTAATTTACAAATACACGCGCGGTTGTATAACTGGGTAGTTTAAAGTCGGTACCAAAATAGCCATTGCGTTCGTCTACAAATAATAGCCCGCCACCAAATTTAATTGCATTGCCATATAACTCGCCCGATTTAACAAGCTGCAAGCTAAGTTGATGCTCAGGTACATTTAAAAGTGACTCGCCGCCCTCTACTGTGTAGCCAAAGTTAGCATCAAAAAATGAGTTTTCTATTTGGGCATCTACATACGCATACGACGCCCAAATTTCTAAACTATCGCTAAGCTCACCCGTTAGGTCTATTTCTATTCCCTTACTTTGCGCTTCACCAATGGCTGCGTAGGTAAACGCTGTTGGGTCATCTACTACTAGCATGTTGTCTTGATCTACTTTAAATACAGCAACGGTACCAAATAACGCACCATCGTTAAGGGTAAATTTTACACCTAGCTCAGCAGAGGTAGATTGGTTTGGCTCAAAACCATCGCCATTGGTATCAGTGCCCGAAAGCGGGCGAAAGTTTTCGCCATAGGCTGCATAAACAGATACATAATCACCGGCTTCATACACCACACCAAACTGCGGGCTCACGCGCGACTGCGTTTGTTTAGTATTAGTGCCTGCTAAACGGTTATTTAAGCGCTGCTCGTAATCATCAAAACGGGCACCAATACGAATATCTAACTTATCGGTTACGCTTATTTGGTCTTGAATAAATACCCCTACCGACTCTTGAATCTCTACGCGGTCGGTATTAGATGTAGGCGTTGGTAATTCATACGCGCCGTATACAGGGTTAAATACATTAATGTATTGATCGCCCCGTACACGTAAAATAAATTGATCGTTTTCAAATTTATCAGCGTCAACACCCATAATTAAACGGTGCTCAAAACCGCCCAGCTCAAGGCTGCCGCTTAGCTCTGCACGCAATACATGGTATTGAGCATCAAAATCGCGGTAGCGCCTAAAGCGGTTTACTTCGCCATTAACTACGCCGCCAAAACCGGTTTCGGTTGCAAAGCCTTCCATAGAGGTATCACGGTAGTTTGCACCAAATAAAATGCTCCAGTTATCGTCAAAGTCATGAATGTACTCTAACTGATGCCCTAGTACATCGGCTTCAATTGGGCCATCGCCCGGCTCACCTAAAAAGCGGCTTTGTGGTATAAGCCCAAGTTCGCCATCTATGGCTAATACGCCTCTATCAAACGGTACTTCTTGGTCGCTGTATTCAAGCTCATAAACAAGTTGGCTGCTGTCGTTAATATTCCACACTATTGACGGGCTAAAGCCGTGTTTAGTGGTTTCTATGGTGTCTCTAAAGCTCTGGGCGTCTTCATAAAAACCAACCAGTCTAATTGCAACGTCATCGTTAAGCGCCGTGGTGTAATCTACATCGGCGCGGTAAGTATCAAAACTTGCTACCGAGAGCTTAATTTCACCTTGCGTATCAAACGTTGGGCGTTTAGTAACTAAGTTTACTGTACCACCTGGCTCACCACGGCCAAATAAAGCCGCACGCGGGCCTTTTAAAACCTCAACCGACTCAATACCCGACAAATCACGCGAGCCACCAAAACCGCGCCCAGCATTAAAACCATTTACTAAGTAGTTACTCGGTAGGTTTTCATCGCCTACAAAGCCACGTAACGAAAAACTATTCCAAAGCCCACCAAAGTTATTTTGCCGTGCAACAGAGGCCGATAAATCAAGCGCTTGGTCAAGGCTTACTGCACCTGCATTTTCAAGGGCTTCTAAATCAATTTTAAGCTCTGATTGTGGAGTTTCTAGTGGGCTAAAGTTACCTTGGTAAGCTTGGCGCGTAGCAACCACAGAAAGCCTCTCAATATTTGTGTTAGCACTGTGTGTTTGCTGGTTTTGCTCAGCAGCCAAAGCGTGGCTACTAAATAAGCTTACTAGGCACGCACTTAAATAGGTGAGCTTAAGCCCTGTTGTGTTGGTTTTCATTGTGAACCTTGTTAGTAATATAAGTATTTTATAATTATGGTGTTGTTACTAGGTGCGCTAAACAACGGTGTTTAGCGCACCTAGTAAGGATTACTTTGCTATAGCCTCAAAGCGTGGCATGTTATTGAGAACTGATTTAGGCGGGTTACCCTTATAAAATAACCAAGGGTAATAAAACTCACGTAATTGCTGATGATAATCACGAATTTGCTGCTCGTATGCATACGCCGCTACTGAGTCGGTTTGGGCGGCTCGCGTTAAGCTGCGCTGCAATAACAGTGGTGGCGAAAACCACGACACAACGCCTGCTAAGTCATATTTTTTAGCGGCTGCGTCTCGGTATGATTTTGAAAGCGACGCTGCTTTTAAATCGCCCATTTGCTGAAATCCGTAATACCATTTCCACTCAAACTCACTGCTCATAGTAATGTATGGCGCAAGTGCTGGGTACTCTTTAATAAAAGGCTGCATAGTGGCAGATTTTGGTAAATCCCAGGCATCATTTACCGCTTCACGCTGAGTAAGCATAATGTCGCCACCCTTAGGCGAATGTACCGACTTGTTTATAGCAAGGTCGCCTAAAATAGGAATAATAAAAGCAAATAATACCCATAAACCAATTAGGCCAGAGGCAACGCGCGGCGCACTAGTCGCGTTTTTGCCCCACCACACACTCAGCGCAGTCCAAAATGCAAGGTATGCAATACAAAGTATCGATACATACGCAATTTCAAACGCGCTTGCCCCAGCTATAAATGCACCTATAAAAAATGGCAGCATTAAACACACTATTACTGCTAAAAACCTTACCGTTATACGTGCGCCCCACAAAGCAAAGTACGATTTAGCCGTAGTAACCAGTAAGTCGTGCCTGCCGCTAGTGCGCTCATTTGCAAATAAGTCATGAAACAGCAAAATAATAACCAGTGGTGCTAATGCGCTAATTACAAATACAAAATCAATTTTACCGGCTTGTGCCAGCTCGGCATTTTGCGCATCGCTTTCGTAAATTTGCCCTTCTATGGCCAATAAATTAATACGGTGTTTCCACGGGAATATATCGCGTTCCCCTAATGCTGCAAAAGCAAGGTTAGATGGCTGAGAATACGTTAAATGAAAACTGTAATAAGCCAACATGCCCGGATCGTCTTGCTTTTTCTGCACTTTAGCGCGATCGCTTTGATCTGCCTCTTTTAAACGCTCTATTGTTTGCTGCTGCGCGCTTACTTCGCTAAGCCCGCTATATATTGCAAAGCCCGATAAAACAAAGCTACATAACAGCAATACCACAAGGTACTTTTGACGCAGTAAAAAGCCCCATTCTCGTGTAAGTTGTGTAATTAAATAACTCATATCAAACGTTTTCCTACCAATTTAATACCGCCTACAAGTACTACAATCCACAGTATTAACTGTAAAAAAGCAGGTACAATTCTTTGCGCGCGAACATCTGCGCTATCTACATCAAAGGTAAAGTTTTGCAGTATTTGCCAGTTCTCTGATCCTACGCGTGCTTTTTTAGTGGCCTCGGTATTGGCGTTACGGTTCATATCAACTTGGTAATCAAGCTTTTCAATGTGTACTTTGTTAAGCCCTTGCACAAAATCAAAGCGCAGCTGTTCGGTTTCGCGTAAAAAGCGATGATGGGTTTCTATGCTTGTGCCAACTACAATCATCGACAGCGAGCGAATAGCCACCATAGGCGATACCCAACCAAAGTAACGCGATACCTGCGTTTGTTTAAGCTCACTTTGCATGCGCTGCTCGGCAAACTGGTTTAATACCTTAGTTTGTTTGGCCTCTGATTCACTGGCCACTAACCCTCTAAAGTTTACTGGCAGCTCATCAATGCTGTTTACGTTGTATTTTTTAAGCAGAGATTGTTTAAATTGCTTAAAGGCGGGGTCGTTGGTGTTATGGCCATCACCTAGTTTTCTAAGTTCAGCTTTTACTGCAAAGTCGGTTTCTATTTTACCGGCCGATGGCACAGCCGTAGAGGCACTGGTACTTGCTACGCGCGGCATAACAATGCACAGTAAAATCCACACAAACGCAAGCGCTGTAAAGCTACCACTATTTTTACTAAACACGCTCGATGCTAATAAAACAACTAACACCCACACGCTTAAATACAATGCATAGCCCACAATAAAACTAACAACTGCTAAAAGGCTCTCACCCGCGCTAAGCGTAAATAACGCCGACACCGCTAATGGCGCAATAATTAACCCAACAACACACAAAAGCGCCAGCCCTTTACCCGCAATAAGCGTGCTGCCCTTGGTGCCTTGCGCCAATAAATACGACAGCGTTTGCGATTCGCGCTCACGGCTAATAGAGCTGTAACCAATTAAAATAAGCAGTAACGGCGCTAATGTTTGCACAATAAAAGCAGGCGTTAAGCTGCCCAGTTTTGTTAAAGCTGTGCCTTTTCGCTGCTCGGCAAACATTGCACTATTTTGCCTATGCCCTTCTAAAAATATTGAGTTACCTGTGTAGGCATCAATCCCTGGGTCGAGTGTGCTAAGTGGTGTTGGTGTTCTAAAAGCGTAATGCCCGTAATGCACCATTCTGTGTGGATGGCGATCGGGTTGCTCAGCAAAGCTTTGCTCTGCATTGCTTTGTAATTCATTACGAGTGTGGCTAAGTTCGTGCATTGTTATGGCAGTAACCACCACAGATGAAAGCGTAAGTAATAAACCAATGGCTAAAACGGTCATCGCCAGTTTTGAGCGAAGCCAATAGCGCCACTCATCTTTGGCAACTATCACCATTTTTGAAAAATTATTTTTGCTCATTACGCGCCTCTTTGTGCAAAGGCGGCATGGACTTGCTCGGTATCAATTCGGCCGTTTTCTGGCGCGTCAAATTCGCCCACCAGCTCGCCCGCTCTTAATAAACCAATTCGGTTTGCAACTTGGCATGCGCCGTATACATCGTGCGTTACCATTAAAATAGTATCGCCGGTTAATGCAAGCTCACGTACTAACTGGTTAAACTCATCAATAGCAACAGGGTCAAGGCCCGATGTAGGCTCATCGAGTAAAAATATTGGGGCTTGGCGTAAAATAGCCAGTGCAATCGCGGTTTTTTGCCTCATGCCTTTAGAGTACGTTTGCATAGGACGCTCCCATGCAGCTTGCTGTAGCGCTACACGGTTAAACGCAGCATTAATTTGCTCATCGGTTTTTTTAATATCAGCAAGCGATAAAAAATACGCCACGTTTTCGCGGGCAGTTAAATGCGGATATAACGTGGCCGACTCAGGTAAGTACGCCGTTTTACCGCGTACAAAATCAAGTGCGTGTGTTACCTCTTTGCCCGCTACTTTTACAGAGCCTTGAGTGGGTTTATTAAACCCAAGCAAAGTTTTTAACGTGGTTGATTTACCCGCCCCGTTACCGCCAAGTAACGCGTAAATTTCGCCTGAGCCTACGCTAAAGTTTAAGTTTTTTAAAATAGCGTTGTTTTTAATGCTAAAACTTAACGAGTCCACTTCAATAATGGCTTCGCTTTTAACTGTTTGTGTAGCGGCTTGAGTTGTATTTAGGTCTTCATTACGTGTTTGTTCCACACGTGGAGATTCTTTCGGTGATGTTTGATTAACAGCTGTAGGTGTACTCACATTCAAACTCTATTAAGGGAAATTAGAATGCAGTGAATGTTATACTATATCAAACACGCATTGCAACACTATAACATATTAATAATTAACAAATGATGCAAAGGTTTTAATAGTGTTACCTACGTTGATATATCCATCGGGTTTTGCTTATTACAAAAATCCATAACCATTTAGGCTAAAATCATTCCTAAGGCAGCGTTTAAAATTAAGTACTTAAGTTATTTACGTCTTACCTTTAAAGTAAATTGAACAATGAACTTTTCAATTGCTAAAATGCCAACCTATTTTTCTATCAAGAGATACAATGGCAAATTTCAATACTCATCTTAATACTGCAGTCATCATCACAGGTTTAGGCTCGGCCACTTTATTAACTGCAGGGCATATTGATTTAAACGGCGCACTTTGGTTATGGTTTTTAGGCTCAATTGGCGGCTTATTACCCGACATAGATTCAGATAACTCAACCTCGCTCAATACTATTTTTAACTTATTCGCACTGAGCGCTGTATTACTGGTGCTGCATTACATAACCACCGAGCTAATAATCGAAATTAGTTTTATAGAGCTAATCGTAGTGCCGTTATTGGTGTACGGGTTTATGAAATACATTATTAGGCCCATTTTTGAATGGATCACCGTGCACAGAGGCAGCTGCCACTCATTATTATTTTTAGTGCTATGCGCGCTGTTAACAACGCAAGTAACCTGGCAACTAAACGAGCAAACAACCACACAAGCAGCCACCTTTGCCTGGTTAACAGGTGGGTTTATTTTAATCGGCGGGTTAATTCATTTATTACTCGATGAAATTTACAGTGTAGATTTAAGCAATGTCACCATTAAACGCTCCTTTGGCACCGCGTTAAAAATAGCCGACTTCGACAATAAATTAATTACCTTGGCATCAATAATTGCCATTGCAGGTTTAATCTATGTAGCCCCGCCTACAGAGCAAACTATTACCGCATTAAGTGATTGGTCTCATTTTAGGCTTTTATCTTAATAAATAACATTTATAAAAATACCCATAAACATTGTTTATGGGTATAAATGCTTATTTAAGTGATTGTTTTAATTTCCTTTTAAATAAACAGCCAGCTTAGTTAGTCGAAGTCACTCCAACATTTAATTTAAAAGTTGATTCACAAAGAGGATAAGAGGCGCATCTCTTTTAAAGTCTCAACAGCTTAACTCAATGCGGCTTTGCCAATTTAAGTTTCATTAAAAGCGCAAGTTTTAGCCTATTTGATATTAATTATTATTTTTATTGGTTTTAGTGAAATAATTACCCCGCTTTACCTGTCTTATAGCAGCAATACTTTCACCTGTTTGATGTATGCAAAGCGACTACAACTTTTAAAGCGTCAAATATAAAATTATAAGAGGTACATAATGGAATTTACACATAAACGCACCACCCTAATTACAGCATCGTTATTGTTGGCGTTGGCGATAACCCAGGCTATTTTTACTGCCCTTTACAGTGCTGAAATTAGCTTTTCAAGACAATATGCATGGGGGCTAGAAGCCGTGCTGTTTACTGTGCTTGTGGCCTTTGCAAGTACCACTATGGTGCAAGCTAAAAACGCTCAACTAGGTTGGTCGGCTATCACATTTAGCGCAATATTAAACATAGTACAGGTAAGCATTGGCCTTACGCTGTTTTCTACATTTGGTAAAGTTGCAGGCGCAGTAGAAGGCGCACAACCTTTAATTGGCGGCGTGGTGTCTTTATCATTTATGATTTACTACGCAGCTAAATTATTATTAGGATTAGCAGCTGTTGTTTTTGGCCTGTCTTACTTAGCTAAAGGTGGCAAAGCCATTGGCGGCCTTACAGCCCTAGCAGGCGCGGTTGCAATGCTTGCCAATGCAGTATTAATTATTGCTGGGCGTGATGGATTCCTACCATCAGGCGTTGCTGGTGCATCAGGTATGATTGCAACGTTACTTCTAGCAATCTGCTTATTTAGCCTTAACCGTAAGCAAGACTAAGGTTTAGTGCCTTTTTAGTAAGGCACTTACTTAAATAAGTTATAAACATCGGCGTGATTTAGAGTGCTAATTCGCCGATGTTTTATGTTTAAAGCATTCGCCTAGCGTATCTCAAGCTAATGCGCTCTTTCGCAAACAAAGATTAATTCACAAAGAGGTTATGAGGCGCTACGCTTTTAGAGGCTATAAATAGCTTATATCAAAAGCTTTTAACCGATTTATGCTTTGATGTATGAAGTCAAGATTTGACCACGTTGGCTTAAACTAACTTAGGCTTGATGTATGAAGTCAAGATTTGACCCCAATTACCTTTTGACAGAGTTAAGGCTCATATGTGTTATATGCGTACAATAGTAAAAGTTACAATACGTTTAATACCACAGGACGGTTACTTCTTTTTATTGCCTTAATTATATTTGACTTATTTACATGGTGTATTTGATGAAACTCTTGATTAAATTTCATTGAAATAATAAAAATATAACACTGCGTCAGTGATACAAATATATCCGAAACTTTTCTTGCACTCGCAATATCTTGAGTAGGAAAATAATTTAGGGCGGATATGTGTTGCATGTTTGATTTGCGAGCAGTATGAGTGTCCTCACATAAATCAGAATATTGTTTTTTTATCAAATTGAAGCTCGACTTGAGTGGTTCATTTGAAAATAAACTAATTTGAGAAGCTTCTTCAAATATTTTGGAAACACGCTTTTCAGAGGTTATGTTTGGTAGTTTTTCAACTGAAATACCTTTAACAAAGGTCTCAATTGAGCTGCGTAACATTAGCCTAGAAGCCTTATATCCACCATTAAAAGTAAGAAAAAAACTATTCCCTAAATCAGATAGAGACTCAAACAAATAGTTTTTACAATCATCATTACTGGAAAATCCATTATTTTTAATATCTTTACTATCAAGCTCAACTAATAAGGCTAACAATGAAAAATATTTTTTATGAATTTTTGAAACGATAGGCAATATCGCTTTGTCTTCAGCAAGGCTTTCAAGGTTATAATTTTTAATGAAGCAGACTAACTGTTCCAAGTCAGCTGATAATTCTCTAGACATATTATTACCTATTAAGATTTATTTAATTTTGAAATTGCTTCATTCCAAGAGAAGTCTATATCATTTCGAGCTTTTCTGAACTGAATTAACTTATCGTCACTCTCTGTTAATACTGATAGTGAATTCATTATCGATAAGAGTTTTTCTTTATCTACCTTTATGATTTCAGTAACAATAAAACCAACTAATTCATATCGTGAACGCCGATCAGTTCTAGACATTTTGATATTAAATAGGTTTTCTGCAAACTCGATAATATCCTTGTTTGTTCTAAATAACTCTTTATCCTGCAAGAGAAATGGCAAAACGCCTATGTAATGACTAAGTTTATTTACTTGTTTAGTTTCAGGTACTACTGATTTACTTTGCTCAACTTGGTTTCTTAGGAACTCTGATATGTTTTCGAGATCAATTTTTTTATTAGAGTTCAATAACCATGCTAGCTCTTCCACAAAATTAGCAGCTTGCAACACTTTGTTTTTATCTTTAATTTTCATCATCTATCCTTGTAAGCATCTCATCTACAATGCCTGACAGAGCTGTTTTAATCGTTGTATCACTCAAGTCTAAAATAAAGTTGTTCAATTGTTTACCTGCAACTTCTGTACGCTTAGGGAGTTCTCTATTGTAAATTAAATTACTCCACCTTGAATTTCCAGCTATAGAGCTTTTAGCTGAATTATATACTCTTGTTCCTTTCTCTGTAATAGTTAAAACTAGACCAATGCACTTGATAGATAAGTCTAGATCGTCTTTCTTTTCGCTTACAATATTATTCAGCAAATCTATCCCGGTTAAGGAAATAGGATCTGCTTTAACAGGAATTAAATAGTAATCAGATGCTATTAATGCACTTGTCATCCATAAAGATGGGGTGGGCGGAGTATCTATTATAACGTAATCAAATAACTCATTATTGCTTTGAAGGTATTTCTTAAGTCTATTTTCACGACCTTCACCGGGTGCGATCTCTAACCTATACAGTTCTAAATTCCCGGGCAAACACCAAAGATTCTCTTTCACTTTTACAGGTTCTATATCAGCCAGTATTTTTGCAGTAGTTTCGGAAGCTCCATTTACCACACTAATACTAATTTTGGTCTCTTTATCAAAGAGATCTGTGATAGTTTCTTTTTTATCTTTTAGGTGATTCATGTATTGGTCTGGAGTGAACAGACACTGAGTGGCATTAAACTGTGGATCAATATCTACGATCAATACTTTTTTGTTATACCTACGAGCTAAATTATCTGCAATATTCACTGATAATGTTGTTTTACCAACACCACCTTTCATGTTTATTAAACTAATAACTTTCAAAATAACTTCCTTTATTGATAATAATTTTCACTTCAAACTTCCATATCAGGTGCTTTACCAGTAGTTGGAGTAACTCAAAGCATATAACGCTTAGAAACTTGTTAGAAAACGACAGTACATAAATATCCACAACTAAGAAGACTTCTTCTCTGTTTCAGTTTTTTCGATAGCCTTATTCTTTGACTCTACTTTCTTTAACCCGTCAGGTGATGCTATATCAACTAATGTACCGTTCTCTTTGAAAAGCTTTTGTTGTTCATTTAACTTTTTTTGAGCTGCTGGGGTTACTTTGACACTTTCATTCGTAAGAACAAGCAAGTTAACTTGACAGTCAGGACTTCTATTTGAATCAGCAGCATGTTTATCAATAACATCTGCAGATATAGTTTTTCCATTTTTGACATCAATTCTTACTTTAAGCTTCCCATTTTTAGCGCTTTTATCTAGAAATTCTAGGTTATTGGTAGACTGTCCAGTTAGGGTCGAAACTAACTCTTTTACCTCTCCGGTTTGACCTGTCACACCTATGTCGTGTCCGCCATCAGGGCAATTTGTAACCGTGGGTCTTGTGACTTCTAGGCTATCTGAATTTGCAGCATGAGTAGCCAAAGTTGCTTGGCATAGATGCTCTGCACGTCTTGCTAAATCCCCAGGTGATTTTACGGTTGATTGCTTTGAGTCGCTATTGGCCTCAGCTTTCACTTCTGGCGCTGGGTTATTATCATTATTCTCACTCATAGGTTTCATCCCAGCTTAATTACAATACCAATATCATCACTGAATTTATTTCTTGCTTCAGTAAATATGCCAATGATTCCAGTTAATATTCGGAAACGCACTACAGCCAATTCAATTGGGCTTGATTGATTTTCATCTGAATGAATATCTGCAGCAAGCTTAGTTGATTTACCTTGGAGAGCAGAGGAATCAGCTTGCTCACTATTTAGCCGATTGTTTTCAAACCTCAAAAGTTCTAAAAACATATCTTCTAAAAGTTTACAAACCCCATCTGTATCTGAAACAGAAAAGCAATCAATATCAAACGATTCTGTTAAGGAATCATCAAAGTAAACTTGCCGCTCTATCATTGGAAATTCTGATTTAATTTTCTCTAGAAGAGAGCCTGAAATCTCCTCACATCGGACTGTTTTCAAATCTTCTTCAATTAATTTCCCATCTTTAGTTCGATACAGAACCAAATTTAAACTTGTAGACACATAAACCTCCAACTACTTATTTTTTGATAATCGTACCAGATAATATTAATTAATTCGTTTTCTAACAGCTTATTGAACCCCACTTTGGTGGTTTATAACACCCCAAAACGGCGCATATTACATTGTTCGATATTTACGCTAAATAACTCTATTAACAACAACTAGCTACAAGAGTTATTCAATGACCTTTGTTATTTAGCCTTTAAATGATGTTATGGGACAAACTGCGAATAACTGTGCTTATATACAGGCATAGTAAAACCTATCTTAAACTTAACCTTTACTAATCGATTTATAAAATTACCACTCATTTTGAAACCTTGTATCGTTCTCACACGGATAACCATCCCTATCGCCATCCATTTTTGTGTTCGGGCAGTTATTTATAAAAAATACCGCCTCTGCACGTGAGGTCATTTGGCTGCAGTGCTGCCTGCCATCGCAGGTATAATTTTGCGTGCTTTTTGGAATAACGCTTTTTGGATATTGCTCGTCAAAAGTGGCTAAATCGGCGTTGGTAATAACAGGTGTGTTGTTATTAAATTGCTCGTTACTTTTATAATGGCTGTATTTATTAACTGCGACAAAACCAAGTACGGCGATAATACTAATTGAGGCTACTTTGCCTAAAAAGCTATCGGTAAAATTAGATTTAGCAACACGATGATGGTTTGATTTTTTAGGCGTGACTTTAAGTGCAGTTACGCCTTCTATCCGGCAATTAACGGCTTTGGTTTTGCCATCGGGCTGTGTAGCAACTTCAAAATAGATGGTGTCGCCCACTTTTGGCTTGCGGCTCATATGTTTGAGCGCTGAAATGTGTATAAAGGTGTCGTGCGCTAAGGTGTCTGATTTAATAAAACCAAAGCCCTTTTCGTCATTCCACGCTTTTAACAATCCTTTGTTCATGTATTTACCTGTGCTGATTAAGCTGCGATTACGCAAATTCCATTTAAGTTAAGAATCGTTAGTATACGTTCCTAAATTGCTACCACGCAACCAAATATTCATATTAGGTTAATTTAAACACACCAATTAGTTGGCAAAACACTTAACCGTATAGGGAAAATACCGATCTTTGAGCTTTAAAAAACAGCAAAAAATAGCCTGTTTTATTTTATAAATTACGGCCATTTGTCCTTTATTCTACGACAGCTAACTTTTGCGAAGCGATTAGCTTAACAGCTTGTTTACACTCGGTTTTGTTATTAGTTATTTCTATCTGAATTAAGCGTTTTTAGTGTGATTTTTCATTCGTTATTTACTTAATTTATCTATACAATCCACACCTTATTTTTACGTGCAATTTTCAAGTGATTATCTCATGCTATTAACCGTTGTTTATATTATTGGTATTACTGCAGAAGCCATGACCGGCGCACTTAGCGCTGGGCGAATGAAAATGGATTGGTTTGGCGTTGTACTGGTTGCCAGTGCAACAGCAATTGGTGGTGGCAGTGTGCGAGATATTTTACTTGGCAATTACCCGCTTACCTGGGTTCAGCACCCTGAATACCTTTTAATTACTTGTATAGCGGGCATTGTGACTACGTGGCTTGCTAAGTGGGTGGTTAAATTTAAAGGCATTTTTATGCGCTTAGATGCGCTAGGGCTTGCGGCGTTTAGCATTATTGGCTGCCAAGTTGGGCTAAATATGGGCCTGCACTATGGTATTTGTGTTGTGGCTGCGGTTGTAACGGGTGTTTTTGGTGGCTTACTGCGCGATTTAATATGTCGCCAAGCGCCGTTGGTATTACATAACGAGCTATACGCGAGTGTATCGTTACTTGTTGCCTGCTTATTCTTGGCACTGCACCATTACAATATTGATGACAATATCAGCATTATTGTAAGCCTTGTTGCAGGCTACTTAATACGTATGGCGTCAATTCGCTTTAAGTGGCGTTTACCTACCTTTAGTTTGTTAGAGCAGCACGCTAAATAAATTAGGCTTTAATAAATGATAAGGCAGGAATTAAACCTGCCTTAATTAATATAAGTATAAGTATAAGTAATAGCGCCTTACTTTATTGCTCGCTTACATCACTTAACGCGGTTTTTAACCCACTGTTATTTTGCTTAAGTACGCTAAAACTGCCGTCGGTTTCTAGCACTACAGCGGCTACATCATCTATGGCTAATATACCCGCACCACGAATGGCAGCGCGAATTTCTGATTTAGTTACCCGCTGCGATTTAAGTGCCGCCGTGCAATATTCTCCATTACTCAGCAATAGCGTAGGTTCTGCTTTTATAAGCGAAGCAAAGTTAGATGAGCGTACACTTAGCCACGTAATAAAATATTGCAGCCCTATTAACACAATAAACGCGAGCATGCCCTCTAGCAGCGCAACGCTTTTTGTAATAATCACCGAGGCTAAAATAGAGCCCAGCGCAATAGTGACAATAAAATCAAACACGTTCCATTTAGAAAGCGTACGCTTACCCGATATACGCAGCCAAAACACCAGCGCTACATAACCAAGTACGCCAATAATAAGTACGCGTATTAAGCCCTGCATATCATCAAAAAACATAGTTACTCCCTGTAGTTAAAATTACGTATAGCCTTTAGTTAAACCGTACATGCTTACAAATTAAAACTGTATGAATAAGATAGGCAATAGTAATTTAAAGCAGTTTAAATTTAGACGATGGTTGATTATGATAACTTAAGCATTATATCTAAGTTTTCGCTTCTTAATTTATACAAAGGATTACCATGTCTAGCTATAACGAATCGCCAGAGCAAATTGAACAGGCCACTAAAGGCTATGTGATGCAGCAAACTATGTTGCGTATTAAAGATCCCAAACCGTCGCTCGAGTTTTATCAAAACGTATTAGGTATGAAGCTGTTAGGTAAGTATGACTTTCCTGAAATGAAGTTTACGCTGTACTTTTTAGGCTACGAGCCAGAGCAGCCGCAAGGTGATGATAAAACCAAAGCTAAATGGGTATTTGGTCGCCCTGCACTAATCGAGCTTACCCATAACTGGGGCACAGAAGACGACGATAGCTTTGAGGGCTACCACAGCGGTAACCAAGAGCCTAAAGGCTTTGGCCATATTGGCATTAGCGTACCCGATGTATACGCTGCCAGTGAGCGCTTTGCAAAATACAATGTAGAATTTGTTAAAAAGCCAGATGATGGCTCAATGAAGGGCCTAGCATTTATAAAAGACCCTGACGGCTACTGGATAGAAATACTCTCACCAGAGGGCATTACCGATATTATTTTTGGTAAATAGCCTGAACGCTTAATAAACCGGTTACCACATACTAAAAAGCCAGCTAATTAGCTGGCTTTTGTGTTTTTAAATAAGAGTTAGCTTATTTACGCAGGGCGTCTATTCGCGCATCTAGCGGTGGGTGAGATGAAAACAGTTCAGCCATCCCTTTACCACTTGCTATACCAAAGGCCATCATTGAGCCTTGTAATTGCGACGGGTGGTTTTGCTTTAATCGCTCAAGCGCTGAACGCATTTTGTCTGCACCTACTAATTTAGCTGCGCCGCTGTCGGCTGCAAATTCACGCTTACGGCTGTAACTTGCTACCACTATGCTTGCAAGCACACCAAATACAACTTGGAATAACATATCGAATAAAAAGTAAGACCAGCTACTACCGCCCTCTTCTTCATCGCCATTTAAAAAGTTATCAACTATGCCTGCCAGTACTTTTGCGGCAAATATTACAAAGGTATTTACCACGCCTTGTATTAGCGTAAGCGTTACCATGTCGCCATTAGCAACGTGCGATACTTCGTGGGCAAGTACGGCTTCGGCTTGGTCTTGATTCATGTTATGTAATAAACCTGTGCTTACCGCCACAAGCGAGTTGTTTTTGCTTGGGCCGGTTGCAAAGGCGTTCATTTCTGGGCTGTCGTAAATTGCTACTTCAGGCATTTTTATACCTGCTTTTTGAGCTTGTGCTGATACCGTTTGTACAAGCCAGTGCTCGGTTTCGTTGCGCGGTTGTGTAATTACCTGTGCGCCAGTTGATTTTTTTGCAATCCACTTAGACATAAATAACGAAATAAACGAGCCACCAAAGCCAAATACAGAGGCTATAAGTAATATTCCGCCAAGGCTACGATGGCTTAAACCCAGCGCGCTCATTATTATTGAAAGCACTACACCTAATACCAACATAACCGCTAGGTTAGTTAATAAAAACAAAAATATACGTTTCATATTGTCCTCACAAAAATAGGTTTGCTCACCGAACATAAAATTAAACTAGGTTAAAGCAATCATTACGTGATGACACACTATGTCATCACGTTGAGGCTATTCTGTGACAAACTATGTCATAACGCAAGGGATATTTGCAGGTTTATTAATAAATTTTTTGGGGAGTTTAAAAACGGAGTAAAGAGTGGCGTAACGCAGTTATTAAACCTCGTTACGCCAATAAAAACAATTAGTTGCTGGTTATGCCGCTACTTGTAATGCAATTATTAATTGTTGCCATATCTGTAGGAAAACCGCGCTCTTTTGCGAGTAATTGTGCAACCTTGGTTATATCTGCATGGTTGTGTTGTTGAAGATACGTCCACTGGTGATGAGTACGATGCTCATTTATGCGCGCATCGTCGCTTATTAAGCCAAGTTTAGTAAATTCAGCCACTATTTCATCAGCAGCGATTAAGGTAGATGACGCTTTTACGTTTTCGGCACGTGCGTAGCTAATATGCGAATATAAGCTAACATCTGCGACGCGCAAGGTGTCGTCTTCTCCTGGGATTTGCTGGCCACCAAACAAGGCATTGTTTTGCGTGTTGGCGTTTTTAAATGCCGGAACAAACTCGGCGACATAATCAATCGCTTTTTGGCTACGTGCTTTTAGTACCCGCTGATCCCACCCATTGTTTATGTAATTTAAGTATTTAGCTGGCAATTGCGGCTGTGCACTTTGCTTGTTGGTATCGGCTAGGCCATCGTTAAACAAGGTAATTGAGTTGGTCATACCATGAATTTGATAATAGCCATTAGGATAAGGCGTTAGTTGTGCCATGCCCTCTGGCGTGCCACGGTTACCATAGATAATAATTTCCGGAATTTGCCCGCCAGCGCCTTGCCAATGCGTAATGTAAGAGGCTTTAAATTCGACCATACGTTTGGCCTCTACGCCTACCATGTCATCTACAATACCGGTTTGAAAGCCACAGGCATTAATAAGGTAGTCTACCTCTACTGTTTGCGTAGAGTCGCTTTGGTTGTTTTGGTATTCAATTTTCCAGGTTGGCGATTGGCTATTAGCACTGGTTTGCTCAGCTTGGCTGACTTGCTTTACCTCTGTGCTGGTAAGTACATTAGCGTGTTCGTACTGGGCAAGCGCAAGTTGGGCGCTGGCCGATAACCTAAATATATTCCACCCGTATTCTTGAGCAACAATTAGCGGGTATTTTACTTTGTTTAAGTTTAGGTGCTTAGCAACGGGGATCATCCACTCATCTAGCGTTTTAGGCTCTGCAACCTGCTCTTCTTTACTCAGCGCTATCATTTGCTCATGACTATACAGCTGGTAGTAATTGTCGGGCTCGCCAAGTACTTTGTTGTTAGGGTCTTGCTCTACTAACTCTTTATACGCGTTGGTGATTTTATTTAATCTTGGTAGTAAATCATCGGGTGAATCGTCATCGCGCGTTGGCACTGCAAACACGGTTGGGCGTACATCTATGGTATAGGGGTATAAGCGTAAAATATCGATACATTGCTTGAGTAAATCTATGCAGTCTTCGTCTGGTATTTCACGGTATAAATTACCTCCGGCGTGTAAATGGCACATAGGTGGGCCATCTATAAGTGACTTTTTTTTCTCAAAAATAGTGGTATGAATCCCTAGCGCTGCCAATCGAATAGCTATTGTTGCCCCTGCTGTGCCGCCACCTAAAATGCCCACACGGCTTTTAGGCTGAGCAATTGGCTTTACCTCGGGTTCCCCCGTTACCTGTGTGTTTTGAGCGAAGCGTTTAATGTATGGGTGCGTCATGTAGCGGTTTATTTCCTTAGTAACAATAGCTTTAACTTGTAATATGTGTACTAAAGGGGGTAATTTCAAGGCGTAAATACAATTAATAAGCTCATGTATTTTATATAAAAACTGCTTCGCATTTAAAAGCGCAAAGCAGCCACAATTAGCTCTGTATATTGAGGGTATTTAGTAAGGTTTTGTATATTTGTAGTTTAGGGGTTTGCTCGCTGTATGGGCTTATAGCCAAAATAGGAAATGGCAAGCGTGCCTTTAACGAATCAAGGTTAGCTTGGTATTCGTCCATATTTGGGTCTACTTGGTTGGCAATCCAGCCTACACAGTTAATGCCTAAACTTTGCATATGGGCAGCGGTAAGTAAAGCATGGTTTAAGCAGCCTAGTTTCATGCCTACTACTAAAATTACGGGTAGTTGCTCGGCCTTAACCCAGTCGTATAAATAATCGGTGTTATTAATTGGCAGTGCCCAGCCACCAGCGCCTTCGGTTAGGTGGTAATCGGCACCTTGTTGTTTAAGTGTTGAGTACGCTGTGCTTAGTTTATCGAGCGTAATATTAACCCCTACTTGCTCTGCGGCTATGTGCGGCGCAATAGGCGGCGCAAAGGCAAAGGGGTTTATTACATCGTATTTGGCACTTACCGTGGCGCTTTCCATTAGCATTAGTGCATCGGCGTTTACTAGCTGATCAAACGCCATTTCGCAGCCTGCGGCAAGTGGCTTAAAGCCAATTGCGTTTTTTTTATGTTGGGCAAGTAGCTTTAATAGCAAACTAGTCACGTGGGTTTTTCCGGCGTCGGTGTCGGTACCGGTAATAAAAAATTCTTTCATTTTACTGCCTTGATTAATTTTAGTATTAGCTACTCATGGCTTTTTTGTAATGATAACAATACCACATGGTAAGATACACACGCTTGATTGTTTAAAAGCGGATAGGCATTACATACCCGTTGTAGCGCCGACTTCGTTAATAACCCTTGGCGTGAATTAGCATGATTTTGCGTTGTAGCACCAATGGCTTTAATAGATTTGATGGCTTTTAATGGGCTTGAATAACAATCGGTATAAATTACTTTTTGCGAACTATTAATACTAAACCCTGCCTTTTGGACCGACCGGTTTATATAAGCGTGTGTATTAAAGGTATTTATATGGCTACGGTTATCAAGCGCTGCAAACGCTGTTTTAATTTCGTTAAGCGAACCCGCAACAACTGTGCTTATATAAGCCTGCCCGCCAGGCTTTAAGCTTTTATAAAGCGAATGCATTAATTTTTCAAAATTAGCCGACCACTGCACTGCAAAATTACTAAATATGGCGTCAATACTGTTGGCTTGTAGCGGCAGGTTATCCATATCGGCGCAAACTTTTGGGTTAGTTAATGCAGCGCTTTTAAGCATGTTTAAGCTTAAATCTATCGCAATCACTTGGCCGTATTGTTTGCTTAGCTGTGAGGTATTAACCAGTGGGCCAGCTCCTAAATCTACACAGCGCTTACTTTGGTTGCATGACTGGGAGCTTATTAATTTAAATAAATCGCTTGCTGCCTGTTTTTGTACATTGGCATGGCTGTTGTACTGCTCAGCTGCTTTAGAAAACTTATCATTCGCCCCCTTTTTAAGCGCTGTATGAGGGCGTACTTGCTCAGCACTTTGTATAAGCGCACGCTTTTGTGAAGCCCCATTTATAGGTAAAAGCGCTGGCTTTTTATTTAAAGCTTGCTTACTGTGGGTATGAGCTAAAGCCTGCGCAATCATGCTATTGCGCCTTTTAATTGCTCAACAAGTGCTGTTATATCTGCATGAGTATGCGCCGCTGTTAAGGTTACACGTAACCGCGCGGTATTGTGCGCAACCGTGGGTGGGCGAATAGCGGTTAGCCAAATACCCTGCTGTTTTAGCCTTTGTGCTGCGTGTAACGTTTGTTCGGCGCAGCCAAGTATAATGGGCTGAATAGCAGTGTTTGACTCCATTACCGCAATGGCATGTTGTTTACAAAGCTGCTTAAAAAAAGCAATGTTACTACTAAGCTGCTCGCGTTTAACATCTGCACATTTAATGGCTTGCAAGCGCGTAAGCGTAAGTGCAGCCATAAGCGGCGACATAGCGGTTGAATACGTGTAGTCGCGGTTAAACTGCAGCATGTAATTAATAAATTCATTATTTGCTAATACACAGGCTCCGCTGCTTGCTACTGCTTTTCCAAAAGTAATAACCAGTATATCGGGAAGTGCTAAGCCTTCATCTAATAATGCCTCACAGCTACCTAAACCGGTTTTACCTAGTGCACCAAAACCATGTGCATCGTCAATCATAAGCCAAGCATTGTGCTCTTTAGCTAAAGCAAGCAACTCTTTTATAGGGGCGGTGTCGCCATCCATCGAAAACACCCCCTCGCTAATAATTAGCTTATTGTGTGCTTTTGATTTTTCGAGCCGCGAACGTAAATGCTTTAAATCGTTATGGTTAAAGCGGATCAATGCGGCATTTGAGTGCATTGCGCCGTCAATCAAACTGGCGTGGTTGAGTTTATCTTGAAAAATTGCACTGTTTTGCGCAGCGTTTTTATCGTTAAACAGCGCTTTAATTACACTGCTATTTGCACTAAACCCCGAGTTAAACAACATGCCTGCCTCGTAGCGAAGCGCACTACATAAGTATTGCTCTAGCTGGTGTTGCTGCACCTGATACCCAGTAACTAAGGGTGAGCTGTGGCTACCGAGTACGTTGTTTTGCTCAAGGTTAATACTGCAATCACCAAAGCCTAGGTAATCATTACTGGCAAAATTAAGGTACGTTGCGTTATTTAACGTAATGGTACGTGCTGTAGCGCGCTGCACCACATGGCGTTTACGTAATAACGCATGTTGCTGTTGTTGCTGCAAATGCGTATTTAAAAATTCAAATGGCATAAAGGGTAAGCTTAGGCTTCGTAAAATAAGGCTGACGTTGCTTTATCGGCCACTTGCGATGACAGTGATGCGGCAACGGCTTCGTCTGAGTAGTCTTGGTGTTTTTCTGGGTTCATGCCTAATTTTTTAATTAGCTTCATGTCGGCATCGGCCTCTGGGTTTTCGGTAGTCAGTAGCTTATCACCATAAAATATTGAGTTAGCGCCTGCAAAAAAGCACATTGATTGCATTTGCTCGTTCATGGCGCTGCGACCTGCCGATAAACGCACATAGCTGTGTGGCATCATAATACGGGCAGTAGCTATAGTGCGTATAAATTCAAAATGATCTAAATCGTCTACGTTTTCAAGCGGTGTGCCTTTTACTTTTACCAGCATATTAATAGGTACGCTTTCTGGTTGTTGTGGTAAATTTGCCAGCTGCATTAATAAACCGTAACGGTCGCTTGCTTGCTCGCCCATACCGACAATACCGCCTGAGCATACTTTCATGCCGGCATCGCGTACGTGATCTATGGTGTTTAATCTATCTTCAAAGGTGCGCGTTGATATAATTTGCTCGTAATATTCAGGCGAAGTGTCAAGGTTATGATTGTAGTAATCAAGCCCTGCGCTACTTAGCTCATGTGCTTTTTCGTTGGTAAGTTTACCAAGCGTCATACAGGTTTCTAGGCCAAGTTCTTTTACTTCTTTTACCATTTTAGAAATATACGGCATGTCTCTGTCTTTTGGATCTGACCATGCTGCGCCCATACAAAAACGGGTTGCGCCTTTTTGTTTAGCTAGGCGTGCTTGCTCTACCACTTTTTCTACTTCTAGTAGGCGCTCGCGCTCTAAGTCGGTTTTATAATGCCCCGATTGCGGACAGTATTTACAATCCTCTGGGCAAGCCCCTGTTTTAATAGATAATAAAGTAGATATTTGTACTTCGTTAGGATTAAAATTAGCGCGATGAACCGATGCTGCTTTAAATAATAAATCGTTAAATGGCATTTCGAATAATGCCTTTACTTGGGCGTGGGTCCAATCGTGGCGAACAGGTGCAAGTTCCATAGTAGTCTCTTATTTTTCTCAGTGGTGATGTTGGATTAGTCTACGTCTTGAAGTACCATTGTCAACGAAACCCACCACGTTAAAGTTTACATATGAATAAAAAACAAACGATTGACCTTGATTTTGATCGTAACCATATTTGGCACCCTTACACATCAATGACACAGCCTATTCCGGTTTATCCTGTTACTCATGCAAATCATAATTTAATTTACCTAGAAACCGGCGAGCAACTCATTGATGGCATGGCCTCATGGTGGAGCGCAATTCATGGTTATAATCACCCGGTATTAAATAACACCATGATTGAACAAATTAATAGCATGAGCCATGTAATGTTTGGCGGCATTACCCATAACAGCGCGGTAGAGCTGTGTAAAAGGCTTATTACAATTACCCCAAAAAGTTTAACTAAGGTGTTTTTAGCCGATAGCGGCTCGGTAAGTGTAGAAGTAGCGATTAAAATGGCGCTGCAATATTGGTTAAGCCAAGGGTTTACACACAAGCAAAAATTAATGACACCGTATAAGGGTTATCATGGGGATACATTTGCCGCTATGAGCGTGTGCGATCCGGTTAATTCTATGCACAGTTTGTATAAAGGTTTTTTACCAGAGCATGTGTTTGTACCCGCCCCTGTAAGTAAATTTGATGGCGAGTTTAACCAAGCAGAAGCCCAAACGCTTGAACAATACTTTAAAACGCACCACCACGAGGTAGCCGCCTTTATTATTGAGCCCATAGTACAAAACGCCGGCGGCATGAACTTTTATCACCCCGCGTATTTAGCCTGCGTTCGTAAATTATGCACGCAATATAATGTATTACTGATTTGCGATGAAATAGCCACAGGGTTTGGCCGCACAGGTAAATTATTTGCTGTAGAGCACGCTAATATAGAGCCCGATATTTTATGTATTGGCAAAGCCCTTACCGGTGGCTCAATGACCCTTTCGGCCACACTAACCAGTGATAAAATAGCCATAGGCATTAGTGAAGGCGAAGCCGGCGTTTTGATGCACGGACCTACATTTATGGGCAACCCGCTTGCCTGTGCGGTTGCGTGCGCCAGTATAGATTTACTTTTGGCGCAGGATTGGCAACAACGCATTAGCGATATAAACACTCAACTACAACAGCTTAAAAAGTGCAATGAATTAGATGCGGTAGCCAATGTGCGTACCTTAGGCGCAATAGGTGTTGTAGAGCTAACTGATGCTGCTGGCAATGTAGATGTTGCTAAAATTCAAGCCTTTTTTGTAGAGCAAGGCGTATGGATTAGACCCTTTGGTAAACTTATTTACCTAATGCCCCCGTATATAAGTGACTCAGCCAGTATAAACACCTTATGTGATGCCATTTACACTGCAATTGCAGGTAAGCATTACTGCTAAGCGTTAAATTATACCTAAGAGGCATAGTCATTATTTGCCTGTTAGGTATTAATTTTGCTCAGGTTTTGAGCTTTGCATTGACGTATTTGTTATATTGATTTTAGTAAATATTACGGATATGATAATGTCTATCATTTACAATTACCTTTTCGGACTCTTTACTATGAAACACCTTTCTAAATCTGTAAAAACATTAGGTGCAAGCTTATTGTTAGCTTCTGCTTTTGTAACGCAACCGGCGCTAGCTAACGGCCCAATTGGTGAACACGTAAACCATTTACAAGAAAACATTAAAGACTATTCAGAAGAAGTTGAATGGATGGTTGGTAAAGTAGACACCATGGTAACTGACTACAGCAAAAGCGGTGCAAAGGCTGTAAACAGCGACGATTTAATTGAATATTGGGAGTCGGTTAAGTTTCACAGCGCTATTGAAACTAACTTTGTGCCTGTATATGCCTCAATTTGGCAAGGTATTTATGGTGTAAAAATGGCCATTGATAACAACAAGCCTGCCCAAGAAGTGCGCAATCAGCAAAAAGCCATGAACATAGCCTTGTGGCAAGGTCTTGGTGCTGTTAAGCTTGCGGCAAAATTCCAGCAAAAAGGCTTACTTGATACAGTTAAAGCCACTGCTACAGAAGGCATGACCCAAAGTGCCACCATTGACGAAATCAAGCACAAGCTTGACCGTGTTGTTGCTAAATTTGCAGAGCGCTTAAACGATGAAGCCACTGAAATTGTTCACGATACGTATTTACACCTTTTTGAAGGCGTAGAAGGTACGCTTATCGAACAAGATGCAAAACTAGTAGAAGTGCTGGAAAAAGATTTTAACGTAACACTACCGCAAACAATTAAAAGCGCTAAAAGCGTTGACGAAGTACGTGACGTGGTAAGTGATATGCACACTAAATTAGACCGCGCTAAAACGCTAATAGAAAAAGCGGAGAAGTCGCGTAAGGATGTTTTTTAAGTGAAGCGTAGGACCTTTATACAAGGCCTAGCTGCGTTAGGGGTTGTTGGCGCTTTGCCACTGCCCCTTTCTCGCGCACTAGCTGCCGATATAGCAAACCCAGTTTCTGTTGATAATTTACCAAAGCTTAAAGGTGATTTAACCTTATACCTAGGCCGTGGTGAAGGTGGTTTGTATGAAAATGTATTGCAAGCGATTCAGAAAAAAAATCCTGACTTTAACTTAGCTATTCGCCGCGGTCCGACTGCTGCACTTGCCAATACTATAGTGGCAGAGGCAAAGGCAGGTGTACGCCGCGCCGATTTATTTTGGGCGGTTGACTCAGGCGCTATTGGCCTAGTTACCGATGCAGGCCTTGCAAAGCCCCTACCGAGTGATTTATCTGCACAGTTACAACCGCAATTTAGATACGATCAATGGGCGCCGGTTACCGGTCGGATCAGAACATTGCCGTATAACACATCACGTTTAACTAAAGATCAAATTCCAACAAGCATAATGGAAATTGCAGATAGCGATTTATCAATTGGTTGGGCGCCTGCTTATGCATCGTTTCAATCGTTTGTTACCGCTATGCGTATTTTAGAAGGCGATGATAAAACCGCTAAATGGCTTAAAAAAGTTAAAAAGCGCGCTAAAACATACGCCGGTGAACTCGGTGTTGTAATGGCAGTAGAACGTGGTGAAGTAGATATTGGTTTTGCTAATCACTACTACACGCTGCGTCTTAAATCGGGTAAACCAGATGCTAAATTAGACTTAGCCTTTACCGAGCAAGATGCAGGTTGTTTAGTCAATGCCTCGGGTATTTTAACGCTAAACGATGACCCACTTGCTACTAACTTTATGCGTTACTTATTAAGCGAAGAAGTACAAGGTTATTTAGCCCGAGAAGCGTATGAAATACCGCTTGTTAATGGCATTACTCAACCGGCAGGCTTACCGTCGCTGAGTGACATATCTCCACCAAAGGTTGATTTAACTCAACTTGCGGATTTACGCCCCACCATCAACTTGATGCGCAACAACGGCGTTTTATAAATGCGAATACCTGCTTCTTACCCAATGGCGCTGCTTGCAGCGCTCATTACGATTACCCCTGTTTATATTTTAATTACCCTTGCTAGCGACACCAGTACCCTTTTTGACAGTCATAATTTAAAAATACTGGGCAATACGTTATCGCTAATGGGCTTAACCGTATTAGGCTCAATTCTGATTGGGGTACCACTGGCTTTTATAAGTGCTTATGTGCATTTGCCTTTTAAAAAAATATGGCTGGTGATTTTTGCCGCGCCCTTGGCTATTCCAAGTTATATTGGCGCATTTACTTTGTACGCTGCGTTTGGCCCAGGTGGTGAAATAAATAACTTACTTGGCTTTGAAACCCCACCCATGTATGGGTTAAGCGGTGCAGCCATTGTAATGACCTTGTATACCTTCCCTTTTGTAATGATGACTACACGCTCGTCATTGCTGAGTTTAGATGCCAGCATGGTAAATGCAGCGCGTACCTTGGGTATGTCGATGACACAAAGTGTGTTTAAAGTAATTTTACCCCGTGTAGTTAACGGTATTGCAGCGGGCTCATTATTAGTGGCGCTTTATACACTTTCAGACTTTGGTACACCCGCAATGATGCGCCTAGATACCTTTACCCGGGTAATTTACGTAGAATACAATGCGTTTGCATTAGGGCGCGCGGCAATGTTGTCGCTGCAATTAATGGTTATTGTTGGCTTTTTACTTTTAATAGAATCCCAAATAAAAACCGCCTCTGAACGACACGGCCGCCCACTGGTTTTATTTCCAACTAAATGGCAAATAACCGCAATGATTGCTGCGTTTGGCCCTATTTTATTGTTAGCTATTGGTTTACCGCTGGCGATATTTTTTGTTTGGTTAGCACGCGATGGTTACAGCAACTTTGACTTTAGCATAGCGTGGAACTCAGCGTACGCCTCAGCCATTGCAGCCATAGTGGCGGTTATCGTGGCTATCCCTGTTGCTCATGCCGCATTAAGCGGAAAAGCCGGCAGAATAATGGAGCGTGTTACCTATTTTGGTTTTGGTATTCCTGGCATTGTGATGGGTACCGCGCTGGTATATGGCGGCTTGCAACTCCCGTTTTTATATCAAACATTAGCGCTTCTGATTATTGCTTACATGCTACGATTTTTACCGCTTGCAGTTGGCTCTATTCGCACCAGTACAGAGCATTTAGATCAAAGCTTAATAAAGTCGGCGCGCGTATTAGGTGCAAGCCCGCGTGAAGCCTTTACTCGCATTACCCTGCCGCTAACAATGCGTGGTATTATTGCCGGTGCTGCATTGGTATTTTTAGAATCAATGCGCGAGCTTGAAGCAACGCTATTGCTAGGCCCGACCGGGTTCGAAACCCTTTCAACCTATTTATGGCGTGTGTACGAAGCCGGTTACTTTGGCCGTGCTGCCATTCCCGGATTATTGTTAGTGGTGATTTCTGCCTGTGGCTTAGCTATTATGATGTCTGGCGAAAAACGTAACCAACTAGAACATTGAGGATTTAAAAACAAATGCTATCTGTAAGCCAGTTGTCTATAGATTACGGCAGTAACCGTGTAGTAAGCGATTTAAATATATCGTTAGGTGAAAATGAAATTCTCATGCTAGTAGGCCCTACGGGCTGCGGTAAAAGTACAATATTGCAAGCACTTGCAGGGCTTATCCCCATTAGCGAGGGTGAAATAAACGTAGGCAAATGGCGCGCAACACCAAAACGTAATGTGCCCCCTGAAAAACGCAGTGTCGGTATGGTGTTTCAAGATTTTGCATTGTTTCCTCATTTAACGGTTGAGCAAAATATTTGTTTTAGATTAAAAGACACCGCCATTGCCGATCATTGGATTAAACTGCTTGGTCTAAATGATTTTAGAGCAAAAAAGCCAGCCACCCTCTCTGGTGGTCAAAAACAGCGCGTAGCACTTGCGCGTACACTTGCTCACCAGCCAGATTTTGTGTTACTTGATGAACCACTTTCTAACCTTGATGCCGCATTAAAAGATATGCTGCGCTGGGATATAAGAAACGCCCTAAAAGAAGCGGGAGTGCCTGCAGTATGGGTTACTCACGACCAAGAAGAAGCGCTTTCGGTAGGTGACCGTGTAGGTGTATTACAAAACGGTAAAATACAACAGCTCGACAGCCCTGAACAATGCTTTAGCATGCCAAACAACCGCTTTGTAGCACGCTTTTTAGGTGAGGCAAGCTTTATTGCTGGGCAGTTTGAAAATGGCCAAGCAACCACCAGTATTGGCGTAGCACCAGGCCAAGGTATAGACTGCGACAGTGGCGATGTAGATGTGTTGCTTCGCCCTGACGATGTACAACTTATTCAAAACTTAAATCAACCTAACGGTGAAGTTGTTTGGGTACGCTTTGAAGGTGGCAGCCGTTTATGTGCGGTTAAATTAAGCTGTAATACGCTCGTTACTAGCCGTGTAAGCCACGAGGTTGTGGTTAATCCGGGTGACAGCGTTCATGTATCTATTGTTACTACTCACCCGCTGGCTGTGTATAAAAAACAATAATTAAACTATGAGGTAGCTATGTCTAAACAGGGCCCTAATCCAAATAACCCTGCCCCTGTTGAGGGCTTTCCTCAGGTTGGCTTTTTAAAAAACTTTATTACCTCGCCTAATATAGTGGTGGGTGATTATACCTATTACGACGATCCTGACGGCCCTGAAAACTTCGAAAAAAATGTCCTTTACCATTTCGATTTTATTGGGGATCGAGAGGGTCTGTTTATCTTTCGAGATTAAATTTGCAGTAGTGTGTTTGGTTTTTAGACAAGGCAGAGCCTATGTAGTGTGGTTATTTCACATAAATAGGCGATAACGCAGCATAAAGACCAAACACGCTCTGCCCGAAGGGTTCTGCCTAGGGGCAATTAACTCTTTGTTGCTCCGTTTTCACTTAGCCCACTAGGTCACAAACCTCGCGCCGCGATTAAATTGCCACTAGTTTGAACAAATTTAAATCCTGAAAGGTATACAGACCCTTATTGGGAACTTTTGCGCCATAGCTAAAAATGTGACCTTTATAATGAACGGCGCTAATCATCAAACAGCGGGGTTTTCTACCTATCCATTTTTTATATTTGGCAACGGCTGGGAAAAATCGGCCCCGCAGGCTGGCGAGTTACCCTTTAAAGGCAATACGGTTATCGGTCACGATGTATGGATTGGTTATGACGCAACCATAATGCCAGGGGTAAATATTGGCAGTGGCTCTATCATTGCAAGTAAATCGGTGGTTACCTGCGATGTACCCCCTTATAGCGTGGTAGGTGGTAATCCGGCAAAAGTAATTAAGCCTAGGTTTGATAGCAACACAATAAATACGTTATTAGATATAGCTTGGTGGGATTGGAGCAATGAAAAAATCACTGCTCATCTAGATGCCATTACTCAATGTGATTTAAGCGCTTTAATAAAGCTTAAATAACCCATAAGTAACACTCACCTACCACTCAAACATGTACGCCATTTTACTAATGGTTTTTAAAGGCACGTTATGCGTGTTGCGCTTAGCGTATAAATGCTGCATAGACTTGTCTTTTACTTCACCAACAATAACTTCTTTAACTTGATAACCAAGTGCATGTGCTGCTTGAGAGTACGCAATAAACTCCCATTTTTTTATATTGGTGTTATCAACAATTACAAGCGGAATATTTTGCGCTAAAGCATTTATAAAGCGCGCTAAATTTAAATTATGATATTGCGGTAGTTTAAATTTATCAAAGTGATACTCGCCCTGTTCATTGACAAAGTAGTCATCGGTTGAACATATTAAATACTGGCTTGTATCTACTCCACCAAGCTCGTCGGCTAGGGTTTGTGCATAGTAAGACTTACCACTTCCTGGTAGCCCTCTTAAAATAAAAACTTGTTTCATAGCATCCATTTCTGGGTAATGGTAAATATTAAATAGTTAAAATTATGATGTGCTGATTTACCGGCTTAATTGTTACTTATTATTTCATCATTGTAAGCCATTAGAATAACGCTGAAGCAGTTAGCGCGCCCACTAGCTTACAAATTTTGCTCGGTGATTGAATAGCCTCAAGGTTGGCTAATTTCAATCCGTAGAGTCAACACGCAGTAATAATGCCACAAAATCACTAAATTTCAGAGCACCAAATAACAATAGTGGTAATTTAAAGCAAAAAACGCTTTAAAAGTAACCCACTTGCATAAAAACTTTTAAAGAGTTGCTCACAATAGTTTTTTTATTTTATTTAACTAGGTAAGATACACGGTTCAAGTTCAACGCACTAAATTTAACCGCTGCGTTGAGTAGTTAATATTATACAGTTAGGCAACTTATATCATTGGAGTGAAGATGAGCCATTTAGCGATTTCAGAGCTATTAAAAGGCAATGTTGCGGTAGACAGCCAAGTAACAGTAAAAGGCTGGATCCGTACACGCCGCGATTCAAAAGCAGGAATATCATTTTTAGCCGTTCATGACGGTTCGTGTTTTGATCCTATTCAAGCGGTAGTTCCTAATTCACTAAATAATTATGATGAAGTTACTAGCTTAACAGCCGGTTGTTCTGTATCGGTTACTGGTGTGTTAGTGCAATCTGCAGGTAAAGGTCAGTCATTTGAAATTCAAGCTAATTCTGTAACAGTTTTAGGTTGGGTAGAAAACCCAGATTCATACCCTATGGCTGCTAAGCGCCACAGCATTGAGTATTTACGTGAGCACGCTCACCTTCGTCCACGTACAAACATGATAGGTGCGGTAACACGTGTGCGTAACTGTTTAGCACAAGCAATTCACCGTTTTTACCACGAGCAAGGCTTTTACTGGATCAGCACCCCAATCATCACAGCCAGTGACTGTGAAGGCGCAGGTGAAATGTTCCGCGTATCAACACTTGATATGCAAAACTTGCCACGCACTGATAAAGGCGACGTTGATTACAGCGAAGACTTTTTTGGTAAAGAAGCCTTTTTAACGGTATCTGGCCAGCTAAATGGTGAAACATACGCATCGGCTATGTCAAAAATTTACACCTTTGGCCCAACATTCCGTGCAGAAAACTCAAACACGTCTCGTCACTTGGCTGAGTTTTGGATGGTTGAACCTGAAGTAGCATTTGCTGATTTAGAAGATATTGCAAAACTTGCTGAAAACATGCTTAAGTACGTATTTAAAGCGGTACTTGAAGAGCGCCGTGACGATATGGAATTTTTTGCACAACGTATCGAAAAAACAGCGATTAGCCGTTTAGAAGAGTTTGTAGAAAAAGACTTCGCCCAAGTTGATTACACTGACGCCGTAGAAATACTTAAATCATGTGGTAAAAAGTTTGAGTACGCCGTTGAATGGGGTGTAGATTTACAATCTGAGCACGAGCGCTACTTAGCTGAAGAGCACTTTAAAGCACCGGTTGTTATTAAAAACTACCCGCGCGATATTAAAGCGTTTTACATGCGCCAAAACGAAGACGGTAAAACCGTTGCCGCTATGGACGTTGTAGCACCAGGCATTGGTGAAATTATTGGTGGTTCACAACGTGAAGAGCGCCTTGATGTGCTTGATGCGCGTTTAGATGAAATGGGCTTAAACAAAGAAGATTACAGCTGGTACCGTGATTTACGTAAATACGGTAGCGTGCCACACTCTGGCTTTGGTTTAGGTTTTGAACGCCTAGTTGCTTATGTTACAGGTATGGGCAACGTACGTGATGTAATTGCCTTCCCTCGTACTAAAGGCAGCGCAACCTACTAATCAAATTAATTGATTTTAAAAGCCAGCTTTTTTGCTGGCTTTTTAATGCCTGTTGTTTTTAATTATGGCTTTGTAAAATACTGTTTATAAATTAGAGATTTATAAATTTTGAACTATAGTTTTATAACGTATTCGTTATTTGGCTAATAGCATGATAAAAAACCTTATTTTGGCAGCAACCGTACTGCTTTCATCCTCTAACATTGCAACTTCAGTTTCTAATATTGCCCCCGATCACAAGCCTTTACTTATTGGCGGTTCTTCTTCGGTCTCGCACCTGTTGCTTTTATTAAAGCCCAATTATGAAGAGCAAACAAATACGGCCATGCAAGTCCGCTCCATGGGCAGTACTAAAGGCATTAAAGCCATAGCACAAAACATTATTGATATTGGTACTTCATCGCGCTATTTAACCAATGAAGAGCAAGAGCAATACCCTCATGTACGTCAAATTGTTATTGCGCAAGATGCGCTGGTATTTTTTACTAACAAAAAAAATAACATTGATTCGCTAAGCGTAGAGCAACTCAGCGACATTTATGCGGGCAAATATAAAACGTGGCAAGAAGTTAACCCAAATTATAAACCTGAGACACAAAGAGATAATAAAATCCTTCTGTTTAGTAAGGCCTATAACCATGGCACCTTTGATATTTTATTAGAGTTTTTAAACCTATCTTTTATGCGGGTTCCAAATGGTAATACAATTAAACTAAAGCAGGCAGGTAACCACGGGTTATTTCCTAAAATGGAAGTGCAAATGTATGACGAATTTAACCAAGCCCTTGGCATAGTACAACGCATGCCAAATGCCATTGCTTTTGACTCTTACGGTGCAGTTTCGCAGCTGCTTGGCTCTAAAAAAATAAATAAAATAAATTTACTGGGTATCAATGGCGTTAACGTTTCAGATGAAACTATTAAAAATGGTGAGTATACGTTTGTTCGCCCCCTAATTTTATTGGTAAATAGCCAATCGAGCCGCTCTGTAGAACAAACAGAGGTGTTGCTCAATTTATTAAAAGATAAGCGTGTTTTAGATACTTTGTCAGCGCATCATTATTCTTTGGTTGAGGCTGAATAAAAAAAGCCGCAGGAACCTAAGTTCACCGCGGCTTTACAACCAGAATATGTTTATAGCGCGTTTTCAAGCTGCGGTAATACCTCAAATAAATCAGCAACTAGGCCGTAATCTGCCACCTGAAATATAGGTGCGTCAGGGTCTTTATTAATCGCTACAATAACTTTTGAGTCTTTCATACCTGCTAAATGTTGAATAGCACCACTTATGCCCACGGCAATATACAGATTAGGCGCCACTATTTTACCTGTTTGCCCTACTTGCATATCGTTCGGTACAAAGCCTGCATCAACGGCAGCACGAGACGCACCAATTGCAGCGCCTAACTTGTCAGCAATACCGTTTAATAAAGCAAAGTTTTCACCATTTTGCATGCCACGACCACCTGATATAACTACCTCTGCTGCAGTTAGCTCAGGACGCTCTGACTCGGTTTGTTCAACACTTACAAAGTCACTTAATTGAGTATCACTTAACGTATCTAATGCATTTATGCTGGCAGGTGATTGTTGGTTTTGTAAGTCAAAACTACTCGCTCGTACGGTGATCACTTTTTTACTATCAAGCGATTTAACCGTGGCAATTGCATTACCGGCGTAAATGGGCCGTTTAAATGTATCGCTATCTATTACTTCTATTATTTCTGACACTTGCGCAACATCTAAAAGCGCTGCAACGCGAGGCATAAAGTTTTTACCTGTGGTGGTTGCACTGGCAACAATATGCGTATAATTATCGGCAATAGCTAAAACAAGCTCGGCCATATTTTCAGCTAACTGATGCTGATAAAGTGCATTATCGGCAGTGAGTACAGTTGTTACACCTTCAATACCGGCAACCTGTTCGCTCATTGCACCTATATTTAAGCCCGCAATAAGTACATCTATATCAAAGCCTAATTTACTTGCCGCATTGATTGTTTTTGAGGTTTCTGGTTTTAGTGCACCGTTATCGTGCTCTGCAATTACAAGTGTTTTCATTTAAATCACCTTTGCCTCTGTTTTAAGTTTCTCTACCAGCTGGGCTACATCTTCAACAATAATACCGCCACTGCGCTTAGCCGGCTCTTCTACTTTTATTAGCTGTACGCGGGGTGTTAAATCAACACCTAACGAATCTGCTGCTATTACATCAAGTGGTTTACGCTTTGCTTTCATTATATTTGGCAGCGATGCGTAGCGAGGCTCGTTTAAGCGTAAATCGGTAGTTACAATAGCGGGCAGTTTAAGTGCAACAGTTTGCAAGCCACCATCTACCTCACGGGTTACATTCACTGTGTTACCGTTTATATCCACCTTAGAGGCAAACGTACCTTGGCCGCGCTTAGTTAAAGCCGCCAGCATTTGGCCTGTTTGGTTGTTGTCTGAGTCAATAGATTGCTTGCCTAAAATAACTAGTTCTGGGGCTTCTTGCTCAACTAATTTTGCTAATAATTTAGCAATGTGCAGCGATTCTAGTTTTTCATCGGTTTCGATGTGAATGGCTTTATCTGCACCTAATGCAAGTGCGGTGCGTAGCTGCTCTTGGGCTGCTTTTGCACCAATTGTTACCGCTATAACCTCTGTTGCTGTGCCCGCTTCTTTTAATCGAATGGCTTCTTCTATCGCTATTTCACAAAATGGGTTCATTGCCATTTTTACATTTGCTAAGTCAACGTCGCTATTATCAGCCTTTACGCGTGCTTTAACGTTGTAATCGATCACTCTTTTTATTGGAACGAGAACTTTCATAGGAACTCCATCTATATTTAAACCTACAAGCTAACGTGTACGTCAACCTATTTATTTTATGAATTCAGACTACTTCCTGTTGACGTAAACGTCAACCTAAAATAACCTTAAAGTATTCACAGCCTGTAACATTTAATGTGCAAGTATTAAAAAGGCTGCATTGCTTATCTAATTTAGCTAAGCCCGTCATTGATTAAGAGGTTATTATGGTCGAACGTGAAACCATGGAATTTGATGTAGTTATTGTAGGTGCGGGCCCAGCGGGCCTTGCCAGTGCTATTAAGCTCGCACAGCTAGCGCAAGAAAAACAACAAGAACAAACTATCTGTGTGGTAGAAAAAGGCTCCGAGGTAGGCGCGCATATTCTTTCAGGTGCGGTATTTGAAACCAAAGCCTTAGATGAGCTTTTGCCTAATTGGCAAGAGCTTGGCGCCCCCGTCACTACACAAGTGACACAGGATGAAATTTATTGGTTTAATAACAGCGAAAAAGCCACTACTCTCCCTCGCTTTGCGACCCCTAAAACATTTCATAATGAAGGTAATTACATTGTTTCTATGGGCAATGTGTGCCGATGGCTTGCCGAGCAGGCTGAAAATTTAGGCGTTGAAATATTCCCAGGCTTTAGCGCTCACTCTTTAATTATTGAGCAAGACACCGTTAAAGGCATTATTACAGGCGATATGGGCGTTGATAAAGACGGCAATGAAAAAGATGGTTATATGCCAGGTATGGAACTTCGCGCTAAATACACTGTATTTGCTGAGGGGTGTCGCGGCCATTTAGGTAAGCAACTTATCAACGAGTTTGCGCTTGATAAAGATGTGTCACCACAGCACTATGGCTTAGGCTTTAAAGAAATTTGGCAAATAGATGCCAGTAAACACCAGCAAGGTAAAGTAGTGCATGGTACGGGCTGGCCGCTAAGTGGCGATACCAATGGCGGCTCTTTTATGTATCACTGCGATAACAATCAAGTGGTTGTAGGGTTAATTGTTGATTTAAATTATTCTAACCCGCATTTAAGCCCGTTTGATGAGTTTCAACGAATGAAACACCACCCTGTTTTTAAGCAAACCCTTGAAGGGGGTGAACGCATTGCCTATGGCGCCCGTGCAATTGCAAAAGGCGGCCTTCACTCGCTGCCTAAGATGCATTTTGCTGGTGGCTTATTAATAGGTTGCGATGCCGGTACGCTCAATTTTGCCAAAATTAAAGGTAACCATACCGCAATGAAATCGGGCATGGTGGCGGCAGACGTTATTTTTAAAGCGCTCCAAAGTGGCCAAGCTAATACTGATTTAGCTGATTATAAAAACGCGTTTGAAAATTCTTGGGCTTATAAAGAGCTTTACCAATCGCGTAATTTTGGCCCCGCTATGCATACCTTAGGTAAGTTTGCTGGGGGTGCGTATAATACCCTTGATCAAAACATCTTCAGCGGTGCACTGCCCTTTACCTTTAAAGACAACACGCCCGATTACGACACGCTAAAGGATGCAGCTAACAGCCCTCACATTGACTACCCTAAGCCTGATGGCCTACTTAGCTTTGATAAACTCTCTAGCGTGTTTTTATCTAATACTAATCATGAAGAGTCGCAGCCTTGCCATTTAAAGCTTAAAGATCCCGCCATTCCTATTGCGGTTAATTTAGTAAAGTTTGACGAACCCGCACAGCGCTATTGCCCTGCAGGGGTATACGAAGTGCAACAAATTGAAGGTGAAGATCAGTTTGTGATTAATGCTCAAAACTGTGTGCACTGTAAAACTTGCGACATAAAAGACCCAAGCCAAAACATTAATTGGGTAACACCCGAAGGTGCTGGCGGGCCAAACTACCCTAATATGTAACTATTTTATGCACAAAGGTGCATTAAAAACCTATCTTTTACATATAAATTATAAACCTACCCTAAATTGCAGGGGCTTCGGCCCCTTTTTTACGGTATGCTCATAGGTAAGTTTCATAAAGTGAGTATTTAATATGCCGTCGTCAAATGTTGTATTTCGTTTTTTAGCAGAGCCTACCGATGTAAATTTTGGTGGGAAGGTTCATGGTGGTGTGGTCATGAAATGGATTGACCAAGCGGGTTATGCCTGCGCTGCAGGTTGGAGCGGCCATTATTGCGTTACCGTTTCTGTTGCTGGGGTTAAATTTAGACGCCCTATTTTGGTTGGCCAAATTGTCGAAGTTGAAGCAAAAATTGCGCATACAGGCTCAACAAGTATGCAAATATTTATTCAAGTAAGGTGTGGCGATCCTAAAACTCAAAACATGGTAGAAACAAACCACTGTGTTATTAGCTTTGTAGCAATGGACGAAACAGGTTACCCGGTAGAGGTTCCTGCTTTTAAAGCACAAACAGAAGAAGATATTAAATTGGAAAACTACGCTATTAAAATGAAACAAATTGCAATTGAGACAGAAAATTTGCTTCATAAAGTATAAAAGTACAATGTAAAATTCACATAGACCGTGTAAAAGGTACAACCTTTACTTAGAAAACAAAAAACTAAAAAAGTTCACCCTGCTTATAAAAAATACAAAATAGCCGTAAAAATGCCGTATAAGTCGTTTTTACGGCTATTTTGTAACCACACCCTATTGTTGGCATGCTCACTGCAAATAACTAATTGTCGTTTGATAAGTTAAATCAAACATTTATTATTTTTTTAAAGGAGCTATACAATGATTAAAACACTTTCTCTTTCTGCAATTGCTTTAGCAACACTGGGTTTTAACTCTGCAGCACACGCTGACATTACGGATTTTGATTCTCCTCGCATTTATACAGGTGTTGGTTATGGCCAATACTCATTTGAATTTGAAGACAGCGAAAACGACACTGAATTTGATGACGATGCACAAATGCTAAAAGGTTACATTGGTACACAATTTAACGAACACTTTAGCGTTGAGTTAGCTTATCAAAACTTTGATGAAGTGAGCGACATCGACAGCAAAGCAGAAGTTGATGGTGTGTCATTATCAGCTATTTTAGCGGCTCCGCTTTCTGAAAGCTTTTCAGTATATGCTAAAGGTGGTTGGTTTGAATGGGATGCAGATGTAGAGCAAGAGCTTCCTGTTGGTAGCATTTCAGCATCACAAGACGGCGGCGACGTGTTTTACGGCGCAGGTATTCAATACGCGTTTTCTAGCAATGTTCAAATGCGCTTAGAGTACGAACGCTACGAACTAGATGATGAAATCGACCCAGAAATGGATGTTGCATCTGTATCAATTCAATACATGTTTTAATTAGCATTTAAAACACTTAAAGGTGAGCCATGTGCTCACCTTTTTGTTGCTTATAAATAATACCCATCCGTAATAATAGCTAATCATTTTGCGGGGCTAAACGTGTCGCTCCAGCCTCAAAATAACTCCACTTAATTTAGCAAATTGGTATAAACACTAATTACTACATTTTAAACCACTTAGTCTAATACCCAATTAAACCAGCTAGTCTAAAATATAACGCATTAACTGTACTGCTATAAATACTAAATAGAGGTAGAATAGCGCCCTATTTTTTAGTTAACTGAGCATTATGAGCGATTATAGCATTTCGGCTGTTGGCCACATTCAATCCCCTTATAAACAAAAGTTTGCAATACCTAGGCAACCACGTTTAGTGCCTCAAGCTAAAGCCAAACTTATTTTTACTGCTGAGTTTAATCGTGAAGAATTTGTGCGAGGCATTGAAGAATTTAGCCATATTTGGCTGTTATTTAGGTTTCATGAAACCGCCGATAAAGGGTATTCAGCTATGGTACGCCCACCACGTTTAGGCGGCAATGAGCGCAAAGGTGTTTTTGCAACGCGCGCCACATTTAGACCCAACGCCATTGGGATGAGCGCTGTAAAACTTGAAGGTGTTGAGTATAAAAACGGCCAACTTAGTTTACTGCTTGCTGGTATTGATTTACTCGATGGCACGCCTATTGTGGACATAAAGCCTTACTTACCGTATTCAGATGCAATGCACGACGCCAGTGCCGGTTTTGCCGATACCCGACCAGAAACACAAATGAGTGTCGCGTTTTCACCCGAGGCAATTGATTTTATTGCCAAGCAAACACACTACCCTGAGCTTGAAGATTTTATTGCTAATGTACTAAAACAAGACCCACGCCCCGCCTATAAAAAACAAAAACAAGGCGAGCAAAGTTATGGTATGACACTGTATAATTATAATATACGCTGGCAGGTTAACGGCGAGCATAACTTAGTAACAAGTATAGAAAATAACTAAAAAGTGCAGTTAGCGCTTTAGTGTAAAAGCAAGCGCTGGTAAACTTAGCGCCCTATTAAATAGAACATATTACTTAATTTCGGAAAAATCATGCGTACCAGTCAATATATACTCGCAACACTTAAAGAAACGCCATCAGATGCTGAAATTGTTTCGCATCAATTAATGCTTAGAGCCGGTATGATCCGTCGCGTCGCTTCGGGTTTATATACATGGTTACCCTCTGGTTTACGCGTGCTTCGTAAAGTAGAAAATATTGTTCGTGAAGAAATGGATAAAGCAGGCGCAATAGAAATGTTGATGCCGGTTATTCAACCTGCTGATTTATGGCAAGAGTCTGGCCGTTGGGAGCAATTTGGTCCTGAACTTGTTCGCTTTAATGACCGCCATAACCGTGAGTTTGCGCTAGGTCCTACGCATGAAGAAGTAATTACAGATTTTGTTCGTAAAGAGATTAGCAGCTATAAACAACTGCCTGTTACTTTGTACCAAGTACAAACTAAAGTGCGCGATGAAAGACGCCCACGCTTTGGTGTAATGCGTGCACGTGAATTTACAATGAAAGACGCGTATTCATTTCATTTAAGTGAAGCGTGTTTAGATGCCACATATAAAGTAATGCACAAAGCGTACTGTAATATTTTTGAACGCTTAAACCTAGAATACCGCCCAGTACTTGCTGATACAGGCTCTATTGGTGGTAGCTTATCACATGAGTTTCATGTACTTGCTGAATCAGGTGAAGACGCAATTGCCTTTAGTGATGCAAGCGATTATGCAGCTAACATCGAAAAAGCAGAAGCGTTAGCACCCACTCAAAGTCGTCCTGAGCCATCTAAAGAGCTTAAAGCGTTTCCTACACCAGATGCTAAAACAATTAGCGAGCTTAAAAAGCACTACGGCGTTAAACCACACCGCGGTGTTAAAACATTAATTGTTTACGGTACGCCAGATGAAAACGAACAACGTGGTTTAGTTGCGCTTGTAATACGTGGCGATCACGAGTTAAACGAATTAAAGGCTGAAAAGCACCCTCTTGTAGACTCTCCACTTGAAATGGCCACTGAGGCTGACATTGTTGCAGCAATTGGTGCAAAGCCTGGTTCACTTGGCCCTGTGGGTTTAACAATGCCAATTATTGTAGACAGAACCGCTAATGTAATGGCAGATTTTGTTGCCGGTGCTAATAAAGATGACGAGCACTTTAGCGGAATTAACTGGGATCGTGATGTTAAAGAATATCAAGTTGCTGATATTCGTAACATTGTTGAAGGCGATCCGAGCCCGTGTGGGCAAGGTACTTTACAAATTAAACGCGGTATTGAAGTTGGTCATATTTTCCAACTTGGTACTAAGTACTCAGAAGCCATGAAAGCAGGCGTACTGAGCGAGTCGGGTAAAAACCAAGTAATGACTATGGGTTGTTACGGTATTGGTGTTTCGCGCATTGTGGCAGCGGCTATTGAACAAAATAATGATGATTACGGTATTATTTGGCCACAATCTATTGCCCCATTTGATTTAGCTATTGTGCCAATGAACATGCATAAGTCGCATCGTATTCCTGATATTGCTAATAATCTATACCAAGGTTTAAAAGATGCAGGCTTAGATGTTTTATTTGATGATCGTAAAGAGCGCCCTGGCGTTATGTTTAACGACATGGAATTAATGGGTGTACCTTATACTTTAGTGATTGGTGAGCGTAATCTTGATGAAAATAAGGTTGAGCTTAAAAATCGCCGTACCGGTGAAAAGTTAATGGTTGATTTAGGCACCGCAATAGAGACTATAAAAGCGGCTGTTAAAGGTTAATAACACCTACGCTTAAAACAAACTATAAGGCCGCATTTAAACATGCGGCCTTTTTTATGCGCGTTTAATGGTAATATATATAAAAGCTAGTCACCTAATCTCCTTTCCATAACAATAAACTTTAATTAGCTGGTTTGATATAAATTGTCATGGAGGCTTCGCTAAAGTGTCTCATAAGTGTCATTAGATTTATCTACAGTGTTTAATTATTACACTATGGATGACGGGCATGACAAACAATCAACAGCGTAAAAAACAACATTATCCAGCCGTTTGGATATCGGATGTACATTTAGGGTATAAAGACTGTAGAGCTGACTACTTATTAGATTTTTTAAACTCAATTGAATGCGATACGCTTTATTTAGTGGGTGATATTGTTGATTTATGGTCGATGAAGCGCAGTTTTTATTGGCACCCATCTCACTACCAAGTGCTTAGTTGTATTCAACAAAAAGCCCTTGATGGCACCCGTGTAATATACATACCTGGTAACCACGACGAGACCTTTCGCCACTACATAAATCAAACTTTATTTGGTGTAGAAGTCCACCAGCAGTTTATCCATACCACAAAAGCCAATAAGCGCTTTTTACTGATCCACGGTGATGACTTTGACTCGGCAACCCGCTACAACAAGCTCATAAGTATTGCAGGCGATGCAGGTTACGACTTACTGCTGTTTTTAAATCGTTGGACTAACCGAGTTCGTAAAGTGTTTGGCGGTAACTACTATTCGCTTGCTGCATGGATAAAAGCACGCGTACATAAAGCCCGTGAAGCCATTGCCGCTTTTGAAGATGCCGCTATACATGAGGCAAAAAAACAAAAAGTCGATGGCATTATTTGCGGACACATCCATCACCCTAAAATTAAAGTAGTAGATGGCATAGTGTATTGTAATGATGGTGATTGGATTGAAAGCTGTACCGCATTAGTTGAGCAACCAAACGGTAAAATAGAGCTGTTGCATTGGTCTGATACGCAAAAAGTACTTGATACAGCCGATGTAACCAGCTTAGTTAAACCTATTCAAACTGATACCAAACCAAGTAAGTCAGCAGCGTAACTGCTGACTTAGCCCATTTAGTTTAACCAGGTTAGTAGCCTATTTTTAAGTGTTTTAGGCTTTATTGGCTTGGTAATATAATCATTCATGCCGGCGGTAATGCAACGCTCTCTATCGCCTTCCATTGCACTTGCGGTCATGGCAATAATTGGAATGCTAATATACTCAACCCCAGCTTTAGCATTTCTTATTTCGCTGGTGGTATCGTAGCCATCTAGATTAGGCATTTGGCAATCCATTAAAATTAAGTCAAACGGTTGCTCTTGATTAAATTTAAGGGCAGAGAGTGCTTCTATACCATCACTTGCACAGGTAATTTTTATCCCTGTGCGTTTTAAAATAGCTTTCGCTACCTCAATGTTAATCATGTTGTCGTCAACCAATAATACATGATACTTAGACAACTCAGGCTCTGGCTCTATGTCGTTTGCTTGTTTAGGCGCGGTTAAAACAAACTCATTATTAGCGCCAAAAATACTGCCTAGCTTATAGGTAAATTGATCTTGCGTAAGTGGTTTGTGCAAAATGTGGCTATGCTCAGGAAACACCTTTTTAGATTGCTTATTAACCACCATGTCTCGCAATATAAGCACATATTTTTTATCTGCCTTTTCGCAGTAGCTTATTAGCGCATTAACTTGCGGGTGTTCGTCATCAATAATCAGTAAATCGGCATCAAATTCGCTGTGTTCACTAAAGTAGTCGAGCCTTGTAATATGGCTTGGCTGAATTTTACAGGTTTGAGTTAATAATCCGCATACATTTTTAAATACGTTATCGCGAGCAATAAGCGCCGCTACACTGATTTCTTTAGAAAGCTCAATGCCGGTATTAAGTTTTTGCTGTTGCGCCACATGTAACTCTACCGTGGCAATAAAGGTGCTGCCTACGCCCTTTTCACTGCTAACGGTGATATTACCGCCCATTAATTGCGCCAATTTTTTACATATAGATAACCCTAAACCGGTGCCACCAAAATGGCGCGTAGTGCTTGAATCTTCTTGGGTAAACACATCGAACAGTTTATCGATGTTTTCAGGGGCAATACCAATACCGGTGTCTTTAATTATAAAGCTCATTAAAATTTTACTGTCGGTAATGTATTTAGAGTTTAAGGTTAAACTTACTTCGCCTTTATGCGTAAACTTAAACGCATTATTTATTAAATTAATTAAAATTTGCTTAAGGCGATGGCTATCACCAATAACCATTCTATCAACCACGTTTTGGGTATTTAAAAAGACCTCTAGCCCTTTACGTTGGCCCTGCAGCGCAATTGAATTAATCATATCGCTACAGACAGAGATAACATCAAACGAGTGATTATCAATATCTAGTTTACCCGCTTCAATTTTAGAAAAATCTAAAATATCGTTAATTAAACTCATTAACGAATGTGCACTGCTATTGGCTAATTTTAAATAGTGTTGCTGTTGCTCAGTGAGGCTGTCTTCTTTAAGCATTTCAAGCATACCTAAAACACCGTTCATGGGTGTGCGTATTTCGTGGGAAATATTGGCTACAAAGTCACTTTTTGCTTGGCTTGCGGCAAGGGCTTGGTCAATCGCTCGCTCAAGTTCAACAGTACGCTGAGATACCTTTAACTCTAACGTGCTATTTAAACCCTGTAACTGTGATTGAGTTTGCTTTAACGAGCTGATATTACGCAAAATAGCAGCAACCTGATAACGATTGCTAAATACATCAAATACGCTGGTCAGCGTGATTGAATAATATTCTTTATTGCCATCATCACCAGTATAAACCGCTTCAAATGGCATTTTAGAGCCATGCTCTATGGTTTCACTAATGCAGTTTTTATCTTCATCTGCAAGGGTAAATAAGTTACTAAAGCGGGTGTTGTCATTTCCTAGCCTACTTGCAAAAACTTTTTTAGCCGTTTGATTACAATGAATAATAGTTTCATCACTGTCTATGGTAAAAATAGCGTCGAGTGAATTTTCAATCACTTTATTATTTTGCTCTGTTAAAGAGTGTATAAGCAGCTTGCGATTAATATAACGCTGATATAACAGCGTTATAATTATAAATATAGTAAAAAATGTGGCGGTGATGGCAATAAAACTTTCGCGCCTTTTTGCAACGCGTTCCAACAAGGTTTCAGAATCAATAGAAACGGCCATCTCTAACGGCAGCATGGCAATATCGCCTTCAAAACTTACTCGTTTATTTAAAAAGTACTGTTTTGGCGCATCACCTATTAACAATGTTTCGTGAGAGTTCATGTTTTGTGTGGGGCTAAATTCATCGCTCCAGGTTTTGGCTTGGTTAAATTCAAAGCCAAACCGTAAATCAGGGTTTGGGTGGTATAAAAATTCGCTTTCATTATTAAGCAAATAAATATTAATCCCAGGTGGAAGTTCAAACGTTAAACTTTCAAATAACTTATCTGCGGAGTAGTTTGTCACTAAAATTGCAAACACTTGCTTTAAATGATCAAAAACAGGCTTAGCTACGCGGTATGTACTCACAAAGGGTTTTTGTATTTCACCGTTTTCGCGGTTGTAGTTAATAGGCGATATATACACGCTTTTTTCATCAAGCATACTGGCTTTAAGTACGTAGTCTCGCCCGCCTTTTTTTTGCAGTTGCGCGCCCTCTAGCCTAATTATGTCACCTAAAAAGCGGTCTACACGTACTATCTCTTGGCCATTTTCAGCAAGCATAATGTAACGTGCTTGCAAAATAGAATCGTCGGTTTGCATAAACCCGCTAAAAATATCAGCAAGGCGGTCTTGCCATACAGCAATTGGAGTTTGTAATAGTGGGTCGATTAATTGATTGTCGGTCGCTCTAGATATACCTTGAATAGGTGGAGTGGCGTTTAAAAAGCGAATAGCGGTAATACTGTCGTTTAAATGATTTTTTAAAGACGCGGCTTTTGTTTCAAGCTCACGATTGAGTTCACTACGTGCATCGTTATATATCTCTGCGCGCACTTTTTTTTCAAACACATACACCGAAGGCAATGCAATAACTAAAAAAACAATAATGGCAACCAGTAATAATTTATTACCTTTTGCTGCTGTTATAAATACATTCCTTTCTAACATTAACCTTCACCAACAGATTTTACTCGCTACAGTATAGAGTATTAAAAGCTAAAAAGGAGCCCAAAACTAACTACTTATCGTTATTAACTTTAATATTTTTAATAATTAAAGTACTAATGTATTAGACAAAACAAATAACCACCTCAAAGAGTTAACCCAAGATGAACAAGCGCTCAATCAAGGAGCTACTTAGGAGTCTTCTGGTTATGCAAACCTTCTTTTACAACAAATATCGCTATAACCACACAAAAGGTAAACCCTCCTCCAATACAGATATAGTTGATTAATGGGCTCGAATCAGAGTCTAGAGTCATCGAAAAAAGGCCATAGCTCAATATAAATAAAGCTATTAAAGATGAAATAATTATTACAGTGAAGTTTTTCATTCTATTACCCCTGTTTCTTTGGCGATATTCTTTAAATTATTCAAAAATTGAATCGATTCATGTGTTATGTCTTTAATTATAAACTTAGACTCTATTTCAAGATCGTCTTGATCTATGCCATCGTTACTAACTGTCTTTAAAAAAACAGCTTTTCCTTCATTGTGCAATGTGATTTCCGTCGGTAATTGACCTGTGTCGTATTTAAATTTGCGCATAAAGTCTATTAAAGGCACGTCTAAAAAACCAACCAACGCTTTTCCAAAATAAGTATCTTCTTTTGCTCGTTTTAACAGCCAAGTATATTCAGTAGATGATATAAATTGATTTGGGAATGCACTTATTTTAACTGTTTTTACTTTATCACCATCTAAATATCCTACAAATAAGTTATCTCCTTCCTTTTCATAAGCAATGTAATTATTAGGGTCATTTTTAGGATCTAAGCTCATTTCATAAATTTGCTCTTTGGTAAATCCTGGAGCGTATTGCAGCATTCCTTTTAAAGCATCCTCTGCGCGCTTATACGTAACTGAGTAATCAGTTCTGTAAGCAATGTTTTTTTGATGATCTAGAATATATTGGCCATCATCTTTAATGGTCATTTCTGTAAAGGTTTTATTTGGCAAAATATAATCTGTACGAAGGTATTTATCGGTGACCTTTATTTTAATATGTGCGAAATGATTTAACTCTTTAGTGACTTGATAATTAAGTGTTAGGCTATTTTGCGCATGTGCATAACCACAAAAAACCACAGTGATAAAAACTATTAACTTAACAATATTTTTCAAAATTTCATCCTTAAAACTTAGGAGCTAAAAAGCGATATAACACGCTATATTAAGCTGTTATCAGCGCATGTAATAAAGTACCTATTAGATTAAATAGATATAACTTTTTCTAGGTTCATAACAAGTATAATGAGTATGAATAATAAAACGAATAATCCTACGTGCCGCTTAAATGGGTAAACCATTTCGCTTGCTCTATCTAATGAAACTGGGTATTGGTATTTTAATAACGAATATACTAGGGCTTCACTATCAACACTCCAGTGCGTCAGCGAAATGCTCTGCCCTTTTGTGGTATTAAAAACAAGCGATATTAAGTGTGACCTTTTTGTAGTTCTGCCAATAGAGTCATCAATTGAATCGTAGTTGTAATTCCATTTAGCCTCAATGCTAATAATATCCTGCTTAGTTAATGTACGCGGTGTTTTATCAGTAAATAATAGTGCGGGTAAATAAAGCTCGTCACCATTTACTATAATGGAGCTTAGAGGCGCTGTTTTTATAAAATAGTATTTATTACAAACAATAACCCTAGCAAAGTGATAACTTACATAAGTTATTACTAAAAATGCAAAAGATGATTTCCAATTTTGTGATGAATAAGCAATAAATAGTGTAAGCAAAGCAAAACACACGACGACAAAATGAACTAAGCTTTTCTTACTATCAGGGAGCGGTAGCGCACACCTAAGTATGGGAATATTATTTTTAGCCTCCGCATTACCTAAAATAGTATGTTGCGGAAATATTTTTGTAAATTTGTTCACCGTTGTTGAGTTTGTTTTTTCAGCCTCGGCCTCTTCACGTTTAGCTGCATAAACGCGCTCAACGGTTGACAGCTTACTCACCACTAACTGTGCTTGTTTGTCTTGCTTGAAACACCTAAACGTATAAGTGCTCAATTTACCTTCTGCTGAAGTGTAATTAATATCTATGATATTTACAGCTTTATCTGCTCTAAACGATATTGTGTTTATACTGTTCATATCAATGGTGTGGTGACTATACGTGAAGATTTCTTTCTTAAAAAAATAAGCCCCCAACTTTACATCAATTTGATTATTGTGTTCATCAAATTTTAATCGGTGTTGAAACATCAAAAGCACAATAATTAATAAAACATCAAGCCCATCGCTTGTATCAAAAATAAAGCCTTGACTTAAAACACCTAGCACAAGCCCTGCTACTGTTAGCCAAATGAATAGCCATTTAATCGTTTCTAATAGTGATTTTAATATAATTGAATTAGCCAAAATTCCCTCTTTGAATAAAAAAGTATGCTTAGTTACATACTCTCATAATATATAAATACTTAAAGTAGTCGAAAAGCTATTAACTAGACGCAACAATGATTATCCAACCGTCAGCTTTTGTTTTTTCAAAAGCACAACCCGTAGAGTAACTACGTTTATCACCTGATTTAGCTTCAATCCTAACGGATGCATTTTTTTTAGGTGCTTTAGTAGATATTTTAATAGAGGTAATCTCAAAATTAGGATCTTGTGCATACTCCTGAAACTTCTCAGCTTCTTTACTCAAATATGCAATAGCTCGTTTTTTTTCGTCTTCCGTATCTTTAAAATGCTTTGGTACAAAAGTCATCAAAGTATCAATGTCTTTATCAGCTTTTGCTTGTCTAAATTCTTCGCATTTTTTTATAAATAATGGATCTTGATTATCCTTGGCTGGCAAATTTACGTTAGATTCATCAGCAAAAGCTGCTGTGCTTAAAAATATGATGCTAGAAAGCGCTATTAATTGTGATTTCATTTCAAATCCTTTGTTAACGGAACAAATAAGGGGGACGTTGTGTAAATATTAAGTTTTTCACTTTTATTATTTTGCTCTGTAGCAGTCGCGTTCATAGTAAATTCAAAACCGCCCTCTACTGGTTTCCAAGTAAAACCATCTACTTCCGGAGGACCAGATAAAATTCGACCCTCTTTATCAATACATGCTAACCCCCCTAATAAGGTATCTTCGTTTTCTAGCGCCCATAAGTCCTCTCCCATTACAGCCAATAGCATTGTGCAGCTATGCTTACTACCCTCAATGCTTACATCATAGATTAACATGCTATCGCCAGATTCAAACTTAATTGAATCTTCAATAACCCCCGTCACTAAGTGGGAGTCTACACACCCTTGCAAAACTAATGAACCAAGCAATACACACATGGTTTTTTTTAACATAACGTTCCCTTATTCACTCTTAATTATTATTTTTACGTTCACTTTTTAGTTTTTTATAAAGATCATCGGCTACTGCTGTGGCTTTACCAATAATGCTATAAGAGTCATCTTTTAAAAATGCGTCAATCGACTCTTGCCTTAAATTTTCTTCATACCAGTATTTAAACTCTTTGTATGATACTAAATCACTTATTTTATTTTTTAACTGTTGCACATTCTCAACTTTGTTTTGATATGCAAAAGCACGTAAAACAAAAGATTTAAGCGTACTATCAACACTTAGCTCTATTTGACTATCATCGGCTATGTAACTTTGGAATAATCGAATGCCATCTTTGTAATAAAGAGAAATATAATCAGTGGTTGAGCTTATTTGTACCTGTTTGTTATTAAAGGCATTAATGCCATAAAACTCGCCGTCTAAATTATCTACATAAAAAGGCCCCTTAATATGTAAGTAATCAGGCATGACAACCTTTAGGGATATACCGTGTTCTTTTTTGATACTTGAATAGTTACTTTCACCATATACATTTTGTAAGCTAAACCAGCCTGTACCAACATCACTAGGCACAATAAAACTAGCATTAGTATCATCTATATAATCCAACTGAATTGTTGGGCCATCTGCAAAAACTAATGCAGTACCACTTTCTAAATTTGCACCAGTTATTAATACTTTATCGCCTTCGACTACATTTTTAGTCGGAATGCCTGTAATAACTGGTGTTTTTGGATGCAGTAACGTGGCATCAATACTGTTGGTTTTATAGCCATCTATAGCTAGAAAAAATGTAATGGGTTCTCCGCCCAACGCTACCTTTGGATAATTAGGTATAACAAATTCAATTTTATTCTCTGATGTAATCGTCACTGGTAAATTAACGACCGGCTGTTTATCATCCCCTTTTAATATTACCAAATGTGCCGCATCACCTTTTAGGTTTTCTGCATTTAAATTAGCAGGAAAAAACGGCCTAACTTTGTTAATAAATACCGCCAAGTCACTATGAGAGTATGTTGCAGAGCTAATGACTGGTGTATTTGATGGGTATAAGTTATTTATACCAATTAGTTTTTCTAGTGGCTGAGTGTCATTTTCATCAAACAAAAAGTCGCCATCGTCGTCAGTATCTAAAAAATTAGGGATGCCATCACCATCAAGATCATAACGGATAAATTCAACTAAGTTTAATTCATCTGAATCTAAAACTGCATTATTGTCACTGTCTAAGTCTATAAAGGCTGGTTTTTTATCACCATCTAAATCGTAGGTTTGTTCTATAGCATCATTAATGCCATCATCATCACTGTCTAAATCAAGCCAGTTTGGAGTACCATCATTGTCGACATCATGACTAAAGATAAAGTTAGCTGTATAAATATGGTACTCATTTCCATCGGGTATTTTATCAGCATCTGTATGTTGCCCAAGGTGGTTCATTCCCAAAGCAAGCTCTTTGTTTGTGGGAACTGCGTCTTTATCTATATCAATAAATGCATGTACCGTATATGTAAAGCTATCTGCACCTAAGTTGTTTCTATCAGTAATACTTAAATTATATTCACCTGCTTGCTTAGGTGAAAAAGTAATAACCTGACCGACTTTACCAACGTGTTCAATGTTTGTTGGTATAGAAGAAATAACATCGCCATTATTATTAATAATCGTTAAAGACGGTGTAAAACGTGAATCATCTTTAAAAAGTATAAACGTCACTGATAAGTCTTCAAATAGCATTGAGCTGGGGATATTAAATTTAAAATCATCTATATCTACATTTTTAGCAATAACCCCCGCCGCTTTAAAAGGTATATTCCCAACAGGGTTTGCTTGGCCAACGTTATTATTAAACTCTTGTTCTTGAACAACCGACATTGTGGTTTTAGTTGCATCAAACGGGTAATCATCGTGCTCATCTGGCACGCCATCACCGTCTTCATCTTTGTTTTGCCATGTACCTATATGAATAGTTGGTTTAATAGTTTTTGCGTTTAATGGTGTTATAAACATTAGCGAGCTAAAAACGCTGCTAAAGCTCAATAATGAGAGGTAAAATAGAGGTAGTTTCAAGAGTCCATCCTGTTTAGTAATCCATAATTTAGCTTTAAAGTTATACTATTTAATAATACTAAAATTTAGTTAGTATTTATGCGCGGGCCTTCACTAAATTTTAAAAAATAAAACCAGCGATACATATCGCTGATTTATTATGACAAAGTCAACTTTTAATTAATGCCTAGTTAGCTATATATCTAACACCCATTTTGTTGTGCCAGGCAACAGCTCAAACACACAGCTATCTACAGCACCAATATTCCTAGTAGTACCACCATTATCCCACTTGATAATAACTTGGGCGACATCATTTGGCACTTCACTGGATAAATATTCAGCGCGTTTAAAGTACGAGCCAGCTTCATCTAGAGCTCGCCGATGACTAGAAGCCACTTTTTCCATTTTCTTAGCCATTTTAGGTTTAAGCGTACCTTTATATTTTTCCTCTACAAAGCTCCACATAACCTCTTTATTATCGTCGCGCATTGCATTTCGCCATAACTGGCATTTTTCTATAAAAATATCTGCTTGGTTATTTTTAGCATTAAACTCAACATTCGGCTTAGCCGCTAACGCATGTGCACAGCTAAATAACAAGGGTAAAGAGATAAGCATTTTTTTAAACATTATTTAATCCATTATGTTTATATTCGGTTGATTGAATTTTGCTCACGCAAGTTAAATTATATCTATCATCATAAGCTTTTTTATTCATAAGACATCGCTTTTACTTTGTTTCTAAGCTTGAGCATTTTCATGGATAGCTTGTAGTTTTTTGGAGAAAAAAACACTCTAAAATCCTCTTCTACACCTTTTGTAAAATACGCTAAATACTCATCATACTCTTCTAATGAACGTAAGTTTCTTAATGCTTCCAATCGTTTAGATTGACTTGCAGAAACAAAAAAAGGTTTCAAAACATACTCCTCAGCTGTGCTTTGCAAACTTAGCGACAGCGCGCTTTCATTGCCCACAACACCAGCTGATAAAATAGCAATCCCGTCATACCAAATTGAGACTGTAGAGCCTTCTTTATTAAAGCTAAACGCTTGCCCATCAACAAATGATAATTGTGAGTACTTAGCCCCTTGTGGTATTACAGTTACTTCCCCTTGCAAATCGTGGTATGCGGCTGGGAGGTTCAAGTCGAGTGTTACTTCCCTTTGATTATCAATATTGATGTACATGGAATTACTTTTGCCATAAACGTTTTGTAAATAAAATGAACCACTTGCTGCTTCATCAGGGAGCACAAATACTGCAAGGCTGTTTGATACCCAGTCGGCTTCATACTTACCTTCTCCCATTACAACTTTAGCCAAATCGTTAATGCTTTCACCTTCAATTTGGATTTGTTCGCCAGGTACTGCTTGAGATGTCGATATCGACTTTATTAGAGGCGTTTTGGGATGTAAAAGCTGGAATGTTAAGTCATTGCTACGGATATTATCTTTGGTAATAAATAATGTAAGCTCTTCACCTTCCAATGCAATTTTTTCATAATTAGGTATTACGATGCTTATTGAAGTGTTTGTAGCTTGCGTAATGGGCATATTAACAACGGGAAGGCGCTCATCCCCTTTTGATATTACAACAAAACCACCTTTTTCAGGGAAATTTTCGCCTTTAATAATTAGAGGTCTAAAAACTCTTCCTTTATTGGGAAGCGATATTGAGTCTGAAAGTTCATAGTAGATTGATGCTAACGTTATTGCTGAATCACTTTCTGCGCTAGTGTAAGTAAGGAATTTTTTTGGCTCTTCGTCATTCACATCAAAAACTGCATCACCATCATCGTCTATATCAATGTAATCTGGGATTCCATTTCTATTTGTATCAATTAAAGTGCCATTACTCTGAGCTTGTTCGTCCCTATCACTAATAATGTTATTATCGCTGTCTAAATCAACGAATGCAGGTAACTGATCAGTATCAAGATCAGCAGTGCCCTCTAAAGTATCAGGTATGCCATCGCCATCGGAGTCGTCATCTAGCCAATTAGGTACTGAGTCTCCATCTACGTCATGCGCAAATACATTTTTACTACTAAATACCCAATATTCATTACCATCTGCAATGCCATCTCGATCTGAATCCTGAATTTTATAATTTAGTTTAAGTGCTTGCTCTTTGTTATCGGGTATTGCATCTTTATCTGTATCAATAAAACCGAATGCTTGATATTTAAAATCATCAGCATGATTACCATTTCGATCAAGTACTGACAGGTTATATTCCCCACTTTGTTTAGGATTGAAAGCAATAGCTGCGCCAAGTGGCGCAACTCTATCAATAGCTAATTCGATATGTTCAACTACTTGACCATTATTTTTGAAAATACCAAGCTGAGGATGAAACCGCGAAGACTCCTCTAATACAATAAAACTCATTGACTTACCGCTTTGCACATCAGCCTCAGTAACAGTAAATTTAAAGTCATCTATATCAGATGAAAGTGAAATAACCCCCTCAACAGCAAAAGGGATATTCCCAACAGGGTTTGCTTGGCCAACGTTATTATTAAACTCTTGTTCTTGAACAACCGACATTGTAGTTTTAGTTGCATCAAACGGGTAATCATCGTGCTCATCAGGCACACCATCACCGTCTTCGTCATTGTTTTGCCATGTACCAATATGTGCGGATGATTTAACTGTTTTTGCTTGAACGTGTGTTGTATATGTTACCGAGCTAATAGCACAGCTAACACTTAACAATGAAAGGTAAAATAGGGGTATTTTCAAGAATCCATCCTTGTTGGTTTATCCATAAAGCATTTACAGTTATAAACTGTACCTAATTTATATAAAGTATGCAATTTAATCAAAAATGATAATTAGAGCAATCAACTGTATATACTTTAAGTGAATTAAAGCCTACAGCTTATACACCCTAAAGATTTAATATGCCTTTTTAGTAAGCCCTTCATAAAACATAGCGAGCAAACCGTACATACTTAAAAGTCCGCCAATACACATTAACCCATAGGTCATTGTTTGTAGAGATTCAGGCTGAATTGCAAACCGGTACAGTCCTATATTTAATAACGTAATTCCCAGTACGGCAATTAAAATGATACTCACAAATCCTTTAATCATCACATTCCCTTTGTTTTAAACTTTGTGTGCTTATGAACACTTTTTACATAATGATTTATGTTGAAAATTTCTGCTTGAGCTAAAAAATTGATTTCAAGTACCCTGCCCCTAGCCAATATAAGTAGAGACCTATCATTACAAAATTCCCACCCATTGACATAACTCGCATCAAAATAAACATAATACTGCCACCGCCATCAGTAAGGCCATATTTGTAACTCACGGGGTAGTCAAAATAAATGCACAGATAAAGCAAGTTTAATGTTGCGATGGTATTTGGCTTAATTGTATAGCGTTCATTGTTTTTTAAAACCACAACCGCTTGGGAAATGTGCGATCGTTTTTCTTGATAGCCTTGCCCGTTTGAGCGCATATACCCGTAGCTAAATTGTATGTAATCTATATCGGCTTTAGCCATAGTTATGTGTTGCTGTTTAGATAATGGCTCGGTAACGATGGTTAATTCATCTTTACTTACTTCAAACGCGGCTTTGTAATTAAAGCCATACCTTTGCCAAATTAACACCTTTCGTAAAAAACATAGTCCTAGGAATAAAGGAATATATATATAAAACAACCCGCTAACCCAGTCCTCTTCAACCCAAACATGGCTATACAATGCAAGCGCTAACAATGCGATTGCAAATAAAAACTCAATGCCTAAATTTAGCCTAAATAATTTAGTCACTACCGGCATAGTGATTTTACTCGTGGGGGTCAGGGCGTCTTTTTCTGGTAAATTTACGAGCTTAAACCAAAACTTGTCATCTAATTGTATATCTAACTTTTCGCTTTGCATTAATAATCTCAACAGTAAATTATAAAAAAGAGCATGTAATATCAATTACATGCTCTTCTAGTTTTAACAAGCACGAACTAATCTTGCAGTAAATTTACCATATACCACTTACCGTCTTTAAGACCAAAACGGCATTTATTATACACTGTGCGCTGCTCTTTAAGTCTTTTATCATAGGCATCAAATTTGTAATATATAAATGCTTGCTCTGTATATCCCCATCTTTCATACGTTTCTTCTACAACACTATACTTAGTGTCCTCAGAGTAGTTAACAAGCTTTGATTCGACAAGACGAAAGTTTCTAATACCATCGTACTCTTTTTCATAGTATTTTTTATGTGTACTGTCAACGAGTTTTGTAATTTCCTTATCAGCATTAGGGATATGGTCAACGGGTGTAAACAGCTGCTTAAATAGCTGCTCATCTTTATTTTTTACTATTTCTACTGCTTTAAAACAGTTTTCTTTTGGGATTGTTAAATCAAGCTTTGCGTGGCATGTAAAGCTTGCTAATAACGACAATGGAATTAGGTATTTATTCATTATTTATCCTTAAAACATTAGGGCCTGACCTATTCGATTGAAAAGCTAACCGCGTTACTTTTTCCAAACTGATTACTTGCCCAGTAACGCCAGCCACTTAGTTGACGTGGCGTTTTAACTTTAATGGTTTTTTCATCTATATAAATGCTATTAACAGTCACATTTTTAAAATGAACAACCGTCTGCTCATTAAAATTTTCACCTATAAAAGTAATTGTTTCTCCAGCACTGATACTTCGCTTTTCAGGTTTTAAAAGTGGGGATTTGCTCTTATTAACTTCAATTGGTTGGGCATCACTAATAACCTCATCATGAGCTAAATATACATAAGCCTCGCCTATCTTACTTGGCAGCTCTATACTTATATATGTTTTGCTCCCTTCAATTCTAGCTATGGTAGGTTTTAAGTTAATAAGTTCATCAGGATATTGAAAAACAAGGACCAAATTTTTTGCATCTGCTGGTAAGCCATCTACTTCAAACTCTACTTTATCCCCAGCTCTAATAAAATCTCGAATAGAGTGCCCCTCAAAGGACATATTATAAACCCAGCGCACAAGTAAACGATTTTGATTAGGCCCTGTTAATTTAACAGTTTTAGATTTTTTACGACGTTGCGTATCGTAAATATCTAATATTAAATCGTCGTCATCATCTAAATCTAAGTGATCTAATTTTCCATCATCATCAAAATCAAGTGAATGGTTAAAATCACCAATTTCCAGTTCATCATCTATGGTATTACCATCAGCATCACGGTCTATATAATTTGGGAAGCCATCTTTATCTAAATCTTCAATGCCTTCTATTTTATCAGTGAAGGAGTCATCGTCAGAGTCGACATCTTGCCAATTCGGTATTCCATCACCATCAAAGTCTATGTCAGTACTACTATTTAATAAAACGTGCTCTAAACCATCTAAAATACCATCTTGATCTTGGTCATTCTTAATAAGGTTACTGCCAAATGCACGTTCCTTCTCATCATCAAAAGCATCTACATCTTCGTCATAAAATAAAACCATACTGTAGGTTAAATCAGGGCCACCACCGTAATTATTATCCATTACACTTAGTTGATAACGACCCGCCTCAAACATATGAAAATTAACAATATGTTTTCCCAATTTCTTATATTCACTAATAACATACTTACTAATTACTCTGCCTTCTGAGTCTGAAACATAAACTTGCGGGTCAAATCGTTTAGCTGCACTTTCAAATACAGCAGTGACCATAGTTCCATCATCAACGTTAAAACCATATAAATCACCTTTGTCTGTTCTTGATGAAATAACGCCCTTAACTTTAAAACCTTTACCAAGCTTTACTGCAGTTGCAACAGATGGGTTATCGTTAGGTTCTTTTTCAAAATAAACAGGGTATTGGGTTTTATCCGCATCAAACGGATAGTCATCTTGCTCATCAGGCACACCATCACCGTCTTCATCTTTATTTTGCCATGTACCTATATGGGTGGTTGGCTGAATATTTTTTGCATGTGAATTTGGTGTATAGGTTAGCGTGCAAAAAGCACAGCTAACACTTAAAAGCGAAAGATATATTAGTGGTGTTTTCAAGAGTCCATCCTTGTTTAATTATCCAATTTTTATAATTTAGTGCTGATAACGCTAAAAGCTAAAAAAGATGTGTATTAAGTACTTATATAATAAATACTTACTTTACACATCCTTAAGATTAGCATAGTGCGCGTGGCTGTTTTCCAACTAGCGAAAATGTTATCTATCTTTATTTTTAGCATTGAAAAATTACCAACTTAGCTTTTTAGCATTAACTAAGTTGGTTATATTATATTTTTAAAATACATTAATTTGCATCAGACAGCCTTTCAACTAACTCAACACGACGGTTAAGCTCGCGCCCTAGCTCATTTTTATTAGTCGCTGCCGGAGAATAAGGCCCAACACCTTGAGGGATTAACCTTGTTTTGGCAATGCCATAATCAGCGATTAACGTTTTAACTACCGCATTAGCTCTGCGTTTAGAAAGGTCTAGATTATATTCTGCAGATCCTTTGTCGTCTGTATGCCCAACAACATATAAACTCAATTTTTTATTTTTTTCAAGAACCTGGGCAATCACATCTAAAGATTGCTTAGATTCAGGTTTTATAACTGCTTTATCATAGTCAAACAGTACACCATAAATAGACGCTTTGCCCTTTTGCTTTAGTTGTTCTAGTACTTTATCGCTATTTGTTTCTATTAACCCCGTTATTAGTGGCTCGGTTCTCATAACAAAAAGCTGAATACGAGAGTCACCTTCAAAGTTGCCTATGAAAAACGCTACGTAAGTAGTCTGCCCCTCAAATGTGCTTTTCATAACTTGGTAACGAGGTTGACGCCAATAATTGTTAACACCTTTTAATGCAAGGATATCGCCCAATTTGATTAAGTCCTCACGAATTAATCTACTTCGTGTATTATTACTACAGGCACTTTTCTGGCAAGTGAAAACAGTTTCAAATCCTTCCTTTATTAGCGCGCTTAAATAATTGTGATAAATTTTAATAGTTGACACATTTTTCACAACATAAGTAATTTGTGTTAAATCGCCTACTACATCAAGCATTGGAAGCTTTCTGGTCTTTTTATCAGCAATACCAATAGGAATGCTAAATTCTTCATAATCTACTTGTTTGTAATCTTCAATGTAACTGCTAGGGTAACGACTGATTAACGGGTGGTCAGCCGACCCACCTTTATCTTTGCGAGGGGGTTTTGTTGTTTTTGTGTCATTTTGTTTTTTGAATGCATTAAAATCAGCTGAGATAAGGCCTGTTTCAATGTCTTTTATATCCACAGAGGTTAATAGCACTCTTGTTTTATTTTCATGTTGTCCTACGAATAATGAAATTGCGGCTTTAAGTTCGTCACCTCCTTTTGTAGCAAAAATATAATGAGGTTTGTGGAAATGGTTACCTGGGTTGAAATAGCCAGCTCGGTTACCTAATCGCTGTCTATCTCTTCGACTGTCGCCTGAATTACACTCGTTTAAAGAGCATCTGTAAATTACCTCAAAGCCCGCATCTTTTAAGGCGTTTTCATAGTTTTTTGTAACCTTTAACGAAGCTACATTTTTTATCTCATATGCGTAATGAGCTGTATCACCAATCAATTTTGTAAACTCAAACTGCTTAGATTTTTCTGCATTAGGATCAAACTTTGTCATTAACTGAGTTTCTTCACCCGCTAGAGTAACTGAATTATCTAGCTTTGCTTTTGGATACGGTGACAATAATGGCTTTGCTTGTACACTTGATACACCAATTAGATAAATTATAAATATTTGGAGTATTTTTATAACTTTATTGTTCATTAAAATTCCTTTTTTTATAGGTTCGGCTCTAAAAATTAGTTTATTTAGAAAACGTTAAATATTCTAATACTTTAACTCGTAAATTAAAACTTAACATATTAGTATGCATGGGTATTTTTTTATATTACAAAGCCAATGCAATTGGCTTTGAAAAGCCACTCATATCCGCTAGCCATTTTTTAATTAAGTTCTCATATTAACTTAATTAGAGCTAGGTTTTAACACGGCATGAAACCTGTTAAGTTACCTAGCCTATTTAACTAGTTTCCACAGCGATTTTGAAGCGCTCCAATATTAGTTACTTACTTAAAACTCAAAGAAATACATCGCTATTATAGGAAAGTTAGCTACAATGCCAGAAACGCGTAAGAATATATAGCCGATACTAGAGCCCCCTCCTTCAAATGATTTTTTATAAATTAATGGGTAATCAAAGTAATACAACAAATACAAAACATTAAACAACCCCACTCGGTTAACGTTCAACTCAATGTTTTCGCCTGTTTTAAGGTTTATAAAAGCCCTATTTAGCGCAGCATTTACTTGAATTTGTGTATCAGACACATGAGTAATAAAACTGTAATTAAATAATACCGACTCGATTTCATCCCTTTTGAATAGTCTGCTTTGTTTTAATGAATCATTTATAAATGGGTTAACTTTAATTTTATCTTTACTTATGGTCATCACGTGTTTTGAACTAAACCCAAACTTGCGCCATATAAGAATACGTTTTAAAAATAGGGTACCAATAAGAAGCGGTAAATAAACAACTAAGCTAGCTAAGCTATAGCTGTCAACTAACCAAAGTCCGGCTAACAATGAAAGCGTAATTAAAGTTGCGCTAAATAATAACTCTATTGGAAAAGACAAATGACATAATAAACGCAATAAAGGAAGTTTAATTTCACTCGTTGGGCATAAGGTATCTTGCTCTTTAAAGTGAACATTTTTAAACCATTTTTTATCGTCTAGACTGGTTGGTTGTTCTTTATTAGTCATATTTAGCTTCTTAATAAGTTGACCATGAGCCACTTACCATCGACTTGCCCAAACTTACATTTCCCTTTTATTGTTACGTTGTCTTCCTTTTTACCAAAAACCTTTGATGTCTTAAATGTATAATTAACCCACAGCTCGTCAGTATAACCATACTTCAATGCATTCCTTTGTGTTCTTTTAATTATACTATTTTTAGCATCCTCAAGCACCTCAGTACCAACGATTGTAAAGTTATGGATACCCAAATACTGTTTTTTTGTGTAATTAGCATGCTTACGAGCTAACATACCTTTTACAATACTTTGGTCCATATCTTTAGATAGCGGTGCATAAACCAGCTTGAAAAGCTCATAATCTTGATTTAAAACGATATCTACTGATTTTTTACAATTTTCGATTGGGATGCTGTAGTCAACGGCACTTGCCGTAAATGATAAAAGTAATGATTGAGCCAGTGTAATAAAAGCGATTTTTTTCATAGTTTTCTCCTTTAACTTTCGATTTGTATGCATTTTACTCATTTGCTGAGTTTATAAGTACACCATAGGCACTGTGCACTTTTCTGTTTAATAGGTTATCTGTTTATAAATTTTTAGCGTATCAATCAAAAAAATTTCTAATATCATCTACAAAAGGCTTATTAATATGCTCAGCTAGCTCTTTTGCGATATTTCTAACATTTTTATGTGCGCGACTGTAACCTAAAGTAACCCTAGATAAATTTTCAAACTCAACTTGATATTGAAAAAACTCTTTTTTTATAGGGTGGCGAGTGGCTATTACACTTGTGATATCCTTCAATTGATAATGAACAGTCCTAATTGGGTAAAGTGAACTGGATTTAAATTCAAGCACACTATTATTTGGTGGCACACTTAAGCGCGACTTTAAAAAAAGCAAATGCCAACACAATGTAGAAACACATACCCACGCAAATAGGTTAAAATCGGCTTTATCGTAAGAAAATGCAAATTGAGCAATACAAATAAGTCCAATAACAAAACCTGTAACTCTAAACATCCCCATATCTTTGTAAATATAAAAGGTGCCATCTGCTGATTTACGGGACTTTGGCTTCATAATAACCTCAGTATATTTGCAAATAAAAACAGCGCAAAAAAAGGCAGTGTAAGCTTGGCGTAATCTTTTATTCGCCATAAAACTGGCGCAGGGTCGTTTAGAAATGGTTTCATCTTAAAAATGTCCTTATTATTTTGATAGTTTTATTTAGTTATTAGCTCAGGGTTTGCACCACTGTGCGTTTTAATGAAAGCATTTGTGTTTAAAATTAAAGCTAACATTAAAGCCAGTGACTCAGCATCGCTTCGGCTATTTAATAAATAGCGTTGATTGGCAACTACTAACCGCCACTTATTTTGTAAATCAGTATCGGGCTCAACGGTAAACCCTTTACTATGTAAATAAGCATGTTGTTTGTGCTTTATACCGAGTATTGAAATACTGTAATAACAACCTTTGCTTGCAGTTGTAAATACCAGTAACACTTTGGCACTAAGCAATAAAAGTGATAAACATACAAACACCGCCGTTGCCCATGCGTAAAATGTTAAAGATAAACTTTGTGTACTTGCACCTAGCGCCAACACAGCAAATATAACCCCTAAGTTACTAGCGAGACCCGTTGCTTTGGTTTTAAATGCTATGTGATTCTTATCGCTTACCTTATCAAATATGTGGGAGTAAGCAGCCAAACTCTGTTTAAGTTTTTCATTATTCAATAGCATAATATTATTTGTTTTTATTTAAGTTACCTAAAACCCTTTTCAAGTCAGAACACAGTGACCCGCCCTTTTCTGCGCACTCATCCAACACGTGTTGAGCTTTTTCTTGGTCTGCCGTAACTCCTTTTCCATCTCGGTAGCCCTCATATACAAAGTACATAGCAGTCATGTTTCCAGCCTCGGCACCTTGTTGATAATACTCAAACGCTTTAACAGGGTCTTTTTTACCAAACGTTCCCTTTTCATATAACTTTGCGTAATAGTAAAAAGCGCTAGTATTACCCTGTTCAATAGCTTTGTCTAACCAGTAGCGTGCCTTATCAAAGTCTTGAGGGTACTCCCTACCAGAGCTTTGTGCATAAAGCCGACCTACTCTCGCCATCGCTTCAGCATCTCCTTGTTTTGCTTTGCCAAGCTGTATGTCAACATTGCGCTGCTCTTCGGTTGAAACCGTTGCGTATAGCGATTTATCGGTATCTGCTTGTAGTTCAAGCGATGCTATAGCGCTGGCTAAGCCAAGTACAATCGCTAATGGTAGTTTTTTCATCTGTATAGTCCTTATAGTAAGCGAGCAATAAAGGCCCGCACTCCCAATAATTTTATTTAATAACAGTACTCTGTGCACTGTTAACGTGTTTTATAAACTCTTACTCCAATACTTATTCTAACTAGGTATCAGATACGAACAGATCTTAGGCTAGTAATTCATATTAGGTATTTACGCAAATCTTTCTAAAAGTTATAGAATATTGAATTACTTTTACCCGAGTAATTTAAGAGATGAAGAGTTCCCTTTACCGCTTTATTTGGTACGTTAAAAGTTATTGATGTTGCCGATATATTATTTGGAACAATAGTTTTGCCACCAAATATAACCTTAGTGCCTTGTGTTGCCCCCGTTACGTTTAATGTGAAATTAGTACCTCGTTTAAGCATAACGAAAGACGGTCCTAAAATAAGTGGTACATCATTGCTATAAGATGAAATGTATATGTCATTTGTTTTTAAATCATCAACATATAAAAATGCTCTATGTTTTCCTTCAGGAATATTAAGCTTGAATCTATACTTAGCCTTGCTATAGGTGGGTATAAAATTATAAATATTGTCTTGTGAATAAATAACTAAAATTGGTGTTTTTGCACTTTCCATATTCATACCGTTTACAACAACGATATCATTCCCTCTCAATACTTCCTTAGTCGTTACCCCATTAATTAAAGAACTCACACTACTAATTTGGATAAATGGGGTTGAATCCATTGAAACACTTTCAACTTTTGCATAAGGATCAGAGTCATGAATATCTAATATGTAGTCACCATCATTATCTAAGTCTAAAAAATCAGCTATATCATCGTAATCCGAATCTAATGGTAAGCCTTTATCGTTTACCTTTTCTTGACTGTCGGGAGTTGAATCACTATCGCTATCTAGGTCAATAAAATTGTACAGGCCGTCTTCGTCTGGATCAGTGTACCCTTCGAGCTTATCACTAATTTCATCGCCATCACTGTCTTCGTCGAGCATATTTAGAATGCCGTCACTATCGAAGTCTATTCCAATAGATGCATCTACATAGTATCCATAAAAATCGGGGATCCCATCTTTATCGGTATCTTGACTATTAGGAAGTATCCCTAATGCCCTCTCTTTATTATCTGGGATACCATCAATATCTTCGTCATAAAAAACATCTACTTGATATTTGAAACTTGGATTTCCGCCTGAACGACTATCAATTACCCCCAAATGAAATAAACCATCTTTAGGGATGATAACTGTCACAAAAAAGGTTTTATTTTCTTTACTAAAATGTATTAAAGAAGAGTTAATAGCTAAACCATTTTCATCCGAAAAGTAAGCTTTAGGAGCAAAACTTTCAGACTCATAGGTAACTAATGCGGAAACAAAATCACCTTCTTTGCCTCTAAAACGATATAGATCGCCATTGTCTCCTTTGTTTGAAATAGCACCTTTTACCCTAAAAGGGATCCCAGCAGCTAAAGGTTCAGCAACACTGGGATTATTATTAGGTTCGCTGTCTTGAACTTCAAAAAATTTAGAGCGCGAATTATCAAACGGATAGTCATCCTGTTTATCAGGAACGCCATCGCCGTCTTCGTCTTTATTTTGCCAGGTGCCTACATGAGTTGTTGGCTGGATGGTTTTTGCGTGTAAATTTGTTGTATAGGTTAGCGAGCTAAAAGCGCAGCTGGTGCTTAATAAAGAGAGATAAAATAGTGATATTTTCAAGAATCCATCCTTGTTTGGTTATCCATTAAGGTATTTATTATTTAAAGCGTGTATTCAAACTCAAGTGGCTTTAGTGTTTTCACTTCAATCGATAAATCTTCTTTGCGTGTATATAGCACTACATTTAACGATAACGTTGCTTTGTTGTCACCTAAATGGTGTAACTCGGCGTGTTTATATTCATGTGTATAACCCGTGCCATAACCTTTTACATCATCATAGCTACAACGCATTCGCAGTTCAGAGCCGGTGCCTTTAATCGCTCTTTTACTTTTTAGCATACCTATAGGAAAATCAATCTTACAGGTACCCGCTTTTCCATCACCTTCTATTTCAACAACCAAAAAAGGCTGTGTTTTAGCATTCTCACGCATAAATCTTGATGGCTCAAAGCTAATCGCTTTTGTTATAACAACATCTTGTGTGCCACACCCAGTTAACACACTTGCAAGTAGTGGGATTGATAGATATTTTAATCTCATGTCTTTCCTTAGTTTTTTAAGTAAATTAAACAATAAAGCCCAATAAAAACCCGATTGGGAAAAGAGATAAGTAGGTTAATGTCCACCATGAAAAACGGTGTTTAGTTTTTACGTTATGCACTTTCGCTAAATAATTAACAATTGCTCTATAGTCACTTAAATTAAACGTATGTACTCCATAACGCTCTCCATTGACTGTTTTAATCGCTAAATGCGTACTTATGTAAGGACCAAACCACAGCAGCGGCGTTAACGGAAAATATTTGATATACATCGCCTCTATATCTTTAAAGGCAATAAATACCTCACGCTCACCTTTAAAATCTGGCATGGTTAAACCTTTGCGCGTGATAAATACATCGGCGTTGTAAAATGTTTTTTGTAACGAGGATTGCAATAGCACCAACCCAAAAAACAAAAACGGGGTAACCACAAACATAGTATTCAATGTTTGGTCAGCGTTTGAGTAACTCGGTTGACCATCAATAAAAAAGGAGGCGACAAAAGCGCCCAGTAGCATACCTAAAAACGATTTTACTCGGGTATAAGGCACCCAGCGCTTGTGTGCAAAACAGACTTGAAATGTATTCTTAAGCTTTTCAGATATTAAATTCATAATAATCAAAGTAGTCTATGATACATAAACCATTCGTTATCAAACTCTAAAAATGAGCATGATTTACCTTCATCACGTTCATCATTTTTAAAAGTATAATTTAAGGTATATTCTCGAGTGGCCTCAGGGTAAAAGCGAGCCATTCGTTTATCTACTGAGCTCTGTAAGCCTACTGGTAACATATTGCCATCTTCACTTACGCCTCCATAATCTAACATCGTAATAACCAAATTATTTAAATTTAGTTGCTCCCAATCCTCTTTGTAGTCTTTTATTGCTTTATCAACTTGCTTCCATGCTGTTTTACCTTCATTCCAGTTTTGTAATTTTGGCGGTAACTCTGCAAATAAAGCCTCTCGGTCTCCGGCTTTTATGCTTTGCCATGCGTCCATACAGCGTTTGTTAAAATACTCTTTAGCTGGCACTTCGCTAGCCATTAACAAAAAAGATGAGCTGACTAAAGGCCCCGCAATTAAAAGTGTGATTAATTTATTTTTCATTAAAATGTCCTTTTATTTTTTAAGATGAGCTGTAATTGCATCCGCAGCCGCCCATTTTAAAGTCATAAATTTTTTGCTTTTATATTTAGGCAATTGGTTATTATTTTCTTTAATATAATCCGCAAATTCAATTACTTCATTTAGCTTAAGTACTTGTGTGAATAAAGCTCTTAATTTTGCGGGTTGCTGTGTTCGGTTCACGCCACTTAAACCCCATGCAGTAGATGCAGCAAGAAATCGTGGTGTAATTTGTAAATCTGCTTGCCCTAAATAAAGTACATTTAAGTAATACTTTTGCTCATCACCAAAGTATAAGGTAATCGTTGTGGCGTTATTGCTAGAAACAGGCACGACGGCAACGCTGTTGTTAAAATCGACCGTTTTTTCTATGCCAGATATAAATGTACTTGCAACCACTTTAGAATTAGCAAACGACAAGGAGTCATCTATTGTTAGTGTTGTTTCACTAAATACAGCAATTTTAGATGCGTTACTTTTCCCATAACTGTTTTTTAAATATAATTTGCCTGATTCAGCATTTGTAGGAACTGTGAAACTTAAGCTAGTAGGAGAAGTTGCTAAAGGGGTAAGCTCTACCTCGTTTAAATACACTAAAGTATCGTCTGAAAAGTTTATTCCAGATAAAGTAACTTCCTGATTCGCTGAAGATTCTATAACCCCTTGGTTCACTATCAAGGGCGAGAATTGTTGATTAAACGAAAGTTCAATAGGTGCTGTACGTATATTTGCTGCACTATAACTAATACTTGTAGCATTGCGCGGCATAACAAAGTCAATATAATCCTTGCCATTGGCATTAACAGGAAGGTTAACGGGAGAAAGACTGCCCTTTATGTTGAAGTTTAAAAATCCATTTGATAAGTTTTCACCGTAAATTCGGTGTTTTTTATTTGCTAAAATAACACTTTCAACTTCTTGGCTGCCATTCAATAAATAGTAAATGTTACTAATCTCTAAATAATTATCGGTCCCATACGCGCCATTTGATGCTGAGTTTAGTGGTTCAGGATCATTTACATCTAAAATTAAATCGTTATCGTCATCTAAATCAATAAAGTTAGCTAATTCGTCTTTATCATGATTTAAAGGTCTTTGAGGATTTCCCGAATCTTTACCATCTATAATTGTGTTTGCATCGGAATCTAAGTCTACAAAATTACCCAAGCCATCTTCGTCTAAATCAAATGCACCTTCTAGTACATCTTTAATGCCGTCATTATCCGAGTCTTCATCAAGCCAGTTTGGTGTACCGTCATTATCAACATCAAGGGCATACGCTGAACCTAAATTAAACACGTAAAACTCAGTACCATCATAAATGCCATCGCCATCCGTATCCTGCGCATAACCTTTAAAGCCAAAAGCAGGCTCTAAAGAGTCATCAATTGCATCTACATCCTCATCTACAAATACATGTAATTGGTAATCGTAAGATTGCTTACCTCTAAACTCTTTATCATTAATAACAATATAATAAGTGCCAGACTCGCTCGGCTTTACTTGAATAGCCCGCTTATACTTACCAACAGCAGTAAAATTTGGTCCCCATGATTGAATAGCCACTACAGAGCTGTCCATTACTGCCATACCAGGGTCAAATTCATTACTTGAAGACGATAAAAGTACGGTCACTGCAACATCCTTTTCTAACTGGATTTTGTAGTAATCTAAGTCGTTCGCTTGCTGAATTCGGCCAGAAAGCTTAAATGGTAACTCTTCAGGTGCGACAGTCGCCACATCATTATTGTTATTAAACTCTTCTTCTTTAACAAATTCGTATTCACTTTTACTCGTATCAAACGGATAAGCATCAAGCTCATCAACCACCCCATCGCCGTCTTCGTCTTTATTTTGCCACGTGCCTATATGGGTAGTTGGCTGAATAGTTTTTGCGTGTAATGGTGTTATAAAAGCACAGCTTACGCTTAGTAATGAGATATAAAATAGAGGTATTTTCAAGAATCCATCCTTGTTGATTAGTCCGCTAAAGTAACAATTATTTGCCTAAAATTTATTCTTTTTTAGTTTATGATGTCATCGTACCTAATTTAATACAACCATTCAAACTTACATATCTATAGGCACCTAGTTATTGATAGATTTTGCAAACCAATCATGTATGGCGATACTGTATTTTCTTGGTAAGTTATAACCTAAACAAATCGTGCCAGATTTAGTTAGCAGGTAAGTCCTTCGCGCGACTTTGGCAGCGCCCCAAACATCGTCTAGCTTTATAACTTTGTTTTTGACCCCAGTAGCTTTAACTATTAAATCGCCATTGCTTACGCTAAACCGCTTACGGCCCATAACTAACATACTTAAATAACCCCCTAACACAATGAGTACTACCGATAAAACTGACTGTAGAGCGGCTGGTAAATATTGAGCTCCTACAAGGTCTGCATGGTTAAATAAAAACCAAATAGTAAATAATGTAAACAACCAAATTAGCATTAAGAGCGAGCAAAATTGCGGTGATGTAACGGGTCTGGCAGTTATTATTAACTCACCACCGTTACTTTGTTTAAAGTAACGGTCATTAGGAATATCAGCTGACTCTGTGCTTTTAGTTTTTAATCCATCAATACTTAATTTATGCCTACGATTACCAGCAACCAACGCCAAATCAGTATCAAAATGCGCCTCTAAAAAAGCAACTGATTTTAAAATATCTGAAAGTGTCGCAACGTTCATTGTGAGCTCTGGATAACTAAAAAACTTCATTGAAAAATGTTCTAGTACTGGCTTTTCTGGATCAAAGAATTTTTCAAACTCACCGGTTGTAAAGCCACTTACTTCAACAAGGGATAACTGTGAATTAATAATATGCTTTTTTTTAGTAACAAAGCCAAGCCAAGAGCGTGTACTGACAATATCTTTATTTTTAGCGCTTAGTATTACTTTATTGACTTTTAATACCGGCGTGCACAGCACCAAACCCAATAAAATTATTATACTGGACCAAACTAGCTCGCCTGTTTCATATATACCTATAACACTAATATAAATTAGCCATGCGCCTAAGCACATTAACAAAAAGTGAAATATAACCCCTGAGACTCCGCCATTATCTGTAAATATTAGCTGCTCATTACTTTGTTTTTGTAATTTATAACTCATTGATACACCAACACGACAAATGAATTTTTAATGATGAAAAAGGAAGGCTAAGCCTTCCTTATTGAGTTTAAGGTTTTTGACCTAAATACCAACGGCCATTTTCTGATTGCTTAAAATAACAGAGGCTTCTTTTAGTTTTATCCATTTTCCCAGCTTTAAATTCAAGCCTAATAGTTTTTGTGGCTTTTCCTTTGTAAGCTCCTTTTTCTATATTATTACTGATCTCTAAAAATTCATACTCAGTGATTGGCTCGTCACCAAACTTTTTGGTATGGTCATCAAACCAGCTTTTCTCAATTTTATCTTCCATATTTTTTACTGATTCAGGTAATAAATAAAAAAACAGTGTGGGATCATTTTTTAAATAACTGTTTACCATATAATCTTTACATACTGATTTTAAATTTTCATCTGAACCATCTTCAACTCCATGAAAACGCTCCATTGCAACAGTTGATGCACTAAATAAGCACCCTACTATGGCCGTTATTAATGTTTTATTTTTCACATTTATTCCTTGTGTTTCATTATTTTTAACCGCTACGCCAATTTAACAAAGTTAAAATATCAATTAACAGCTATCAAATTAAGTATGTTTGAACAATAACAATACTTGTAAGTACAGTTACAAAAAGTGCTGCAAACATAATTGCTATAGCCTTAATGACTGGTGGAAATAAATAAGATACTTCAACAGCTGTTCTTTTGACCATTACTTCTATTATTTCAGGCAGCATAAAAAGGTTTATTCGATTAATTGTCAGCGTGTCTTTATTAGTAAATAAAAATGTAGCATGAGTAAAAAATGGGAGTTTAATATTTTCATGGCGTCTAACCGTTCCGCGAATACGCTTTACTATGGTGTAATCAAACTTACCCACGGTTACCTCTTCAATATCCCGATAGTAAAACTTTTTATTTACACTACCAGTGCCTTTAAATTCAAAATAGTCTTGATACAGAGTAATTGATTGTTTGTTGCCACGTTTAAAAAACAAAACTGCAATTAAAATAGCAAAGTAAAAGCCGATAAAATAAAGTACAACATATTCAGGCCTATTATTAGTATCGTACACCCTACCTTCACTTATAAAAAAACAGGTTAATAAAAGTCCAACAATATAAGCTATTACACTGTGTAGGTAGAGTTGCTTTTTAGTGAAGTTTTTTAATAAAGGATATGTTGTTAAATCGGCTTGACACTCTTTCTCAAGGCGTTCATCCGTGCTATACGAGTTAGTAAAGTGCCTAAATTTCTTACACAAAAAGTCCATACAACCTCTTTTTATAAATCGAATATTCCCTTCAAAGGGTTAGATAAAAAATAACAAAATCATCAAGCAAAAAATGATTAAAAATAAAAAATAAAGCGGAAGCTTTGTAATTAATGATGTTTTGAATTCAATACTTACATCATGCTTTTCTTTTAACCAGTCTATAAATTCAGGAAGCTGTAATATTGATAAGCGATTAAAAACCTGTTTTTTATTGTTCTGGTATTCAATTACCGCTCCGGTAATAATTTTAAACTCAGTACTTTTAGTCGGAAATGCTTTTCCCGTTACTTTAACCGGCTTAGTTGATTCAATGGGTTCTACACAGCCTGTATGTTTATCAACGGTTAAATCTTTGGCACATTTAATACTATGGTTAACCCATATAACAAAGCGGATTGTATTTATGAGTAATAAATTTAAAACTATTGATTGGATTAGTTGTGGATCTGAATAGGTAGGATATTTATTGGGGGTAAGGTCTATGCCGATTAATCCAAAAATAACGGCAACAAGTGTATTTATTACAAAAAACATCAACCACTGTTTTGTTGTTTTTTGTGGCCAGCGCCCCGTATTTTTTAGTTTATAATTATCATTATGTGCAAAAACAGGCATGTTTTTTACATTGTTATATATATAGTGCGAGAGTGAATCTTTCACGTTTTAAAGGTTCCTTCTTCTAGCGTATTGCGATGCAGTAAAAACTATTTAGCTAACCAATTTACAATGAATATTCAAACTCTACAGGGCCAACAGTTCTTGCTTCATAACTTACACCATGATCCGCCACTAATTCACCATGAAAATTAAGCGTGGCTTTATTTCCACCAATAAATTTAAGTGTTGTATTAAAGTACTCTGATGTTATTGGCATGCCTACATTTTTATAGCCATCAAACGAACACCCAATCATTAAGTTGTTAATACCTGGGCCATCGATCTCCGCTTTGTTTTCAAGGATTTTACCGGGGAAACTTATTTCACAGTATTCTTGTTTGTTATTTCCCTCTAGATTAAAGAACACGCTATGGAAAGGGTGACCTTTATCATCAGCTGGTTTAAACTTTTTAAACGAGGTCATTTTAATTTCGCCATTGGTGCAACCTGTTAATAAAACTAAGCTGGCTGTAATAAAAATATTTTGCACATTATTCCTTTTAAAGTTATTTCTTTAAATAAGTAGAAAGCACCTGGCTTAATTATTTTTATACTATAAGCTAGGTGCTTTACAAAAAAATGGTTAAAGACTTGTTTTAAACCATTTCTGAGAGTCTTTATCTAAACCATACTGGCAAAGGAAATGATTACTTCCCTTTTTTATATTTAAAAACTCTATCTCTACAATGACGGACTTTTCAACATCAAAAAATGTATTTTTCTTACCTTCCTCTGTTGAAAAGGATATTCTGTTATAGTCTGCTGTTTTAATAGAATCTTCATACCTTGCCGCTTTCTTTAAAAACTTTTTATGAAGAAACTGTTTAGATTTTTTTATAGATTCAACCTTAGGATGAAAATCTTGTATATAGGAATCGAAATCCTTATTTACGATCTTTATAGCATTGTCGTGGCACATTTTAGTAATTAAGTCTTTCTCCGACTCAGCATAAGCAAGGTTAGATAATAATAATGGTAATGTTAAAAATTTATAGAGTTTCATAATTATCCTTAACTAAGTTTTGGTTTTTACTGTTTGAAAATAAATAACTTATTGATTCTGCTTATCAGTTTGATATTGAGTCTTTTGAACTCGCTATTGCTTTATTTAAAAGTGAGTGGTACTTGGCTGAATTATCATCAATATAACGAGGGTTACTTAAATTTGCTTCAATAAAGTTTGCAAATACTTTAACGTCTTCGTTAGAACTAAGCGCGTTAAACTCTTCTTTCCAATTAATTTGTTCTATATTGTTACCTAAAGCACCGCTATACCATACAGAAGATGCTGCTATATGAATTGGCGTAATCAAAATATTTTTATCTGATTGAAAAACCATAGTATTAATAAATTCATAGGGCTCTTTGTTCTCGTCAATATAAAGCGCCATAACAACATCACTATCACCGCCAAAAATATAATTAACGTTTAAATCATCACCAAGCTGCTCTTCTTGATTTATCGGTGATTTTAAAGAAGTAACTAATAATGGTGCTAATACCTTATTGGGTATGCTCAATTGGCTGTAATCTAAAAGTACTTCATCACCAATTTTAACTGTGACTGTATTACTTGTACCATAAGTTGTTTTGGCTGTTAATTTAGCTTGAGATCTGACGCCGTCAGGAACAACAAAGGTCAACTTTTCGGTATTTATAATTGAAGGTTTAGTTTTTATATTATCAATAAAAACAAGCGTATCATCAGAAAAATGTTGTCCCGATAGACTTAAGGTGTCACCCACCGAATAGTAATCAAGTTCTGGTTTTAATATTAATGGAAGGTTACGGTTTGATTTAATCACATTAATTGAGTTGGAACGTTTACCCTTAGCAAAAAAATACATAGATTGGGTATGCTCAGGCAGCATAAAGGGAACATCTAGCAATGATGATACTTTTTTATTGATAGGTGGTAAATTATTAGTTCGTTTGAATACGAGTATGCCCTCGGTTTCAAGTCCTCTACCCTTTATTTTGTGCGTCCCATTCTCTACAAAAAGCCCATTATACGAATCGCCCTTAAAAATATAATCTACAGTACTTATATCTTTATAATCAGCTTCGCCAGGGAAAGTTGAATCAACTATTTTTAATGGTTCAGCGTCATTTCCATCAAGTAACCCGTCGTTATCGTCATCAACATCGGCGTAATTTGGTACTCTGTCACCATCAGTATCGGCTGGAAAAGAAGTAAGAATATCCTTAACTTCATTTTTATCGAGATTGCCATCGCCATCTGAGTCAACGTCTACAAAGTTACCCAAACCATCTTGATCTTGATCTGAAATGCCTTCAATTTTATCTGGTATACCGTCTGCATCACTATCGTCATCCAACCAATTAGGAATACCATCCAAGTCAACATCGTGTGAATATGTATTACCATCTAAATAAACATAAAATTCTGTACCGTCAAAAATTCTATCTCTATCTGAATCTATATCGTTAACAATTAATCCAAAAGCTGACTCTAGACCATCATCTATGTAATCTATATCTACATCAAAAAAGAGTTTTGCTTTATATGTAAAATCAGTATTCCCTCGCGCATCAACATCAGTAATAGCTAAGTAATAAGTATCTGCAGCAGGAAGCGTAAAATTAGCAGCGGCACCAATATTTCCAATAGCAGTAAAGTTTGATTTTATTTTTTCTACCGACGAACCATCTGAATTGAGTATAAAAATGTTTGGTCTGAAAATTGTGTTTGTCGTGTTTAGTACAACAGATACACGTTCTGCTTTATTTGTTGTAAATTTAAATAAATCTAAATCAGCTGTATGCTGCACTACACCTGAAACAAAGTATGGGATCTCTGAAGTCAAGTTTTCTGCTTTGGCTAAATTGTCGTTTAATTCCGTTTCTTGATAGTACTTTGCTTTAACTAAGTTTACATCAAACGGATAATCGTCCTGCTCATCAGGCACATCGTCAGCGTCTTCATCATTATTTTGCCACGTGCCTACAGGTGGTGGCGATTGAATTGTTTTTGCTTGAGCGGGAATTGTATAACTTAGCAAACTAAAAGCACTGCTTACGCTCAATAGTGAAAAGTAAATGAGGGGTATTTTCAAGAATCCATCCTTGTTTTGTGTTCCATAATTCAGCCCATAAACTTAAACTATTTAACGACTTAATACAAACTGCTTTGAAAGAAGTAGCTTAAGAAACAAAAAAGCACCACTTAAGTGATGCTTTTTATAATTAAAAATATTATCTGAAAAGAACGTCTTCGCGGTTAAACCACTTAACACAAAAGGCAAGTAACGCCCCAGCTATAATAGCTGTTGCTAAAAATATTAAGCCTACAAGGGTGTAATCTACCGTGCCTTTAACAATTTCTTTAATTGCGAGCGCAACATTAGTAACAGGAATAAAAGCAGTTTTAGCTGTTAGCTCTACATTAGGCATAATGGATACAATGATGGGAAAAAACACCCCCATACTTAATGGTGCCATGTAGTTTTGCGCTTCTTTAAATGTACGAGCATAAATAGATATTGCTAACGCCAATGCTGAGAATATCGCGGCAATAGGTAATAACAATACAAAAATCATTAATAAATCACTTACCGCTAATGTGCTAAATGCTGTTTTAATTACTTCTAGGTCTGCAAATGCAAGGGCTACGGCTATCCACCCGCCCATACTGAGTACAGTTATAGTTGTTGATGCAATTGAGGTTGTCAGTAAGGTTATAAATTTGCCTAGTACCAGCTCGGTACGCGTAATAGGTGTAAGCAATAAGGTTTCTAATGTACCGCGCTCTTTTTCACCTGCACCTAAATCTATTGCTGGGTACGTAGCGCCCATAAGAACTATGGGAATAAGTAGGTAGGGCAAAAAGCCTCCTAGTTTTTCACCTAAGTTTTCACGTTTATCGGCGGTATCAACCTTTACTACTTCAATAGGGGTTAAAAGTGCTAAATGGGCTTCTTTTTCAATACCAAAACTGATTAATTTTTCTGTTTGTAATGCATCGCTATATTCTTTGGCGAGCTCTTTTACACGCTGAAATAAAAAGTTGATAGATTTAGCATCATTAAATACCACTTCCCACTTACTTTGCTGGGCATCATTTAAGGCTTGTTTAGCGTTAGTGGGTAAATATATACCCATGTCTATATCACCTGCGATTACTCCTTCTTTTAGCTCTTCAATGCTATTAAAGGTTTTAGCACCTTTATAAAGTTCAAAGCTTTTATGATAAAACACTTTTTCGGTAAACTCTGGCGCGTAGTCGCCATTAATAATGGCGTAGGTATGTACCTTTTGTTCAGCTTCGAGTGCCGCTTGAGAGCTAATAAACGCCATAACGGCAAATAATAAGGGAAACACCGCAACGGGTAGAGCGACTACAAACAACAAGGTTTTTTTATCGCGTAAGAGTTCTGTTAATTCCTTTTTAAAAACTTCAAACATCGTGTTTCTCCGTTAAAATATTCATAAACGCTTGGTTTAGCTCTTCACTATTACCTGCCTGTTTGAATTCAGCAAGCGTGCCATCAAAGCAGCTTACGCCTTCATTAATTACCGCAACACGGTCACATAAAAGGGCGACTTCATCTAAATGGTGCGTTGAAAAAATAACAGGCGTGCCTTGCGCCTTTAAGCCTTTTATAAAGTTTATAACCGTTTGTGTGGTCATTATATCAAGGCCTGTGGTTGGCTCATCGAGTACCACCACTTCTGGGTGATGTACCACAGCACGGGCAATATTGGCTTTTTGCTTCATGCCGGTAGATAGGTTTTCTGCACGTTTATCAATAAATTTATGCATGTCGAGCAAAGTAAAAAGTTCTTCACAACGAGCCGCTATTTGCTCTTTGTTCATTCCATGAAGCTTTGCAAAGTATTCAATATTTTCTTTAACGGTCAGGCGACCATACAAACCAGTTGAACCGGATAAAAAACCAATAGACTTGCGCCCTACTAACGGCTTTTTAATTATGTCGTTGCCGGCAATAGTTATTGTGCCTTCATCGGGCTTAAGTGCAGTTGAGAGCATACGCAATGTAGTAGTTTTACCCGCGCCATTAGGGCCAAGTAACCCTAACACTTCACCTTTTGCACATTGAAAGCTGACATCTCTTACTGAATGAAAAAAATCTTTATCTTCACGCGGGTCTATATCATCAACTTTATTTTTTTTATGATCCTTGGTTAACTTAAACTTTTTTTTAAGCCCTGCGACTTCTATCATTTTCGTATCCTTCGTTTAGCTCTAAAGTAATCGGTATTATCATAGAACGATTCATTCTCATTTGCGTCATGCCATCCTGGTACACCTAACAATGGCAATGGAGAAAGCTGTTTGTTATCGGCTAAGCAATGCTCTATTTTTATCTTCTCATAAAGTACTTGGTCTAGGTACTGATATTGAGTAACTAAATCTTTACAAAATATTTCATCCGGTACACTTACAAATAACGCTTTACCCGTTAAACCAATATAGGGTTTTGTGAGCATTTCATAATTAGCGTGGCCAAACATAAAAGGTTGTATTGTTTTGCCCCACTCTTCTCGGTGAGTTATAAATGCCGTTTTCCATTGGTGCTCTGTTAAAAGTGTTTGCCACTTAGTATCACTAATGGCAAGCACCACGCCGCACTCGTCAAATAATGTGAGTGCATTACGATGTTTAGTACGTTGCTTTAAGCCATGCTGCGCTATTTCTTGTACGTGGCGCTGATTAATAAGCGCCTTGGTTTTTGGAAACAAACACCAAATAAAGCCACCAAATAAATCGTGCCAATTTTTACTGCGTGTAGGCACTACGCCAGTTTCAAAAATGACTTGCTCATAATAGCGCTCACCAAAATCAACGCTTGCATCGTCTTCAAACGTTATGGGGAGGTTATTAGCATTAATGGCATTCAAATACACAGTGAACCAATCGGGGGTTGGCCAATCAGTTTGTTTATCAATATTAAACAGTGCTCGTAAGTGCTCAAACGCACCGCTTTTCAAACTACTAACTTGCCATTGCTCGGGCGGAGTAAAGCGCTTCATTTATACCTTTAACAATTTATGCTGTTAATTTGCGGGCAGTTTACCGCAAAAACTGGTTCTAATTAATAGAAGTTAATATACTAATCAGATCTTAGAACAAGAATAGAGCTACTATGAAACGATATTTCTCTCTCACACTGATTGCTGGCGCTGTGTTAGCTGGCTGTGCAACAACAAGTATTACACCTACCGATGTAACAAATGGTTACAACAGTATTAAAGCAGATGAACTTGCAGCGCACATTAAAGTGCTTGCCTCTGATGAATTTGGCGGTAGAGCACCTTCATCTGAAGGTGAAAAGTTAACGCTTGATTATCTGACCACTCAATTTAAAGCATTAGGGTTTGAACCTGGTAATGGTGATAGCTTTTTACAAGAAGTGCCGCTTGTTTCATTAGAAGCTGATTCAAATATGGTATTAAGTATTGGTGGTAAAGATTATCAATACAAAAAAGATATGGTTATGGGCAGTAGCCGCATTAGCGCACAAGAAGGGATTGAAAATTCAGAGCTTGTCTTCGTAGGTTACGGTGTAAATGCCCCTGAATATAACTGGAACGATTACGAAGGCCTAGACGTAAAAGGCAAAACTGTTGTAATGCTTGTTAACGATCCGGGTTTTGCTACAAAAGATCCTGCGTTATTTACCGGCGATGCAATGACCTACTACGGCCGTTGGACTTATAAATATGAAGAAGCGAGTCGTCAAGGTGCAGCCGGTGCTATTATCATTCACGAAACCGCCCCTGCGTCATACCCGTGGTCAGTTGTTGAAAACTCATGGAGCGGTGAGCAGTTTGGTTTTCAAAAAGAGAACAACAATATGGACCGCGTTGCGGTTGAAGGCTGGGTGACCACTGATGTAGCTAAAGAGTTATTTGCTAAGGCGGGTCTTGATTTTGAGACTGCAAAAGCCAATGCAGCTAAAGGTGCGTATAACGTTGACATGGGCGATTTAACTGCATCGGTTAATGTTAAAAATACAATTAAAAAATCGGTGTCGTATAACTTTATTGCCACGTTGCCGGGTAGCGAAAAAGCGGATGAACATGTTATTTATTCAGCGCATTGGGATCACCTAGGTACAGATACAACCCGTAAGGGCGACCAAATTTATAATGGGGCACACGATAACGCCACAGGCACTGCGGGGCTAATTGAGGTTGCAGAGGCATTTACTAAGCTGCCAAAGCACCCTACTCGCTCAATGACATTTTTAGCTGTTACGGCTGAAGAGCAAGGCTTACTTGGATCTAAATACTACGCTGCTAACCCGGTTATTGCTGCTGATAAAACAGTCGCTAATATAAACATGGATAGCCTAAACTTATTAGGTAAAGTAAAAGACATGAACGTAGTAGGTTTAGGTAAGTCGCAAATGGACGACCTACTAGCCAAAGCAGCAAAAGAGCAAGGTAGAACAATAGCGGGCGACCCTAAACCATCTTCAGGTGGTTATTACCGCTCTGATCACTTTGCATTTGCAAACATGGGTATTCCGGCTATGTATGCAGGCGGCGGTACTGTTGCCGCTGATGAGGATACAGCAAATTACCGTAAACGTATGAGCTTAGTGCTACGTGGTTGTTACCATCAACCCTGTGACAGATACCGCGATGAGTGGGATTTATCGGGTGCGGTGCAAGACCTACAATTGTTTTATAAAGTAGGCTTTGATATTTCTGAGCAAGCACAATGGCCAGCATGGTACGAAAACTCAGAGTTTCAACGCAAATAATGTAATTCGCCTGAGCGCCTGAGCGTAGGTTATTTACCATCGAAAAACTCAAACTGAGCTATCGATTTAAATAGATGCAAATGATATTGATTATCATTTGCAAATTATATACAGTGTGTCCTAGTTAAACTAAAACTGGGGCACACTTATGATTTTACTCTCTCAAATAGGATTTATTACGCCAGCTTCCAAACGGTTTGTTAGCCAAAATAAACGCTTACTCCTACCACTTTTTTTATTGGTATGTTTAGCTGTTCCTAGTCTTCGCGAAATAACCATTACTGCTCTCAGTGATGCGTTTTTTCAGGTTAGTGTATTTGTAGCGGCTACGTTACTTATTTACTACTACGCAATAGAACATATCCCTCAATTAGAAATGAGCTACTTAAGCGCTAAATCTAAGTCGCTTGAAGTGCTGTTTGCATCCGTTCTTGGCGCTTTACCCGGCTGTGGTGGTGCAATTATTGTGGTTACTCAATACACTAAAGGCCAAGCAAGCTTTGGGGCTATTGTTGCTGTACTTACCGCCACAATGGGCGATGCTGCTTTTTTACTGCTTGCTACGCGCCCTACAGAAGGCTTAACAATAATGGCTATAGGTTTAGTGGTAGGCACACTGTGTGGATTAATAGTTAATGCAATTCACAAACCTGACTTTTTACGCCCCAGCGCACAAGAGCAAAAACACCAAGTTAAAGTTTTGCCCACTAAAATAATAAAAATTAGCAAACCTGTGTGGATGTTTGCCATTATTCCAAGTTTAATCATTGCGTTTTTAATTGCCTTTAATGTCAACTTTGATAAATTTGGTCAATATACCAGCACCGGTATTAGCTTATTTGGTGCAGCAATGGCACTGTTTACGGTTGTTATCTGGGCCTACTCTTCTAAAGGCGAAACCTATAAAGAAATTACTTCAGAAGAGGAAGAATGTAATCCGCCTTCAAAGCTTATAAAAGTACTTCAAGACACACACTTTGTAACTGCTTGGGTTGTGGCATCGTTTATGTTGTTTGAAATATTAGTCAGTGTGGTAGGCCTTGATTTAAAAACCTGGTTTATGCACTACGCCTATTTAGCACCGTTAATTGCAGTCGTCATTGGTTTTTTACCTGGCTGTGGGCCACAAATAATTGTAACCACGCTTTATATACAGGGCATTATTCCTTTTAGTGCATTAGCTGCTAATGCGATTTCAAATGATGGCGATGCGTTGTTTCCTGCTATTGCAATGGCGCCAAAAGCGGCTGTAATTGCTACCTTGTATACCTCTATACCTGCTTTAGTTGTTGGTTACGGGCTTTACTTTTTAAGTTAACAGTTTAAAAAATCATAAGTACAAAAAAGCTCAGCAATTGCTGAGCTTTTTTAATGTTAGCGTATTATTTATACAGAAACAGGTTCAGCCGCTAACTCTTTTGGATTTGGGCCATAATCGTTCTCACCTTCATGTGAGTCTTGCGCAAGGAATACAATTATAACAATCCAGCCAATGATTGGCACTAACCAAAGTAGCTGCCACCAGCCAGAACGGCCAGTATCGTGTAAACGGCGTGCACCTGCGCTTAATTGAGGAATTAACAGTGCCAAGCTATAGATAGTACCAATTACAGCTACGCCCATTAGCTCATCAACAACACCTAGTACTATGCTGATTAATAAATTTATTAAGTAAAACATCCAAAATGCTTTACGGCGATTACGTCCTGAAAAATCTGCGTAGCTACGCAGCGCGTTCATATAATGTTCCATTACAATTCCTTAGTGTTAGTTTTTATATTCCCTAGCGGGTTTGTTTTATTACCTTTTAGTAACATTTGTATCTTAATTAAAAACACCGCGCTTTAAAACAAAAAACCAGCAAATTGCTGGTTTTTTTATAAGTTTAATTATTAACTCATAGCCATCATCATTGCCGATGGGTTTTCTAAATATGATTTCCACAAGTTATTAAAGCGCGCAATTGTACCGCCATCAATAACACGGTGATCGCCAGACCAACTCACTTGCATAATAGCTTTACTCACAACTTGCCCGCTTTCATCAAAGCGCGGTAAGTGTTGTAACTTCCCTAATGCTACAATAGCAACTTCTGGCTTATTAATAATCGGGGTCGCAATAGTGCCGCCAATTGCACCAATATTTGAAATGCTAATGGTGCCCCCTTTTAAGTCATCTGGCGCTACTCGTCCCTCGCGTGCTGCATCAGTTAGGCTTGTTAAACTGTTTGCAACTTCAACAATACTCTTAGATTGGCACGATTTAATATTAGGCACTAGCAAACCCACTTTTGAATCCACTGCTACCCCAATATTATGATCGTCAAAGTAGGTAAGCTCAGTGCAATCATCATTTACTTTAGAATTAAGCACTGGGTACTCTTTCATCGCAAGCGATAACGCTTTGATAAAAAATGGCATCATAGTGAGCTTTACACCTTGCGCTTTATACTGCTCTTTTAAACTCGCTCGCAGGGCAATTAATTGCGTTAAGTCTATCTCGTCACTAAAGGTAAAGTGAGGGATTGTAGAGACCGAGGCCATCATTTGCTTTGCCATAGCCGCTTTAATGCCTTTAATTGGCTCTGCTCGCATACCACCGTTTTGTGTTTGTGGCGATTGTGGCTCTTTATTTTGAGTAACGCTGTTTTTAGTAGTAGCACTACTAAGTGGTGATGTATCTATTGTGTTAGGTACCTCACCTTTAATAAATTCTTCTATGTCTTGTTTATAAATGCGGCCATTTTTACCGCTGCCCGGTACGCACGTTAAATCAACATCAAGCTCTCGCGCTTTGCGCCTTACAGCTGGAGAGGCAACCGCTTTTTTATTAACAACTTTATTTGCTGTTGTTTGCTGCGTTGCTACAGATTTATCTGCCGCTTTACTTTGTGCTTTTACAACGGCGTCGTTTACATCTATATTGGGTTTAGCTGTACTGCCGGCTATGCTCATTTGAAATAACGGGCTATGTACCTGAGCAATTTCACCTTTTTGATAGTAAAGCTTTTGCACTGTCCCTGTGTATTTAGCCGGAATTTGTACCAGTGCTTTGTCGGTCATTACATCACACACAGCCTGATCTTCTTGTATTTCATCGCCTTCGGCCACTAGCCAATCAACTATCTCACACTCAACAATCCCCTCACCAATATCTGGAAGAATAAAATCTTCTAAATGCTCTGACGATGCGTTGTCGCTTTGTGTATTTTGCACTTGCTCTGTGTGTGTTTCATCGCTTTGGTTTTGCTCATCGGCTACATTCATAGCAAACAAGGGTGCATGAACCTGGGCTATCTCCCCTTTTTGATAATACAATTTAGTGATTACGCCATCGTGCACAGCCGGAATTTGCACCAGGGCTTTATCGGTCATCACGTCACAAATGGGTTGATCTTCTTTTACTGTGTCACCCTCTTGTATTAGCCATTCAACCACTTCGCACTCAACAATGCCTTCACCAATATCGGGTAATATAAAATCTTTAGCCATGGTATCCCCTAAAAATCCATTGATTGTTTAATTGCGGCCATTACTTTTAGCGCATCAGGCACATATTCTTTTTCAAGTGCTAATGGGTAAGGTGTATCTAACCCACATACTCGCATAATAGGTGACTCAAGGTGTAAAAAGCACTCTTGCTGAATAGTCGCCGCAATTTCGGCACCAAAGCCATTGGTAATAGGCGCTTCGTGGCTTATCACTAAACGTCCTGTTTTAGTGACCGACTTAGCAATTGTCTCAACATCCCAAGGTAATATGCTTCTAAGGTCAATCACCTCACAACTAATGCCTTGTTCATTGGCTTGTTTTGCTGCGTTTTCAACAATTTCCATTTGCGCGCCCCACGCAAGTACAGTGATATCTGTACCTTCTTGTACTACTTCTGCTTTACCCAGCTCAATGGTGTAATCATCCTCTGGTACTTCGCCGGTAGAAGCGCGGTATAAACGTTTAGGCTCGAAGAAAATAACGGGGTTATCGTCTTTAATACTTGCTCTTAGTAACCCTTTTGCTTGGTAAGGGTTACGCGGTACCACTATTTTTAGCCCTGGCGTATGGGCAAAATATGCCTCTGGGGATTGTGAGTGATATAAGCCCCCCGCAATACCGCCACCATACGGTGTTCGTATCGTTAAATTGCCTACGTTAAATTCATTACCACTGCGGTATCTAAACTTGGCAGACTCATTAACTATTTGGTCAAATGCCGGAAAAATATAATCAGCAAATTGTATTTCAGCAAGTGCAGGTGCGCCAAACGCGGCTAAGCCATTGGCAAAACCTAAAATACCTTGCTCTGTAAGCGGTGTGTTAAATACGCGGTGTTTACCGTACTTTTCTTGCAAACCTGAGGTCGCTCTAAAAACACCACCAAAATAGCCAACATCTTCCCCAAAAATACACGCCTGAGAGTGCTCATTCATGGTGATATCGAGCGCAGAATTAATTGCGTGTAGCATGTTCATTTTAGCCATTACTTAATTCTCCCTGCTGTGATTGGGTACGCATCTGGGTGCTGCTTTATATGTGCTTTTAAATCGTTATATTGGCGCTCAAGTGAGGGAATTGGCGTATCGTAAACATCTGATATGAGCTCTTCAAGCGCTGGTTTTTGCACTTTTTCAGCACGTTTAAGGGCGGCTAAAATATCTTCACGAATAGTGTCTTTCGCTTTAGCATCGTCCTCTTCGTTTAACCACTCTTGTTTGATCAACCATTTTTTAAATTTATCAATTGGGCAAACTTTATGCGTGGCCTCTTCATCTTTTGAGCGGTAACCACTTGGATCATCTGAGGTTGAGTGAGCACCTAATCTGTACGCTATTGACTCAATTAATACCGGCTCGCCCTGCGTTGCTGCAATTTCGCGGGCCTTTTGTGTTGCTGCAAACACGGCTAATGCATCTGAGCCATCAACACGTATGGTTTTAATGCCATACCCTACGCCTCGCGACGCTATACCATCTCCTTTAAATTGCTCATCTGCAGGCGTTGATATTGCATACCCGTTATTACGTGCAAAAAATATAACAGGGGCTTTGTGTACCGCAGCCATATTTAAACCCGCATGAAAGTCACCTTCAGATGCTGCTCCCTCACCAAAGTAACAAATCGTCACATTATCTATGGTGCTTGCAAGCTCGCCGGTTTTTGCGTCAATGTGTTTTACTTTTTGCCCGTAGGCATAACCCGTAGCTTGAGGAATTTGCGTACCGAGTGGCGATGATATGGTCATATAATTTAATTCTTTTGAACCATAATGAATCGGCATTTGGCGCCCTTTTCCTAAATCTAACTCATTAGAAAACATTTGATTCATAAATTGGTCAAGCGTAAATCCGCGGTAATGCAAAGCGGCTTGCTCGCGGTATTGCGCCATAATCATATCATCTTGATCAAGTGCAGCAGCAGAAGCAGTAACAGCGGCTTCTTCACCTAAACATTGCATATAAAAGCTTACGCGGCCTTGGCGCTGCGCCCCTTGCATCCGCTCATCGAGTAGGCGAATAAAACGCATTGTTTCGTATAGTTTAATCGCTGTGTGTTTAGAAATAGTCGGTGCGGTAGCACTAGGATGAATGTCGCCGTCCTCAGTTAAAATACTAAGGGTTGGAATAGTTAGCGCATGACCGTCTATAAACTCGAGGTCGTGGTTAATATTCAGCGATACGTTATTTGGATTACTCATAACCTACCTTCTCTTGTTGTCTGTGATACAGCACCCCTTTTAAGTTTTTATTATGGGTGAGGCTTGCGAATAAACTTTGCAGCATCTGCGCTGTATTTAATTAAAGCTGCCACCACCTTACGTTAACGTAAGATGTTATTCAACAAGTGTAAGACGAAACAAAAGTAAAATACGATTAAAAATATGGAAAGTTAACTGTACGCGCTTATTAAACCAATAAAAACATACAGTTAAATATTTAAGGTGGGTGGTCTGATGAGTTTTGTTAGACGAAATTACTATCTACTTGCATAGGAATAACGGTAAGCAATGCCCTTTGCCCAAGTGCAACGTGCGCATTTGGAAAAATAATAGCTTCCCCTTCCACATCGGCATAATAAGGGGTATCGCCGTCTGTTGCTAGCAACTCACCTTTAGCAAACCCTGTGAAATTTTCTGCATCATCAGAAAACGGAAAGCTAAAATCCTGCTGCGTTCTATTAATTGTGCGATGCACGGCAAACAGCTCAAAATCACTTGCATTAAATTGAGGGTATTGCACTTCTTTTTGGCTAATTAATGCAGTTAGCGTTTGCTTGGTTTTTGCAAAGCGAGCCATGTCGTTTTCACCAAACGGTTTAACTTGACCCAGTTCAACGGTAAATGAATCAGCGCCATGAACAAACGAAGAATAGTAACTGAAAGTGGTTGCCGGTGATTTCATCATCAATACGGTATTTACACCGCAGCTAAGTAAAAATTGTAACTGCGATTTTTTCCATGGTTTACCATGAAGATAAGGATACACAGCAAATTTTTCATTTTTTGAGCCACGTATAGCAGTATGTAAATCATAATGATAACGTGTACTGCCTTGCTCGCCCCGTGCAAAAAAGTCAGTTACATACTCTTCTAGTTTTGCTGCGCGTTTACGCTCATCATTCATTGGCACACCCTCAACAGTGTGGTGGCCGTTAAATAAACGGTTTAGGTTTTCTTCTACAAAGCGCAGGCCAATATTTATTGATTTTGGATTACCAAATATAAAGAGCACACGCTGATTTAATGCAAGCTCACCTTTTATTATGGTTTTTATTAGCTCGTCACATATTTCTATAGGTGCGGTTTCGTTACCGTGTACAGCGCTTGACAGCACAACATCTTTTGTTGTTGTACCCTGTGGTTGAAATTCAATAACACCTGTATCGTGAACGGTTACGTGCGTGCCATTTTCTAAAGCAAATTCACTTGCCTCTAAATGCCATTCATTGTCGCGACTAAGTGTTAAAAAATCGCCGCTATTTATTAGTTCATTTAAATAATCTGGTTTGGCTAACATGATAAGCCCTTTTATAGTGTGAGAGATACAAACAAAAACGGCTGAATAAATCAGCCGTTTTTAAATAGTGTAAGCCGTGTTAGCTGATCACAGAGTCAACTAATTGCTTTGCTTCTTTTTCTAGTAGTGCTAAATGCTCTTCACCTTTGAAAGACTCAAGATAAATTTTATAAATATCTTCAGTACCAGAAGGACGCGCTGCAAACCAGCCGTTTTCAGTCACTACTTTTAAGCCGCCAATAGCCGCATCATTGCCAGGGGCATGAGTCAGTTTTTGTAAAATAGGTTCGCCAGCTAATGTATCGGCTTTAACATCGCTTGCACTAAGTGCTTTTAGACGTGACTTTTGCGCACTGCTAGTAGGGGCATCTAAACGCTTATATAGTGGAGAGCCGAATTCTTGCTCTAGCTCTTTATAAAGCGCTGATGGTGTTTTACCTGTTACTGCGAGTATTTCAGCTGCAAGTAACCCCATAATAAAGCCGTCTTTGTCGGTACACCATACGCTGCCATCAAATCGTAAAAACGCAGCACCCGCACTTTCTTCGCCACCAAAGGCAAGCTTGCCTTTGTTTAAGCCATCTACAAACCATTTAAAGCCAACCGGCACTTCTTTAACTTTACGCTCATTACGAGCTACTACGCGGTCAATCATTGAGCTAGAAACCAGCGTTTTGCCAATTTCTACACTGCTGTCCCAGTCGCGGTGTTTTAATAAATAATCAATCGCTACCGCTAAAAAGTGATTAGGATTCATTAATCCATCTGGGGTAACAATACCATGGCGGTCGTAATCTGGGTCGTTGCCAATAGCAATATCAAAGTCGTCTTTTAATTTAATTAAATTAGCCATTGAGTAAGGTGATGAACAATCCATACGGATTTTGCCATCTTTATCAAGTGGCATAAATGCAAAACGCGGATCAACACTGTCGTTTACTACGGTTAAATCTAAATTATATTTTTGCGCTATTAATGGCCAAAAGTTAATACCAGAGCCACCTAGCGGGTCAATACCTACTTTAATACCCGCATCGCTAACGGCTTTTAAATTAACGATATTTTCTAAGTCGTTAATGTATGGCGTCATTAGGTCTTCGTATTTAATAAACCCTGAACGCGATGCTTTAGCAAATGGAAACAGCTCAACTTCTACTAAATCTTCTAATAGTAATTGATTTGCTCTGTCTTCAATCCATTTAGTTACGTCGGTGTCTGCTGGGCCGCCGTTAGGTGGATTGTATTTAAAGCCACCGTCTTCTGGCGGGTTATGTGAAGGCGTTACCACAATACCGTCGGCTAATTCGTTAGGATTTAATTTGTTATGGCAAACAATAGCATGGCTAATGATAGGGGTTGGCGTGTAATCGTGATTTTGCTGGGTAATTACTTGCACCTCATTAGCCACTAATACTTCTATGGCAGAGTTAAAAGCAGCTTCACTTAATGCATGCGTATCTTTACCTAAAAAAAGCGGACCAAAAATGTCGTTTTGCTTTCTGTAATCACAAATAGCTTGTGTAATGGCTAAAATATGAGATTCGTTAAACTTAACATCGTAAGAGCAACCACGGTGACCCGACGTACCAAAAGCAACACAATGCTCTGGGTTTTGCTCTAAGTCTGGCTCATTTAAGTAATAAGCCGATACCAGTTTTGGTACGTTAACTAAAGTTGAATGTGGCGCAGTTTTCCCAGCACCTGAATGAATAGCCATGTTTATTTCCTTACAAGTAATCGCGAATTTCTTCTGCTTGCTCTGCTGAATAACCTAAGCACAGCGCAACCTCGTGTAGCATCATTTTTTTACGTGTCGTGTTTGAATTTGTCATTACCCAGTACTCACTGTCGGTAATGTTTTTAGGGTTCATACTACTGCCGCTATTAACTAAGTCTTCTTTGCTGGTTGCAAAGTAAACGCGGTCGCGCCCTTTTATATCAAGCACAGCACTAAACTCTTTTTTATGCGTTCTATAAAAAGCACTTAAAATAAATAAAAACCTGCCTACCACCCCTTTTTGCATTGCTAGTTCTTCTTTATTTAGAATATTAAATACATTAGCGTTTGTTTGCTTCACGGGTGTGACAACCTCTTGCTCTTGGCTGTCGTTAGTAGCTGGCGTGTCGTCAAGTGGGGCTTGAGTAGCTGTTTGGTTGTTTTGATTGTTCTTAGCAACGGGAGTGTTGTCATCACCGTTTAGATTTAATAAACGACGTAAAATAGTGGATGCGCTTTCGCCAATACTTTGTGTATTGCTAGCAATATACTGATATAACTCGTCGTCTATGTCGATTTGTTTCATGTTGTTCCTGTCATTACGGGCCACATTTTTTCTTTCCCCGTGATTATACCCAAACCAAATATAAATGCGAGTTACAACAAGCACTCGCACAAACATAACCTATAAACGCGCTAATAAAGGTGTGTTGATTATTTGCTTATAAACCCAATGTAGTAATTAACAGCTTTTAAAAATACTACCCATATTTTTATCTCCATTAGGCTGGTAACACCAAATAGCCCACAACTGGCGTAAAAACAAACGGTGTTACCCCATAAATGGCGCGTGCAGAGCAGTTAACCGTTATATCTTTTGCTTTTTAGGGCAATGCTCGGCAAACTAAGCCAAAATTTTAGGAGGCGCTCATGCTATTAAACTATAAACAATACGGTGAAGGTCCGGATGTAGTGATCATTCATGGTTTATTTGGCTCTTTAGAAAACCTAAATGTTATTGCAAAACCATTGAGCGAGCACTTTAGGGTAACGAATGTAGATTTGCGTAACCATGGAGCTTCACCGCACAGTAATGAAATGAACTACCCTGCAATGGCCGCAGATATTGTTGAGCTAATGAACGCGTTAAATATTAACAATGCGCACCTGATTGGCCATTCAATGGGCGGTAAAGTGGCGATGGAAGTGGCGCTAATGCATAGCCAAAAAGTAAATAAGCTGGTGGTACTTGATATTGCCCCTGTGAGTTACCCTGCCCGCCACACACAAATTATTAATGCACTAAAAAAAGTGGCAACTAGCCAGGTTACTGATAGAAAACAAGCTGATGCTATTATGAGCGAGTACATTAATGAGCTAGGTGTTAGGCAGTTTTTACTAAAAAGCTTAGCTAAAAACGACGATGGACAGTACAAATGGCGATTTAATTTAGATGTACTTGATGAAAAATATTCGACAATCACAGCCAATGTTAATGAAAACAATTCTTGTTTGTGCGATACTTTGTTTATCAAAGGCAACGATTCTGATTACATACTGCCAGAATACCGCGATGAAATAACAAAGCGCTTTAAAAATACGCGAGCAAAAATTATACACGGTGCAGGACATTGGCTTCATGCGCAAAAACCCGCTGCAGTTAATAAAGCAATAAATGACTTTTTAACAGGGTTTTAATGCAATTTTAATCATGTGTTTTTGGTTATCCGTACTAAATTAATGCATATTTATATGCTATAGTACGCGCCGTTTAATTTAAAGGTTATACGTTGATGGTCAGTCAGTTTATTAACGAATTTGATACCCTAGGGTTGTACTTTGGCTTAGCCGGTATTTTTGTATTCATCGGCCTGGCAATTAAAGACGTACTTAATAGTGGTAACGTACCTAAGTTTGGTCGCTACATTGTGTGGGGCGTCCTCTTTTTAGGGTGTTCTGGCTTTATTGCGAAAGGACTTATACAAGTTTTTTGGCAAGGTGCAGGTGTAGGTTAGGCATGGCGAAGTCAGAAACAGATAGAACAACTCCCGATTTATTTGAATACGAAAAGCGCCCAGGCAGGCCTAAAACGAACCCTTTACCAAGGGATATGCAGTTAAAGGTTAATAAACGTAATCAAATAAAACGAGATAAAGCACGCGGTTTAAAGCGTGTAGAATTTAAAGTTTCATCACAGTTATATCAGGCACTGAGTGATATGGCAGATGCACAAAATATTAGCCGTAGTGCGCTGATTGAAACAATTTTACAAGAAAGATTGGCTATTGATAGATAAAAGGTTTGAAGTCCATGGCAAGTGTAGGCATTTTTTTCGGAAGTGACACAGGTAATACAGAACACGTAGCAAAAATGATCCAAAAAGAATTGGGTAAAAAGCTTGTGGCTGTACACGACATTGCAAAAAGCTCTAAAGAAGAGATTGCAGAGTTCGATTTAATCTTATTCGGTATTCCTACTTGGTACTACGGTGAAGCACAATGTGATTGGGATGACTTTTTCCCTGAGCTTGAAGAAGTAGACTTTGAAGGTAAGCTAGTGGCTATTTTTGGTTGTGGCGACCAAGAAGACTACGCAGAATACTTTTTAGACGCTATGGGTATGATCAACGATATCGTTACCGAGCGCGGTGCTATTGTGGTTGGTCATTGGTCTAGTGAAGGCTACGACTTTGAAGCATCTAAAGGTATGGCTGATGACACGCACTTTGTAGGCTTAGGTATTGATGAAGACCGCCAACCTGAATTAACAGAACAACGTGTTAAAGCATGGTGCGCACAAGTATATGATGAAATGTGCTTAAGCGAACTAGCAGACTAACCTCCCCCCCTTTTATCGCTAACTGTTTAAATAATTATCAAACAGTTAGCGACTTTAGAATTAATAGCAAAATTGATCAATTGTTCTTTGCACTCAGTGCTTAGGCGCGTTATCCTTGTTATTGCTAATGTGTCGTGTGCATCTGTAAGAGATGTCTAGTATAACCAAACAAATTTGAGACAGATTTAATGACTGATCATAACTTGGAACTTAAAAAAGCCGGTTTAAAAGTAACTTTACCGCGTATTAAAATCTTAGAAATTCTACAATCTCCAGATAACCAACACATCAGCGCTGAAGATGTATACAAAATTCTTTTAGATTTAGGTGAAGAAATTGGTCTTGCGACTGTTTACCGTGTATTAAACCAATTTGATGACGCAGGTATTGTAAGCCGTCACCATTTTGAAGGCGGAAAGTCAGTATTTGAACTTTCTGGCAGCACTCACCACGACCACCTAGTGTGTTTAAAATGTGGCAAAGTTGTTGAATTTGAAGATGACTTAATTGAACGTCGCCAGTTAGAAATAGCCGAAGAAAACGGTATTACACTAACAAATCACTCTTTATACCTATACGGTGAGTGTCAAGACAAAGCAGCGTGTAAAGCATTTAGCGATTCAAATAGCTAATAACGCGCTATGGTAATAAAAAAACCTGCTTTTGCAGGTTTTTTTGTGTTTAAAATTAAGCATTTAAACTGTGTTTAATACCAATTTGCAATAATGAGATATTATGCAAATTGGTATTTTAAAAGCGTTACTGCTTCTCGATTTTAGCCCATGAATCTCTAAGACCAACCGTTTGGTTGAATACTAAATTTTCTGACTTTGTATCACGTGAGAAATAGCCAGTACGCTCAAACTGGAAGCCTTGAGCCGGTTCGGCTTTAGCAAGCGATGCTTCTAGTTTTGCATTTTCTAATACAACTAACGAATCAGGGTTAAGTGTCGATTCGAACTCTTCAGCTGCACCTGGGTTTGGTACATTAAATAAACGGTCATACAATCTAACTTCTGCATTAACCGACTCAGGCGCAGAAACCCAATGAATAACCCCTTTTACTTTACGACCGTCACTTGGGTTTTTACCTAGTGTCTCGTTGTCGTAAGTACAGTAAATAGTGGTAATTTCACCATTTTCATCTTTTTCTACACGCTGTGCTTTAATTACATAAGCACCACGTAAGCGTACTTCTTTATCAAGTACTAAGCGTTTAAATTTATTATTCGCTTCTTCGCGGAAATCTTCACGCTCAATGAAAAGCTCACGAGTAAACGGTACTTCACGACGCCCCATTTCTTCTTTATTAGGGTGATTAGCTACCGACAATGTTTCTACTTTATCTGCATCAAAGTTTTCTATTACCACTTTAACTGGATCGAGTACTGCCATTGCACGTGGTGCGTTTTCATTTAAGTCTTCACGGATACACGCTTCAAGCATGCCCATTTCAACCATGTTTTCTTGCTTAGTCACACCGATACGTAAACAGAACTCACGTATTGAAGCCGGTGTATAACCACGACGACGTAAACCAGCAATAGTTGGCATACGTGGGTCATCCCACCCTTCTACATAGTTATTTACAACTAAGTCGTTTAGCTTACGCTTAGACATAATTGTGTATTCAAGATTTAAGCGCGAAAACTCAATTTGCTGTGGGTGGCATTCAAGGCTGATGTTATCAAGTACCCAGTCGTATAAACGACGGTTATCTTGAAACTCAAGTGTACACAATGAATGGGTTATGCCCTCAAGCGCATCAGAAATACAATGTGTGAAGTCATACATTGGGTAAATGCACCACTTGTCACCTGTTTGATGGTGATGAGCAAAACGAACGCGGTAAATAATTGGATCGCGAAGCACCATAAATGAGCTTGCCATATCAATTTTAGCGCGTAGCACACACTCACCTTCTTTGAATTCACCCGCGCGCATTTTTTCAAACAATGCGAGGTTTTCTTCTACTGAGATGTCTCTGTATGGGCTGTTTTTACCCGGCTCTTTTAACGTACCGCGATACTCGCGTGCTTGATCGGCCGTTAAAAAACAAACGTACGCTAAGCCTTTTTCAATAAGCTCTACTGCATAGCCGTATAGGGTATCAAAATAGTTTGACGAATATTTTATCTCACCACTCCAGTTGAAGCCTAACCACTGCACGTCTTCTTTGATTGAATTAACGTAGTTAATATCTTCTTTTTCTGGGTTTGTATCATCAAAACGTAGGTTACATAAACCATCGTAATCTTTTGCAATGCCAAAATTCAAACAAATTGATTTTGCATGGCCAATATGTAAAAAGCCATTTGGTTCAGGTGGAAAACGTGTATGCGTAGTTGCATGTTTGCCACTTGCTAAATCTTCATCAATTCGAGTTCTTATAAAGTTACTTGGGCGATTCTCAATTTCCGCCATAGGAGTGCGATCCTCTGAATATTCGTGATAACAAAACTAATGCATTATTACAAAAACAAACACTAACATACAGCACTAGATGCGGGTTTATTCTAGTTATTATGGCAATGGTGCATTAGTTTATTACTTAAATTTGTTTTAGCGCAATATTTGAGTCATGAAAGGCATTTATAGTACCTAAACTTAAGCTCCTTAAAAGGATTCAAAGATGGCCAGTTCTACACAACACAGAGTTTATATTCCAACAAATGCGCGAGCTAATCACTATTTACTCGCTGAAATTACACCCACTGATGACTTTTACACTAGTTTTAGCGATATCGATAGTTGCTATACCCGCATTGCCAAGCAACTATTTGCAAGCTGTGATGAATACGAGCTACATAATGTACACCTACTCGCTAACGACAAATTACCCGTGGTCAGATTTCATGATGAGTCGTATCAATTAGAAACAGCAAAGCAAATGTTGTTTTTTTACAACCCGCGTTACCACGAAGCGCACAAACTACACTACACACCTACTTTTAAAAGTAAAAAAATTCGCTTGTTATTTTTAGCTACCGGTGATGATTTACGCGCAAGCTCGGCACAATTTCACAGCAGGGTGCAAAAAGTGTTAGATAATTTACAAACACAATTATTTATTGAACAACCCCAGTTTAAGCTTCGCGATCATCAGCATTTAACCTATGACTTATTTGCCAAGAGCAAAGGCTGTAACCAAAGTTACGGCTACAAACTTAGAAGCCTATACCCTCGTTATTTAGCTCGCCAATGTAAAATACCCGCCGAGCATGCAGAAATGACCTATGCAACGTTTTCTATACCGGTTTCACGCGGCATTAAAACGCAATTTCAAAGCTTAATAAATAAAAATAATTACACTGAGTTTTATAACTACTTTGCCCAATCATTTAAAGGGTGCTGCGAGCGATACGAATTATCTCACGGCGCTATGGTTGCTAATGGTGCAAGGCCCATAGTGCGTAATAGCCAAACAGATAAAAATGATGGGAATGCAGAATTACAAAAAATAAGTTTTGATGTGAATGGCACAGCCACGCAAATACATATTTTTTTCAATGCTGAAAAATTAGTTGAGTCACTACATTTTGTGATTGTTGCCACCCATAAAGATAAACATGAAATGGGCTATGGCCGCTTTATGAATCAAGTAGAGAAAACAATACACGATATGTGCTCAGAGCTGGCAATAAATAAAGAACGACAAGATTTATCAGTACGGTTTTTTCAACACATTAGTTACCCATACTAATTTTTAAGCCAATAACAAAAAGGCTCGCAAATGCGAGCCTTTTTAAAGATTAAGCAAACTGATTACCAGCCTGTTTTCTCTTTAAGTGCTTTACCGATATCAGCAAGTGAACGTACAGTTTGTACGCCAGCAGCTTCTAGTGCAGCAAATTTCTCATCAGCAGTACCTTTACCGCCTGCGATGATTGCGCCAGCGTGACCCATACGCTTACCTTCTGGTGCAGTTACACCAGCAATGTAAGAAACAACAGGCTTAGTTACGTTAGCTTTAATGTACTCTGCAGCTTCTTCTTCTGCAGTACCACCAATTTCACCAATCATTACGATTGCTTCAGTTTGTGGATCTTTTTCGAACATTTCTAGCACGTCGATAAAGTTAGTACCTGGGATTGGGTCGCCACCAATACCAACACACGTAGACTGACCAAAACCAGCGTCTGTAGTTTGTTTAACTGCTTCGTACGTTAAAGTACCAGAGCGAGAAACAATACCTACTTTACCAGGCTTGTGGATGTGACCAGGCATGATACCAATCTTAGTCTCACCAGGAGTGATAACACCTGGACAGTTAGGACCGATCATACGAACACCAGAGTTATCAAGCTTAACTTTAACGTCAACCATGTCTAGTGTTGGGATACCTTCAGTGATACAAACAATTAGCTCGATGCCCGCATCGATAGCTTCTAAGATTGCATCTTTACAGAACGGTGCTGGTACGTAGATAACTGACGCTGTTGCGCCTGTTTCTTTAACTGCATCGCGTACTGTGTTGAATACTGGAAGACCAAGGTGCGTTTGACCGCCTTTACCTGGGCTTACACCACCAACCATTTGTGTACCGTACTCAAGCGCTTGCTCAGAGTGGAAAGTACCTTGGCCACCAGTGAAACCTTGACAGATAACTTTTGTATCTTTATTGATTAATACAGACATTATTTGCCCTCCGCAGCAGCTACAACTTTCTCAGCAGCGTCTGTTAGTGATTCAGCAGCGATGATATCTAGGCCAGAGTTCTTAAGAACGTCACGACCTAATTCAGCGTTAGTACCTTCTAAACGTACAACTACAGGCACGTTTACACCTACTTCTTTAACTGCGCCAATGATACCTTCAGCAATCATGTCACAACGTACGATACCACCAAAGATGTTAACTAAAACAGCTTTTACGTTATCGTCAGAAAGGATGATTTTGAATGCTTCAGAAACACGCTCTTTAGTCGCGCCGCCACCAACATCTAAGAAGTTAGCTGGCTTGCCGCCGTGTAGGTTTACGATGTCCATAGTACCCATCGCTAGGCCTGCACCGTTAACCATACAACCTACATTACCATCTAGTGCTACGTAGTTAAGCTCGAAGCTTGCTGCGTGAGCTTCACGTGCATCTTCTTGAGATGGATCGTGCATTTCACGGATTTTTGGTTGACGGTAAAGTGCATTACCATCGATACCGATTTTGCCGTCAAGACAGTGAAGGTTACCTTCGTCTGTGATTACTAACGGGTTGATTTCAAGAAGAGCGAAATCAAAATCGTTGAACATGTTGCCAAGACCCATAAAGATCTTAACGAACTGCTTCATTTGTGTAGGGTTAAGACCCAGTTTAAAACCTAACTCACGTGCTTGGTAAGCTTGAGGACCCACTAATGGATCGATCTCTGCTTTGTGGATAAGCTCTGGAGTTTCTTCAGCAACAGTTTCAATTTCAACACCGCCTTCAGTAGACGCCATGAAAACAACTTTGCGAGAAGCACGGTCAACAACTGCACCTAAGTACAATTCGTTAGCGATATCTGTACAGCTTTCTACTAAAATTTTAGCAACAGGCTGACCATTTTCGTCTGTTTGGTAAGTAACTAAGTTTTTACCTAACCAGTTTGCAGCGAATTCTTTTACTTCTTCGATTGTTTTAACTAGCTTAACACCGCCAGCTTTACCACGGCCACCTGCGTGAACCTGAGTTTTAACAACCCACATATCACCGCCAATTTTTTCGGCAGCTGCTGCAGCTTCTTCAGGTGTATCGCAAGCGAAACCTTGAGAAACTGGTAAACCATATTCGGCAAAAAGTTGTTTTGCCTGATACTCATGCAAATTCATGATGCTTTATCCAATTTTTTATACTAAAAGAGCTGAATATTTATGCAAATAAACAGCTATCCCAAATTGCGCACCTAGTATAGATCCCAAGGCTTAACATGAAAACCCCAGTAACACCAAAGGCGCAAAAAAAAAGCTGTGAATTGTCATTCACAGCTTATATTTCATACTACTCGATTAAACATCCAGTAATAAGCGAGTTGGATCTTCAAGTAACTCTTTAATAGTCACTAAGAAACCAACAGATTCTTTACCATCGATTTGGCGGTGATCGTAAGATAGTGCCAAATACATCATAGGAAGAATTTCAACTTTACCATTTACAGCCATAGGACGCTCTTGGATTTTGTGCATACCCAAGATTGATGACTGTGGTAAGTTAATAATAGGCGTAGAAAGTAACGAACCAAATACACCACCGTTAGTAATGGTAAAGTTACCACCTGTCATATCGTCAAGTGTTAGTTTACCGTCACGGCCTTTAAGGGCTAATTCACGAATACCTTTCTCGATTTCAGCAACAGATAGTTTGTCGCAATCTTTAAGTACTGGTGTAACTAAACCACGTGGTGTAGATACAGCGATGCTGATATCAAAGTAATTGTGGTAAACAATATCGTCACCATCAATTGATGCATTTACGTCAGGGAAACGCTTAAGTGCTTCAGTTACTGCTTTCACGTAGAAAGACATAAAGCCTAAACGAATACCGTGACGCTTCTCGAATACTTCTTGGTATTGCTTACGAAGGTCCATGATAGGTTTCATGTTTACTTCGTTAAATGTAGTTAACATTGCTGTTGAGTTTTTCGCTTCTAATAAACGATTAGCAATGGTTTTACGTAAGCGCGTCATTGGTACACGTTTTTGTGTACGGTCACCCATAGGTGTAGCAGGTGCTGAAGCGGCTTCTTTTTTAGCAGCTGGAGCAGGTGCTTTTAAGAAAGTATCAACGTCTTCTTTAGTTACACGGCCGTTTTTACCTGTGCCTTTAATTTTAGACGCATCAAGCCCTTTTTCAGCGATTAAACGACGTACAGACGGCGTTAACACATCTGAGCTATCGTTAGACTCATTTGCAGCAGGCGCTTCCTCTGCTTTAGCTGCAGGTGCCGCTGGAGCGCCGCCCGCTTTAACGTTACCAATAACTTGTTCGCCAAGTACAGTATCGCCTTCTGCGTTTAGTTGCTCGCCCATGATACCGTCTTCTTGAGCTACTACTTCAAGAACAACTTTATCAGTTTCAATATCTACCAAGTTTTGGTCGCGAGTTACCGCTTCACCTGGTTGTACATGCCATGTAGCAATTGTTGCGTCTGCAACTGATTCTGGAAGTACAGGTACTTTAATGTCCACTTCTTTACCTTCTGATGCTGGAGCTGATTGCGCCGCAGGCGCGTCTTCTGATTTTTCAGGTGCGGCTTCTTCTTTAGCCGGAGCACTGTCACTTGCTGGTGCTGCATCAGCATCACCAAGTAAACCGATAACTTGGTCGCCAAGTACCGTTGCACCTTCTTCTTGTGATATTTCAGTAATTACACCGTCATTTTGTGCAACCACTTCTAAAACCACTTTATCTGTTTCAATGTCTACTAAGTTTTGGTCACGGCTTACTTTGTCGCCTACACTTACATGCCATGTAGCAACGGTAGCATCTGCAACCGACTCAGGAAGAACAGGAACTTTAATTTCTGTGCTCATTGCTTATCCTTTCTTTTGTATAGTAAGCGCGTCTGCAACGAGCGCTTGTTGTTCTTTAGTATGTACTGACATGTAACCACACGCTGGAGATGCCGACGCCTTACGCCCTGCGTAAGTCAATTTAGCACCCTGTGGGATTGCATCAATAAAGTGATGTTGCGAACAGTACCAAGCACCTTGATTTTGTGGCTCTTCTTGACACCAAACAAAATCAGTAACGTGCTGGTAACGTTCCATAATCGTGTCCATTTCTGCATGTGGGAACGGGTATAACTGCTCCACACGTACAATAGCAATGTTGTCTTGCTCAAGCTTACGACGCTCTTGTAATAGTTCGTAATAAACTTTACCACTACAAAATACTACACGTTCTACTTTCTCAGGGTTAATATCATCGATTTCATCGATCATATTATGGAATACACCTTGTGAAAGTTCTTCAAGTGAAGATACCGCAAGTGGGTGACGAAGTAGTGATTTTGGTGTCATTACAATCAATGGACGACGAAGTGGTCTAACTGATTGACGACGTAGCATAGCGTAAACTTGTGCAGGTGTTGAAGGAACACACACTTGCATGTTGTGATCGGCACAAAGCTGTAAAAAACGCTCTAAACGTGCAGAACTATGCTCTGGACCTTGACCTTCATAACCATGCGGAAGCAAACATGTTAAGCCACATAAACGGCCCCACTTTTGCTCACCAGAGCTTAAGAACTGATCAAATACGACTTGTGCACCATTTGCGAAGTCACCAAACTGGGCTTCCCAAAGGACTAATGATGTAGGTTCAGCTGTTGCATAACCATATTCAAAAGCAAGTACCGCTTCTTCTGATAAAACGGAATCAAATACTTCAAAGGTACCTTGGTCTTCACTTAAATTTTGAAGAGGGAGGTAAGTTGAACCATCTGACTGGCTATGTACTACAGCATGGCGGTGGAAGAAAGTACCACGCCCTGAGTCTTGGCCAGTTAAACGTATATCTGTGCCTTCAGAGGCAATTGTTGCATAAGCAAGTGTTTCTGCCATACCCCAATCTAGTGGTTTTTCGCCACTTGCCATAAGCTTACGGTCATCGTAAATCTTTTTAACACGAGACTGTGCTTTATATTGCTCAGGGAACTGCGCAACTTGTTCGCCAAGTGCTTTTAGCTTATCTACCGGTACGCTTGCGTCGTACTCAACATTCCACTCATGGCCGACATATTTTGCCCAATCAGATGAGTGCGAAGTTTCTGGCTGAATTTCTTCAACAACACAGTTACCTTCATCTAAGCCGTTACGGTATTCATCAGCTAATGCTTTAATTTCACTCTCAGTGAATGAGCCTTCAGACATAAGTTGATCAGCGTAAATTAAACGCGGAACCGCATGCTTTTTAATTTTTTGGTACATAAGAGGCTGTGTTGCATTAGGCTCATCAGCTTCGTTATGACCATGGCGGCGATAACATACTAAATCGATTACTACGTCACGTTTAAACTGGTTTCTAAAATCAAGTGCAAGTTGTGTAACAAATGCAACGGCTTCAGGGTCATCAGAGTTAACGTGGAAGATTGGTGACTGAACCATTTTAGCAATGTCAGTACAGTAATCTGTAGAACGTACGTCGTCTTGTTTTGAGGTTGTAAAACCAACTTGGTTATTTACAACAATACGGATACTACCACCACATGAGAAGGCATTTGTTTGCGACAAGTTAAATGTTTCTTGTACAACACCTTGGCCTGTAATCGCAGAGTCACCGTGGATAGTAATAGGTAATGCTTTGCTACCTGAACTGTCACCTAAACGGTCTAAACGCGCTCTTACCGATCCCATAACCACAGGGTTAACAATTTCTAGGTGAGAAGGGTTAAACGCAAGTGCCATATGAACATTGCCACCTTTGGTCGCAAAGTCAGATGAATAACCCATATGGTATTTAACGTCACCAGAGCTTAACGTGTCTTTGTGTTTACCAGCAAACTCATCGAATAACTCAGACGGGTTTTTACCTAACACATTAACTAGTACGTTTAAGCGACCACGGTGGGCCATACCAATAACTGCTTCTTTTTGCCCGCTTTCGCCGGCACGGTGAATAAGTTCTTTAAGCATAGGAACTAACGCATCACCACCTTCAAGTGAGAAACGCTTAGCACCAGGGAACTTTGCACCTAAATATTTTTCAAGACCATCTGCTGCGGTTAATCCTTTAAGGATACGCAGTTTTTCTTCTTTGGAAAAAGTAGGTCGTGATTGAACAGATTCTAAACGCTGTTGTAACCAACGCTTTTCTTCTGTTGATGTGATGTGCATATACTCAGCACCAATAGAACCACAATAGGTGGTTTTAAGTGCCTGGTATAGTTCACCTAAAGGCATAGTATCGCGGCCTACGGCAAACGATCCTACGTTAAATTCGCGGTCAAAATCAGCTTTAGATAAGTCGTGGTATTCTAGCTCTAAATCTCGAACACGCTCTCGTTGCCAAATGCCTAATGGATCTAGGTTAGCATTTTGGTGTCCTCGAAAGCGGAAAGCATTAATAAGTTGTAGTACTTTAACCTGTTTAAGGTCACCGCCACTACCCTCTGCTACCACTACCTCTCTATGCTTGTTTTTAGCAAGCGCCGCAAACTGTGAACGAACTTCTGAATGCTTTACTTCAACATCCACACCATCTACTTTTGGTAATTGTTCGAACACTTCTCGCCATTCTTCTGGCACAGAAGTCGCATCATCTAAATACGCTTCATAAAGCTCTTCTACATAAGCAACGTTGCCGCCGTTTAAATGTGAAGATTCTAGCCATGCCTTCATCACACCTTCGTGCATTTATAAGCCCTTTTCTTTAGCGCAGAAATTAATAGTTGTCATAACAAGATGGCTAATAAAAATATTAGCCATCTTACGTTACTAAGTGATTAAACCGCGCGGTTTAATAACATAGATTTAATTTGTCCAATTGCTTTGGTCGGGTTAAGACCTTTAGGACAAACGCTAACACAGTTCATGATACTGTGGCAACGGAACACACTGAACGCATCGTCTAAGTCTGCTAAACGTTCTTCAGTTGCCGTATCGCGGCTATCTGCCAAGAAACGGTAAGCATGAAGAAGGCCTGCTGGACCAATGAACTTGTCTGGATTCCACCAGAACGAAGGACACGATGTAGAACAACATGCACATAAAATACACTCGTAAAGTCCATCTAATTTATCACGTTCTTCAATAGATTGAAGACGCTCACCAGCCGCTGGCTGATCGTTAATTAGGTATGGTTTAACTTTTTCGTACTGAGTGTAGAACTGACTCATGTCAATAACAAGGTCACGTACCACAGGTAAGCCAGGTAAAGGACGAATTACAATAGTACCTTTGCCGCCTTTTTGCAGCGTAGATAATGGTGTAATACATGCTAAACCATTTTTACCATTCATGTTAACGCCATCAGAGCCACACACGCCTTCACGACATGAGCGACGGAATGATAATGTTGGATCTTGCTCTTTTAATAATAAAAGTGCATCCAATACCATCATGTCCTGACCTTCCTCTGTTTGCAAAGTATATTCTTGCATACGAGGTGCGTTATCAACATCCGGATTGTAACGATAAACTGAAAATTGTACTTGTGCCATCGTCTCGCTCCTAGTAGGTACGTGCTTTAGGTGGGAACGCTTCACGCGTCTTAGGCGCGTAGTTTACGTCACGCTTGCTCATTTCATCCGTTACCGGATTGAATACTGAGTGACATAACCAGTTTTCGTCATCACGATCTGGGTAGTCAAAGCGAGAGTGTGCACCACGGCTTTCAGTACGGAAGTTTGCAGCTACTGCAGTTGAGTAAGCTGTTTCCATTAAGTTGTCTAGTTCAAGACATTCGATACGCTGCGTGTTGAAGTCTGATGATTTATCATCAAGACGTGCATGCTGCAGACGTTCACGAATTTCTTTAAGCTCTTTAAGACCTGTCGCCATAGACTCACCTTCACGGAATACCGAGAAGTTAAGCTGCATACATTGTTGTAGGTCTTTTTTGATTTGAACTGGGTCTTCACCTTGGCCAGCCGTTGAATTTTCCCAACGGTTAAAGCGTGCAAGAGACGCGTCAATATCAGATGCTGTCGGTGCTTTAGTAATTTCAACTTCGTTTAGGTATTTACCTAGGAAGTTACCCGCAGCACGGCCAAATACAACTAAATCAAGTAATGAGTTACCACCTAGGCGGTTTGCACCATGTACAGATACACAGGCAATTTCACCTACTGCAAATAAGCCTTCTACTACTTTTTCGTTGCCGTTAGCATCGATTTGTAGCGCTTGACCATTTACGTTAGTTGGAACACCACCCATCATGTAGTGACAAGTTGGTATTACTGGAATTGGCTCTTTAGCAGGGTCAACGTGTGCGAAAGTTTTAGCAAGGTCACATACGCCTGGTAGACGTAAGTTAAGCGTTTCTTCACCTAAGTGGTCAAGTTTCAGCTTAAGGTGTGGACCCCAAGGACCATCACAGCCACGGCCTTCACGGATTTCAGTCATCATTGAACGTGCTACAACGTCACGAGACGCTAAGTCTTTAGCGTTTGGTGCATAACGTTCCATGAAGCGTTCGCCATCTTTATTTAAAAGATAACCACCTTCACCACGACAACCCTCCGTTACAAGTGTACCAGCGCCTGCAATACCGGTTGGGTGGAATTGCCACATTTCCATATCTTGCATAGCAACGCCTGCACGGGCTGCCATACCAACACCATCACCCGTATTAATGTGAGCATTGGTTGTTGATGCGAAAATACGACCAGCACCGCCGGTTGCAAGTACAACAGCTTTTGATTTGAAGAAAGTGATTTCACCTGTTTCAATCTCAATTGCTGTACAGCCTACTACATCGCCATTGTCGTTTTTAACTAAATCTAGTGCATACCACTCAGAGAATACATTAGTTTGGTTTTTAACGTTTTGTTGGTATAGAAGGTGTAATAAAGCGTGACCAGTACGGTCAGCTGCTGCTGCAGTACGTGCAGCTTGTTCACCACCAAAGTTTTTCGATTGACCACCGAAAGGACGTTGGTAAACACGGCCATTTTCAAAACGAGAAAATGGTAAACCCATGTTTTCTAATTCAGTAATAGCTTCTGGGCCTGTTTGACACATGTATTCGATAGCGTCTTGGTCACCGATAAAATCGGAACCTTTAACGGTATCGTACATATGCCATTCCCAGTTGTCTTCGTGTGAATTACCTAGCGCTACTGTAATACCACCCTGTGCAGATACAGTGTGTGAGCGTGTTGGGAATACTTTAGATATTAATGCACACGTTTTGCCAGATTCGGTAATGGCAAGAGCGGCGCGCATACCAGCACCACCTGCACCAATTACTACGGCGTCAAATTCACGAACAGAATATTTCACTTAAACACCCCATAAAACGATTAGACCAATAGCTACGTAAGCAACGGCCATCAGGTTTAATACAAAGCCTAAAACAGCGCGTAGTTTAGCGTTTTTAACGTAATCCGTTAAAACTTGCCAAAGGCCAATGCGGGTATGAACCATCATGCATACAAGAGTAATAAGTGTAAAACCCTTCATTGCTAGATTAGAGAATAGGCCTGTCCAGGCTTCGAAAGTGACTTCTGGCGTTGCTAAAAAATAGCCGATAATAAAAATCGCGTATGCGGTGATTACTAGTGCCGTGGTACGTAAAGATACGAAATCTTGTACACCATCACGTTTAAGAGTTGCTTGATTTAAGACCATATCCACACCCCTGCCAGTACGGCAAATACAACGCCAAGTGCCATTGCAATTTTAGCGCTAAGGTTACCTGATTCAAGTTCTTCCCAGTGGCCCATATCCATAATGATGTGACGGATACCACCAATAAGGTGATAACCCAATACAGAAAGTGTGCCCCAAGCTATGAATTTGGCAATGAATCCGCTAAACAGACCCTTGACGAATTCAAAACCTTCAGCTGAAGAAAGAGACTCAGACCAAGCCCAAATGACAAACGTTAAAGCAAAAAATAATGCAACACCGGTGACGCGGTGAAAGATTGATGCTTTAGCCGTTGCCGGCATAGATATAGTTGTTAGATCTAGATTTACAGGTCTTTGCTTTTTCACAGTTACTTGCCCATCTTGCTCACATTGGAGCTCATCTACTTGTTTTTCTAAAACCCACCAAAATTTCTGGTGGAACTATCAAAGTAAACGTGTCAATACAGCAAAAGTTCACAAATCTGCAAAAATTACGCTGTAAAAATATGTTTACCTAAATACAAAGCGGTTTAAAACCTCCGATAGTATATATACCCAAAGGTTGTTTTACAATTCTTGTTTAGTTAGAGACGTTTGCGAATTAGCCGATAGTATAATATTTAATTAATACCGAATATTTATTATACATATATGCATAATGTTTATAAAAATTGACTTTAACCCCCTCTTTCACGTTAAAATGCGAAGATGTGCTTAAAACAAGATTTCAGAACTTTAAAAATCTAAAAATCAGAATAGATATCTTAATAGGAGATACATAGATGGCAGATAAAAAAGCCACAGTCCATATTGATGGACTAGATCCAATCGAACTTCCAATTTATCAAGGCACTGCTGGCCAAGATGTGATCGACGTACGTACGTTAGGTTCACACGGTCACTTTACTTATGACCCAGGTTTCATGTCGACTGGCTCTTGTGAATCTGCAATCACCTACATTGATGGTGGTAAAGGTGTATTACTTCACCGTGGTTACCCAATTGAGCAATTAGCTGAAGACTCTAACTACATCGAGCTTTGTTACTTACTATTAAACGGTGAGTTACCAACTAAAGAGCAATACGATGCATTTGCAAAAGAAATCACGCATAACACCATGCTTGATGAGAAAATTGCTAACTTTTTCCAAGGTTTCCGCTTCGATGCTCACCCAATGGCAATGCTATGTGGTGTAGTAGGCGCATTATCTTCTTTTTACCACGAAGATCTTGATATTACTGATGCAAGCCAACGTAAAACAAGCGCTATTAAACTTGTGGCTAAATTACCGACTATTGCAGCTATGGCGTACAAAACAAACATTGGTCAACCGTTTGTTTACCCACGTAACGATTTAAGCTACGCAGAAAACTTCTTACACATGATGTTCTCTGTACCGGCTGAAGAATACAAAGTTAACCCTGTGACAGCTAAAGCAATGGATAAAATCTTCATGCTTCATGCTGATCATGAGCAAAACGCTTCAACGTCAACAGTACGTTTAGCGGGCTCTTCAGGCGCTAACCCATATGCATGTATTGCAGCGGGTATCGCATCTCTTTGGGGCCCTGCTCACGGCGGTGCTAACGAAGCATGTTTAAACATGTTAGAAGAGATTGGTTCTGTTGATCGTATTGATGAGTACGTAGCAAAAGCGAAAGATAAGTCTGATCCGTTCCGTCTTATGGGCTTTGGTCACCGTGTTTACAAAAACTTCGACCCACGCGCTACAGTAATGCGTCAAACGTGTCACGAAGTATTAGAAGAGCTTAACATTCAAGATCCGCTTCTTGATATTGCAATGAAGCTTGAACAAATTGCCCTTGAAGACCCATACTTTGTAGAGAAGAAACTTTACCCTAACGTTGATTTCTACTCAGGTATTATCTTAAAAGCGATTGGTATTCCAACAAGCATGTTCACTGTAATTTTTGCAATGGCACGTACTGTTGGTTGGATCACTCACTGGGATGAGATGCTATCTCAACCTGGTCATAAGATCAGCCGCCCTCGTCAAATGTATACTGGTTACACTCAACGTGACTTCGTATCAACTGACAAGCGCTAAGCTTAGTTAGTTAAAAAAGGCCGCTTTTGCGGCCTTTTTTGTGCGCTTTGCTTGTCAATTTTATGAAACCGATTACAATTTCTGCCTAAATTTATAGATGTTGAATAGCCATGCCTTCTCAAGAGTTTGATATAACAAAAATCCGCAACGACTTCCCTACTTTAAACCAAATCCTTAATGGCAACCCTTTAGTTTATTTAGACTCTGGCGCAACGTCGCAAAAGCCACAAAGCGTTATTGATGCAACCACTCGTTTTTATAATTTAGGCAACGCAAACGTTCACAGAGGCCGCCACACCTTAAGCGAGCGCGCTACAGAGCAATATGAAGAGGCAAGATTAAAAACAGCGGATTACTTTAACGTAAATGCTAAAGAAATCGTCTGGACTAAAGGCGCAACAGAGGCGCTAAATTTACTTGCTCATGGTCTACAAAGGCAAATTACTCGTGAAGATACGGTATTAATTACACCCCTTGAGCACCACGCTAATATTGTTCCTTGGCAGGTATTAACGCAAAATACCGGGGCTACGCTATCTGCACTCCCCCTTGAGCAAAACGCAACGTTTAATATAGCGCGCTGTATAGACATGATCACGCACACTAAAGCAAAGATGCTGTGTATCAGCCAAGCGTCTAACGCATTAGGTAATATTACCAATTTAGCGCCATTAATAGCTGCAGCGAAAGCAGTCGGCACGTTAGTTGTTGTTGATGGCGCACAAGGAGCCATGCATTTACGCCCTAATTTAAAGCAGCTTGGATGTGATTTTTATGTATTCTCAGCGCATAAAATGCTTGGCCCTACGGGTGTAGGGGGCTTATATGGTCGCTATGAATTACTTAATGCGCTTACCCCGTATCAAACGGGTGGTGAGATGATAGATACTGTAACCCTTGAAAAAACCACCTACAGAGACGCTCCTGCTAAATTTGAGACCGGCACCCCAAATATAGCTGGCGTCATTGGCTTTAGTGCAGCAATTGATTATTTATCAGCCCTAAACATAGAACAGTTACAGCGCCATGAGCAGGCTATTTTTAATTATGCAGCCACACAATTGAGTAAAATTGACGGTATTACTATTTATAGCGACCTAAACAACAATATTGGCACCCTCAGTTTTAATTATAAAAGTGAACACCCCTACGATTTGGCAACTTTGCTTGACGGATTTGGTATTGCAGTACGCAGTGGACACCATTGTACGCAACCATTAATGCACCATTTAGGGGTAAAAGGCACTGTTCGAGCAAGCTTTGCATTTTATAATACCCATCAAGATGTTGATAATTTCATCAACGCCTTGAAAGAAACGATTGAATTATTAGACTAATTTAGGATAACTCATGACAAATACGTTTAAAAACGTAGTAAAACCTATACAACAGGCGCAATCTTGGCAGCAAAAATATCGCGAAATAATGCTTCTGGGCAAAACACTTCCCGCTTTAGCGGATGTACTTAAAACCGATGACGCACTGGTGCCAGGGTGTGAGAGCAAAGTGTGGATGTTTATGGAGTTTGACGATAGCGAGAATCGTTTAGTGGTTATTGGCGACTCAGACACCCGCATTGTAAAAGGCTTATTAGCGATAATTTTAGCGCTTTATAATGGCTTAACACCTGAAGAAGTCGTGAATATTAATGCGTATGACGAATTTGAAAAGTTAGGCTTAATTAAACACCTTAGTGCATCTCGAGGGAACGGAATTAAAGCCATGGTCGAGGCAATTCAAAGCATGGCAACTAACAAGCTCAATTAAACTATTGAGCTTGTTGTAAACGTTGTTTTTTATCTAAATATTTACGTACCGCTTTAGCCGCTACAAAAAAGCCAAAACTTCCGGTGATCATAGTTACCGAGCCAAACCCGTTATTACAATCCATATTCATTGTACCATCAGCATTTTGTTTAGCATGGCATACACTGCCATCACTGCCTGGGTAAACAAGTTGCTCAGTTGAGTACACACAATCAATATTAAATTTGCGTTTAGGGTTGTTACTAAAATTATATTGTTTGCGTAAAATATAACGCACTTTAGCAAGTAGCGGATCTTGCGTGGTTTTAGCCACATCACCAAATGTTATTTGGCTAGGATCAGTTTGCCCACCCGCCCCACCAGTAGTAATAATAGGCATTTTATTGCGCTTACAATGAGCAATAAGCGCTGCTTTTTCTTTAACTGCATCAATACAGTCAATGACGTAATCAAAACCTTGAATATGCTCACGAATATTTTCAAGAGTAATAAAGTCATCTATCACAGTTACTTTACACTCTGGGTTTATCAGTTCGCAGCGACTTTTCATTGCATCTACTTTGGCTTGGCCAATACTGCCGCTAAGTGCATGAATTTGCCTATTTACGTTCGTCGCGCAAATATCATCTAAGTCAATTAAAGTGATTTTACCCACGCCTGTACGTGCTAAAGCTTCGGCGGCCCAACTTCCTACACCGCCTATTCCCACTACACAAAAATGGGCTTGTTGTAGCCAGTCAAATTGTTGGTTACCGTATAGGCGTTTGATCCCGCCAAAACGAATATCTGTTACTATTTCGCTCATTTACCAATCCAGTTGCCATGGCGATTGCCATGCTTGAAATTCTTGATGATTAATTAATTGCTGGTACTCATCACCCGTAGTAGGTAGCAAAGAGCAATTAATTTGCTCCCCATGCCATAAAAAACTTAACGCATACGCATGAAGATACGCCCGCTCAGCTGCGGTGCCACTATAAAGTGTATCGCCTAAAATTGGCGCCCCTAAACTTTTTAATGCCACTCTAAGTTGGTGGGTTTTACCCGAATACGGCTTTAAAACATACGCCCTAAACCCCGGCTTATAACTAAAAGAATAAAAGCGGGTAATGGCCGGGTTTTGCAGGGTAGGTAAAAGCTTAAACATGCCCCTGCGAGACTTAGCCATATCACCTTTTATCCACCCTTGCTTTTTTTTAGGTTTAGCATTGCTTATCGCTAAGTAAAACTTGTTTATTGCATGCTCAGTGAAAAGAGACGTAAATTTAGCAGCGGCTTCTTTATTGCGACTAAGAATAATAAGGCCAGATGTCACTTTATCAAGGCGGTGAACAGCAAATAATTTTTCGCCAGTTTGCTGCTCAGCTAATACCACAAACCCTTTTTCACCTTCTGAGTGAAAATTAAGCCCCGCTGGTTTTTCAAATATATAAAAATCAGCGTGGCTAAATACTATGGGTAATTCACTTTTAACCATTATTAGGCTTGCTTAGCTTTTAGGTAGGCAATCACTTTTTCTAAATCCTCGGCCGTATCAACCCCAGCATGTGGTGTTACTTTGGCCTGCTCAATTTTAATAGCGTAACCATGGTACAACACCCTAAGTTGCTCTAGCGACTCAAGTACTTCAAGCGGCGATACACTTAGCTCAATATACTGCTTGATGAAGCCCGCACGATAAGCATATATACCCACATGGCGCTGAAAAGGCGTTATATCTAACACACTGTCGTTATTTAACATCGCGCTTCTGTCAAACGGAATACTGGCACGTGAAAAGTACAACGCATTTTTATTAATATCACTAACAACCTTCACGGCATTAGGATTAAATACTTCGTCTTGCTCTTCAATGGCTACACTTAATGTTGCCATTGGCGCGCTTGAATTATTTAGTAAAGTGGCAACTTGCGATACGTTTTCGCTGGCAAGTAATGGCTCATCGCCTTGTACATTGACCACCAGGGTTTCTGCGTCTAGCTTAAGTAAGTCAACAACTTCTGCTAAACGTTCGGTACCCGATTGATGATCTTCTCGCGTCATCAGTACATCGTTTGTGAACAATTTAACAGCATCAAAAACTTTTTGATGATCGGTTGCAATAACCACTTTACTTGCGCCTGACAAACACGCTTTTTCATACACGTGTTGAATCATAGGTTTACCGCATATGTCAGCTAATGGTTTGCCAGGCAAACGGGTAGACGCGTAACGTGCAGGTATAACAACTACGAATTCCACTTATCAACCTCATCTTGAGATAGCTCACGCGCCTCATTTTCTAAAAGTACCGGTATATCATCGCGTACTGGGTATGCAAGTTTAGCTGCAGTACTAATAAGTTCTGCATTTTCTTTATCAAAAAGAAGCTTTCCTTTACACACAGGACAAGCAATTATTTCAAGTAATTTTGTATCAAAGGCCATTGAGGATCCCTTTTTGTTTTAATAATAAATCTAATTTATGTATTACAGCGTCTGTAGGTTTTGCATTTACGGGTAGGTAATACCAAGTATCTTTTGCAAAGTCTCTACATTTTACTGCATCTTTTTCTGTCATTAATATGTTGTCATCATTAAATTGAGTAAAATCAGCCATGCTATAAGCATAGTGATCTCGGTAATGATGAGTTGAAAGCAGCTGAATATTTTGACCCTTTAATGAATCTTCAAAACGTTGTGGGTTACCAATGGCACTTACCGCATGGCCTTTTTCAATTGTTTTATTAACAGGGGTATTGTTAGCAACGTGTTTAAGTACACCAGTTTGCAAAACGTAGCTGTGGGATGCATCTCCCCCGTTTTCAATCACTAAATCAACGCTATTTAATCTGTTTGTGGTTTCGCGTAATGGCCCTGCAGGCATAACAAAGCCATTACCAAATCGCCTTTGGCTATCAACAATGCAGCACTCTATATCGCGCGCCATTTTATAATGCTGCATACCATCATCTGAGATTATGACATCCACACAAAATTGCTGCTCTAATAATGTAATGTTGGCTTTTCTATCGGGTCCAACAACAAGCGGACATTTTAAGCGATTAAATAAAAGTATTGGCTCATCACCAGCTTGTGCACTTGTTACGCCGCGCTCTACCACCAGCGGGTAGCTGTTGGCTTTACCGCCGTAGCCTCGGCTGATAATGCCCACTTTTAGGCCTTGCTCTGACAAGTATTCGTAAAGCCATAACACAAATGGCGTTTTGCCATTTCCACCTACACTTATATTGCCCACCACAATCACTTTAGATTTAGCTTTAAAAGGCGTGGCAAAGCCAACCTTAAAAAACCATTTCCTAATACTTGAAATTAACCAAAAAAGCGCAGCTAATGGCAGTAAAAGTAACGTTATAAAACTAAATGGTTTATACCAGCTTTGCTCTATTTTACTCACCCGTGCTCACCAAACTGCATTTTACATAGAGCTGAATAAGTACCATCTTTAGCTAATAAACTCTGATGATCGCCATTTTCAATCACCCGACCACCATCAATAACGTATATTTTGTCGCTGTTCTCAATGGTTGAAAGGCGATGGGCGATTACTATAGACGTTTTGTCTTGCATTAGGGTATCAAGAGCTTGCTGAATTAGTTTTTCAGACTCTGTGTCTAAGGCTGAAGTTGCTTCATCTAAGATTAAAATAGGTGCATCTTTTAAAATAGCGCGAGCAATTGCTATACGTTGACGTTGACCACCTGAGAGCATCACCCCGTTTTCACCGACCATGGTATTGAGTTGCTCAGGTAGGTCTTTAACAAATTCCCACACGTGGGCTTGTTTAACCACCTCTTCTAATTGCTGCTGTGTTATTTCGCGGCTTATGCCATAACAAATATTATTGGCAATTGTGTCGTTAAATAACACAACTTGCTGAGATACTAAGGCAAACTGGCGGCGTAAATCAGCCAGTTTATATTTCTCAAGCGCAACGCCATCTAATAAAATTTCACTTGGTGCTTCTAAATCATAATAACGCGGTAATAAATTAGAAATAGTCGATTTACCCGAGCCTGAACGCCCTACAAGCGCGATGCTTTCACCGGCTTTTATACTTATTGATAGGTTATTTAAAACAGCTTCATCTTTAGTTGGGTATTTAAAGGTAACATTTTTAACCTCAATTTCGCCCTTCACTTTATCTACGGTGTAAGTACCTTTGTCTTTTTCAATTTCTTCATCTAAAACTAAAAAAATACTTTGCGCTGCAGAAATACCGCGCTGCATATCACTGTTCACGTTTGCTAATTGTTTAAGCGGGCGTAAGAGCATCATCATAGAAGAGATGAGTACCATAAAATCGCCAGAGCTGATCGTATTTATCATTGAAGGCATAGATACAACCCACAAAATAACAGCCATTGCACTTGCTGCAAGCACTTGAATTACCGACACGCTTAGCGCTTTAGTGGCATCCATTTTAATACGTTGCTGGCGATTATGATTATTGATTTTTGAAAACTGTTCGATTTCTTGTTTTTGCCCACCAAAGCCATGAATAACTTTGTGTCCACTTAGCATTTGCTCAGAGCTACGGGTGACCTGCCCCATTGCAGACTGTATATTTTTTGAAATATGGCGAAAGCGTTTAGACACAAACGTTACAATAATTGCCACTAATGGAATGATCACTAAAAAAATCAGCGAAAGCTGCCAGCTGGTATAAAACATAAGGGCAAGTAGAAAAACGACAAAAGCGCCTTCTCTTACAACAATTAACAGTGCTTTGGTGATTGCTTGCTGAACTTGCTCTGTATCAAAAGTAATTTTTGAAATTAAATCACCTGTTGAGTTTTTATCATGAAACGAAACAGGCAAATGCAATATGTGTTCAAATAACTGCTGGCGTAACGAACGAACTACTTGCGAGCCTACATAGCTTAGGCAATACGAAGACATAAAATTAAACAGGCCACGCCCTATTACCAGCGCAATTACAACAAAAGGGGCATAAGCTAGCACTTCGTTATTACGTTGGTTTAGACCTTCATCAATAAAGGGTTTCATTAATTGAATAAATAAAGCATCCATACCCGAATAGCCGATCATTCCAATAATAGCGACGAAGGCAACGCTTTTATAATCACCAACGTAAGAAATCAACCGTTTATAAATTTGTGTAGTACTTTGACTCATATTACTCTCGTTATACAATTACAGCCCTTATTGTATCCTTCAAACCGTTAAAACTAAACGTCAATCTTCTATAAACCAATAACTTTCGTGTTTGCGCGCCGTTGTCACTTTAAAGCTATCTTGATAAATACTTACCGTAATTTGCCCATCAAGTGCCGTAACATATTGTTTAGCATTTATAGCTTTGTAGCGCGAAACCACTTTTTCACTGGGAAATTGCCATTGGCCTTGAAAAGCTGTTGAGTGAATAACCGTATGCGGATTTACATGGTTGATAAATTCCGTGCTTGAAGACGTATCGCTGCCATGATGAGGGCTTAAAATCACATCGGCTTGTAATGAGTGAGTTTTAATAAGGCTCAGCTCACGTGCTTTAGAAATATCACCCGTTAATAACATAGTAAGTTGGGGTGATTTGATTAAAAGCACACACGAATTATCGTTTTCGTTATTAAATGTGCTATCAGCAAAGCTGCTAATGCGCAATCCATTAAAGTTATAATCTAAAGACATACACTGTGTGGTTGTGCCGTGTGGGTGAAAACGCTTAAAACTTTCACCAAATCCTGCATTAATAAAATGTGCTGCGCCCCCTGCATGGTCGTTGTCTTGATGGCTTATTATTGCATCACTAACGGTTAAGTTATGTGTTTTCAAATAAGGAATTAACACACTGTATGTACGGCTAAAACGGTTAAAATAACTCGGGCCAAAATCGTAAACCAGCGCTTGATTGTCTTTTTCGAGTAACGTCATTAATCCGTGCCCAACATCAAACACATGCAATTGCCAAAGAGGCTTTGGTAAATACAGATAATCTATTAATGTAACGCATAGAGGAATGAGTGCTAAACGTTTAAAGGGGCTAAACCAGGCGATTAATATGCATAGATAAGCTGCAACTAAGTACAATGTAGGCGGTTTAGCTATATCTAACCATCTGTAATGCCAAGGGATTGCATCCATATAATTAAACAATGTTATAAGTACACTATCGAATAATAAAATGACGGACGTTATATCTGCCACAGCACTTATTATCGTAAATAGCAGCAAAAGTGGCATGATTGCCACGCTTAATAATGGAATTGCCAATAAATTAATAACCAACCCAGCAATACTTACCCCATAAAAATAAATAAGGGTAATAGGCAAAAGCCCAATAAATAAAGCAAGCTGAATAATACACAGCGCTATAAACACGCTAAGCCAACTATATTTAGTTTTAGGAAGGTGCTTTATAACAATGAAAATAATTGCAACCGCAATAAAAGAAAAATATAAACCTGGGTTTAAAACATTAAAAGGATTGATGAGTAATACAGCGACTAAAGCATATAGAATGCTTCGCCAGCGCAGTGGCTGTTTGGCAATAAAGTAAAGACCTAATACGCAACTTAACATAATAAATGCGCGAGTCGCTGAGAGTAAAAATTCACTTAAATAAACATATATAAATGCCGCTAACCAGCCGATAAAACTATAAATAATAGTTAAATTAATAGACTGCAATACATTAATTTTAAAGATGTATGCTGTGTACTTACTCAGTAAATAAAAACAGCTGTATATAAGCCCTATGTGCAACCCTGAAATGGCTAATAAATGGCTGAGCCCTAAACTTTGCATTGTTTGTTTATTTTCAAACGACATCAGCGATTTATCACCACTAAGCAATGCATAATAAAGCCAATTAAGCGTTGTTTTTTGATAAGTGTGTTTTAAAAAGGCTCTGTATTTATAAATTATTGAAGGTGAAGCCGCGTTAGTAATGCGCAATTGCTTATTAAGTACTTTGCCTTTAAATAGTATGCGTTGTTTAAAGGCATGCACATTATTATCAAACACACCGATATTTTTAATTGTTCTGAATTTTTTCAGCGCTATTATTGCCTCAAAAGTATCGCCCTGCTTAATAAGCTGTGCAGAATCGACACTTAACATGGCTTTAGGTGCTTTAAATTTGTGTATTTCATCCCCATTTAACTTTAATAACGTTGCTTTTATATACTGTGGTTGCTTTGCAGAGATAACCTCATCAACGAGAATTGTGGCAGGGTAAGCATAGTTATTTTCATCATTTGGCAATGTATAGCTATAAAACAGGTAAAAGTGCACAATAATGCAGCAAATAGCTAAAATAAACCCTAACAAAACATTCAAAAACGGCTTAAAATAGGCGCTCGCAATAAGGACAGATATTGTGATGACTGTAAATTCATGGGTTTGATAATAAAATACGGTTGAAATACAACCTATTACAAATCCAAGACTAATCCACACTGAAGTAAATGGTTGCTTGAAATGCCTAAGAAAACGATCCAACGATTTTTACCTGATCCTAATAAAATTAGGCATCATAAAACACTTAGAATATTCGGCCGCCTATTACAAGACGCCAACCTATGGCATTTAAACAGACGCTCTGCAAGGGGCGCATTTGCAGTTGGTTTATTTTTTGCGTTCATCCCTGTTCCTTTTCAAATGGTTTTAGCCGCTGCGGCAGCTATTGTATTTAGAGTTAACTTACCTATTTCTGTTGCATTGGTGTGGCTTACCAACCCACTGACTATGCCGCCAATATTTTACGGCTCATACCTTGTAGGTACGCTTGTTTTAAATCAACCAGAGCAGCATTTTGCATTTGAAGCCAGTTGGGCATGGTTCTTAGAAAGCATTTCTACCATCGGTCCTGCATTTTTAATTGGCTCACTGGTGTGCGCTTCTGTTGCCGCTATTATTGCTTATTTAGGTATTGATATTATTTGGCGACGCTCTGTGCGCAAAGCCTGGTTAGCGCGAAATACCAATACGTAATAAAGCCAACTATTCAAGTGCGTAAATAGAATGACTTAATGAAGCAAATTGAGATAACTAATTAACGCCAAGCACTTTATTATAGACGAAAAAAAACCAACTTTTATAAGTTGGTTTTTTATGAATAGCGTAAAGCTTAAAATCTAAATACTCTGCGTAAGCCCACTAGCGGCAATAATAACAGTGTGTACCAAGGGAAGCTTGCTGAGCTTCTTTCATAAAGCTCTTCTTCTATAGGTGTACAGTCTTCTACTTCACCATCAATAGGTGTTAGTTTTACTGCAACAGCAACACTTTCGTACTCAATATTACCTTCAATATCGGTTTCTACATTACCAAAGGTATCGCGCTTTTCAACGGTTTTGGTAGCTACACCAAAAATCTCATTGTCTTCATTAATGACTTTCGCTTCAGCCATTGTGTAGGCGTAGTCTGTTTCACCATCTGTTTCATAACAAGGTAGTAAATCGTTTAAATTGGTAATTTTATCGTCACCAATTTTATATATAAACGCTTCTTTACGACGGCTGTTTTCAGATGTACCTACCTCGCCTTCACCAACAACATAACCTTGGTTATTAATATCATTACCATAAGCGCTTGAGCTATTAAAGTAACCGGTAGGGAAAACGGTATTGCCAGTACTTATATCATGATAGAAAAACTGATCACGGATCGTGGTTTCAATACGCTTTGATGCATAACCAACAATTACATCGTTGTCATTGACAGCAAGCGCTTTGCCAGAAAGCCAATCATCTTCTTGGTCTATAAAATTAAACACGTCACCATTTTTAAAATAAACAGGCATTGTTAAAATAGTGTCGTCATTTTTATAGTAACGAGCATTTGAAGAGCCCACCACTGTGCCATTATTATTTAGTGCAAGAGCGGTACTTGTAAATGCAAAGTCATCATCTTCTTCTGGCGTTAAGGCAAGGCCTAGTATTTCAGTAGAAGTGATATTAAATGCTTCATCAAGCTCCCATTTTACCGCGCGCTCATCAAATACGCCAGTGGTTACACTTGAATTTAATAATTCCACACAGGTATTGGTTGGCTCGTCTTCGTTATCACAGTTATCTTCAATATTATCAAGTCTGTCTTCAGGAATACCTGTTGAAACATAACCAACGACAGTGTATCCGTCATTTGTTTTAACAATATCGTTAGCTCGGCTAGTACCGCCGTAATCGTCAAAGTCTGGAACTAACTCAACCTTTTGCGTTCCATCTTCAGAAATAACTATTCCGCGCTCAATAAAGTCATGGGTAAACCATGTTTCTTCTTCATCTTCATCATCTGGCGTAAATAAAACTTTATCATATGGAGCTGCACTCCAACCAACGCTCACGCCATCTTCGCTTACCGCATTATAAAAGTTACTAACCGAACGCGTTAAACCATCGTAATCTACCGACTCTTCATCAAACAGTATTTGCTCAGTCACTATGCCATCGTCAAACTTAATACCAACTACCGAGCTTAACTTTTGGTACTCGTAATCCGTTGGTCTGCCAGCTAAAAAGCTAACCATAAATGAATGCGCATCGGCGTTATTAAAAACCGCATCGTTATTTTCTATATCATCAAGTGTAAAAGTAATTTCTTTATCACTTAGCTCAAAGTTGTACTCTTCACTATCGTACGCATTTTCAATAACGCTTTCGGTAAAGTCGATATAGCTAATATCGATTGGTAAATTATACAATCCGTTGGCAGTACCAATAATGTGCCCGCTTTCGCTTACGTCAGTCACGTAAGAATGTTTAGCGCCGTCAAGAGTACCTAGTTCTGTTAATTCATAGGTTGCACTTAATGCAGATGTACTCAATGTCGCTAAAATACTGGCAGCGAGTAATTTATATTTCATTTTAATCCTTACTACTGATTCTGTAATTCTTCAAGTTCTTCCCAGCGCTCAAACGCGGCTTCAAGGTCAGACTCAAGTTTTGCTAAATGGTTCAATGCATTAGTGGTTACGTCGCTATCTTGTTTGAAAAAGTCAGGATCGCTCACTACAGCTTGCTGCGCTTCTACAGCGGCTTCAAGTTGTTCCATTTTATTGGGTAGTTGCTCTAATTCAAGTTTTAATTTGTAAGAAAGCTTAGTGCTTTTGTTTTCAGGCTTTGTCGCGGCTACAGGCGCAGGTTTAACGTCTTTTTTTGGTGCTTGTTGCTGTTTTTCCTGCTCGGCTAAATAGCTTAAATAAGCTTGGTAATCGGTGTAACCCCCTACCATATCGGTTATTTTGCCATCACCTTCAAACGCCCATACACTACTACACGTATTATCAATAAATTCACGGTCATGGCTTACTATAAGCACAGTACCCTGATACTGATTAATAATTTCTTCGAGTAACTCTAATGTTTCAATATCCAAGTCATTAGTTGGCTCATCGAGTACTAAAATATTTGAGGGTTTCAAAAATAATTTTGCAAGTAAAAGCCTGTTTTTCTCACCACCAGAGAGTGCTTTTACAGGTGTACGCGCACGTGCCGGTGGAAACAAAAAGTCTTGCAGGTAACCAAGTACATGACGAGAACGCCCGCCCATCATTACCTCTTGTTTACCCTCGGCAACGTTATCTTGAACAGTGGCCTCTTCATCAAGCTTTTGCCTATATTGGTCAAAGTAAGCAAATTCTAAATTAACGCCTTGTTTAACATGGCCGCTATCGGCTTCTAAATCACCAAACAACAGTTTAAGTAAGGTAGTTTTACCAATACCATTTGGGCCTACTAAGCCAATGCGGTCTCCGCGCATAACAAGGGTAGAAAAATCATTAGCAATCACTTTATCTTTAAATGCATGGCTAAGGTGTTTTGCCTCAAACACTAGCTTGCCCGATCTGTCAGCCGTTTCAATATTAAAATCGGTTTTACCTACTTGCTCTACACGGGCTTTGCGCTCAACACGTAGCTGTTTAAGTTCACGTACACGGCCTTCGTTGCGGGTACGACGTGCTTTAACACCTTGGCGTATCCAGGCTTCTTCCTCTGCTAAACGCTTATCAAAGAGTGCATTTTGTGATTCTTCTACTTTTAAGTCATGCGCTTTTTGTTCAAGGTAGGTCGCGTAATCACCAGGGTAAGAGATAAGTTTACCGCGGTCTAGATCTAAAATACGCGTTGCAACAGCACGGATAAAAGCACGGTCATGAGATATAAATACAATACCGCCTTTAAATTCTTTTAAAAACTGCTCTAGCCATTTAACACTGTCTACGTCTAAATGGTTTGTTGGCTCATCAAGTAACAATAAGTCAGGCTCACTCACAAGTGCACGTGCTAAGGCAACTTTACGCAACCAACCACCTGAGAGCGATTCTAACTTAGCATCAGGGCTAAGCTCTAAACGCGTGAGTACTAATTGAATACGCGAATCAAAACGCCAACCGTCACACGCTTCTAAATCGTTAGATAAACGCTCAAGCTTATTTAGCAGTTTGTCGGTACAATCGGTTTGTAACTGTGTGCTTACATGATGATAATCAATCAGCAAATTAGCAATATCAGGCATACCCTGTGCTACATAGTCGAATACTGAGCCATTTGCTCCTTTAGGAGGATCTTGCTCTAAGCGAGATATTTTGATCCCGCCAAGCTGGTTAATTTCACCATCATCTAAAATAACTTGGCCATCTAGTACTTTTAAAAGTGTAGATTTACCCGCCCCATTTCGCCCTACAATACAGACGCGCTCACCGCTTTCTATCACTGCATCAGCATCATCAAGTAATGGGTGCGTACCATAAGCTAACTGCGCTTTTTGTATTCTAATTAAATCCATAAATACTGCTCTTTTATTCTTGCGCTAAAAATTCATGCACTGTTTGTGCATCAAACGGCCAATACAAATGGTGGCCGCTTTTGCTCTCAAATACGGGAATACTTAACTGAAAACGCGCTATTAGCTGCTCATCAGTGAGTATATCAATTAATTTAAACTCACTATTTTTATCCAAAACCGATAATAAAACCTGCTCGGCTTGCTCACATAAATGACAGCCATCGGTGTGGTATAAAACATAATTAGCCATGGGTAATTAACCAACTGTTGTGTATTTTTTTATTACGTTTGAAATCAGGTGATAACGTTTTTTCTGAAATATTTTCAGCTTTTAAGCCTAAGCCCATTAAACCTACTTCATCCATTACAAAACCACGTTTGTTATTAGAAAAAATTAATGTACCCGACGGACTCAAGATTTTTTTAACCCAAGTAAGTAATTTTATATGATCGGTTTGCACATCAAACGCGTCTTTCATTCGTTTAGAATTAGAAAACGTAGGCGGGTCTAAAAAGATTAAATCGTATTGGCCTTGTGCGTATTCTAGCCATTTTAAACAATCAGCTTGCTCAAAACGGTAGCGAGTATTGCTAATATCATTTAACGCAAAGTTATCTTGGCCCCACTTAAGGTAGGTTTTTGATAAATCAACGGTGGTAATTGCTTTTGCCCCCCCTAATGCCGCGTGCACAGAGGCTGTACCTGTGTAGGCAAATAAGTTTAAAAAGCGTTTGTCTTTTGCATTTTGCTGAATATAACGACGTGCTAAACGATGATCTAAAAACAGCCCTGTATCGAGGTAATCAAACAAGTTTACTTTAAACTTAGCGCCAAATTCTTCCACCACCATAGTGCGGTTTTGTTTAGCCATTGGGGTGTACTGCTCTTCCCCTTTTTGTTTTTTACGCACTTTAACGGCAATGTTTTCAGGCGCTATGCTTAGCTGCTGTGCAGTTAAGCTAATCACGTCTTGAAGACGCTTTTCAGAAGTTTTTTCGTCAATTTCTTTAGGTGCTGCGTATTCAAAAATAACAGCAGAGTCGCCGTAAATATCAACCGCTACATTGTACTCAGGAATATCAGCATCGTATACGCGATAAGCTTGTACTTCGTTTTGTTTAAGCCAATTTTTCAGGCCCTGTTTGTTCTTTTTCAAACGATTAGCAAACGACATTGAGCCTTCAAAATTAAGAGCCGGTTTGTCATCGCTTGTCAGGCTTACCTGTTTATCATCTAACTGGTATAAATTTAGCTCTACATCTAATGGGCCGTTTTTAAATTTATAACGCTTTTGTTTAACCAGTTTTAACAGCTTAAATAGGCTTTCATCCATGCCTAGTAACGCAAGCTTCCAATGATTAAAGTGCTTTTTAAAACCCACGCCCATGCTGCGGTGTAGATTTACCAGCTCAGCCATAGAGCCAATACGTTCGCCGTACGGTAAGTTAGAAATAACCACCCCGGGTAATTTAGCTACAGAGGTAAGCTTAGTTGCATCACTTTGCTTAAACTTAATAACATTACCCAGCTCTGCTCGCTCGGCATTGGCAATGGCTTTATCAAGAACTTGCGCATCGTAATCGTGGCCAATTAACCACAATTTAGGATCGGTAATTTGCTCAATTAATTCTTCACGCAGTTGCTTAAATTTGGCCGCTCTAAAACTAGGTAAACGCTCAAAAGCAAACCCTTCTCTAAATAAACCAGGTGCTTCGTTACGCGCCATGCCCGCCGCTTCTATTAAAATAGTGCCGGCACCACAACATGGGTCAAATAAAGGTTGATTTACATTTTCAAGCCAACCACTGCGTTTAATAATCGCGGCCGCTAAGTGCTCTTTAATAGGGGCTTTACCTTGGCCTTGGCGATAACCGCGCTCAGATAAACGAGGACCCGAGTAATCAATGTACAATGCCACACCATGGCGGTTTAAACGCGCCACAACACGCACATTGGCATCTTGCTTATCTACATTTGGGCGCTGTTCGTATAAATCGTTAAAGTAGTCAACAATAGCATCTTTAATTACCAAGCCTGAAAACTGGGTATTTTTTAAAGAGTCGTTGGTACCATTAAAATCAACGGCAAATGTTTGTGTAGGGCCAAACCATTCTTGCCATGGCTGAAAACGAGCAAATTTATACAGGCTATCTTTATCATTAACGCCTTCTTTTTCTTCAATAAGCATCAGCACACGTGTTGCATAACGAGTTGATAGACAAACCTTTTGCGCCAATGTTGAATCTGCCTCAAAGCGAACAGAACCCACAGTTTGTTTAGACACGACGGCGCCTAATTCTGTTAGTTCATCAACAAGTAAATTTTCGATTCCGATAGAAGTAAGTGCGATAAATTGCAAAGTAATAACCCTTAATAGCTAATTGCGCAGGATTATAACATAGGTTGGCTGACAAACACTTGATAAACGCAGCTCGATTTGTAAATTTGCTAAGCTGATTTAGTGTGATATTGCTCAAGTAATAGAGGGTGAACACGATTGTTTAAAACGCGGATAACTTCAAACTGTTCAAGAGACAAATTATCATCAAGTTTGAATGTTTCGTTAAGGTTTAAGCAAATTGAAGCATCAGGGCAATGTTCAACAATTAAAAACTCACCGGTTTGTGCTTTTGAGGTAAGTTTAACGATGGCTTCTGTACTTGGCTGGGTGCCTGTGTACTCTTCAAAAAACCAACTTTTAGCCAGTACCGGTTTTAAATGAAATTTTACAGCGGTGGCATTGAGCGCAATTTGGCAAATTTGTGCAGGCTTATACAGCTCAAAACCATCTAAGTAGTTATATACCTGTTCATAAAAAGCAGCATCTTCTAAGCTAAAACGCGGGTTTTCAAATACACAGTCGGTGAGTTGTCTTAATTTATACGGTGTGCATAGTTGCATATCGTCATTTAAATCAAGTAGTAAGCGGTTTTTATTTGCACATGCAATCCACTGCCATTGTTTTGTTGCTTGTAACATTTGCCTCCTCCTTGTTTAAAAATTTATTTTTAATTAAGACATTAATATTAGATTATAACGGCTTTTGACCATTTTTAAAACATTTGTTTAGAACATTTATTGAACGATCAAAAGCTTACATAACTGATCCTTATAAGGAATCAACGATCGATTTTACCAATTGTGGCCCTTTGTAGATGAACCCAGTATAAACCTGCACTAAATTTGCGCCTGCATTTAGCTTTTCTTGAGCAGATTGCGCATCATCAATACCGCCTACACCAATAATTGGTAATTTACCTTGTGTTAAACGTTTAAGTTCACTAACAACGTGTGTAGAGCGCTCTCTTACAGGGCTGCCAGATAAACCACCCGCCTCATCGGCGTATTGCTGACCCATTACTGCACTACGTTCAAGCGTAGTATTTGTTGCGATTACGCCATCAATTTGATTCGTTAATAGTGACTCGCTAACCTGCTCAATTTGGATTTGATCAAGATCTGGCGCTATTTTAACCAGCATAGGTACTTGCTTATTATGCTTGGCAATTAAATCAAGCTGTTCATTCTTTAAACTTTGCAGTAAATCATCTAACGCGGCGCCATATTGTAAATCGCGCAGCCCTGGGGTATTTGGAGATGAAATATTGACCGTAATATACGAAGCATGCTCAAACACTTTACGCATACAATGAATGTAATCGTCTTTACCTTGCTCATTTGGGGTATCTTTATTTTTACCAATATTAATACCTAAAATACCGGTGTACTTGGCATTTTTTACGTTATTAACTAAATTATCGACCCCTTTATTATTAAAGCCCATTCGGTTAATAATGGCATTTGACTGCGGTAATCTAAAAATGCGCGGCTTATCATTACCTGCTTGCGGGCGCGGGGTAACTGTGCCAACTTCTACAAAACCAAAGCCCATTTGGCTAAAGGCATCAATACACTCAGCGTTTTTATCTAAACCTGCAGCCAAACCCACAGGGTTTTTAAACTCAAGGCCTAAAAAATTAACGGGTTTGTTTTGTAGTTGTTGTGACCAAGCTGCGTTTAAAGGGGTGTGTGCAAAACGGCGTAAATTATTAAGCGCAAACTCATGTGCCCATTCAGCATCTCGGGTGAACATAAAACGGCGGGCTAAATCGTAAAACATGAATTGTTCCTCTTTAAATTACAGACAAAAAAATACCTCAGACTAGGCTGAGGTATTGTATAACAATTTTAACAATTAACTGATTATTTACTGAATAAATAACCAATTAAAGCTAAATTATTTTCCTGATGTATCACAGTTATGGCTTAACAACATTAATTCGCGCAGTGCAACTGAGAACTTAGCAAAGTCGTGACTTTGCGAGGTTTTAAATTCAGCTAACATTTGCTTCCAACGCTGTAGCAGCAGATCTTGGCTGGCCATCCACTGATCGATTTGATTATCAACATCGTTTTCGTCACCTTCAAAGCTGTTTAGCACAACATGAGAAAGCGTACGTTGTTGCCAATCAAGCTCTTCACGATACGACGCACGGGCAAGTGCTTGCCAATGATTAGAAACAGGCTGGTTAGTAATTTGATCTAAGAACCAGTGTAAGCCCATACGCGAGCCAAGTTTAAAGTAGGTATTAGATACCATCGCCACACTGCGGCCTGAATTATGCGCTATTTCAGCAATATCCATTACAGAGAACAGGCTAGAAAGGTCAATAATACGCTTAGCAATTTGCTTAGGTACACCTTTTTCAACTAGCTCATTTGCTTTGCCAGTTAAACATTCGTGTTCTTTGTCTTGCATGTACGTATTTAAGTTTTCGCTTAAATCTTTAAACGTTGGTGCAAAGAACTCGATAGCTTGTTCAATTGTTTGTGACTTATTACGATGACGTAAGAACCAGCGTGTTGCACGGCGAACAGTACGACGTAATTGGTACAGCATTTCGGTTTGAACTGCTGCTGGGATTTTATTATCTAGCGCGCTGATTGATGACCAGGTTTCACGCATTTCAAAAATCTCACTCGCAATTGAATAGCACATTGCGATTTCAGCTTCGTTAGCACCGGTCTCTTCGTTCATGCGTACCATGAAGTTTAAGCCCATGTCATTAACGATATTGTTCGCCAGTTTTGTTGCAATAATTTCTTTGCGCAGTGGGTGATTATCCATCGCGTCATTAAATTTTTCACGCAGTGGACGCGGGAAAGACTTAACTAGTAGCTGTCGGTAGTACGGGTTTTCAGTAATTTCATCTGTTACTAACGACTCTTTAAGCACCATTTTAGCGTACGAAACTAATACTGAAAGCTCTGGACGTGTTAGGTCTTTACCTGCTGCAGCGCGCTCTGCCAACTCTTCATCAGTTGGTAAAAACTCGATTGCACGGTTTAGCTTGCCTTCTTTTTCAAGGGCATGAATAAAGCGGATCTTCTCTTTAAGAGTTGATGCACCTTTAGACTGTGTAATCGACAATGTATGTGTTTGACGGTAACAATCTTTAAGTACAAGCTCAGACACTTCGTCGGTCATAGAGTAAAGTAACTCATCACGTTGTTTACGTGTTAAATCCCCTTCTGAAACTAAGCCGTTAAGTAAAATTTTAATATTTACTTCGTTATCTGAACACGCAACACCGCCTACGTTATCAATAAAGTCGGTATTTACACGCCCGCCTTTGGCAGCAAATTCGATACGCCCTAATTGGGTTGCACCTAAGTTACCCCCCTCACCTAATATTTTAGCGCCTAGGTCTTTACCGTTTATGCGCAGCGCATCGTTTGCACGATCCCCTACATCAGCGTCTGTTTCGTGGCTGTTTTTAATGTAAGTACCAATACCACCGTTCCATAGTAAATCAAATTCCATCATTAATGAGGCTTTGATTAACTCATTCGGTGTCATGCTTGCTTTTTTAGTGCCAAGCATTTTTTTCATTTCTGGGCTTAAAGAAATCGATTTAGCTGCGCGCGAGAAAATCCCACCACCCGCTGAAATCAGATCTTTATTGTAATCTTCCCATGATGAACGAGGCAGGTTAAACAAGCGCTCACGCTCTGGGTAAGAGGTCGCTGCATCTGGTGTAGGGTCTACAAATATGTGCATATGGTTAAACGCGACTTGTAAGCGAATGTGCTTAGACAATAACATGCCGTTACCAAACACGTCGCCGGCCATATCACCAATAGCAACCACTGTGAAATCGGTAGTTTGACAGTCAATATCCATTTCACGGAAATGACGTTTAACAGACTCCCATGCACCTTTTGCTGTTATGCCCATTTTCTTATGGTCATACCCTACTGAACCACCTGATGCAAACGCATCACCTAGCCAGAAGTTGTATTCGTTAGCAATACCGTTAGCAATATCAGAGAAAGTAGCTGTGCCTTTATCGGCTGCTACTACTAGGTATGGGTCGTCTTCATCGTGACGCGTTACATTAGCTGGCGGTACAATTTCACCACGCTCAATGTTATCGGTAATGTCTAATAAACCACGGATGAAAATTTTGTAACACTCTTGACCTTCTTTAATAAAGGCTTCGCGTTCACTCGGTAGCTGCTTACATACAAAACCACCTTTAGAACCTACCGGAACAATTACGGTGTTTTTAACTTGTTGTGCTTTTACTAAGCCCAGTACCTCAGTACGGAAATCTTCACGACGGTCTGACCAACGAAGGCCACCACGAGCAACTTTACCACCACGTAAATGCACACCTTCTACACGCGGAGAGTATACAAAAATCTCAAATGCTGGCAGCGGAAGCGGCATATCAGGAATTAAGCTAGGCTGTACTTTAAACGACACGTAAGATTTAAACTGACCTGTTTCATCTTTTTGGAAGTAGTTAGTTCGCAGTGTTGCGACAATCATATCTACATATAAACGTATAATACGGTCATCATCAAGGTTCGCTACGTTTTCAAGCTCTAAGTAAATTTGTGCACTTAATTTCTCAAGTGTTTTAGGGCTTGCAGGGCTTTTTACTGAGAATTTTTTAGCAAATAAGTTAACTATTTGCGCAGCAATATGCGGGTAGTTTGCAAACGTGCTCTCAATGTAGGTCTGTGAGAAAGTAACCCCAATTTGGCGCATGTATTTTGCATAGGCACGTAATATAGAGGCTTCACGACCTGTTAAACCACCCATTAATACTAAGCGGTTAAAGCCGTCGTTTTCAAGGCGGTTGCCCCATACATTAGTTAATGCAGCGCGAAAACGAGCAGAAATCTTATCAAAGTCGGCCATTCCTTTGCTGTCAATCAGCATAGAGAAGTCCATGATCCAATTGATACGACCATCACTTGTTTTAACAGAATATGGCGTTTCACCTACAACGCGTAAACCAAAGTTTTCTAGCATTGGCATAACATCAGATAAGTGAATGGGCTCATCTTTATGGAACAAGCTTAGGCGTACAATATTGCTGTTAGCTTCTTCTTGCGGACGGTAGAACAACATTTCTAGCTTGTTCTCGTCGTTTAACAATTCTAGCTTTTCAATATCTACAACCGCAGCACTCGGTAGTACTTCATCTTTGTACGAGCGTGCAAACGCGTTGCAATATTTACGATTTAGCTCATTACCGCGGGCTTCCCCTGCTGACTCTAACAGTGCAGATTGTAATTTATCTTCCCATGTACGAGCAGCTTCTACTAGGTTGTTTTCGATGTCTTTCACGTTATATTCGATATTGTTATCGGTCACACGAACGGTGTAATGTGTACGCGCCAGTGTTGACTCAGAGAAATAGGTAGTAAATTCGACTTTTTCGTCAGAATTAAAGGCGTTAGCTAAAATGTCTTGTGTTTCTCGGCGCAGCGCTGTGTTATATCGCTCACGCGGGACGTACACCATACAAGAGAAGAAACGTCCGTAGGCGTCTTTACGAACAAACAAGCGACACATGTCACGCTCTTGAATTTGTAAAACACCCATTGCTACTTCGAGTAACTCGCTCTCGCGAGCTTGAACTAATTCATCACGTGGGTACGTTTCTAAAATATTAAGTACCGCTTTGTATGCATGGGTACCTTTTGCAAAGTCACACATATCCATAATACGGTTAATTTTAGTTTTTAGAACAGGCACATCTGCTGCGCTGTTGTTGTAAAAGCTTGATGAAAATAGGCCGATAAAACGGTCTTCACCAACCACATTGCCTTCATCATCAAAGCGTTTAATACCAACGTAATCTATGTAGGCTGGGCGATGAACACGCGATACAGAGTTCGTTTTTGTTAATACTAATAAGTTACTACTAAGGGCTTCTTGGCGAGCAAATTCTGGTAATTCAGATAATAAACGTGTGTGCTCATCGGTTGAATTTTTCATCAGGCCGAGGCTTGTGTCCATTTTACCTTTTAACTGGTAATCACCTTGTACAGGGGTAAGCTCGTACTCGCGATAGCCCATTAAAGTAAAGTTATCTTTAGCCAGCCAATCTAAAAACTCTACGGCTTCAGATACTTCGTTTTTATTTTTATTGTGCTTACGTTTTGGTACTTCTTTAGTAACAGAGACTAATTTTTCGCGAATTGGCTGCCAATCATCTACCGCAATAGAAACATCAACCAATACTGATTCGAGCTCTTTTTTGAAAGACGCAATAACAGATGCATCGGTTTGGCGGTCAATCTCAATAAAGAACACTGTTTTAGTAGAGCTCGATTCTTGCTCTGCTTTTAAATTTGATAAACCAGAAATTTTAGCGTTATTGTCACGCTGAATTTTTAGTGGGCAGTGAAGTAATAAGTGAGAAGCTATATTTTCACGGGTCATAGCCATACGAACAGAATCTACTAAAAATGGCATATCTTTAGCAATAATTTCTACAATTGTATGTGATGACTGCCAGCCATCTTTTGCTACTTCAGGGTTGAAAACGCGAATTACTGCGTCGTCCGTGGTGTTTTTTTCTAGTGCATTCCAAAGGCTGAGTGCAGCACCGTATAGGTCACTATCATTGCGATTTGCCAAATCCTCTTTAGACATATTGCTGTACAAGGCTTTGGCGAATTTCTCAACGAGTAACACATTATCAGCGTGAACTTTTTTCTGGATAAGCTTACAGACATTATCTAGGATAACCGAGGCTTGGCCTTCATTTCGTGTCATTGTATGTTCCTTAATCTATTACTGCTTTTAGTTAAGCAGAATATTTGTACAGCCATTTATTAGCGTGGAGTCAGTTAAATTCTAACCCTTTTAGCGCTAATAAACAGCCTTTTCGATGAAAACATTTTAAGCATTTCAGCTATTTGGTCATCTATTCACAAAATATAGATATAAATGACCATTACAGGTCATTTAGGAGCACAATTATTCACTTTATTTTTTCTGGTCGGTCCACAGCAGACTACCAATTGCGGGTAATAGCAGTACCGCACCTAACATATTTACTAAAAACATGAAGGTAAGCAGTATTCCCATATCTACTTGAAACTTAAGATCAGAGAATATCCACGTACTCACACCTATCGCAAGGGTAATACCGGTAAACAATACAGCACTGCCACGCTCAACAAGGGCATTACGGTACGCCACGCTCAGCGGTACGTTTTGCTTAAGTTGGCCCATCATTGAAGAAAGTATATAAATACCGTAATCCACACCAATACCTACACCTAAGGCTATAACAGGTAAAGTAGATACCGTTAAGCCAATTTCTAATTGCACCATAAGTGCTTGTGCAAGAGTTGATACAATATACAGAGGTAATACCACTGCGATTGTCGCTTTTACGCTCTTAAAGCTTAACAAACACAAAATAATAACTGCGCCGTAAACGTATAGCATCATCGGAATTTGCGCCGCAGAAACAGACTCGTTTGTTGCCGCCATCACCCCTACAGGCCCAGACGCTAACTTAAAGGCTAACTTGTCTGTGCCTTCTTCTTGTGCAAATTGCTTAACACGTTGAATAACGGTATCGATTGTATTTGCTTTGTGATCATCTAAAAATATAATCACCGGCATGACTGAACAATCACCATTGAGTAACCCTGTGCTTGTTTCTACCCGGGCTGTTGATTGCACTAAACTGGCTGAATTACGCGGTAAGCTTTGCCATTTTAAGTTACCTTCGTTGTAACCTGCGTTAACCGACTGCGCCACAGAGCTTAAACTAACCGCCGATTGTACGCCTGGCACGTTTTCTACCTTGTACTGAAAACGGCTAATGCGCGCCATCACATCGTGCTCTGTACACGCCGCTGGGTAAGCCTCAACAATCACTTTTAAAATATCCGACGAAATAGTGTATTTGTCCGATATTAAAAAAGTATCTTGATTGTAGCGCGCATCTTGATGCAGCGAAGGCGCACCTGCATGTAAATCACCAATTCGCATTTTATCTGCTTGCCAGTAACCTAAGGCAAATAACACCAGCGTAAAACCAATAATCATTTTTGCGGTTTTAGGGTCTGTGGCTTTTACTAATAAATCGCGTATCGCATCTAGCATATTTGGCTTTTGCGCATCGCCTGATTGAATATGCACAGTGTTGGCAAAATTCATATACGAGGCCCACACTGGTAATAAAATTAAATTAGTAAATATAATAACCGCAACACCTAAACTTGCTGTGATTGCAAGTTCACGAATAATACCTATATCAATAGTCAGCAGGGTTAAAAAGCCCACCGTGTCTGAAAGCAGCGCTATACCACCAGGTACAAGTAATGCTCTAAAGCTTGATTGACAACAAATGCGGGTACTTTTGCCCTCACCTACTTTTTTACCAATGGCGTTGATCATCTGCACGCCGTGGCTTACACCAATCGCAAATACTAAAAACGGCACCAATATAGACATAGGGTCGAGACCAAAACCTAGACTCGACAATAAACCCATTTGCCAGATTACGGCAATAATTGAACACGCTATAGGTAAAATGGTGAGCTTTAAACTGCCACAAAATAGCCATACCATAATAAAGGTAAAACCTATGGCAATAGCAAAAAATAGCACAACGCCTTTTGCCCCTTGAGCGATATCGCCGGCCATTTTGGCAAATCCAATAATATGAATACTGACTTTATCTGTACTTAAAGGTTTTCTTACTTGCGTTTCTAACTTATCTGCAAATGCGAGTGTATCTAGCTTTTGCTGAGTTTGCGGGTCGGTTTCTAGTAGTTGCGCGGTCACCATGGCACATGAGTAATCGCTGGCAATCATTCGCCCTACTACTTTTGCTTTTTCAATGTTTTCTTTAACTACCGCTAAACCTTTTTGGTCAGCTTTAAAGTTTGCAGGAATAATCGGGCCGCCAGCAAAACCATCTTCAACCACTTCGACAAAGCGCGCACTGGGCGCAAAAATAGAGTTAACTAATGGGCGGTTTACACCAGGAATAAAATACAGTTGATCGTGTACTGCTTTTAACTGGGTGAAAAATTCGGGGTTAAAAATATTGCCACTGTCATCACACACCGAAATTAAAATGCTATTTGCGCCACCAAATTGTTTTTCGTGTTTGGTGTACACTTTCATGTATTCGTGATTTAGCGGAATATTTTTGTTAAACGAGGCGTCTAATTCAATATGAGTGGCTTTATAGCCTAAAAAGCATGTGATTAGCGTAAAAGCGATCAACATGATAGTACGGTGTCTAAACACCGCCTTTTCTAAAAAATCTAAAAACGTATGCATTAAGGGTTCAACTCCTTCACTTTAATGCCATCTTCTGTTGCCATGACTAATTTATTATTAATTATTACGCCATCAAGAATAGCTTTACCATCGGGGCGTTGTTCATGTGTAAGTAAGCCGTCTTTTAAATGAAAGATCACACCACTATTTGCCAGCAGTAACCAATGCTCATTATTATAATTTATAATGTTATTAACCGTGGCCGTTTTAACATTTTCAAAATGCTGCCATTGTTGTTCATTTTTATTTTTAGCAAATACATTTCCTCTGAGCCCTGCCACAATCTCTTGCTGCGGATCTGATGCTACCGCAAAAAAAGAACCTGGGTAAATTTCATCAAGGCGTTGCCATGTTTGGCCATTATCACTGCTTTTGGCCATTAACCCCATTTCACCGACTAACATCAAACCACTGTCTGTTTTTTCAATACGGTTAAAATGAGGCAGTATAGATGCTGTTTCAGCCTCGTAGCCTTGAGGATCATTTTCTTTTAAATCATTCAAATACTCTCTGTCTTCACTAAACAGTAAAGAGTCTAAAAAGCGTTTATGCCAGTGCTTGCCGCCATCACTGGTTTGATAAAACATGCCATAAGCGCCAACAGCAAAACCATTTGAGTCATCTTCAAAGTAAATATCTAAACACGGCTTATCAAGCTCTGGCTTTGCTTGTTGTAATTGCCAATTTAAACCACCATCGGTGGTATTAATTATTGTGGCATCGTGCCCGCACGCCCACCCATGAGTTTCATTAGAAAAATCGACAGCCGTTAGCAATACCTGTGTAGGGACGCTTTGCGCTTGCTGCCATTGCTCAGCGTTTTTGCTTGTTATTACCGTACCGTGCTTACCTACAGCCACTAAAGCAGCACCTGTATTAGTAATATCAGTTAGTAGGGTTTTATTTGCGTTGATTGCGCTAATAGCATACTGAGGTGCATCTTGTGCAATACTCGCACCGCTTATGATCAGGCTGGCATATACCAAATACTTCATAAATTTTAATCGCCTTGAACTGAAGAATTGTTTGTCTGTTTGCTGAGGAAAATCCTGCGTGTCGTATAGACAAACGCGATGAGAAAGAAAAAAGCAGCTAACGGGCTGTTAGCTGCATATTACGTTGTTATCTACCTTCACGGCGTAAAGCGCTTGAAGTAAATTCGTTATCGTTAAACGACTCTGAAAAGTCGTACATTTTTTCTTGGTTATCTAAACCAATAGCTAAGTAACGGCGCGAATTTAAATCATGATACACTTCTAAGGTACTCCACTGCGTAGGTACTTCGTAGTAGTTTAAGCCATATGCCATTGCTACACGATAAAGCTGGTCGCGATTATCATAAATATCGGTCACTTGTACTTGCCAGCTATCTTCATCAATATAAAACACGCGTTTTTTATAAATATGGCGTGTATCATCTTTTAAGTTAGCTTCAACAACCCATACACGGTGCTTTTCATAACGCGTATGCTCTGGGTTAATGTGGCCTGGTTTTAAAATATCATCGTACTCTAGTTTATCACTGTGTAACTTGTAGCTATTGTACGGAATATATAGCTCTTGCTTACCTTTTAACGTCCAGTTGTAACGGTTAGGTGAGCCATTAAACATATCAAAATCATCGGTAGTACGTAAGCTATCTGCGGCTGTACCTGGAGCGTCATATGCAACATTTGGTGCACGACGAACACGACGCTGACCTGAGTTATATGTCCACGCTTGGCGAGGCGTTAAAATTTGGTCCATGGTTTCGTGTACAAGTAGCGCTGTACCGGCAAGGCGTGCTGGCTCTGTCACCTTTTGCTTAAATTTAAACAAAATGTTTGAGTCTTGAAGCTCTGCAGGAGTCGCTTTAGGATCTGAATATTTAACCAATAGTTGTTCATCAAAGCCTACATAATTGTACGAACCCGATGCGGTGGGTGCAGCTTGTCCACCAAAACGCTCTATTGATTGTCCACGATAGCGTAATAAGTGATTCCAAATAGCTTCTAAGCCAGATTTAGGAATAGGAAATGGAATACCAATTGCGGTATTTTTTATTCCGTTGCCACCTTCAATAAGCTCAGCCGTTGCAGCAAACTCTTTTGTTGCATCGTATACAAACTGTGGGTAAGACGCAGAGCGGCGCGTTTCATAAACAGGCATTTTAAACGTATCTGGGTATGCTTCAAACAAAGCAATTTGACCAGGGCTTAAATTAGCTTTGTACTTATCAAGGTTTGTTTTATCAATGGTAAACAACACTTTGTCCGCAGAATACGGGTCTAAATGGTGCATCCCTGGTTCATAACCTTCTGGTGCAGATGTAATACCGCCATTCCACGCTGGAATTGACCCATCAGCATTGGCTGCTTTTTCTGCGCCAAATGGCGTTAAGTCTTGTCCTAAACGTGCAACTTCTTCAGCGCTCATTTTTGCCATTGCCGCTGAACTTAAAAACATGCTACACAAAGCGGTAGCGATGAGGGTAGGTTTTTTAATCATACTAATATTACCCCTAAATTGAATATTTTAAATTGAAAGAAACGTAGTCACGATCTGAGAAAGTATTGATATCGCCACCACCCCAAAATGAGTTGTAGCTCACATCAAGTGACCATGCATTTTGGTAATTAAAGTTCATCGTTACACCCAACGATTTACGGTCTTCAATAAACAAGAACATAGGATCAGGTGTGTTACCGTTTACATCATGAGAAAATACAAATCGTGGAGAGAAGTTAATACCATTGTAAAGGTTAAAGTAATCACCTTTAGCTATTAAGCGGTAACCCCAAGATGAGGCCGTTGCAAACGACTTTTCTTCTGGGCCATTAGAAAGGCCTAGTTGTAATGTTGTGTAGTCAGTAGTGCCTGGGCCTGTGATCACACCGCTTCGACCTGTACCCGACACATTTAAACGCATTTCGTCATAATCAGGCATATCATGAATTTTCACAGCACCTACTTCACCTACTACAGCCCAGCTATCAGCACCTAATGACGGGCCAAATAAATGTGTTGCAGTAAACTGAATCTGTGATGTGTCGCGTTCAATGTAACCTTGCGCAACTTCACCTGCCGCTACAGAGCTAATCGCATCACCAAAACTCATTTGCGAAATACCCGCAAAGTCTGGGCGAATACCAGCAAGCGCCAATTGTTCAGGCATGGCGGTATAAAGTAGCTCTACATCGTCTATTTGTAATGGTTCATCTTTACGAAATGCAAACTCACCAGCAAACGCGGTTTCACCAATTGTGGTGTTAAAGCTTAAACCGTAAAGTTTAATATCTTCTGGGTAATCATTTTCTGCTTTTGAAAACGCAACTAAATCTGCTACGTTGTCATCTGTAATTTCTGTTGTTGCAATCATCGCTAAATCTTGTGCGATGGCAGCTTGAGAAAAGTTAGATACACGACCAGAAATTAGCGGACGTCGACTATGGTAGTTAACGTGGTATAACGCCACTTCTGTGTCGTTCCACTCTGGTAAAAATACACCTAAACGTAAACCATATTGGCCGCCGTCATCTGGCTCTGTTTTACCGTTATCGCCTTTACCTTTAAGCGCAACTTTAGTTGGATGAGCTAAATACATGTTTGCAAGCAGGGCTTGGCCTTCAGCACTTGTTGGGTCGATACCCTGTGCAGCGGCTACCTGAGCAAAATTAGTATAAAGGTTATTAAGGCTGTCGGTTAAAAAGGCCATATCAATGTCAGGGTTTGAAGTAAAACCTAACTGTACATTTTGCTGATAGCCGTTTTCTGCTGCAAAGTCATTGGTAGAAAAATAAGTACCTGCAGCCGGTAGGCGTGTTTCATGCCATTGGTACTGATAAAAACCTTCTAAAGTAATATTTTCAGTGATCCCTAATGACGCCCAAAGCATACCTACAGGAATAAATGCTTCTTTAAGCTCAGCACCTGGCGCTTTTAAGCGGTCAATATCGACCGGGTTTACGTTAATACCATGAGAGATAAGTGTACTCTCACCCCAGTTAACTACTTGTTGACCAAGGCGAATTGACAGCGGGTTGTTGCCATCGTTTAAGTCAAAATTTGCCCAAACGTAAGCATCTAATAAACGGATGTCGGCACAGCTTTGCTCTTTTGTGTCGTCATCATCACATGGATCTACGCCTTGTCCTGAGGTTGGGTTAACGTAGGCTCTATCACCATCCATTAACTCAAAATCGTAAAAGTACATAAAACGTGTGAATAAGCCGTAGTTATCTTTGCTAATTGAAAGGTCGTGTGTTCCTTTCAATAATTTTGAAAACGAATCACCGCTATCAAAATTAAGATTACCTGCATCGCCATTATTAGAGTAAGAGCCTGGTTGGGCCCAAACATCTTGAGAAGAATAAATTGTATTTAATGAAGGATTATACCCAGTCCAATCAAATGCAGGATTATTGCTTTTACCAATAATGTCGAAATCTCTGTCTTCAACACGGACGCTTTGACCATAGGAAAAAGTTGAGTCGAAGGTGACATCAAAGCCCCCTACCTCAAAATTTGCTGCATTCGCTGCTGCAGATAAACCTAAGCTTGCGGCTGCTAAACCTATAGCTATTTTGTTTTTAACAAAAAGCGATCTTCTTATCATTGTGTATCCCCCCTGTCGTGGGTAATTATGTGTGATCAAGTTATTGTTTTTAGTGTAATCTTAACGATAGAAGCGATTATAAAAAATTACAAATGGTCGCGTTCAATCAATTATTATATTTTTTGAGCTGACGTTTACGTATTGGTAAGACGTCATACCAGATAATTTATACACGTAAATTAACAATAGAACAAATTGAAATTAACAAAAAGATAATATTTTTATGTATCTATAACATAAAAACAGCAGGTTAGGCGATACGTTCGAGGCGAATAAATTTATTCTCGGGGGTAAGTAAAAGTCTAAAACGCCCTCTTATTCCTATAGATGAAATGTAAGGGCGTAAGTGCGAGGCGGCAAAACGTATTGTTTTACCGCTATCCTCAACCACTTGTACTGAGCTAAAACGACCATGGTAGTAGTCCATGCATTTGTTATAGCTCAGGTGTAAAGAAAAGTAATACTCAATCATTTAATTAAGCGCTTTTTCAACCTTTTCAAATAAATCAGCACTTAATCCTTCAAGGTTTGCTAAGCGTTGCAACTGTGCTTTCATTGCTTGAGCGCGGGTTGTGTCAAAGCGTTTCCACGACATGAAAGGCGTTAACATTCTAGAGGCATTTTGCGGATTAATCGCGTTTAGCTTAATAAGTAAATCACCTAATAATGCGTAACCTTCACCATCTTTTCGGTGAAATTGTGCGGTATTAAAATGACTAAAGCTGCCCACTAATGCGCGTACACGATTTGGGTTTGAAAAATCAAAGCTAGGATGTGCGTACAACGCTTTTATATTCTCAATAGCATCATCACCAGATTGCATAGCCTGCAGCGCAAACCATTTGTCCATAACTAAAACATCATGACGCCACTGGCTATCAAAATGATCTAACAACGTTGTTCTTAACGGGTGTGATGCTTTTACTACCGCACTTAATGAGGCTAAAACATTGGTCATATTCGGTGAATCTGCCGATTCTTTAATAAAGCGGTCAACTTGCTCAGAAGGTATTTTAGCTAAGTAATGTAGACAAACACCTTTAAGCGCTCTTATAGCCACTGCATCTGCATTTATGCTGCCATCATCTACTAACGAGCTGTAACAATGTAAAAGCTCATCAGATAATTGCTCGGCAATCTGTTGCTCAAACAACCTTGTGATCGTAATGATTTCGTCAACAGGAATTATGTCAAACTCAGCGGCAAAGGTGTCAAAGCTTGGCAGTTTTATAAGCTCTGCTACCAGTGCTAAATCGCCACTTTGTGCGCTTATTAACACACGTAGTGCATTAATAACGTTTTCACTTAATGTTGCGTGTTCAGGTGCATTGACTGCTTGCTTAACTGCATTAATAAATAACTGCTGCTGCGCATCCCAACGCGAAAAATCGCTGCGCGCAAAACGCATAATATGCAGTAAATCAGGTTCTGAATTTTGCTGGCTTAAAATACAGGGCGCTGAAAAATCTTCAAGTAACACCGCCACTGGACGAGCTGGTATTTGATCAAAGTAAAACGTTTGCGTTGGCGCAGTAACGTCAAGCACGTGGTCGCGTTTTTCACCTTGATAAGTAAGTGCAATACTTTGCCCTTTTTCATCTAATAATTCGATGGCAAATGGAATGTGAAGGCTCTTATTATCTGGCTGATTTAGCGGAGCAGATTGCTCAATTGTTAAAGTATAAAGTTGCTTATCGTGATCATAGTGCTGTGTTGCATTTAATCGTGGTGTACCTGATTGGCTATACCAACGCTTAAATTGCGTTAAATCTATGCCTGAAGCATCACTCATTGCAGCAACAAAATCGTCACAGGTAACCGCTTGACCATCATGGCGTTCAAAGTAAAGCTGCATCCCTTTTTGAAAGTTAACCTCACCTAACAGGGTGTGCATCATTCTGATAACTTCAGCCCCTTTATCGTACACCGTTACGGTATAAAAGTTATTCATTTCGATAACTTTTTCAGGGCGAATTGGGTGCGCCATTGGCCCCGCATCTTCACTAAACTGATGTGTGCGCATTACTTTAACAGCATCAATGCGGTTAAGTGCGCGTGAGCCTAAATCGCTACTAAATTCTTGGTCTCTAAATACTGTGAGCCCTTCTTTTAACGATAGCTGAAACCAGTCTCTACAGGTAACACGGTTACCCGTCCAGTTATGAAAATACTCATGACCAACAATCGACTCTATCGTGTGATAATCTTTATCGGTGGCGGTTTCTTGGTTAGCCAATACGCATTTACTATTAAATACATTTAGCCCTTTGTTTTCCATTGCTCCCATATTGAAAAAGTCTACGGCAACAATCATGTAAATATCTAAGTCGTATTCTAGGTTAAAGCGCGTTTCATCCCAATCCATGGCTTTTTTTAATGAGTTGATTGCATGCGGTGTTTTCGATAAATTGCCTTTATCAACAAATAACGCAAGCTCAATTTCGCGCCCACTTTTGGTTGTGTAAGTGTCTTTTAGTACATCAAAATCACCCGCTACTAATGCAAATAAGTAACTTGGCTTTTTAAATGGGTCTTGCCATTTAGCAAAATGGCGGCCATCTGCTGTTTCACCACTGTCAATTTGGTTACCATTTGACAGTAAATGCTTAAAGCTTTTATCAGCAATAATCGTCACATCGTACGTGCTTAGCACGTCAGGGCGGTCTAAAAAGTAGGTTATTTTTCTAAAACCTTGCGCTTCACATTGCGTGCAATACGCTCCACCAGATAAATACAAGCCTTCTAAAGAGGTATTTGTATCAGGAGAAATTTCAGTAACAATTTTGAGCTGGCATGTGTGAGGTAAATCATTAATGAATAGGTGCTCACCTTCAATCTTATAATTAGTATAAGCAACATTATCTACTTGCAGCTCCACTAATTGTAAGTCTATGCCATCTAACACAAGCGCTGAGTTTTGATTTGTTGTTCTTTTAAGCGTTAGTAGCGCCGTCACTTTTGTATTTAGTGGTTGTAAGTCAAAAGTGAGTTCAGTGTGCTCTATAGAAAAATTAGGCGCAGTGTAGTCTTTTAAGTATTGCGCTTTTGGCTTTGCTGAAACAGTCATAGTTACTCCAACTAAAGCTCCTTAAAAAGGAGCTATTTAGATTTAAGCAGGTTGCTTGGGTTCAATGCGTAAAATTTTAATGCCTACGTACGCATAAATAATGGCTAAGAAAGGGTTAATTAAATTAAAGAAAGCATACAAGGCATAGTCAAATGGGTTTATTAATAAAACGCTTTGCATGTACGCACCACAGGTATTCCACGGAATTAGCGGGCTTGTTATTGTGCCGCCATCTTCTAAAGTACGCGATAAATTAACGGGCTTTAAACCACGCTTTTTATATTCTTCTTTAAACATACGACCTGGCACTACAATAGCAATGTATTGATCAGCCGCTATTAAGTTGGTGCCCACACAAGTAGCAATGGTTGATGTAATAAGCGAGCCCGTGCTTTTTGCAATTTTTAAAATGCTCTTAACAAAAATATCTAATAAGCCGGTTTTTTCCATAATGGCACCAAACATAAGAGCCGTCATGATCAGCCATGTTGTAGTTAACATACCTGCCATTCCGCCACCACTGAGCAATGAATCCATTTTGTCATCACCCGTGTCGATGCTAAAACCATCGAAAAAAGTTGTCCAAATAATTTTAAAATCACCAACCAACTCACCCTGAGAAAGGTCAATTTGTGTCGCAATTAAATCAGACTGAAACAACATTGCCCACACAGCACCAATTACAGCGCCAATTGAAATTGCCGGAAAAGCTGGCATTTTTTTAATAGCTAAAACTAGCAGCACAATTAATGGAATTAACATTTCAAGGCCAATATTAAAGTTTTGCTCTAAAATCGCTGTTATTTCGTCAATCCTGCCGGCTTCATTCGAGGCAGTTGCATTAAAGCCCATAAATATAAAAATGATTAATGCAATGACAAAGCTAGGAACAGTAGTCCATAACATGTGATGGATATGTTCAAATAAATCAGCTCCTACAACAGCCGGTGCTAAGTTAGTAGTTTCAGAAAGCGGACTAAGTTTGTCACCAAAGTAAGCACCCGAAATAACCGCCCCTGCCGTCACAGTTTGATCAAGCCCTAACCCGGTTGCCACCCCTAAAAGCGCCACACCTATGGTGGCAGCTGTGGTCCAAGAGCTACCTATACTCATTGCAACAATGCCACAAATTAAGCAGCTTGCAGCGTAAAACCAGCTTGGGTTAATAACCTGTAAGCCATAATAAATAAGCGTTGGCACGGTGCCCGACAACAGCCAAGTACCAATTAAGGCACCCACCATTAATAAAATTAAAATAGCCCCCAATGATAAGGTAATACCTTCAATCATGGCTTCTTCAAGCTTTTTCCACGTATAGCCATTTTTTAGCCCTATTAGTGCCGCAGCAAAGGTGGCAAATAATAACGCTATTTGGTTAGGACCTGATGACGAATTATCGCCAAATAAATATACCGCTGCGCCTAAAAGGCAAATTAAAACAGTGATAGGAACAAGTGCATCAAAAAACGAGGCGGGTTTAATCGGTTTTTCTAAAGGCTTCAAAATAGTGACTCCTGCACACCACATATCGTGGCGTGGTTATTTATTATTTTTAGCGTATCAGTGCTTTTTTTAAGCCACAGTAATGTAACTCAATTTAGTAATTCGCGATTATAGCAATTTAGCGAAATTTAGGTAACAAAAAAGGCGCAAAAAGCGCCTTTTAAACGGGGTAAACACGTGTTTATTTTTTAGCGATACGGCCAAAGTTAATGTAATCTTGAGTGATCAGTGCTGCCTCTTCTAAGAAAGGGTCAAGCTCTTCAATTACCTCAGGTACATCATCTAGGTTTTCTATTGGCTCCTTACCTAAACGCTTTAAACGCTCATTAGTGCGCGCTAGAGTACGTGCTTCATTTTCATCTTTTTCTTTAATACGGTCTGCTTCAACTAAAGAAATAGTTTTGCGGTCTTTCTCTTCATTGTAACGGGCAATATCATCAAATACATAACCAAACTCTGGCTCTGACTTAATACGTACTTCGTGCTGTTTTTCAAGATAAGTGATTACAGGCGTTAAATTACCCTGCCTATTATACTTAGCCCGTACTATGCTATCCCATGGCAATGCATTATCTTGCTTGCTCTCGCCCCATTCTGCTGGGTCTATCGCCGAAGGGAATGAAATATCAGGAATAACCCCTTTATGCTGAGTACTGCCGCCGTTTATACGGTAAAATTTAGCAATAGTGTATTGTACACTACCTAAGTCATTGTCGTATAAATCGTACGCACGTCCTAAGCCTTTGTGCTGCTGAACCGTTCCCTTACCAAAGGTTTGCTCGCCTATAATTACTGCGCGGCCATAGTCTTGCATTGCGGCGGCAAAAATTTCAGAGGCTGAAGCACTGTAACGGTCAACTAAAACAGTTAATGGGCCATCGTAGTAGGTAATTCCGTCACGGTCTTTTTGCTCTTCGATACGGTTATTTAGTGTATGAATTTGTACAACCGGACCTTGGTCAAAAAACAAGCCTGATAGCTGTGTGGCTTCATATAATGATCCACCGCCATTCTGGCGCAAATCAATAATAATACCGTCTACGTTTTCTTCTTTTAGTTTAGCTAATTCAACTTTAACGTCTTTTGAAAGATTGTTGTAAAAGCCTGGGATCTCAATAACACCAATTTTTGAAGTTAAATTTGAATAACTCGCTTCAAATACTTCAGATTTAGCAGCCCTATCTTCTAAGCGAATTTTATCACGGGTGATTTCAACTACTTTAGGCGTGCCATGTGCATCAGAGCCTTTAAGATACTGTAAACGTACCTTAGTGCCTTTAGGGCCTTTAATTAAATCAACTACATCATCTAAACGCCAGCCAATAACATCAACAAACTCTTTTTGATCTTGGGCAACACCAATAATTTTGTCGTCAGCTTTTAGCTGCTCTGTTTTATCGGCAGGTCCACCTGGTACTAAGCTACGAATAACGGTGTAATCTTCATCTGGGCTTAAAACGGCGCCAATGCCTTCAAGCTCTAGGTCCATATCCATTTTAAATTGTTCTGCGCGGCGCGGCGATAAGTACGACGTATGCGCCTCAATGCTTCGCGCTAGCGAGTTCATTACAATTTGAAATGCATCTTCTGAATTTGTTTGCACTAAACGTTTTTGTGCATTTTTATAACGCTTAGTAAGGACCTCTTTGATCCCTTCCCAATCTTTGCCTGTCATTTTTAAACGTAAGGCATCGTATTTAACGCGTTCACGCCAAATTTCATCAAGTTCAGCTTGCGATGCAGGCCACGCTGAATCTTCACGGTCAAAAAAGTATTCATCGTCTTTATCAAACGTCATTTTTTTATCTAGTAATGATAAAGAGTAATCATAACGTTCAAAACGGCGCTTTAAGCTTAAGTTAAAAATATCAAACGTAAAGCCAAGCTTACCGGTGGTAATAGCATTATCAAAATCGTTGCGGTATTTTTCAAACGCAGCAATGTCGCTTGCTAAAAACACACTTTTGTTAAAATCAAGGGATTCGATATAACGATCGTACACTTTGCTAGAAAGCGCATCGTTAAATCGAACCGGTGTATAGTGTGAACGAGCAAATAAGTTAGCCACTCGTTTGCTGGCAGTGCCATGTTGACTTTCTTGTTTAAGTACAGGCAAGTCTTCAAGTTTTGCCGCTTCTACGGAAGCGAATAAAGAACCCGAAAACAGGGCAGCAACTAACGGAATGAGCGTAAACTTTTTACTCATACACAACTCCTTAATTTATTTAGAACTTAAATAATGTATAAGCTGTCAGCTTTGGTTTTAACTTGCATGCCAGTTACTAATTCAACATGAACTTCGTCTTTGTTTACTTCAGTAATTACCGCATTTACAAGTGCTTGGCCAAGTTTAACCTTAACCTTGTTATTAACCTTGACCTCACTTGCAGGTAAAGGTTCAACTTTTCCTGAACGTTTAGCAGGGGCTGCTTTAGCTGGTTTGTTAGCTTGTGCATTGCTTTTGCTAGCGTGGGCTGGTTTTTTCTTGAAAGATTTAGAATCTGAATCTTGGCGTGGACGCTGTTGTTTTTTGCGTTTTGCCATTTTAGCACGGCTTTCTTCTAGTGCTTTTTGAGCGTGGTCAATGTGCTCTTGCTCAACTTTTTCACCTTGATTGCCATCAAGATCAATACGAAACTCTGACTTAGTCACAGCTTCTAAATAACGCCAGTTAGACGTGTATTTTCTAAGCGCTTGACGTACTTGAGTCTTACTTACTTTTTCAGACCCTTCTATACGCTCGGCAATATCTTTAAAAATACCGACTTTAAGCGGTTTAATACCGTCTTTTTGTTTAAAACATTGTGGAAATTCTTGATAAAGAAATTCCAGCACTTCATTAATATCTTTTAGCTTGTTTGTGGTTTCCATTTTAGAACCTATTTTTCACATCTTTTCATCAAGGGACGAGTCAACGTAGTGTATTACCCAGTCGATTAACTCTTCGAAGTCGGCTTCAAGTACAGCCAAATCACCTCGAAGGTGTTCCCAAATACCATTTATTATTTCATCGATTGATTCACAATCTAAATCATCTGGAAGTTTATCCCAGGCTATGTGAATCAAATCATTGAGCGTTTCCGCTACATGTTCTTCTTCCCCTTCCCAATCGCCTACATCTTGTACTGCGAATAGGTAGTCTTGAACATTTAGCAAGTCTTTCATTATAAGCTTGCCTCTAAGCATTTAACTAATGCTTCAAGACCTGCTTGGTCATCAGTATCAAATCGACCAATAGTTGGACTATCGATATCAAGAACAGCAACTATTTTATCATTTTTCATGATAGGTACAACAATCTCAGAGTTAGACGCTGCATCGCAGGCTATGTGGCCATCAAACGCATGTACATCTTCAATTAGTTGAGTTTCTAACGTTGCTGCAGCCGTACCACACACCCCTTTACCAACAGGGATACGAATACACGCTGGATTACCTTGAAAAGGCCCAAGCACTAATTCACTTGGCGAATCCATAAAGTAAAAGCCCGCCCAATTTACATCTTCTAAAGAGGTAAATAATAGCGCACTTACGTTAGCCATATTAGCAATGACATTAGATTCACCAGCAATTAGTGATTCAGTTTGCTTAACTAATGACTGGTAAAAATCGTGCTTTTGCATACCAAACTACTTCTTATTAAACAGACAGTAGCTAAAGGTACTCTTTGTCGTGAAAAATTGAAACCTTTTACAGGCAAAAAAACAGAAATAGCGCCGTTTTTCAGCATGCTTGATTAATATTTCTGCAATTATTTTTTTGATGTTTTACGCAGGCCAAATAAAAATAGTCCTGCGGCAAAAGCGGCCATTACACTATTAATTAAAAATATCTCGCCTGTTGTAGCACTGAGTAAATAACTAAATATTGCGCCACCGAGCAGCCCAAGAGTCAGTACACCTGAATAATTCACTTTTGCATACTTAAACATAAGCAAATAACCCGGTACGACAAAAGCGGCCATAGTCAGTCCAACAATATGTGCGTTCGCGATTGCACTCATCAGTAGTTGTAAAAAAATGGTAGCCGCATCGCCATTCATAGTGAGCCCATAATAAAGGCCAAGTAAACTACCAACAATCACAGGGGATAATAAAGAAAGCGCGACACTTTTGGCTAGTTGATGTTTCATATAAGTTCCTAAATACACACTACAAACATTATATTAAGCATGCACCAAGTTCTTAAGGTTAGAAACAGAGACTATGGTCGTAATTTATGATGGGAAAACAAGCACTCTTTAAACTGCTGTAACTAGGCATTTTAATTTTATAAAAGTATATCTTAGCGTTTCTAGCAAAGGTCTTTAACCCCCTTTGCAAGGTTGATAATTTGAAGATTTAATTTATGTTGGGCTGTTTAGTGGGTGGGTTTAATAATGTTTTGCAAATGATTTTAATAAATGGTTTTGCTAACAAAAAACAAACACGCATTGTGCTGCCAGCCCACGCTTACTTTGAGCTGCTTAGTCGCCTATCAGACAAAGTTCACTACCTTTATAGGCGCTATCGTCAATAAAACCTAACCTTTAGATTTCAATATTAAATACGTTTTTCAATTAATGACTGATTTACGCATAGCCAGCGTCGTAGGTATACAGCACAGCAAAGCTGCAAAAGTGATGATGTATCGTTAATTGTGTCAAAAGGTTGGAATACAAATAAAACAAACACCGTTATCAATGAGAATCATTGCACGATAAATAATAAGTTTTTTTGAAGGTAAATCATCCTTGAGCCACAACATACTATTTTAATTACCAATTTTAAAATCTAAAAAATAAAAGTAATACATCAATATGTTGATAATCTATCAATAGCGGCTAATAGCAAACCGAAATGGGCAAATAAGCGAGGAAACCTAAAGTGGCTTGATAATAAAGCGTAAAAACAAAAAAGCCCGCTAAAAGCGGGCTTTAATATAATGGTGGAGAGATAGGGATTTGAACCCTAGATGGGCTACAAACCCATGCCGGTTTTCAAGACCGGTGCATTCGACCACTCTGCCATCTCTCCGAAAGTGCTATAAATTACAAGTAAGAGTGTACTCATAATTATTGTAATAAGGTGGTGGAGAGATAGGGATTTGAACCCTAGATAGGCTACAAACCTATGCCGGTTTTCAAGACCGGTGCATTCGACCACTCTGCCATCTCTCCGCACGGCCTGCATAATAGGGAAACCCATTGGCTTTGTGAAGCTTTTTTTTAAAAAAATTGTTTAAGTGCTTAAAAAACAATTAATTTGTTTAAAGATGAAACAAATAATTTCTTTTTGATGCTTTAATGAACTTTAATTAAAAAATAACACTCTATTGATCTACAAAGGTTTGCCCAAACATATAAGAGTTGGTAATCTAATTTTAGTTAAATTATCGAAACAAACATGTTTCACTTAAAGGAGCTCTACAATGGCATTTAATCATTCGTACAATACCGCTAAACCGGTAATGTCGACCATTGAAACAAACAAGGTACTTAAAAACACCTATTTCTTACTGGCCATGACATTAGCATTTAGTGCTGTTACGGCGGGTATTTCAATGGCATTACAATTACCTTACTTTATGGGAATTGTGTTCACACTGGTTTCGTTTGGTTTATTATTTGTTGTAAACAAAAAAGCAGACTCAGCCTCAGGCGTGTTTTGGGTGTTTGCTTTTACAGGCTGTATGGGCGCAGGCCTTGGCCCACTACTTAACTATTATGCAGCTATGCCTAATGGCCCTATGCTTATTATGCAGGCGCTTGGTTCTACTGCATTAATATTTTTTGGTCTATCGGCTTATGCATTAAACACTAAAAAAGACTTCTCATTTATGGGTGGTTTTTTAACAGTAGGCTTACTAGTGGTTATTGTTGCAAGCATAGTTAACATCTTCATAGGCAGCTCGCTAATGTTTATGGTGCTTAACGCTGCTGTTGTGTTAATTATGTCTGGCTTAATCTTATTTGATACTAGCCGTATTATTAATGGCGGCGAAACTAACTACATTCGCGCGACGGTCGCTCTATACTTAAACGTATATAACCTATTTACTTCTTTACTGCACCTTCTTGGCGCAAGTGATGACTAATTAAATAGTTCTGTTAAAATAGCCCCTTTATTGGGGCTTTTTTATTGGAATTGTTTTGGCGCGATTTGTTCTTTCTTTACATACTCCTCCTTCAGATCATGACTCTACGCAACGTATTATAAAGTTTGCGAATGCATGTTTAGCACAAGGCCACACCATAGATGCGATATTTTTGTATCAAAATGGTATTTATCACGCATCAGCTCACTTTGAGCTAGCCTCTGACGAGCTGCAAATTCCTACGCAATGGCAACAACTTGCAGATAAAAACGTTAACTTAATGCTATGTATTACCGCAGCAGAAAAACGCGGCTTAAACACAAGCCAAACAGGTGTGTTTACTGTAGCCGGGCTTGCAGAATTTGCCATGCTAGTGAGTGATGCAGATAAATGGATACAGTTTAAATGAAAAACGTTTTAGTAATGAGCCAATCCAGCCCTTTTGATGAGCTTAATACCCGTGATGCCCTAGACATGTCACTGATATTTGCCGCAGTTGATCAAAATATTAGCTGGCTATTTAGCGGCCCTGCAGTGCTTGCTTTAAAACATAATCAATCAACACAGCAACTTGGTGTAAAAGATTTTTTTAAAAACATCAAAACGCTTGAAATCTATGAAGTAGAAAACATATATGTATGTGAAAAATCGTTACTCGATTATAACTTAAACAAATCTCAATTAATTATTGATTCAACCAGCCTCAATTACACTGAGCAACAGCAGCTGATCGGCCAGCAAGATTTCGTGGTGAACCTATGAGTACATTACACATTTTTTCAAAGCCACTGGCTTATTACGACTCTACTCAGCTTGAAAACTTAATTAAAGACGCCGATAAAGTACTCCTTGTTGGTGATGCCTGTTATGCCCCTAAGCAGTATTTTCAATTAAACGATTCGCTATTGTTGCTTTTAGAGGATGCGCAGGCACGCGCAGTTAAACTAAGCCCAGGCCAAACACTTATTAATTACGATGAGTTTGTTGCCCTTACTCTATCTACTAACCAATCTATTACCTGGTAATCCATGCTTGAATTTAATAATCAACAAATCGACACTGATAAACAAGGCTACTTGCTAGATTACACCTTGTGGACAAAAGAGTTAGCCCCCATTATCGCCGCGCAAGAAAACATTATCTTAAGTGAACAACACTGGGAAGTGATTAATTTTGTGCGCAATTTTTACTTAGAATATAACACCAGCCCAGCAATAAGAATGCTTGTTAAAGCCATGGCTAAAGCGCTTGGCGAGGACAAAGGCAATAGTATTTATTTGTATAAATTATTTCCCAAGGGGCCTGCAAAACAAGCCACAAAAATTGCCGGCTTACCCAAGCCCGCTAGGTGTATTTAATGGCGAGCAAACCAATGCATAATCGCGCAAGTAAAAGTACCACTAAACGAACCACGGGTAGAACTTACTCACGCAGTGCGCTCACTAAAAAAAGTACAACTTCGCGTGAAATTAAACCCGCTATAGCGCCTAAAGATAGAAAAATTGTTTTATTTAACAAGCCTTACGATGTGCTTTGCCAATTTACAGACGATGCCAATAGAAAAACCTTGGCTGAATTTATTCCCATTAAAGATGTATACGCTGCAGGCAGACTCGACCGTGACAGTGAAGGCTTGTTACTTTTAACAAACTGCGGAAAGCTTCAAAATACCCTTACCGCACCGAATAAAAAAACCAATAAAACCTATTGGGTGCAAGTTGAAGGCGAGCCTAGTGAAGAGGCCATTAATGCCCTGTGTAAAGGTGTTGAACTAAAAGATGGGATGACCTTACCCGCAAACGTAAAAATTATTGACGAGCCAAAACTTTGGCCTCGCGTGCCGCCGGTAAGAGAGCGAAAATCGATTCCTACAACGTGGTTAAGTATTACAATTAATGAAGGACGTAATAGGCAAGTTCGCCGTATGACCGCCCATGTTGGGCACCCTACATTAAGGCTTATTCGCTACAGTATTGGCAATTACACGTTAGATGGCATAAACAGCGCACAGTACAGTGTTATAAAAGGTGAGGTAAATGCATAAACCCCATGTAACGGTGGCTGCTGTAATAAAAAAAGGAGAGCATTTTTTACTGGTAAAAGAGCGAGATAAATTTACTTCTAATATTTGTTATAACCAACCTGCTGGCCATTTAGAAGTAAACGAAACACTGGCTCAAGCAGCCAGCAGAGAGCTTTTTGAAGAAACAGGTTTGTCCCTAACGCCCACTGGTTTAATCGGTATTTATAACTTACATGCGGCTAATGGGGTGCATTACTTACGCTTTTGTTTTATGTTTGATGGCACTCAAGTCACCACTGAGCCCTGCCCAAAAGATGCAGATATAATTAGTGCCAACTGGCACAGTTTAGAAGACATAAAAGCACTGCCTCTAAGAAGCCATTTAGTTTTAAAATGTATTGAAGACAGCCTAAACCGCCCTATTCAAGACGTAGACTTTATTTACGACGATAATTAAACATCTGCGCTTTATATAATTCTCAAAGCTATATAAATAGTCCAAGGCTATAAATTAACTTAATGCTAAACAATTTCGTCCTTGCCTTTTTGAATAATAAAGTGCGCTGTCGGCAGCCTTAATAAACTCTTTTTGATCGCAACTATCCTCTTTATTAATTGCGTGAATCCCCATGCTCAGGGTTAAGTAGCCGGTAAAGCTATCTTCATGAGGGATGTGCAGCTCTTCAATTGCCTTTTGAATATGCTCAGCAATAAATAAGGCCCCTTGCTTATCGGTTTGAGGCAGCAATACAACAAATTCTTCTCCGCCATAACGCGCCACAAAGTCCTCGGTGCGGCTTACCGTACACGCTATTGCTTGCGCCACGTTATACAAACATAAATCACCTTCAACATGCCCGTAGCGGTCGTTAAAGAGTTTAAAGTGATCAATATCGATTAAAATAATTGCCAAATCGTCACCACACTCAACGGCTTTTTCGAACTCTTTACTTAGCTTTTCATCAAAACGACGTCTATTTGCTATTTGTGTTAGCGAATCTAAAAATGCCATGTCGCGTAAAATATTTTGATCTTCTAAACGCTTTGTCGCATCATTAAATACAGCAATATATTCATCGCCCAAATTGATTCCAGATACTTCCATAGTAATTGTATTACCGTTTTTACAAGTAACATGGTAATCATGCGCGGGGATGTCTTGCCCTGTTTCATTGCCAATTTCTAACGCCGATTGCCACGTTTTTTTCACGGACTCTCGATAGTGAGGATCTGGGTATGCATTAACCCACCACTGCTCTAAGTTAGGTAAGTCATCAACGGTATAACCAAATACATCTATAAAGCGCTGATTAACTCTAATAATATCACCGGTTTTAGCACACACATTAGAGATAGGCATAGGCAAAATAGTAAATAAATGGGCGTAGTGGCTCATCTCGTGGCGCTTCATAGGATGATGCATTTTTTTAGATAGGAAACTGTATGGCACATCTTCTTTTTCATGAGAAAGCGAATTATCCATACTTAATGCAAAATACCATTCATCCCACCAGCGTTTCATAGTCTCAAACAAGGCAGTTTCTGGCTCGTCAACTAATTCAATAGAACTTGAGACAGCATTGAAAATTTCATCAATAGGACTGTTTTGCTTGGCATCTGAGGGTAAAGTGTACTCAAAAATTTCATGAAAAAGCGTATACGTATCACGTTTTAAGTCACTTGTAGGCATTATGAGTAACTCATTTAGTTCATCGCGTGAGTTTGCAGCATAATATTGTATTAACGTTGAAAGCTTTTTTACCTGGAAGGCGTAATTCATATATTCATTCCGTTGAAAATATTTTTATAAAAAAGTGAGTCTAATACGCAAAATCTTACTGGCAGCTGAATTTACAAGCAAGAACAAGGCAATAAAAGCATTATTATCATTTAATAGCGTAAGAATGGCACCGAAATATCTTTTTACAATCGATTATTTAAATTTTTCATCATTTTTTATGTTAAATGCGATTCAGTCTTATTTGCTATTTATTATATGAATAAAATAACTACAAAATCGTGTGTTTGCGCCACTCCTCCCTTTAAGCAAAAACAAAATGCGTGCTATAATCGCGGCCTTTCCAAGTTAACAGCAATCTGTATAAGCGAAATTATTCATGAGCGAAAATAGTCACATTAAAGTCATCGTTGGTATGTCCGGCGGTGTTGATTCTTCTGTATCTGCATATTTATTACAACAACAGGGCTACCAAGTAGAAGGCCTGTTTATGAAGAACTGGGAAGAAGACGACAATGACGAATACTGTGCAGCCGCTGAAGATTTAAAAGATGCACAAGCAGTGTGTGACAAATTAGGCATCGAGCTTCATACCGTTAACTTTGCAGCCGAATACTGGGATAACGTTTTTGAGTACTTTTTAGAAGAGTACAAAGCGGGCCGTACGCCAAACCCAGATATTATGTGTAACAAAGAAATTAAATTTAAAGCATTTTTAGAATTTGCAGCACAAGCACTTGGCGCCGATTATATTGCAACAGGCCATTATGTTCGTCGTGAACTACGAGACGACAAATACGTTATGTGCCGAGGCTTAGACGATAACAAAGATCAAAGCTATTTCTTATATACCTTAAGCCATGAACACATAGGTCAAACGCTTTTCCCAGTAGGCGATATAGCTAAACCAGACGTACGCCGTATTGCAGAAGAACAAGACTTAATCACTCACGATAAAAAAGACAGCACCGGTATTTGTTTTATTGGTGAGCGTAAATTTAAAGACTTTTTACAAAAGTTTTTACCTGCTCAACCAGGTGTGATTGAAGATACTGACGGCAACAACGTAGGTGAGCACGAAGGGCTTATGTATCATACACTTGGCCAGCGTAAAGGCTTGTTAATTGGTGGCATGAAAGAAGGTTCTGGCGAGCCATGGTACGTTGTAGATAAAGACGTTGAGCGCAATGTGCTCGTTGTCGGACAAGGTAAAGACCACCCTCGCCTGTACAGCAATGGCCTAAACGCCAATCAATTACATTGGGTAGACCGTGTTGGTCCTCAAGGTACAACGCGCTGCACCGTTAAAACCCGTTACCGCCAAGAAGATATTAATTGTACCCTTCTCGTTGGGGAAGATGGTATGGCACGCGTATTATTTGATGAACCACAAAAAGCCGTTACACCGGGTCAATCAGCTGTATTTTATGCCGATGATGTGTGTTTAGGTGGCGGTATTATAGATTCGGTGATTAAGTAATGAATCAACACCAAGTCATGGCGCTTGCCGCCATGTGCCAAGTGGCTAAACAAGTACAAAAAATTGCGCAATACGGCAGCGCAAACGATTCAGACTTAGACGTGCTATTTACAAGTATTGTACAAACATCACCCGCATCGCCGGTTGATGTTTATCAAGGTACGCATAACTTGCGCGACGGCTATAAAACATTAATGGCGCAGCTTACTGCTGGCGCTCAAAAAGATGTTGAAATAGTTAAGTACGTAGGTGGTTTAATGCAGCTTGAACGTATTTTAAATAACGAGCCAAAAAGTTTAGCTGAACTTGGCCGTCGTATCGACGACATTCATCGTCGCTTAGATCACTTTGCCATAACCGATGACACAGTAGTTGCCGGTTTAGCAGATATATACTCGTCGGTGCTGAGCCCCCTTGGGCACCGAATCCAGGTTTATGGTAAACCCGAGTTATTAAAACAGCAGCAAACGCAAAATAAAATTCGTGCCCTTTTATTAGCAGGAATTCGCAGTGCTGTATTATGGCGACAAATGGGCGGTAAACGCCGTCACTTTTTCTTTGCAAAAAGAAAAATTCTCGCTATTGCAAAAACAAACATTTAATTATCGTTCAAAACTAAAATTTAGGAGTTATTATGGAGCTTTCAGCGTTAACCGCTATCTCTCCAGTGGATGGTCGCTACGGCAGCAAAACCACTGAACTACGCAGTATTTTCAGCGAATTTGGCTTAATCAAATACCGCGTAACCGTTGAAGTGCGTTGGTTGCAAGCCTTAGCTGCAGCAAGCGATATTAAAGAAGTACCTGCATTTAGCGAACAAGCCAATGCACTTTTAAATGCCATAGTTGATAATTTCAGCGAAGCAGACGCACAGCGTGTTAAAGACATTGAACGCACCACAAATCACGATGTTAAAGCGGTAGAATATTTACTAAAAGAAAAAGTAGCCGATAACAGCGAAATTAACGCTATTAACGAGTTCATTCATTTTGCCTGTACATCAGAAGATATTAATAACCTATCTCATGGTTTAATGCTAAGCGAAGCTCGTGATAATGTGCTCCTTCCATACTGCGACCAACTACTTAACGCTATAAAAGAAAAAGCCATTGAGTACAAAGCAGTACCTATGATGACGCGTACCCACGGCCAACCAGCTACGCCTTCAACAATGGGTAAAGAGTTTGCTAACGTATACATGCGTTTAAAACGCCAACGCGACCAAATCGCACAGGTAGAAATGCTAGGTAAAATCAACGGTGCTGTAGGTAACTACAATGCTCACCTGAGTGCTTACCCAGATTACGATTGGCATACCCACGCAAGCAACTTTGTAACTAGCCTTGGTTTAACCCTTAACCCGTTCACCACACAAATAGAGCCGCATGACTACATTGCCGAGCTATTTGATGCTATTGCTCGCTTTAACACTATTTTACTTGATTTTGATCGTGACGTTTGGGGTTACATTGCCCTTAACCACTTTAAGCAAAAAACAATTGCTGGCGAAATCGGCTCTTCAACAATGCCGCATAAAGTAAACCCTATCGACTTTGAAAACTCAGAAGGTAACCTAGGTTTAGCAAATGCTATATTTGCTCACCTTGCACAAAAACTGCCTGTTTCTCGTTGGCAGCGTGACCTTACCGACTCAACCGTTTTACGTAACTTAGGTGTGGGTATGGGCTACACGCTTATTGCGTATCAATCTACACTTAAAGGCGTAAGCAAACTTGAAGTAAATGAGCAACGTTTACTTGATGAACTTGATCAAAACTGGGAATTACTTGCTGAGCCAATTCAAACGGTTATGCGTAAATACGGTATTGAAAAACCATACGAAAAACTTAAAGATTTAACGCGTGGTAAACGTGTAAATCAAGAGATTATGGCCGACTTTATCGATGGTTTAGACCTGCCAGAGCACGCTAAAGTAGAAATGAAAAAACTAACACCTGCCAACTACATTGGCCGCGCTGTTGAGTTTATTGACGATTTAATTTAAATACTAAATTGCGCATATAAAAAGCGAAAGGATAATTCCTTTCGCTTTTTTTGTACTAAAAATTATAGGCCAACTCTATGTACCAATTAAAAATAAACAACCTCTGTGAGCAAGAATTTTTAAACCAATACTGGCAAAAAAAACCGCTATTAATTAAACAAGGCTTTACAGACTTTCAAGACCCAATAGAGGCAGAAGAGCTTGCCGGTCTTGCTATGGAAGAAAGTATAGAGTCGCGAATTGTTACCAACCACAATAACGATTGGCAAGCATACCAAGGCCCATTTGAAGACTTTGAAAAATTAACTGAGCAACACGCTACTTTATTGGTACAAGCGGTTGATCATTGGCATAGCGATGCAGCACAACTGCTTCACCCATTTAGGTTTATACCTAACTGGCGAATAGATGATTTAATGATCAGCTACTCAACCCCTAAAGGTGGCGTAGGTCCGCACCTAGATCAGTACGATGTATTTATTATACAGGGCGAGGGTAAGCGTCATTGGCGTGTTGGCCTGCCTGATCCAACACTTAAACAATTTGCGCAAAATAAAAAACTACTGCAAGTTGAGCAATTTGAAGCCGTTATAGATTGTATTTTAGAACCCGGCGATATTTTATATATACCACCTGGGTGCCCTCACGAAGGCTATGCAATAGAAAACGCCCTTAACTACTCGGTTGGATTTAGAGCGCCTAATCAGCAAGACTTATTTTCTAGTTTTGCCGATCTTGTTATTGATACCGACAGCGGCCAAAAACGCTATACCGATCATACTTTAGCCCTTAGGGACTCTAAAGGTGAGCTTTTACAGAGCGAAACCGATAAAGTTAAAACCCTTATGCAAGCGCTACTTAATAACGATGAGCTATTTAAGCATTGGCTTGGTAATACCTTAAGTCAAGCCAAGCACGAAATGGACTTAGCACCGCTTGAAGAGCCTATAACCTGCGAGCAAATGAGTGAGTTAATAGCAAACAATGCAGAAGAATTTGAGCGTTTAGGCGGCGTACGTGCTATCTATCAGCAGCTAGAAGACACCCTATTATTAAGTATTAATGGCGAAAACTACCCGTTACCACTTTGCGACTTAAATGCCGTTAAACTATTAACAGATCATGATTATGTTAATACCGACGATTTAAACGCAGCGCAGCCCAGCCTAGTTTTTATTCAAACCTTTACTACACTAGTTAATGAGGGGTTGTGGTTTAATTAGAGGTGCGCTATGGGCTATCAAATTAATAAGGTCGAGTGGGATAGGCAAAAAGACCAGCTACAACAAATACGTGAAAAAGTATTTGTGTATGAGTTACACATACCCAAACGAATAGAATTTGATAGCCAAGACAAACTAGCACACCATGTGCTAGTTACTCACAACAGTAACGCCCCCGTAGCCACAGGTAGGCTGTGTACAGATGGCTTAATAGGCCGAATAGCCGTTTTACCCGCACATCGTAATCGCCATGTTTATACTTCATTACTTACTTTTATTGTTAATCTTGCCGCTAACGATGGACACCAAGTTATTAGTATTAATTGTATTTTAAACGAAGTTGAACGTTTTAAACGAAACGGCTTTATACAACAAGGCGGTGTTTTTATGGAAGCAGGTATACCTAGGCAGCGAATGCAATGCCAAGTGTCTGAGTTTGTCACTAAACCATTTACATTAGTACATTAAAAAAGGGCCATTAATAGCCCTTTTTTACGTTTATACAAGCAATACCTTATTTTGGTTCATTAGCCCAAAGTTGCTCGTTTTCATGCATTTCGTATAAGCCGTGTGCACGGTTTATAAGTAAGTTAGCAAAGTCGACCTGGGTTTTATCACGCGCGCCAACACTCATTATTTGATCTGCTTTTAACTGCCATTGTAATGAAAAATAACGCATAGCGTCGCGCGCATCTTTTGCTGCACTTACTTCTGCATGATCAGTAGGTAAGCGCCCTGTTATTACCCAGTAGCTCTTACCGTTTTGCGCTTTAAATTTCCACATAGCACACAATGGCGCTAAAAAGCGGCTATCTTTGTCTATTACTGATTTAGGCATAATGCCTTTTTCTGCTAAGTATTTTTGGGCGTTTTGAAAACACTCGCGTTGCCAAGCAACCCGTTGTTGCTCTATTTGTGCTTGCTCTTGCGCTGTTAATGGTTTTTTTTCTTCTTGCTGCATTTTATTAACCTTTACTGCTTTTTTTCTACACTCTAAGTGCATAACAAATAAGGTGCAAGCATAAAACACCTGCTTTGCACCTTAAATACACCATTTGATTTGTTTTTAATCACAATTGCACTTAAGCAATAGTAAATCGCTGTTATTTTATATTGTGATCAAACGAGCCTACATCACCTGGGAACACCACTGGCGATTCAATCCCGTCTTTGCTTATCGCTGCAACACCGAAATAGTAATTATCTATAACAACGTTTTTAAGTGTAGCTTTACTTACATTGCCCACATCTTGGCTAAATTGCCATTGCGGCTCACTGGTATAGCGCCAATAAATACGATAACCGGCAATATTATCATCATCTGAACTTTGCCACGAAAGCGTAGTGTCGGCCTTAACCGCGCCTTCAATTTTTACCTGTTTAGGGGGAGCTGGCGCCCAAGCCATTGAAGCCATTGTTACTGCGTTCAATGATGTAAGCTTTGCTGTGTAGTCAAAATCAACGCCATCTATGGTATCGCCATAAACCACGCCATTTTCTGTACGTAAATCTTGATGTTGTCGGTCGTAATGCTCATTAGTTTCCATAATTCTGACTGCTGCAAAACCTGCATCGTTAAACGGTCTATGGTGCCCGCCCCGGCCAAATCTATCTAACCTGTAAACTAACATTGTATCTAAATTTGGAATGTACCTATCGGCAATTGTATCTATATAGCGCGCTAAATTACGACTCGCCGAATCGACTTCACCACCTGTAAAACGGCGCGTTCTTGCTTGTTGTTTCGTTTCTACTACACGCGTGCCTTCTGAGAAAATACGCGCCGTTGTATTGTCGGTAACGCCATTAATACCGGTAATATTGCCAATCATGTCGTTATTTAAAACGCCATGTACTTGCCAATTGTGCTCTTGCGCATACGCTGTGAGTATTTTACCGCCAAATAAACCCTGCTCTTCGCCAGACAACGCTGCATACACTACTGAGCCATTAAATTTATGCTTGCTTAGTACACGTGCAGCTTCAATAACCCCTGCCACGCCTGAAGCGTTATCATTAGCACCCGGTGAATCACTGGTAAAGTCCATTACATCGCTCACCCGCGAATCAATATCGCCCGACATAATAACCATTCGGTTTGGCTCAGTACTACCACGCTGAATAGCCACTATATTCAACACTTCAACAGGATTAGGAATTCGTTTTTCACCTGATATAGTGTCTTTAACTTCAATAACTTCTAGGCAACCACCACATTGCGCTGATATTTTTTCAAACTCTTTTTTGATCCAACGCCGTGCAGCACCTATGCCCCGTGTATCTGACTTAGTTTCAGAAAGCGTATGGCGGGTACCAAAATCCACCAGCGTTTGTATGTCGCTCCCAATACGCTTAGCTGATACCTGCGCAGCAATATCATGTAGCTTTTGTTGTTCTTCATATTTTATGCTGGCATGAGCCTGTGCTGATAATCCTGCTGTACAAGCAAAGGCTAACGTACTCAATTTAATAAGTTTAGTGGTAATAGAAGAAGGGGTTTTGCGCATTATAAGCTCCTTATTTTTTTCCTTACCATTACTCAACAACTTATATAGTGCAACTATTTTGAGTTAAAGCTTTATACAAGTAAGCTCAACTGTAAAAATTAACCACACTTAAGTACTCCCCTCTTTTAAGCAAAAAAGCGTATTACAAACCTTGTTACATAAATACGCTATATACATAGCGTGTTTTCGTGGCAAACTAATGGGGTGTTTTATTTGTATTTGTAACCTATGCGCCAGCTTAAAGCCGACACTGTCTCTGCCAATTTAATAGCCACTAGTAACAACCAATATGGGCCTATTTGTGTTTATCAAAATACGGCCTATCGCTGGTTAACACTTGCCCAAAATGCGCAAAGCGATATCACTATTCAAGGGGTGATGAGCCTTAATAAGAATGAACAATTACTGATTGCGGTTAATCAATGTATGCTGTTATTTTTACTTAAAGCAGCTGAGCCTCTAAGTGTTTTAAATTTAGGTTTAGGCACTGCGGGTATTGAGCGAGCCATTCATTATTTACATAACAAAACGGCTTATATAAATAACTTAGCTCTGTTTGACAGTGTAGAAATAAACCCCGCGATGATAAGCGTTGCTAAGCACCATTTTAACTTGCCCGCTAATCATACAGTGCGCTTACAAAATGCAGAGCAGTTTGTTGCAACGTGCACGCGCACATACAATGTCATTACAATTGATATTTTTAGTGGCGATGTACATCAAGACTTTTTATCTAGCAGCGTATTTTGGCAAAACATACGTCGCTGCAGCGAGCAAAATGCGCAAATTATTATAAATTTAAACCCTAAAACAGGAAAAGAGCTCCAAGCTTTACTCGTCCTGTTTAGGCAACACTTTAGCTGTATTGCCCTTATAGAGTTTAACGAATACAAAAATATTGTCGTGATGCTTTCTCAGCAAAGCTTAGTGCACATTAATAAAGAAGAAATAGCCCATTCGCCATTATTTAAAACGTGGGCGCCCACCCTTCACAACGACATAAACAGCATTTATCACATAGAGTAATTTAGCGCCCTGGTTCGTGTTTTTCATAGCACGGCAAATGGGTTTCTAATTGCTCCCAATTGGCTTTAGAGGTAACAAAATTATGCGACATTACCTGCTCAGCAATATCGTCATCTATCAACCCTAGGCGTATTCGCAAGCGAGATTTATCCTCTGCATTAGCACTGTAAATAGGTGAGCCACATGTTTTACAAAAAAAGCGCGCACGCCCAGGTTTGAAATTAAATTCAGTTAAATTATCTTCTCCTTTGGTAAGTGTAAATTCGTGAGTGTTTACAAAACCATTATTCACAAAAGCAGTTCCGCTGTTTTTTCTGCATAGTGAGCAGTGACAATGAATAATTTGAGAAATAGCCCCTTTAATTTCAACACTTACCGCTTTACATAAGCACGTTCCAGTATACATATAATCCCTTTTATTATTTTTAATTGCGTGTTGTTAGGTGTTTTACGCGTTTAAAATAAAAACGTCAGTAGAATAGATAAAACACAATATTGGTTGACTAATTTACACTAAATTGGTTATATAAATTTTAAGTTTGAAAAACTAAAAGTCATATATTGGTTTACCAATTTATATGCTTACACTTATATTAGTAAAAGAGGGATTATGCGCGTTAAATACAGCTTACTGTTAGTGGCCTGCTCAGGATTATTAGCCTGTAGCCAAAACAATCAAAATGCCCCCTCTGCAAAGTGGCTATTAGTAGATAACTTTGAACAACCGCTAAAAGGCTGGACAAAGGCTGACACAGACAACCAAACTCAACCTTATGTCGCTAACCCACAAGTAACTAAAATAGAAGTTGAGGACACAGCCATAGGGATTAACCATTTTTTAATTAAAAAGCCTGCCGAAAATGGTATTGTCGGCAACCGCAAGGCCCTCAGCTATAAAAAGCTTCCAAAAACAGTGCCCGTTGGCGAAACCTACACTTTTTTTACCCGTATTAACGTTGCCTCTTTTCCAAATAACCATGCTTTTGGATTAAGTAACTTAGAGCCAGAGCAAATAAACGTTCATGGCTACGACGCCTTTGAAGCCACTCTACGAGTTACCGATAAAACCGAATCAAATGGGTTAGTCAATACCGGGGCGCTAATGGTCAAAACTGATAAGGGCTATAGTAATATTCAAAACTATGCACAAGCGCAATCGGCTAAACCACTTGATACAAACAATTGGTACTACATTTGGTACGTTGTTAATAATGCATCGGTAAAAATGCAAGGCCAGCAATACAATGTATATGTACAAGGCGGCGAATTTAAAAACCAAACCTTAGTGTATAAAAATGCCACCTTTAGAATGAAACGCGAACGCCCACTTAGCTATTTTTTAGCTAACTGTAATACGGGCCCACATAAAAAACCCTACGGAAATGGCGGTTTACGCTATGACGACATTTATATGATTAAAGGCGTAAACCTCACAAACCCTATTCGATAAAAGTAGCAGTGTAAATTAATCGCTAAAGATCTACAGCGCGCCACTTAAATGGTATGATCCTTTTCTGTTTTTTGTCATTTAAGTTTATAAAATGTATCGATTATTCGAAAAAATGACCAACGCATTTCCTGAGCAAAAGCCAACGCAGCCGCCCTCTACCTTATTTGCGTTTTGTCGTCATTACACTAAAGGTATGGAGCTGTCGTTAGTTTTAATGTCTGTTAGTGCTGCCCTGCTTGCCATTTTAGAAGTATCGTTATTTAGCTATATGGGCCAATTAGTTGATTGGTTGGGCACCTACACACCGCAAACCCTGTTTGAAGAGCAAAAAACCGAACTTATAAAAATGGCGGTAGTGCTTTTAGTGATATTGCCTATAGTGGTGTTTTTTCACTCGGCTATTTTACACCAAGCATTACTGGGTAATTACCCTATGTCGATTCGTTGGTCGGCGCATAGATACTTATTACGCCAAAGTGTTAGCTTTTATCAAAACGAGTTTGCAGGGCGTATTGCCACAAAAGTAATGCAAACATCACTGGCGGTACGAGAAGCCGTAATGAAACTGCTCGATGTACTAATGTATATTGTGGTTTATTTTGGCGCTATGGTGTTTTTAGTTGCTGAAGCTGACTGGCGTTTAATGATACCGCTTTTAGTCTGGGTAATTATTTATGCCGCCATTCAAATGTATTTTGTGCCAAAACTTAAAAAAATTGCCAGCTCACAGGCCGATGCGCGCTCTGAAATGACCGGCCGTATAGTCGATAGCTATACAAATATATCAACCATTAAGCTTTTTTCGTACACACAACGTGAAGAGCAATACGCTAAACAAAGTATGGATGTATTTTTACAGCCTGTTTATAAGCAAATGCGTTTAGTAACCAGCCTTAACTTTGCCATTAATAGCCTAAATTACTTATTAGTATTTAGTGTGGCCGCACTATCCCTTTATTTATGGTCGCTAAGTGCAATTAGCGCAGGCGCCATTGCTGTTGCTGTTAGTTTATCGCTTAGATTAAATGGTATGGCGCAGTGGATCATGTGGGAAATAAGTAGCTTGTTTGAAAACATTGGTACCGCAACCGATGGCATGAAAACCTTATCTACGCCCATTAAAGTAGATGACAAACCCGATGCAAAAGCGCTTAACGTTTCTAAGGGCGAAATCGCGTTTTCAAATGTTCACTTTAACTACGGCAAAGCCGCTAACGAAACCAATCGCGGACCGGTAATGAACGGCCTAAACCTCCATATCAAACCCGGTGAAAAAATTGGCTTAGTGGGTCGCTCTGGCGCTGGTAAATCAACGTTAGTTAATTTACTCCTGCGCTTTTACGATACCGATTCGGGGACGATTAAAATTGATGGCCAAAATATTACCGATGTAAGCCAAGAAAGCCTTCGCCGCTATATAGCCATGGTTACGCAAGACACTTCCCTGCTTCACCGCTCTGTAAAAGATAATATTTTATACGGCCGGCCCGATGCCTCAGAAGCCGAAATGCTCAGCGCTGCCAAGCAAGCTAAAGCACTCGAGTTTATAAGCGATTTAGAAGATAGCAAAGGCAATAAAGGGTTTGATGCTCAAGTAGGCGAGCGCGGTGTAACCCTCTCCGGTGGGCAACGCCAGCGTATCGCTATAGCGCGGGTATTACTGAAAAATGCACCTATTTTAATACTCGATGAAGCCACCAGCGCGCTCGACTCAGAAGTAGAAGCCGCAATACAAGCAAGCCTAGATGATTTAATGACAGGTAAAACTGTGATTGCCATTGCTCACAGGCTATCGACCATTGCGCAAATGGACAGACTTATTGTCCTTGATGAAGGACGCGTTGTAGAGCAAGGCAGCCACGAAGCGCTCATTGCGCAAAATGGTATTTATGCTGGCCTTTGGGCGCATCAAACCGGTGGGTTTATAGGTGTAGATTAGCCAAGATAAGATTATAAGCCGAAAATAGCGCGATTTTTATTGCGCATTACGCTATTAAATCAAATATTTATAATTTGTTCCTAATTTTATCCAAGCGAATCTCTTCCCTTGATTAAGTTAAGTCAATTATATACCATCCTTACTTATAATAATTTACGGATAGTTTACTTTCACATGGAAAAAACTCTTTATCTACTCCTATTCTGTGCCTCAACGCAATGTTTTGCAGACACCGCATATATTGGTGTTGACTATGTATTACCTGAAATGGCAATTAGTAACGAAGATGTTAAGCCAAAATCAACTGCACTTCGTTTAGGGGTCAGTAACAATAATATGGCTTTTGAAGCCCAATACCTAACCGCAAATGAGAAAGATAACCTTTATCGCATTGAATTCGATATAGAAAAAAGTGCCGCGTTATTTTTCGTAATGCAGTCTGATGTTGTTAATGGTTTCGGTTTAGATGTTTCAGTCGGCTATGCGCAAACAGATATTACAGTTAATGGCCCTAAAGAAACTATAAATGATGAATTTCAATATAAAGGTTTTGCTTGGGGTGTGGCAATGCACCAAGATATTCCATACTTAAACAACACCCAAGTAAGGCTTGGCTATCAATCACTTTATGACAAAGACGATATCGAGATAACAGCTATTTCTCTTGGTTTTACTTACCAATTTTAGTCATTCTCTCATTTTAAAAGGTACAATCCTAAAATGGCAATAAAACACACCTCTCACAAACTCTCTATTATTTCGATATTATTAATAGCAGTTACTGGCTGTGGCTCTGATACTGAGTCAACCGACCTAAAAAAAGCAGTAACTCTCGAAGAGCTTCGCACTGAAGGTACAATTATAGAATCCGTTACTATTATCAATAATCAAACACGCATTAGACCTGGAGAACAATTTCAGCTTAAAGCCATGGGTATAGATAGTAACGGAGAAACGAGAGATGTAACCGATGAGCTTACTTGGAGTACAAGCGACCCAGAAGTAGCCACTGTCAATAGTCGTGGCTTAGTGACAGCCATTACTAATTCTCCACTGGATAGAGGTTTGATTACGGTTACTGGCACTACAATAAATGAAATATCCGGTGAAGGACAAATGTCAATTAGTGATGAAGCCGTTTCGAACATAGAACTAAAACAAGCCTCACCAGAAATAGGTGACATTAATACGTGTATAGAAGCAAGTATTAGTGCAGATATTACTTATTCAGATGGCTATATATCTTTAAATACAATAAAAGATATTAGTTTTACTCTTGATGATGAAACAAGCGCGTTAATCGATAACAACGGTACACTATATACCTCATCAAGTGAAATTGAGAACACTTCAATTACTGCGAATATAGGTAACATATCGGATACCTTAATTGTCACAGCCAACCCAGTTAACCTAGAGAGTATTGATATTCTTTCTGATGATACATCTAAAAATATTATCAAATTAAACTTAGGTTCTCGTATAAGCGTAGCTGCGCAAGCCAATCTAATAAACAATCCTTCTCCTTTCGATATAGACAATACTATAAAGTGGTCTACGTTAGATTCATATACTGTCGGTGTTACAAAACAGGGCGAAAATAAAGGTACTTTACTCGCATTAAAACCAGGCGTTACAGAGCTTGTTGCGAGCTGTGGTGGAGTGTATAAAACAATAGCCGTGCAAGTTGAAGGCGACGCAACCCTAGAAAGTATTCAAATTAATGACGCTGAAAATCCATTAACTTTGAGCCCTCTGGGTACTTTAGATTTAACATTAACCGCTAACTATAGTGATACCTCTTCTAGCTTGAATGTTTCAGAATTTGCGAGTTGGAGTGTAAATGGTAGCACAATTGCAAATGCTGAATTAATTAATATTGGAACCAATCAGGCTAGATATAGATTAACGAGTAATTCAAATAGTAACGGTACAGTTATCGTTTCTGTCAATTACGATGGGATAGTAACAGGTACACAAATCAATATTGAATAAAAAATAGTTAAATACGTCAAGCAAATAGCTCAGAACGAAGGTCTTAATTTACTAGGCCTTCACTTTATCCTTTCTACTCTCTTTCTCTGTACAGGTTTGTCGCTTGGTCTACAAGCAACCAAAAAAGCAAGAACGAACAAAGTACTCTCAGGTATTATTTTTTCTAAAGCAACCTTTACTTACCCCCTATACCTAGAGGCGATGGTAAAACCAACAAACAACACTATGGCAAATGCTGTAAGGATGCTTAGTACTGATTCTACCCAAGAATTGATGCTATGGAGTCATATGGTAGCGACCTAATTGGCCAAGAGTGGTTTGACCAGCGTATGCATGTGAGTCATCACGAATTTATTCGAGACCCATTTCAAGACTATCAGCCTAAGGACGCTGGCTCTTGGGTTTACAACAACGGAGAAACATACCGCAATAAATTTCGTAGATATGGAGTACATTGGAAGGATGAGTGGAATTTGGATTACTATATAGATGGTGTTTTGGTCCGAAGTGTCCCTGGCCCTAATATTATTGTTCCTGAAAACTATACTAACGGAACAGGCTTAAACAAGCCTATGCACATAATACTGGATATGGAACATCAGCCATGGCGAGAGGTTAAGCCTAATGCATCTGAGCTTGCAGATCCCAAGAAAAGTATATTTTGGGTAGATTGGATACGAGTTTATAAAGCCCAGTAATATATAAAAAACTTAACTTATTAATTGCGGAACTTGTGTTTACAAACCCTCTAATGTTTGCGGTATACTCACCGCATTTAATAAGTTTTAAAACACATTCGTTGAGACTTAAAGGAAAGTACTTATAAGCTGATGCACTCACTAAGCTTTAAATTCCCTCACCTAACAACTAATCATTATAGTTATTTTCTAAATGGGTTATTTCACTTTCAGTCAAAACTAAACTTCTATACAGAAAATTGTAATCAATTTCATCTTGTTGCTTTACAAATGAAAATGCCGCTTCAATCAAAAGCATTCGCTCTTTTGAACTATACATACTATACGCAATCTCTATGTTAGATGATAAGCTACTGACTAACATACCCTCGCCAGCCAAAAGCCTAAAATAATAGTGGTTGTTAACTTTATTTTCCGTTTAACTTGTTTAAGCCATTAATCTCAAGCCAATTAAAATTAGCATGACAATATTTGCTATAAAACTGATTAAAAAGAAGTACGTGCGTGGGCTTGGGTTTTTCTCTGTGGCTATAACGTAATACAGCGCCATATGAATTAATCGCGCTATTACATACACCCAAACACACATGGCAAATATAGGGCTTTGGTAATTTATAACAAATGCAAACAACACAGTACCAATAAATAACGCGCTGTTTTCTAGTGTGTTATGAAAAGTACGATGGGCTCTAAATATAAAACTGTCGTGCGATAAATCATCGCTAATTTTACCCGGTACAGCATTAGGTTGTTTAGCTTTGCTAAAGGTAGCTACCGACCACTGTACCACTAACATTATTAAGTAAACGTAAAACGCCATATAGGCAGAAAGCGCAACTTCAGTCATTTTTATGTCCTTAAAATTGTTTTAACTTAGTAGTTACAGCAAGTTTTAAGCCTAAAATAAGTTCATTATAATTAATAACTTATAATTTATAGGTTCGATAATAATGTAAAAGCTGCAAACCTATTTATAAATGTTACCCACGTATTAACTCCTTAACGTTAGCGTAATTGATACCACTGCGTGATCGGTTGTTAAATCGTCTCGTTCGTATTCTGGGTTTATTAAATGCCTGTCGTATGTATGATAATCACTCACTTCATAAAAGCTATCATCGTAACTTGGGTCAAATTCACACGAGAGTAAAATATAATCAAGTACCGTACTACTCGTTCCATAGTAATGGGTAGGGCTGCGATTTAATAACGGCGCAGAGGGGCCATTACTTTGTTGAGCATCTGGATGGCTGGCAGCGTTTTGCTGGGTGTTGTGCGCCGTAAATTGGCTCATTTTTAGTGTTTTAAATAACTGCCACGCGTCATTTAAACAATATTTTGCAAGGTATGTTTTAACATCAAACGCTGGGGCAAATCTCAATGTATTCGTTAGTAAATGGCTCAACACACCATCGGCTAAGTCGTTATTAAAATCGCCCATTAACACCATAGGCTGTTGTGTAGCTTCGCGTCGGGCAATCATTTCTATCATTACTAAAGTAGCTTCACTACCGCGCTGAATGGTTGAGCCCCACGAGCCGGCCACATTTGCTTTGAGAGCGTCTATTATGTTTTTTTCGCTTGAGGGTGGCTCGGTTTTGGCTGAGCTAGTAGTACTTTCATCGCTTTCAATCATGGCTCGTTTTGACTTGAAATGCACTACATAACAGTCGGTATTACCTACATGGGGTAATTTAATGGTTGCTCTTAACACCTTACGGCTAAACGTAAAATTACTATTAAGGCCAAGCATTTCAACAAGCTCGGTATTGTGCTTAACCGCAGCTATATCAACAATCTCAAATTTAGACGCTATAGCCACGACCGGGCGTTTAAAAATAAAATCATCAATCACCTCTGGTGTATCAACCACAGCAAAATATGTATAGCCTTTCTGCGCCATTAACGCCCTTAGCGATTCAATACTAAATACTTCTTGAAAACCTACTACATCAGGCGCGTACTCATTTAAATAATCTACAATCCAACGCTGTTTGCGCGCCCATTGCTCTGCGGTATAAATTTTTTCAAAATCGTAATACGCATTAGGCGGCTCAAGGTAGTTAAATAAATTAAACGTGGCTATTTTAAATTGCGTGTCTTTGACTACAGGCGCGTTTAAATCAGCGGCAGGTTCAGTCTCAAGCGTAATGTGATGTAAAGTCGATTCAAAATTACTGATAACAATAGCCTAGCGAATAAAAGTGCGTTAATTATACCCTGAAGGGTTTAAAGTTCTAAACCGTGAATTATTCTCAACATGCAAATAAAGCCCTTTATTTACGCTATACTGCCCTCCTCGTTATTAGCGCACACATAGGTATTATGAACTACTCAAATTTTGGTACTAAATTTACACAACCCAACGGAATAACGCAGCTTATGGAAGATTTAGGCAGCGCTAACGCAAGCAATAATCCAAATATTGTTATGCTAGGTGGCGGTAACCCTGCACACGTACCACAGGTTAATGCTGTATTTTTAGATGAATTACAAAAGCTAGTAGCCAGTAATAAAGTATCGCAAGTATTTGGTTTGTACGACGGGCCAACTGGCAATGACGAATTTAGAGCGGCTCTTGCTAAACAGCTCAATAGCGAGTTTGACTGGGGCTTAACACCACAAAACATAGCACTGGGTAACGGCAGCCAAGCTAACTTTTTTGTATTGTTTAATATGCTTGCGGGCAAAATGAGCGATGGCACTAATAAGCGTATATTGTTTCCGCTTGCGCCTGAATACGTAGGTTACGCCGACCAAGGTTTATCTAATGATATGTTTGTGGCAATAAAACCCGATATCGAAATTTTAAATACCTTCAATGGCTCTAAGCAGTTTAAATATGTCATTGATTTTGACGCGGTAGAAAACGTATTAGCCAACGATACCAGTATTAGTGCACTGTGCGTATCGCGCCCTACCAACCCAACTGGTAATGTCATTACCGATAAGGAAGTACGCCATCTAGACGCCCTTGCACACAAGTACAATATTCCCCTAATTATTGATAACGCCTACGGCGACCCCTTCCCGGGCTGTATTTACACCGATGCAAACCTTACGTGGAACTCAAACATTATATTGTGTATGTCGCTTTCAAAATTGGGCTTGCCAGGCCTGCGCACTGGTATTGTGGTTGCCAATAACGAAATAATTAAAGCCATTGGCCGTGTTAACGGCTCTATGGTGTTATCGCCTAACGCTATTGGCCCAAGCTTAGTAACCCGCTTAATTAACGAAGGCGAATTACTGCCTTTGTGTAAAAATACGGTATTGCCTTTTTATAAAAATAAAGCAGAGATAGCCATAAACCTGTTTGATGAAATTTTTGCAGACTTACCTGTCTATTTGCATAAACTCGAAGGCGCGTTTTTTATGTGGCTATGGTTTAAAGACTCAAAAATAACCAGCGAAATGCTTTATCAAAAACTCAAAGAGCAAGATGTATATATAATTCCTGGGCATAACTTTTTTATTGGCATTGAAGATAGCTGGGAGCATAAACACCAGTGCGTACGCATTAACTACGCCAACGATGAAGCCACTCTCAGAAAAGGCCTAGAGGCAATTAAAGCGCTTATTATGTAGCGCTTATTGTGTAGCGCTTATTGTGTAGCGCTTTAATTAACGTTTTACATCGTATTTTAACGAGGTGGTTAACGCTTAGCGTTAGCCACTGAGTTTTTTATTTAACCTACTGTTTAGGGGCTAACGCCTTGGTTAATAAGGCAAACAGCAAGCCACCTAAAGCACCTGCTAGTAACTGAAAATAAAATCCCCATCCACGTGCGCCCGCTATAATATGAATATTCATAATCGACTCAATCGCCACTAGCACCACGGCAAAAGCAGTGATACCCGATGCCACAAATAACACCATGCTGTATTTTTCATACTTTTTAATAAGTAACACAACAGCAAAAAAAGCGATAGCTAAAGCAATGGCAATAATAGCGCCATAGGTAGGTAATAGCCCTAACCAATCATCTAGCGTTAAATTAATACGGTTGCTTAAGCTGACCACAACGCCCACATCAACTAATTGATTGACAACGTATTGGCTATGAAACAAGCTAGCAAGCGTAAAGGTAAATAACCAAGAAACTAAAAATATAGGGAGTAAACGTGTTAAAAATGGCATGGTTATCTCAACTTAAAATAAAGCTTTTTTCTTACAGTAGCAAAGGCTTGCAATGTAAACAACGACTCTCTCAATTAGCGCTATGGCTGTTTGTAGGGCTTTTTGCGTCTACCGCCAGTGCAGCTACATTACCTAAAGAGCAGTACAGTACCCACACAGTTGCTACAAAATTAAATTCGCCGTGGAGCATGGTTAAACTGCCAAACGGGTCATGGCTAATTACAGAGCACGACGGCCACGTTGTTATTGTAAAAAACAATCAGCAAACTAGAGTAAATTTAAACCTTGAAGGTTTATACGTTGCAGGCCAAGGCGGCTTACTTGATATAGTGCTCTCGCCTAATTTTAACACCAACAAAGAAGCTATATTTACCTACGCACAAGGCACAGCTGAGGCTAATCGCCTAGTAATTGCAAAAGCTACCTTTAATGGCACCGGCTTTTCAACGCCTGTTATTATTTACACAGTAGCGACTGATAAAAATACCCCACAACACTACGCTGGCCGCGCCCTCTTTTTACCCGACAACACTCTACTGTTTTCAACCGGAGATGGCTTTGATTTTAGAGAGCAAGCACAAGTAATAACCAGCCAACTTGGCAAACTATTACGTATAAACCTAGATGGCACTATCCCAAAAGATAACCCATTTATTAATCACAAAAACCCCAATGCACACGCTGTTTACTCGCTCGGTCACCGAAACCCACAGGGCTTAGTGTATGATTACGATACCGAGCAAATTGTTAGCCACGAGCACGGCCCCGCCGGTGGAGATGAGTTAAATTACTTAACGCCAGCTACCAACTACGGCTGGCCGGTGATAACCTACGGTGACGATTATTCACAAGCACGTATTTCTCCATTTAGAGACTACCCCGGTATGCAAAAGCCAAGCGTAGATTGGACGCCATCAATTGCCCCGTCAGGCATGGCGTATTACGGCTCTAAACACGCCGCATTCCCTTCACTTGCACAACATGTGCTCATCACGACGCTTGTAGATAAAAAGCTCTACAGCGTTAATCTGGCTAATGGCGAATTCACCGAGTCACACATATTTCCAGAAGCAACAGGCCGATTAAGGGATGTGTATGTCACCACTGAGGGTAATGTAGCAGTATTAATGGATGGGAAAGATGCAAAGCTGATGATGGTAACGCCAAAGTGATACTCACTTAAATGAATAATGATTGCCTTGTAAGATTTATTTTAATGTTTAACTTTGAAAATAAATCTTACAAGGCTAAACAATTTATACTTAACTCAGACCTTTTGGGGAGCTTTACAAAAGATTTTTATGGTGTGTTTAAATTAACTTTCCTCTCGCATGCTTTTTGAAAATCATCAGGAGAAATTACGATTTGCCGCGTTGTATTTTTAACCTTCTTTTTTACCTCTTCTCTATTAAAAGCTATGTAACAGCCACTGTCGTCACTTATCTCAATTGAAGATAAATATTTATCCATTATTTTTGATTCACTTGATGACTGCTCATATTGCCAAACATTTACTTCACCTGCTTTTAATGGCATGTCCATTACCTGAGTACCGTACTCAGTTTTAAAGACCAATTTAACCATTAACTCTTCAGCTGTAGAGTTTTTAACACTAGCCCAGTAAATGCTTGAACATGAGCTCAATACAAAAGTTATTAGTAATCCAAAAATTAATACCTTTAATCTTTCCATAAGACCTCAGAACTCCAAATTAATCTTTTTATATCAACTTCAAGCGCTTCACTGCGTGTAATGCGTTGCTTTAGATTAGCCGTATTTTTTGTGTCATTGTAGTACTTCATAAGATCAATCTTTCCTTGATTTGGATAACCTGGAGAAGACGCTTTAACATTTTGAAGGAGAATATTTGTACTACCTTTATGACCCCAAGATAAATTAATACCTCCTACATAAATAAGTACAGAATGGCCAAACTCATGCGCTGAAACCAACTTAAATTCATCATCGATCAATTTTGATGGTATTCCAGCTGTTACAGATCCTCTTTGATAAATAAAACTCGCATCAATACCTAATATAGCTGGATTCATTGAACGACCATAACTTTCACTTTCTTCTATCTCTAGGTCTACAGGAATGGCATCAGAACTACTTTTATGTAAAGGATTAACTATTACATTAAAACGCACACCCGCCACTGTAATTGTATTTGACCAATATTGTTTAATACCAGCTATAGCCAACGTTTTTAATTTAAGGTAATCGCCTTGTTGCAAACTGTTTTGTTTAAAATTAAGGTAAACATCAATATTGATGGTTCTTAAGCGGCTATTAATGGTCGTTTTAGCCCAAGTTGCCTTATGAGCCCCGTTGTGAACTTTTAGCTTGCTACCTCGCCCATTTCGGGAGGGTCCTACCCGTACCATACGATAATTAACAGTGGGTTTATCAATTGCTTTATGAAGATGCTCTTCAAAAATATCGAGCGTAAGAGAGTGTTTTTGAAGGTTCGCAGCTGTTGAATCCATTTTATATTCCATTATAGTTAGTAATCATTGCTAAGATGTTTTTCGTTTAACAATTCTATTAGTTCCTCTAAATAGTCCAATATACTTTTCAAAGATTTTAGTGTCAAGAGTACCTATCTCAAAAACAAATTAACTATGCCGCTACATTCATTTATAGAAGCTTTATCAATAGTATCATTCAGAGACTTAAGCGAGGTTATAAATAGAGATAAACTTTTATCCATTTAGATAGATTCCTTTAAGGGTATAAATTTGATAACCAAGCTTTGCCTAGCCACTTAATAACTTTGTATCAGATATTTGTCGCTTTATAAACCTACGAATGTCCAAATATTTCGAATCATCTAATTTAACCAGCGAATAGACACATGTAAACAACTAGTTAGCTAACATCTAAATATACTGGATGCGAGAAAACACCAGAATGGTAGAAAACAGTAATATTGGACAAAAGAGTAATACACTAATAAATAACAAAACTTAGACTTTTTTCTTTCGCCTTGAACCTTTTACCTTTAAGTTTTTACCCACAAAAAAGCCGCCGTTCATTTAAAACAGCGGCTTTTCTACTTATAGCTTATAGCTAACCCTAAACTTTCCCAATCACTTCAAGCCCACCCATGTATGGGCGTAATACTTCTGGTACTACAACTGAGCCATCGGCTTGTTGGTAGTTTTCTAGTATGGCTACGAGTGTACGGCCAACGGCTAAACCTGAGCCATTTAATGTATGTAATAACTCTGGCTTTTTAGCACCTTCACGGCGAAAGCGTGCTTGCATACGGCGCGCTTGGAAATCGACCATATTTGAACAAGACGAAATTTCGCGGTAGGTATCTTGTGCCGGTAACCATACTTCTAAGTCGTATGTTTTAGCTGCACCAAAGCCCATATCGCCCATACATAAAATTACTTTACGGTATGGTAGTTCTAGTGCTTGTAGAATTTGCTCTGCGTGGCCTGTTAACTCTTCAAGCGCTTGCATTGAATCTTCTGGTTTTACTAGTTGAACTAGTTCAACTTTATCAAACTGGTGCTGACGAATTAAGCCGCGTGTATCGCGACCGTAGCTGCCCGCTTCACTTCTAAAACACGGCGTGTGCGCAGTTAAGCGAATCGGTAAATCGCTTTCTTCGTAAATTTCGTCGCGTGCGCTATTAGTCAGCGGTACTTCTGCTGTTGGGATTAAGCTAAAGCCAGCTTGTTGTTCACCGTCGTCGTTTACTAGGCCTAATGTATGGAATAAATCGCCTGCAAACTTAGGTAATTGGCTTGTACCGTAAAGGCTTGCGCTATTTACTAAGTACGGTACATACATTTCTGTATAGCCGTTTTTATCTGTGTGGGTATCTAGCATGTATTGCGTAAGTGCACGGTGCATACGCGCTACTTGGCCGCGCATTACTGTAAAACGTGCGCCACTAATTTTAACGCCCATTTCAAAGTCTAGGCCGTTTAGGTCTTGGCCTACGTCTACGTGATCTTTTACTTCAAAGTCGTACTTTTTAGGCGTGCCCCAGGTAAGTATTTCAACGTTGTCGTCTTCATCAGCGCCTTCTGGTACTGATTCGTCTGGCAAGTTTGGAATTGCTAATGCAATGTCGTTAATGGCGTTGAGTACTTCGTCTTGCGCTTTTTTAGTTGCGTCTAATTCGCTGCCTAAATTTGCCACAGCGTCTAGTAGTGGTTGTGCGTCTTCGCCTTTTGCTTTTGCTTGGCCAATGGCTTTAGCACTGGCGTTACGTTGACTTTGAAGCTCTTGCGTTTTTACTTGTAATGTTTTGCGTTGTTCTTCAAGTTCTGTCACTTTTGCAACATCAAGCTCGTAGCCACGAGCCGCTAAGCGTGCTGCAGTTTGCTCAACGTCTTGTCGTAAATATTTAGAATCTAACATGTTAGTTTTTTAACCTTTTTGCATTACCAGCTGAAGGCCCAGCCAAGCCATAAAAATACAGATCATCACATTTAAGATGATATTAAGGGCCATTTTAATAAAGTGACCTTGTTGTAATAACAACAACGAGTCCATTGAGAATGTTGAAAAGGTGGTTAACGCACCTAAAAAGCCAATACCAATAAGGGTTTTAGCGGGGCTTGTGGCGATAATTTCTTTCTCTATCAAACCGTACAAAATGCCCATTAACAATGAACCCAGAATATTAACCGTCAACGTGCCAAAAGGGAATCCCCTACCAAGGAGTTTTAGCATGGTTTCGCTAATAAAAAATCGTAAACAGGCTCCTGAGGCTCCGCCAAGGGCGATCATCATATAAAGTTTAATCATTTTCGTATCGTTTAAGCGGGCTTTGCGCGTCGCGTTCTTTTAAGTAATCAAGCTTTTGCTTAATTTTTTGCTCAAGGCCGCGATCGCTCGGTAAATAATAGTGTTTGTCTTGAATTTCTGGCGGTAAATATTTTTCACCGGCGGCAAAGGCGCCCTCTTCGTTATGTGCGTAGCGATACTCGGCGCCATAGCCTAAATCTTTCATTAAGTTTGTAGGCGCGTTTCGTAAATGCTCTGGCACTGGGTAGCTTGGCTCGTTTTTGGCATCAGCTTTTGCTTGGTTAAATGCCATATAAACGGCATTACTTTTAGGTGCGCTGGCTAAATATAAAGTGGCTTGTGCAATGGCGCGTTCGCCCTCGCTTGGGCCTACACGCTGAAATATATCCCATGCGTTTAACGCCACTTCCATCGCCCGTGGGTCTGCGTTACCTATGTCTTCTGTGGCAATGGCAAGTAAACGCCTTGCTACATAAAGTGGGTCGCCGCCGCCGGCTAAAATACGGCAATACCAATACAGCGCGCCATCAGGTGAGCTGCCTCGTACTGATTTATGAAAAGCCGATATTAAATCGTAAAATTCGTCGCCGCCTTTATCGTATTTAGCTAAATGGGTTGGCAGTACTTGGCTTAATACGTGCTCATCTACGTTGTATTTACCGTTTTGCTCACTCGTTAAATCAACCGCTTGCTCAAGTAGGTTTAATACTTTACGGGCATCGCCGCCGCTTGCTTGGCAAAGCGCCTGTTTGGCGTTATCGGCAATAACAATATTTTTTTGGTTTAGTTGCTCATCTTGCTTAAGTGCGCGCTCTATCACTGTGTATAGGTCGGTATCGGCTAGCGACTTTAAAACATACACACGCGCCCGCGACAAAATCGCATTATTAAGTGCAAATGAGGGGTTTTCGGTTGTCGCGCCTACAAATATAAAAGTGCCGTCTTCTATGTGAGGTAAAAATGCATCTTGCTGCGATTTATTAAAACGGTGTACTTCATCCACAAACATTAAAGTGCGTTGCCCGCGGCTTTGTAGGTTATCGTGCGCTTGCGTTACGCTGTCGCGAATATCTTTTACGCCCGCGGTCACAGCCGACATTTGTATAAGTTCGGCATCGGCGTGATTTGCAATAATTTGCGCAAGAGTGGTTTTACCTACCCCAGGCGGCCCCCATAAAATTAAGCTGTGGCAACGCCCTGCAACAATGGCTTGGTGCAAGGGTTTATCAACACTTAATAAATGCTGCTGACCTATGTATTCGTCAAGCGTTGTTGGGCGCATGCGCGCAGCAAGTGGGCGTACATCGGGCCCAAAATTAAAGCCTAAATTATTCACCGTTACTCTGATCGTCTATTTCTACACCCTCTGGTGGGGTAAATTCAAAGGTGCTTGTATCAAGCGCGGTATTTACTTGTGCATTGTTAAAACTAAACGATGAAAGCTGACCAGAATTATCAGTCACAACTAACTTAGCAAGACCTTGCTCGTTACCTGCAAAGGTAATATCAAGTTGCTCTACTTGGCTTTCTACGCCTTTATTTGGCGTTACACTAAAGCCAGAGTCTGTAGCTTGTACGCTGTATTTTTCCCACTGTGCGGGATCTTTTGAAGTAAGCAGTACAAACGGTGTTGAATCTATAAGGCTATGGGTATCCATAATAGTTACTTGCTCAGCAAAGCTGTCGAAGTAATAGGTTTTGTCACCATTTGATACAAATAAGGTATCGTCTGGGTTTGTTTGCTGCCAGCGGATCATCATAGGTTGTTTAAGGGCAATTGTGCCCTCGCCTTGCATAACCGCTTGGCCTTGCGGATCGGTTACGTTTTGAGAAAACTGCGCTTTAAAACTTTTAAGGGTTGCGAGTTTGTCTTGCAGTGCTTGGCTGTCATCAGCAAAGCTAGGCGTGGCAATTAAACTGCCAAGCACTAATAATAAACTGTTTAATTTTTTCATTAATTTGCTCCATTAGGTACTAATACATCGCGAGCGCCGTTATGGCCTGGTGAACTCACGATACCCGATGTTTCCATTTGTTCTACTAGTCGTGCTGCGCGGTTATAGCCAACACGTAATTTACGTTGTACTGACGATACCGATACTTTGCCGGTTTCGATTACAAACGCAACGGCTTCGTCGTATAGCGGATCTGACTCTTCATCTGCGTTTTCACTGGTTTCACCTGGTAATAAAACATCTTCTGTGGCATCACCATTTAAAATTTCATCAATGTAATTAGGTTTACCGCGTGCTTTCCAATCGTTTACTACCGCATGTACTTCATGGTCGTCTACAAATGCGCCATGCACACGCTCTGGTACGCTTGTGCCTGGCGGTAAGTAAAGCATATCACCCATACCGAGTAAGTTTTCGGCGCCTTGTTGATCCAATATGGTACGCGAGTCTATTTTGCTCGACACCTGAAACGCCATACGCGTAGGTATATTGGCTTTAATTAAGCCGGTAATTACATCTACCGATGGGCGCTGTGTTGCAAGTACTAAATGTATACCTGCGGCACGTGCTTTTTGCGCAATACGGGCAATTAGCTCTTCAACTTTTTTACCTACAATCATCATCATGTCGGCAAATTCGTCTATTACTACCACAATGCTCGGTAGTTTATCTAACTCGTCTGGGCCTTCTTTCATGCCGTCGGTGTCTTTAAATAATGGGTCAAGAATTGGGTAACCCGCTTCTTTGGCCTCAAGTACTTTTTGGTTGTAACCTTTTAAGTTACGTACACCCAACGCCGACATTAATTTATAACGGCGTTCCATTTCGCCTACACACCAACGTAGTCCGTTAGCGGCTTCTTTCATGTCGGTAACTACTTCACACAATAGGTGCGGAATACCTTCGTAAACCGAAAGCTCAAGCATTTTCGGGTCAATCATGATCATACGAACATCATCAGGGCCCGATTTGTACAGTAAGCTTAATATCATTACATTAACGCCCACTGACTTACCCGAACCCGTGGTACCCGCTACCAGTAAATGGGGCATTTTACCTAAATCGGCACACACAGGTTGCCCTGCAATATCTTTACCTAACACCATGGTTAGTGGCGATGGATTTTGCTCAAATTTAGGGGCGTTAATTACCTCAGATAAACGTACAATTTCACGGTACTTATTAGGCAGCTCTATCCCTATGTAAGTTTTACCTGGGATCACCTCAACCACACGTACACTAATTGCCGATAACGAACGGGCTAAATCTTTTGATAAACCAGTAATTTTAGACACCTTTATACCCGGTGCTAAATCAAGCTCAAAACGTGTTACAACTGGGCCTGGGTATACGCCAACCACTTTTGCTTGTACGTTAAAGTCGAGTAATTTTGTTTCAACAAGACGCGACACGCTTTCAAGCTCTTCTTCCGATATCGGGTTTTTTGCTTTATCCGGTCTGTCGAGTAAATCAAGCGACGGTAATGGCCCTGGCGGTGGCTCTTTATCTAGTAACTCTTCAAACTTTTCTTTTGCTGTTGGCGGTGGCTGATATGCAGGTTTTGGTTTAGGCATAGGCCTTGCTGGCGATACCACCGTGGTAACCGGTTTTTCAGGCTCAACAACTTGGCTTTGATCAAGCGCATTAAGTGCAGCCGCTGTATCCATTGGCTCATCGTCTATGGCGCTAAAGCCAATTTCTTGGTCGAGTATATCGTCAAGCTCATCAAATGGGCTGTAGTCATCACTAATTTGCGGCTCGCTAAAGGTAGGCTGCTCTTTAGTAATGGCTTTTTGTTTAGCTGTTTTTTTACTTTTTGCAGGCTCTTGTTCAAATTCTGATGATTGCTCGAGTGTGGCATCGCTTTGCTCATAATCGTCAGGCTCATCATTAAATTGCGCATCGGCTTGCACCGGATTTGCCGCAATACGCTCTCGTTGCATCCAACCTTGGGCGTAATTAGCAATGTAACGGTAGCCTCTAACCACTAAATCGCCGAGGTAGTCTACAAATTCAACCCACGACACACCGGTTAATAAAGTAAGCCCAGCAAAAAAGAAGCACAATAATAGTATAGAGGTACCGGTAAAGTTAAATGCTGGCATCATGGCCGATGCAATCACATCGCCCACTACCCCACCGGATGAAAAGTTATAAATATCATCAAAGTTAATGCTGCTGATTGCCGTTGCTGAGGTAATAAATAAAGCAAAGCCAATAACACGCAAAGCAAGTGTGGTGTAGTCGAGCTGTAAAATACGATGAGGTTGTTTAAATAATAAATAGCCAAACAGCTGAATAGCGGCCGGCACTAAATAAGCAAGCCAACCAAATGACAGTAATAATATATCGGCTACCCAAGCACCGGCAGTGCCTGTAATATTTTTTACGTTTCTAAATTCACCCGTTTGCGACCACGCAGGGTCAGCGGGATCAAAGCTGATTAAAGCACATAAAATGAATATTGCCGCAAAGGTACTGATGATCAGCCCTGTTTCTAATAGTCTTTGCACACCGTTTAGGCGCATAACTTCCTATCCCTCTTTATTGTTCTATTGGCACTTGCTTGCAATCAAATACCTTAGCAGGAAATGCAATTTGATGCACTTTATCTTAATGTGTATGGCCTGATTATGAACAAGTTTTTATAAATTAGAGTGTGTTTATCTTTGGCGGTTAAATTTAGGCAATGTAAGGGCGAATAATTACGCCGTCTTCACCTTTTACTTCTTCCATTACTACATAGGTGCGGCTTTCACTCACGTTTGGCAGCTTTAAAAGAATGTCGCCTAGTACACCGCGGTATTCTGACATATCGTTTACGCGTGTTTTTAATAAAAAATCAAAATTGCCCGATACCAAGTGACACTCTATTATCTCTTCGTGCTGTTTAACCGCCGCACTAAACTCATCAAATACGTCGGGCGATGTTTTGGTAATAGTTACCTCAACATATACAGATAAGCCTTGGCCAAGCTTTGCTGGATCAACCACCGCTTTGTAGCCAAGTATATAACCTTCACGTTCTAACTTTTTTACGCGCTCTAGACAGGGCGTGGCGCTCAGGCCAACTCGTCGGGCCAGTTCTACATTAGAAAGGCGTCCATCGTGCTGTAATTCCATTAAAATTTTACGGTCAATTCTATCTAATAACTGATGCATACACCCAACTAGTTTAATATTCTGTTTATTTTTATTATTTAGATAATAACACTGCCTAGCCTTTTAAAAAAGGTGAGACACACTGCCTTATGATTAATATAATAGTGAAAAATGTTAATCCGTTCTTAATAAGGCAAATTTTATGATTATTGGTGTACCTAAAGAAATTAAAAACCATGAATACCGTGTAGGTATGGTTCCTGCGAGTGTTCGTGAATTAGTAAATCACGGCCACCAAGTGATTGTTGAAACAGATGCAGGTATGGGCATTGGTTTTACTAACGAAGATTACACACAAGCTGGCGCTGAAATTTTAGCAACTGCAGCTGATGTTTTTGCAAAAGCAGACATGATCGTAAAAGTAAAAGAGCCACAAGCTGTTGAGCGTGCAATGCTACGCGAAGATCAAATTTTATTTACTTACCTTCACCTTGCACCTGATCTTCCACAAACTGAAGACCTTGTTAAAAGCAAAGCGATTTGTATTGCTTACGAAACAGTGACTGATGCACGTGGCGGCTTGCCGCTTCTTGCACCAATGAGTGAAGTAGCAGGTCGTATGTCTATTCAGGCCGGTGCACAAGCGCTTGAAAAATCTAACCACGGCCGTGGCATGTTACTTGGTGGCGTACCAGGCGTTGAAGCAGCTAAAGTAGTTGTTATTGGCGGCGGCATGGTGGGTCGTAGCGCAGCGCAAATGGCTGTTGGCATGGGCGCAGACGTTGTAGTACTTGACCGCAACATTGATGTACTTCGTGCACTAGACGCGCAATTTGGTAACAAAGTTAAAGCGATTTACTCAACGGCTGACGCACTAGAAAAACACGTACTAGAAGCTGACTTAGTAATTGGTGGCGTACTAATTCCAGGTGCTGCAGCACCTAAACTAGTAACAGCCGATCATATTAAAGCAATGAAGCCAGGCTCTGCAATTGTTGATGTTGCTATTGACCAAGGTGGTTGTATTGCAACTTCTAAAGCAACAACACACGCTGATCCTACATACATTGTTGATGAAGTTGTTCACTACTGTGTTGCTAACATGCCAGGTGCAGTACCGCGTACTTCTACCTTTGCACTTAACAATGCAACATTGCCGTTTATTATTAACCTTGCAAACAAAGGTTACAAAAAGGCACTACTAGATGACGCGCACTTCTTAAAAGGCTTAAATGTAATTAAAGGCCAAGTAACTTACAAAGAAGTAGCTGAAGCGTTCAACATGGAATATGTTGACCCTCGCACTGCAGTAGAAAACGCGTAATTTTGCGTTTAGTTGTTAGGTGTTATTTAATTAAATAGTTACCTAACTACAAGCAATAAAAAAGCAGCTAATTAGCTGCTTTTTTTGTATCTAAATTTTGACTATATAAATTAATTTATATAAAACGCTTAATTATAAAATCTACTTTTACGCGTTTAGCCTGACCAAGTAGCTTTTTAACCGGTTGCGGGTAATTTTCTACTGTTTCTAAATCATTTGGCCCAGTTAAACGGCGGCAGTGTTTTAAAATTTCCTGCTTTTCGTTATCTATGGCTTGCATAATACTTTGCTGTGGGTCTTCAATTAAAATACCGTTTTCGATATCAAGCCCCCACGCTCGCGGATTAAGGTTATGCCCGCTTAATAAGTGGCGTTGTCGGTCGGCGCAAATACCTTTTAAGTGAAACGAGTTACTCTCGTGCTTCCATAAATACACGTTTAAATTGCCGTTATCTATATGGCGCTTTTGCGATTTTACAAATTTATGCAAAATAGTTTCGTATAAATACGGGAGTGCACCAATTTTACTAAACGGCTCACTTGGCGGCAGATAAAAATCGTTTGCGGTTTTATCACCTACTACAATGGTTACTTGCTTACCTTGTTTTAATAATCGACGTAGTGAGCGCATAAGCGGCGCCGGAAAATTAAAATACGGTGTGTAAAGTACAAGCTCTTGCTCTGTGGTATCAAACAAGTTTTTAATTAATCGGTTAAGGCTATTATTACGACGCCCTAAACCTAAAAACAAACGCACACCGAGTGGGTCGGTATTGGGCGTAGTTGGGTTTGCATAACTGGCCGACTTTAGCTCGCGCATTAATTGCTTTTGTTCAAATTTAAAGTCTATTAAGCGCTTAAGCGGGCGTGTATCAATACGTGGCACGGCTTGCGAGCCAATTAGCTTAGACTCAATAAAATCAACCACAGAGTCGCACAGTGCTGCTTGGTCAACTAAAAAGTAACGGTCGAGCCTGTAGCGTTCGTTGTATTGTAAGTACACGTTATTTAAGCTGGCGCCGCTGTATAATAAAGTATCATCTACAACAAAACCTTTAAGGTGTAACACACCAAACAACTCTTTGGCTTTAACCGGTACACCGTAAACTTGTACGTTTGATTTAAATTTTTCTAAATAGTCACAATATAAACTTGCGTTACCGTCTGATTTTTTTGCACCAATAAGACCACGTTGAGCACGATGAAAATCAACCAACACTTTTATTTCAAGGTTGGGGTTTGCCAACGACACACGATGCAGCGCTTCAAGTATTTCGCGCCCTGCTTCGTCATCTTGTAAGTAAAGTGCCGTAATGTAGATTCTTTTTTTTGCATTGCTAATTAAACGTAGCAATTGCGTACGGTACTCTTGTGCGTTGGTTAAGACGTTAACGTCTTTTGAAGTCAACCCAAATGCGGGTTTTTCCTGCCAAAATAACATAGTTGCCTATTCACTAAGGTCACATAATCTATCAGTGACAAATAAAATTAGGTAAAACATATCAAAAAAATACTAACGGGTCATGAATTAACGAAGCTTTGTTGCTCATCTGTTTGTTTTTTAGCCTTTACACGGGCTTTTTTATCGTTCCAGGCAAAGTCAGTACATAATATTGCACAGCTTTTAATTTTGTCAGAAAAAAATATTCACATAATTTGTTTACTTGTGCCTTGTTTTTCTTAGAATCGAAGCCATTAAGTTCAGTATTAAACGTTTAGGAAAAGATCATGACTGAAGCAAAACACTCTAAGTTACTAATTTTAGGCTCTGGCCCTGCGGGTTACACTGCCGCAGTATACGCCGCACGTGCAAATTTAAACCCCGTTTTAATTACCGGCATTCAACAAGGTGGCCAATTAACGACCACAACTGAAGTTGAAAACTGGCCAGGCGATGCGCACGGTTTAACAGGCCCTGCATTAATGGACCGTATGAAAGAGCACGCTGAGCGCTTTGAAACGGAAATTGTGTTTGACCACATTAATAAAGTAGATGTGTCTAAGCGCCCTTTCACGCTAACTGGCGACCAAGGTACTTACACATGTGATGCATTAATTATTGCCACTGGTGCATCGGCTAAATACTTAGGCTTAGAGTCTGAAACTAATTTTCAAGGTCGTGGTGTATCTGCATGTGCTACGTGTGATGGTTTTTTCTATAAAGGGCGTAAAGTTGCCGTTGTAGGTGGTGGTAACACAGCTGTAGAAGAAGCGCTTTACTTATCTAACATTGCGGATGAAGTACACGTTATTCACCGTCGTGATAGCTTCCGCAGTGAAAAAATTCTTGCTGATCGCCTTAACGAAAAAGCGCAAAATGGTAACGTAGTAATGCACTACAACCGTACGCTAGACGAAGTACTTGGCGATGACATGGGCGTAACTGGCGTACGCATTAAAGATACGCAATCTGATGCTACCGAAGAGCTTGATTTAGCGGGTGTGTTTATTGCTATCGGCCATAAGCCAAACACCGACATGTTTGAAGGCCAACTAGAAATGAAAGACGGCTATTTAGTGGTTGAGTCTGGTCTTAACGGTAACGCTACACAAACAAGCGTACCTGGCGTATTTGCCGCAGGTGATGTGTCTGATCACATTTACCGTCAAGCAATTACGTCTGCAGGTACAGGCTGTATGGCAGCCCTAGATGCAGAGCGTTTCTTAGATAACCTATAAACGCTACAAAATTAATAAAGGCTGTTAGTTCAGCCTTTTTTTATGCCTAAAATATAGTTACACTTTTATGATAATTAATAAGTTAAGCCCTCTATGAGAAACCAGCTATACCAACTAAGTGAAACCGATATAGCATTTCCAAACCCCGAATATGCACTTACCTCCCCCGATGGACTGCTTGCCATAGGCGGCGATTTATCTGTAAAGCGCTTAAGTAATGCCTATAAAATGGGTATTTTCCCGTGGTTTAGCGAAGGTGAGCCCATTATGTGGTGGTCGCCAAGTGAACGCGGCATTGTAGAGCTAAATGACTTTCATATAAGTAAAAGCTTGCGTAAACATTTAAAAAAACACCCTGTTAAAGTAACTGTTAACAATGCATTTGCGGAGGTGATAGAAGCGTGCTGTGAGCAACGTATAGACACCGAAGGCACATGGATAACAAACGACATGTTAAGCGCTTATATTGCTGCACATGACGCTAATATTGCACATAGTGTTGAGGTATGGCAAAACGGCGAACTTGCCGGTGGGCTGTATGGCATTATGCAGAATGGCGTTTTTTGTGGCGAGTCGATGTTTCATCATCAAACTAATTGCTCAAAACTGGCCATGTGGGCGTTAGTTAATTGGTTAAAACGCCATAACGCACATTTTATTGACTGCCAACTAGAAAACCCATATTTAACCTCTTTAGGCGCAAAAGTGATCCCTCGCTCAGAATTTTTGACTAAACTTAAACAAGCAAATGCTTACACCCTCAACTCAACCATGTGGCAACCACAGGAGTTAACAGCAATTTATGAGTGAACATATTCCTGCACGCGTTGGTCTTAGCCAAGAGTTTGCTTGTAGCTATTTACCTGACAGGCAAGAGCAATTATTGGTAATACTTGACCCAACCTGTTACAGCACGCATAAATTTGAGATGCTTCTATCGCTCGGTTTTAGGCGCAGTGGTAACCAAATTTATCGACCGCACTGCCCTTCGTGTAGCGCCTGTAACTCGGTGCGCGTGTTAGCCCAAGAGTTTACCCCTTCAAAGTCACAAAAAAGAAAACTAAATAAAGTAAAAGCAAACTTTGAAGTAAAATACACACACGCTAAGCGCGAAGAATATTATCCACTTTATAGTAAATACATTTCAATGCGCCACAGCGATGGCACTATGTTTCCGCCTAATTTAGAACAGTTTCAAAGCTTTTTATTTTGTAGCTGGTTAGAAATAACGTTTATTGAGCTTTGGCACCAAGACACTTTAGTTGCAGTGGCCGTAACAGATTGCATGGATAACGCTGTTTCGGCTATTTATACGTTTTTCGATCCCGACTTTGAACACTACAGTTTAGGGACTGTGATGATTTTACAGCAGCTCGAATTTGCCAAACAGCAAAATAAAGAATTTGTGTATTTGGGCTACCAAATCGATGAATGCACCAAAATGAAATACAAAACTCAGTTTTTACCCGCGCAAAAACACGTTAATGACCAGTGGTTGGCTATTTAATTTGCAAAAATGCCCGCTGCGCCTTTACTTATTGGCGTATTTTGGGCAAAATCTGCAGCGTTTAACTATTAAAGAGGTGTTACGCTAAACATGGCGAAAGAAGACGTAATCGAAATGCAAGGGACAGTCCTTGATACTTTACCAAATACAATGTTCCGAGTTGAGCTAGAAAATGGTCACGTAGTTGTGGCTCATATTTCAGGTAAAATGCGCAAAAACTATATCCGTATTTTAACCGGCGATAAAGTAACGGTAGAAATGACTCCTTACGATTTATCGAAAGGACGTATCGTATTCCGTGCTCGCTAAGTGCGTAAACGAGATTTAGTTTTTGGCTAGTGAATAACTAGCTTAAAGCGTTTATTAAATGTAATTGATGGTACTGACTAGCAATTACATTTAATAAACAAAAAACCCAGCTTTTGCTGGGTTTTTTGTTGCCTATAAAAAAGCACAAAAAAGCCCACGCATATCACGTAGGCTAGTTTATATACCCATCCGCATAATTAAGGTATTTATTTTGCGGATGGGTACTATAAGTGAATACACTTATTTAAGCGGGTGTTAAATTACTTTCATAGTCAAAGTTAATTTTCTTATCTTTAACTGATACTTTAACAGTACCGCCATCAACCAGTTCACCAAAGAGTATTTCGTTAGCCAATGGCTTTTTAAGCTCATCTTGAATAACACGAGCCATTGGACGTGCACCCATTGCTTTATCGTAGCCTTTATCTGCTAACCACTCTCGGGCCTTAGAGGTCAACTCAAGGTTAACTGACTTCTTATCTAATTGTGCTTGCAGCTCAACTACAAATTTATCGACCACTTGCAAGATAACGTCTTTTTCAAGGTGGTTAAACCAAATAATATTATCTAAGCGGTTTCTAAACTCAGGTGAAAATACCTTGTTAATTTCACTCATTGCATCGTGCGTATGATCTTGCTCGGTAAAGCCAATCGATTTACGTGTGGTTTCTTGCACGCCGGCATTGGTTGTCATAACCACCACCACGTTTCTAAAGTCAGCTTTACGACCATTGTTATCGGTTAATGTACCGTGATCCATTACTTGCAGTAGTATGTTGTAAATATCTGGATGGGCTTTTTCAATTTCATCCAATAATACAACTGCATGCGGGTTTTTAATAACGGCTTCGGTAAGTAAGCCGCCTTGTTCAAAACCAACATACCCAGGAGGCGCACCAATTAAACGGCTTACTGCATGGCGCTCAACGTACTCTGACATATCAAAGCGGATAAACTCAACGCCCATACATTTAGCGAGCTGTTTAGTAACCTCGGTTTTACCTACACCCGTTGGCCCCGCAAATAAGAACGAGCCCACTGGCTTATCTTCGTTTGCAAGCCCAGAGCGAGATAAACGAATCGCAGATGTTAGCGCGTCGATAGACTGATCTTGCCCAAACACTAACATTTTAAGATTACGATCAAGATTTTTAAGCGTTTCTTTATCGGTCGATGACACACTTTGAGCTGGGATACGCGCCATTTTAGCAATAATTGATTCAATATCTGATACACCAATGGTTTTTTTGCGTTTAGAGCTTGGCTGCAATCGCTGGTTGGCACCGGCTTCATCTATTACATCAATGGCTTTATCAGGTAAATGACGCTCATTAATGTATTTAGCACTTAGCTCAGCAGCTGCTTTTAATGCTTTTTGCGTGTAACGAATACCATGGTGTTCTTCGTAACGCTCTTTTAAACCATTTAAAATTTTAGTGGTATCGGCCACACTTGGTTCAAGTACATCAATTTTTTGGAATCGGCGTACTAACGCACGGTCTTTTTCAAAAATATTTTTATACTCATTGTAAGTGGTTGAGCCCATACAACGTAACTGCCCGCTTGAAAGCAGCGGTTTAAGTAAGTTAGAGGCATCCATAACACCACCCGATGCAGCGCCTGCACCAATAATAGTGTGTATTTCATCAATAAATAAAATTGAGTTAGGTTTTGCTTGTAACTCTTTTAATAAGCTCTTAAAGCGTTTTTCAAAGTCGCCGCGGTACTTAGTACCGGCAAGCAATGCGCCCATATCAAGCGAGTAAACAACAGCATCGGCAATTACTTCAGGCACTTGTTCATTAACAATGCGGTACGCAAGACCCTCTGCAATGGCTGTTTTACCTACCCCTGCTTCACCAACAAGTAGTGGGTTATTCTTTTTACGGCGACATAAAACTTGCACGGTGCGCTCTACTTCGCTGTCGCGCCCTACTAATGGGTCAATGTTACCGTCTTTGGCTTGGGCATTTAAATTAGTGGTAAAGCTATCTAACTTACTTGCCTCTTCGTTTTGAACCTCTTGTACTTCTTCATGAATATCGTCAGTGTCATCTCCTAACTCATCATCCGTTTTAGAAATACCATGAGAAATAAAATTCACTATATCTAAGCGAGAAATATCGCTTTTCTTGAGTAAATAAACCGCTTGGCTTTCTTGTTCAGAAAAAATAGCAACGAGCACGTTAACGCCTGTAACTTCGTTTTTACCAGATGATTGAACATGAAAAACCGCACGTTGAAGCACGCGTTGAAAGCCCAGTGTTGGTTGGGTTTCGCGTTCTTCTTCTAAATCGGGAATAACCGGTGTGGTTTCGTCTATGAATTCTAATAGTTCGGTTTTTAAACCAGAAATATCAACACCGCAGGCGTTTAGCGCTTCGCCTGCTGAAGGGTTATCTAAAAGCGCAAGTAAAAGGTGTTCTACCGTCATAAACTCATGGCGGCGTGTACGCGCTTCACGAAACGCGGCATTTAACGTTAGTTCTAAGTCTTTGTTTAGCATTGGCAACCCCTTACTGAGATAATTATTTTATACCACAACAATGAGATGATTGATCACCTAATTGGTATTTATTCCTGCTCACAACTACAAAGCAGTGGATGCTCGTTATCCCGTGCATAACGGTTAACTTGTTCCGCTTTGGTATGGGCTACATCGGCGCTAAATACACCGCATATCCCTTTACCTTTTTCGTGAACTTGTAGCATCACATCAGTTGCTCTATCGCTATCCATATTGAAAAACGTCATTAAAACTTCTATTACAAAGTCCATTGGCGTGTAGTCGTCGTTATTTAAAACAACTTTGTATTTTCGCGGTGGCTGCAGCTTTTGCTTTTCACTATCGCGAACTGTGTCGATGACACCTGAATCTTTCATACCACTCATAATTAAATATAGTCTTGTCTTTAGAACTCAAGCAAACTTGAATAAAAAATAAATTAAATGTTAAAAAAATACCACAAAACACTTGACTGACTGGCCAAATAAACTACAGTCAGAAGTAGATTGATTAATCCTTAGTCAGTCTAGCAAATTATACGGTTTAGAATAACTAAATTAGTCAACTTATAGAAGGATGTAGAAGTATGGCTTGTGGTAAAGTCAAATGGTTCAACAACGCCAAAGGTTTTGGTTTCATCGTAGAAGACGGCTGCGAGAATGATATTTTCGCTCATTACTCAACGATTGTAATGGACGGTTATAAGACACTTAAAGCTGGTCAGGATGTAACATTCGAGCTAGAACAAGGCCCTAAGGGCTTACACGCTAAAAACATTGCGCCTAACGGCGACATTTTAGAGTGATCAAAAATTTGTTCGACTAAAGCGAGCGACCTAATTTAGATCCTCGCTTAATTCCCCACTTACCATTCAACTCTCTTCTTATTACTAAATTGCTCCTGTACATGCTAAATTCAACCCTTTTCCTTGATTTTATTTTATATACCCCAATGTTCTAACTGTTACCTGCTAATTAAGGCTGTTCAAAAGCGCAAGCGCTAGCCCTTTTTAAACAAGCTTGTTACACTCTTGTTGCTAAATTACGCGGTTACATTTTAGCTTATGCTTTTACGCGGCTAAAATACGTGTACTTTGCAACCTATAAAAATCAGTTAGTCAGGTGTGACTATTCTGCCTTTTGGCATATTAAGAGTACCGACACCTAACAAACTGCTTGTTAACGCAACCATGCGCTAATGAGTTTCTTTGCATTGTTGAATACGGCCACTGCGGCCTACTATCTAGGAATGATGATGACATCAAAAATTATCTACACTAAAACGGACGAAGCTCCGGCGCTAGCAACCTACTCGTTGCTACCAATTATCCAAGCCTATACAAATGCGGCAGGTGTTGAAGTTGAAACTCGCGATATCTCATTAGCAGGTCGTGTAATTGCAAACTTCGCTGATTACCTTACTGAAGAGCAACGCATTGGCGATGCGCTTGCAGAGCTTGGCGAACTTGCAAAAACACCAGAAGCAAACATCATCAAATTACCAAACATCAGTGCGTCTGTACCGCAATTACGCGCTGTCATTAAAGAGCTTCAAGAAAAAGGCTACGCACTACCAGAGTACCCGGCTGAGCCTAAAAATGATGAAGAAGCTAAAATTAAAGCAACTTACGACAAAATTAAAGGCAGTGCTGTAAACCCAGTATTGCGTGAAGGTAATTCAGATCGTCGTGCACCAGGTTCTGTTAAAGAGTATGCACGCAATAACCCTCATTCAATGGGTGCGTGGAGCAAAGACTCACAATCATACGTTGCAAGCATGAGCGAAGGTGACTTCTTTGGTTCTGAGCAATCTGTAACTGTTGATGCAGCAACTGATGTACGTATTGAGCACGTAGCGACTAATGGCGATGTGACTGTACTTAAACAAAGCACGCCGCTAATTGCTGGCGAAGTAATTGATGCATCGCGCATTAGCGCAGCTAAACTACAAGCGTTTTTAGCAGCAGAAATTGATGCAGCTAAAGAAAAAGGCGTATTATTTTCGCTTCACATGAAAGCGACAATGATGAAAGTATCTGACCCTATTATTTTTGGTCATGCGGTAAAAGTTTTCTACAAAGACGTATTTGCTAAACACGGCGAGCTTTTTGAAGAGCTAGGTGTTGATGTAAATAACGGTTTAGGCGACGTTTATTCTAAAATTCAAACATTAGATGATGCTAAGCGCGAAGAAATTGAAGCAGACATTCAAGCGGTTTACGCTGAGCGTCCTGCTATTGCAATGGTTGATTCTGACCGTGGCATTACTAACTTACACGTTCCAAGCGATGTGATCATTGATGCGTCTATGCCTGCTGCTATTCGTTCAAGCGGTCAAATGTGGAACAACGACGGTAAACTACAAGACACTAGCTTTGTGATCCCAGATCGTAGCTACTCAAGCGTTTACCAAGCTACAATTGATTTTTGTAAAGAAAACGGCGCGTTCGATCCTACCACTATGGGTAGCGTACCAAACGTAGGCCTAATGGCTCAAAAAGCAGAAGAATACGGTTCTCACGATAAAACGTTTGAAGCAAAAGCGGATGGTTCTATTCGTGTTGTTGATGCAAATGGCACAACATTACTTGAGCACACTGTTGAGCAAGGCGATATTTGGAGAATGTGTCAGGTTAAAGACGCACCAATCCAAGATTGGGTTAAGCTTGCTGTAAACCGCGCACGTGCGACGGGCGTACCAGCTATTTTCTGGTTAGATGAAAACCGTGCTCACGATGCAGAGCTTATTAAAAAGGTAAACAAATACTTACCAGATCACGATACTGATGGCCTAGACATTCAAATTTTAGCACCGCTTGAAGCAACTTTATTCTCATTAGCGCGTATTAAAGAAGGTAAAGACACTATCTCTGTAACGGGTAACGTATTACGTGACTACCTAACAGATTTATTCCCAATTTTAGAGCTGGGTACCAGTGCTAAAATGCTTTCTATTGTGCCACTAATGAACGGTGGTGGCTTATTTGAAACTGGCGCAGGTGGTTCAGCACCTAAGCATGTTCAACAGTTCGAAAAAGAAAACCACTTACGTTGGGATTCGTTAGGCGAGTTTTTAGCACTAGCGGCTTCGCTTGAGCACCTAAGCGTGAATACAGGCAACAAAAAAGCACAAGTACTTGCTGACACACTAGATAAAGCAACAGGTACGTTCTTAGCTGAAAACAAGTCGCCTTCACGTAAAGTAAAAGAAATTGATAACCGTGGTTCTCACTTCTTCTTATCTTTATTCTGGGCACAAGAGCTGGCTAAGCAAGACGAAGACAGCGAGCTTAAAGCGCAATTTACACAAATTGCGAGCGATTTAGAAACGCAAAAAGAGCAAATCGTAAGCGAGCTTAACGATGCACAAGGTCCTTCAATGGATATTGGTGGTTACTTCCAACCAAATGATGATGCAGCGTTTAAAGCAATGCGCCCAAGTGCAACGTTTAACGAAATTTTATCTAAATTAGTATAATTTTAGATTAAATAAAAAAACCGCTTACGTTTAAAGTAAGCGGTTTTTTTGTGTCTTTATTTTATATAAAAAGGCCGCTACTTTAACTTTAAAGTAGCGGCCTTTAATAATTAACCTGAATTTTGGATAATTAAAGCTATATTAATTATTTTGTATATGCTCGCGGCATAGATGACTCAGTGGTATAGCGCTCACGCAGTTTATCTTGGCGCGACTGCGTAGATACTTCTTCACCGTTAATAATCATTTTACTTACATGGCTACTTAGCTCAAATGGATCGTTACTCCATACAACCACATCGGCAGCTTTACCTACTTCAAGGCTACCTGCATTTATGCCAAATACGTCGGCTACATTGGATGTAACAGCATTAAGTGCACCTTGCTGGCTCATGCCGTACGAAACTGCATTACCGGCATCAAATCGAAGCTGGTAAATATTATGGCTGGCATCGCCGCCCACAGTTAAAATAACTTTTACCCCAGCTTTTTCAAGCGCGGCTGCGTTATCTAAACTGGCATGTAAAGAGTCAAAGCTTGAAGGTAAGCTATCCATAGCACTCATAATTACTGGTACTTGCGCTTTAGCAATCTGCTCTTTAACAACAACAGCATCTTGTGCACCATTGAGCACTAAATTAATACCAAATTGCTCTTTAACTTTAAGTAGCTCAATAATATCAGCCGCACGAGATACACCCACTACAAGTGGCATATCGCCGCTAAGTACTTTAACCATTACTTTATCTTCAGTACTTGGGGTGCTGTCGTCGTCTTTTTTAGGCTTTTTAGCTGCTTTTGTTTGGTGCTCTTCAAGCTTATTAATTAGCGTTTGCAATGTAAATGCGCGCGAGCCCTTACTGCGCTCACCTAAATAAACCACTAATGCAGCTTGTTTTTGTATGTCGCCTTGTAAATCACCGCTTAAATCAACAACGCTTGCTAAGCCCGAAAAAATACTATCGCCACCATGCGGGGTAATTACATCGCGGGTTACACCGCCTTTACGTGCATACGGGATAAGGCTTGAGTGAGCGTTATAAGCAAGGCTTACATCAAAATCAATGCCTGCTTTTTCTTCGCCTGCATCGCGTGAGCCTGCAACTGCACTTACTTCCACTAAGCCAAGTTGATTAATGCTAGCAATAAAACCTGGGGTTACAATTTGCCCATTCGCATCAATAACTTTATCTGCTTGTACTTGCTGTGGATTAATAGCGGTAATTTTACCGTTATCCATAACAATGCTGGCGTTTTCTAAAACACCTTGCTCGGTTGCGGTATGCAGCGTGGCATTAATAATAGCAAGCGATTGTGCATTGGCTGCACCTGAGGCTAATAGTCCGGCAGCAACCAGAGATAGCGAAAACGAACGTGATAAATTTTTCATTCTGGGCTCCTTATTGTTGACCTAACATAAAATCACTTTGTGCTTGAAATGCGCTATCGTTTCTATCGTAAACTTTTGCGCCATCAATAAATACTTGTTCAGCTTTTGCGTAAACGCTAAATGGGTTTTGGTTCCAAATAACCACATCGCCTTGCTTACCTGCTTCAAGCGAACCAGTTTTATCTTCAATACCTAATGATTTAGCCGCGTTTGAGGTGATCCACTTAATCGCGTGCTGCTCCGAAATATCAAACCCATTTTCGTTTGCACGGTACATTACTTTACCCGCTTCTTGGTTTAAGCGCTGAATAGTGGTGTCTGAGTCAGAATGTACAATGGCGCACGAATTTTTTACCGCATCAACAATAGCTACGTTTTCTTGAACCATGTCGTAGGCTTCCATTTTAAAGCCCCACCAATCTGGCCAAAGTGCAGCACACGAGCCATTTTCAGCCAATAAATCTGCAATTTTATAAGCTTCTACACCGTGATGGAACGTACCTGCGTGATAGCCAAATTCTTTTGAAAGGTCGATCATCATCGCCATTTCTTCAGCTTTATAACAGTGGTTATGAATTAACACTTCACCTTCAATTACCGCGCGAAGAGTATCGTGCTTAATATCGCGAACTGGTGCTTCTGGGTTTAAACCTGCTTCGTAATCGGCGTCGTACTTATCCCATGCACGTTTGTACTCTTGTGCTTCTGCCCATGCCATACGGTAACCAGCCATGTTACCCATACGGGTTGAAGGCAAAGTACCTTGGCGACCATATACGCGTTTTGGGTTTTCACCACAGGCCATTTTTAAGCCATTAGGCGCATCAGGGAATTTCATTGCTTGCATGGTATGCGCAGGAATGTTTTTAAGTGTTACGCCACGGCCACCAAATAAGTTAGCTGAGCCTGGTAAAATTTGTAGTGAAGTAATACCGCCTTCGCGCGCGCGGTTAAAGCCAGGATCTTGAGGCCATACCGAATGCTCTACCCACACCTCAGCAGTATTTGGGCTGGTCATTTCGTTTCCGTCTTGATGAGACTCAACTGATGGGCTTGGGTAAGCACCTAAATGAGAATGTACGTCAATAATACCTGGGGTAACCCATTTTCCCTGTGCATCAATGGTTGCATCTGCATTAGCCGATAAGTCTTTACCTACTTGTTGTACTTTACCATCAACAAGTAACACATCGGCGTCATCTAAGCGCTCGCCAGTGCCAGTAAGTACTGTTGCATTGGTAATTAATGTGCTTTTACTTGCAAGCGGTGTGTAGGTGCTTGGGTATGGGTTTTTATTGATGGTGATTTTTGCATCTTGTGGGCCGTTTTCTTGGCAGCCAACAAGGGCAGCAGCTAAACCAACTGCTAACAATGAGGGAGCAAATTTTTGCATGTTGTTAGGTTCTCCTGTTTTTTTGCTACTTTAGCTAAAGCGGCGTAATAAAGCTAAAAAAACAGGTAAAAAAGCGATTAAATGAGTTAAACGGCTGTAATTATTTTTTTATATAATTGTTATACAGCTTTTCAAGTGCGCCTTCGGTTGTAAGCGATGGGTCTTTGTTTATAAAGTGTTTTACGGTACGAGTTACAAAGTCTGAGTTTTGCTTATGTTGCTTAGCAAAATCCTTAATTAATGTATTGCCATCGCTTGCTGCTGTTACTTTATCATGGCGATGACGATACTGGCTAAGTGCCCTATTAAAGTCGCCGTTATAATCCTCTACCAATATTTTATAAAAGTCACTTTTTTGAACTTTAAGTACGTTAATACAGTAATTTAATGCCTCTTTAAAGTCGGTAAAAACGGTGCCTTCTACATCAAACTCTTTGGTTTTTTCGCGAACGGTCACGCGGGCTTCTTCGGTGGCATATGTAAAGCCTGTAAACGCTAAACGCTCAGATGCCTCTTTACCTAATTTCATACCCGCTTGAATGCTGTGCGCAAATTCGTCACTCATTTCGCTTAATTCGTTTTCTTCCCACATGTTATAAACACGCAGCGCCTTAGCGTACTTATTAGAGAGCTTTTTTTTAAGTTTTGTAAAACGCTCATCTATCGTCATTAGCCTTTCATTATGTAATAAGGCATGGCACTCATAACACGCGGCAATAGAGACAAAGTCGGCCTCTTCGCCTAAATCAATAATGCTCTGTAGCATATGTAACGGCGGGCAATGATCGCGCTCTGTGGCTTCGCATCCACAATAAAAACATTGGTTAAAATGCTTGTGTTCGCAGGCATACGCTTGCTGGTAATAGCTGGCTAACGTTTTGCTCACTTGTTCTCCTAAAAATTAAGCGCGTAAATAATGGGGGCGATAATAGCAGGCTGAGAAAATATGTCAGTAGCTATAAAATAATTTTGCCTAAGTGTGTCAAAAAACACATTTATTAGGGCTTAAATTCAGTCACCTAGCTTAAGTGTGTATTTTTAAACATACCTGCTTACACCTTGTTGCGTTTGGTTAACAGCTTTTTAGTTTAAATCGCTCAATAATAAAGCTGAACCACAAACAATGAGGACTAATTATGAACACGTTAAAAGCTACTTTATGCACAACTATGGTACTAGGCGCTACTTTACTAATTGCAAAACCAGCATTAGCCACCCAATTTGTCGCGGCCGATTCATCGCCAGGTACACAGGCTTGTATGGCTGTTGCAGCTAATAAATCGTACGTAGTACGTAAAGCGTCACGGGATTTAAATATAAGCAAAGCGGTAATGAGCAAAAAGCTGCACTGTAATAACTTATCAATGGGAGACTTTGTTACTTTGTATAACCTTGATAAAAGCGCAAATTATTTAAATATTGATACCAGTACTCGCACATCAATTAAAGATTTAGCTAAATCGTACAACCCAGAAAAAGTAATCATCACAGGGCCAAAATAGTATGGCGTTAACACAAAATTAAGCCTGCTTTGTAAGCAGGCTTAGTTATTAAATAATGGCCGCAATTAAGCCAAATAAACCGCCAAACACACCGCCCCATACTACTAGCCAACCTAAATGCTCACGTATCATAGTTTGAATAATGTCTTTAACCATTTTTGGGGTGAGTTCATTTAAACGCTCATCAACTAATTTAAGTACCGTAGCATGTAAGCTTTGTGCGCTATTCCCTTGCGATAACGTATCGTTTACTAGCGCTTTAAAATCGTCTGTTTGGCTAATTTGCGCAAGTGATAGCTGCATTTTTTCAATAAACTTTTCTCGCATTGGCTCTATAGCCGCTGTGCCACCAAACATACCTAACATACTGCCAAACTGAGATTGCTCTATTACTTGAAGTAGGTTGTCGAATGCAGGGTTTAAATCAACCTTAGTAATAATGCCCTCAAAGTCGATATTAGGTTGTGCTTTGCTAAGTAGGTTATTAATTTTTTGCTCAGAGAAAAACTCAGTCAAAATTAAATTACGAATAGCCACTTTAAAACTTTCAAATTTTAGAGCAATAACACCCGAGCCGTATAGTAAAGGTACTTTTTCAAATAACATATGAACAGCCAATAAGTTTGTGACAGCACCAGATAGCGCAAATAACCCCACCGATAACACAATAGCGTGGTTAAAAAAGTAGCCTATAACTACGCACAAGACAGCAAGCAGATTGGTGATAAAACTTTTGTTCATTGTTACTCCATTAGCATTTTTTATATCGTTAATTTTACAACGATTAGTTTGTTAAATTAATACTTTTTTGCCATAGTTTAAGTATCTGTTTAAAAGGCGAGCAATTGATATGTGGAAAACAGTAAACGAGCACATTAGCCAAGCCATTCATTATGACTTTAAACATACTTACAAACGTCAGCTGCAAAGTACAAATACCGATAAACTCTATCAACTCACCGATGGAAAGCACAATTACCTGGTTAAAATTGCCCTTAAAAGCGAACTAGATCGTCTAGAAAGTGAAGCGATAGGACTTAAGCAGCTCACCCAAAATAGTGTTTTTATGGTGCCCGACTGCATTGTAACAGGTGCTAATATTGAATTTTCGTTTATTGTACTTGAATGGTTAGTACTTGATAAACAGCCCCACACGCATTGGCACGATATGGGTAAACAACTGGCTATGCTGCACCAAAAGCACGACCAAGCAATGTTTGGCTTTGATGTAGATAATTACCTAGCCACCACCGTGCAACCAAACCAGTGGCATAAAAAATGGGACTTATTTTACGCAGAAGAGCGCATAGGCTGGCAACTGCAACTATTAGCCGAAAAAGGCATTCAGCTTGTAGAGCCTGAGCTATTAATTAATTTGGTAAAAGAGCAATTGCACAGCCATATTGTGGAGCCCTCTTTAGTACATGGCGACTTTTGGCGAGGAAATATGGGCTTTATTAAAAATGTACCGACCTTATTTAACCCCGCATGTTATTACGGAGACCGAGAGGTAGATATTGCAATGAGCGAGCTATTTGCCCCCTTACCTGATGATTTTTATAACGCCTATAACGCGCAATACCCATTAAGCGAAAACTATAAAAAGCGCAAAGCTATATACCAACTTTACCCTATTTTAAATCACGCAAATATATTTGCAGGGCACTATCTTACTCAGGCTAAGCAGCATATTGATGAGCTGCTATCGCTTTAAATAATAACGCCTTATAAGGCGTAAAATAACTGTCATAATCGTTGCTTCAGCACTATATTTAAAAAGGATGTTATTTAGGCTCAATACCTTGTTGTTTAGTTCAGTTTTGAGCCATCAAGTTGTTGCTAGTATAACTGCACAACTTAATTAATGCGTATCAACAAGTTAATTCTTACCTTGGTACTATTGGAGTGATTATGAAAGATTTTTTATCACAACGTATCACGTGTCCACACTGTGGCAACCACATACACCTAGACATTGACGCAAGTATGGGGGATCAAGACTACGTAGAAGAATGCAGTGCCTGTTGTAACCCTATTCATTTAAACATGCACATAGACCATGCTCATAAAAAATTAGAGTTACACATAGACAGCGACGATGAACAAATTTTTTAGCCCTGGTGGCGTAAGTAATTTTCTACCGTGTTAATAATGGTATAAGTTTGCTGATCGACTTCTATATTTAGTTCATCACCCACTTGTGCGTTACCTAAATTTGTAATGGCCAGCGTTTCGGGGATCAGGTGTAACCAAAACCCCTGCTCGTCAATTTCGCCCACGGTTAAACTTGCGCCATTTATTGCTACAAAGCCTTTATACAGAACATACTTTTGCCATTTAGTAGGTAAGCTTAACTGAATTTTACAGTTATTTTGTTGCTTAACTATTTGCCCGATATGGGCAGAGCAGTGTATGTGCCCCGACACAATATGCCCACCTAATTCAGTACCAAAGGTTACTGAGCGCTCATAATTAACTAAGCTACCTAGTGCAAGCTTGCCTAAATTAGTTAGTAATAGTGTTTCATCAATTACATCAAAATGTACTTGTGCCACTACATCGTGGTTACTTAATTCAACTTTAACCACTGTTAAACAACAGCCATTAATTGCAATGCTCGCACCTAAATCTAAATGTTTAACGTATTCATCACCTACCGATACAACCAAACGTAAAACCCCTTCGGTGTGCGTGGTAGATACAACAGTAGCTTGAGTTTGAACGATTCCTGTAAACATAAAATCACTTAAAATTATTACAAAGTGCTAGTTTAACGTATCAACTCGTAAAATCATTCACTACAGTGATTTTTATTTGAAACACAATCGATTACAATTGCGCCCTGTTTTATCAAATAGCTGTTTTTATGACCTTTAGTAGCTGGGAAGCCAAACGTTTAATCACCCTTGCCGTACCTGTATTTTTAGCACAAGTAACACTCGTTTTAATGTCGGTGGTCGACACCATTATGGCAGGCCAAGTAAGCCCAACAGATTTGGCTGCGCTGTCGATTGCAACCGGTATATGGAACCCGTTATTACTGGCACTGCAAGGTATTTTGCTCGCGTTAACCGGTATTATTGCCCAATTTGCGGGCGCTAATGATAAAAAAGGCATTAGCCATTATTTTCAGCAAGCTCTGTATTTAACCGCTATTTTAAGCGCAATTGGTTTTGGTATAGCCAACCTAGCCGATATAGTGATTTTAAAACTCGATACAACCCCCGCTATCGCAAGCCTTGCGTACGACTATATCCATTTTGTGAAATGGGGAGCCTTTGGCTTTTTAATTTTTACCGTTTATCGCAATATGACCGAAGGCATGGGGATGACAAAACCCGCTTTTTATATCAGTTTACTGGGCCTTGGCGTTAATATTCCGGCTAACTATATTTTTATAAATGGTTTATTTGGCTTACCAGCCTTCGGCGGCGCTGGTTGTGGCATTGCTACGGCATTGGTACTAACTGTAATGGCTGTTGCACAAGTAACGTATTGCCAGTTTAGTAAAAAAATCGATGCAAAAGCCCTGCTGGCAAATTTTGAAAAGCCCAATATTAAAACCATTGGGATTATTACTAAATTAGGTATACCCATTTCGTTGGCTACCTTTTTTGAAATTACGCTATTTGCGTGTATACCTTTATTTATTGCACACTTAGGTGCTGTTGCAGTGTCGGGCCATCAAATTGCGGGAAGCGTGACCGCGTTATTATTTATGATGCCACTGAGCTTATCTATCGCCATTAGTATTCGTATTGGTAATTTATTTGGTCAAAACCATTTAAGCCAATTAAAAACTGCTATATCAACCAGCTACATATTAGCCATTGCTATTGCGTTATTTTTAGCTTTTATAACCTTTATTGGCCGCGATTTAATAAGCCAACTATACACCGACAGCCCAGCCGTTATTGCATTAGCGACCTCAATTATGATTTTGGCATGTATTTATCAAATACCTGATGCACTTCAAGTCGCTGCGAACGGCATTTTAAGAGGTTTAAAACATACGCAGCCTATATCGTATATAACGTTTATATCTTACTGGTTAATCGGTTTTGCTTTAGGCTACGTATTGGGAAGAACAGATTTAATTGTGCCCGCCATGGGGCCGCACGGTTTTTGGATAGGTATTATTTTTGGTTTAACCGTTGCTGCTGTATGGCTTATGTTCACCGTTAATAAGCGATTAAAGCAGGCGCCATTTGTATAAAAAAGCACTTACATTAATACCAAGCAAAACATGGTTAAGCTATATATTAGCGGTGTGTTGCGCCGTGCTTGCTGGGTGTTCAAAAGCGCCTAGCAACACTTATCAAACATACATAGCACGCTTAAGTAATACCCTTGAAGCCCAAGCCCCTGGTTTAAGTAAACCTGAAGCAATTAGCCCGCTTTTACCCCCTAACACGCTTTTAAACACCACCACCATTAGCTTGATTGAACTTGCCAGCTTAAGCCATTGTAAGCTCAGCTTACTTATTAGTGAACACAACAATCAGCTAGGTAAAACGGCCGGACATGCCGGTGTTTTAAAGTATCAAATAGAGTTTGTGCAAAATGCACAGCAGTGCTTAAGCACGCTTAAGCCTGACTCAGCAGTTTATAAAACCTTGTTAAAAGCAAAAACACATAAAGAGCAAACACTAAACCACTACTTTAATTTAATGTTGTATAACGAATTTGAGCTAAAAAACACGTGGCAAGCTAGCAGCTCAGAGCTTTCTGCTTCCCCTGCAGGGTTTAGCGACACGGTAGCGGCCATGCAGCAGCTTGCACTCATAAAACAACACATACTCAATAAACACTACTTAAAAATTAACTCCGCAGACATTTTTAACGCGTTAGAGCAGCTGAATAAGTACCGTTTTAACCAATTACTCATTTACTCTGCACGCCTGCAAATAGCGTTTAATAATTCAGCCACGCGATTTATCGAATCGCAATCCATTGATGAAATATGCCCAGCAGGAAAAAATAAAAAAATAGCCACTATCGTCAGTAACGTGTTTCAAAAGTATTTCCTTAAAGAAATACAGCCTTATCAGGCTAATTTAGCAGGCTACCTTGAAACACTTTTACCTTTGTATAACCAACTGTGGTTTGACCAAGCCATAACAAATAAGCAAATAAATACTTTAATAGCGCTGGATTCACAAAACAATCTACTAAACCAGCTTAAAGGCTCAGCCAAAAAACACGTTACCTGGTGGCAAAACTTTTATAAAACGTGTGAAATCAGCCCAATATGAATAAAAAAACGGCAAATAAACGTAAAAGCAACAAACTTGCTTGATTCACCACTCACCACGCTATATATTAGCGGCCGCTGATAATTAAATTTATCGCATCTTAATTAGGTAATACGACCGTAGCTCAGTTGGTTAGAGCGCTACCTTGACATGGTAGAGGTCGGTGGTTCGAATCCACTCGGTCGTACCAAATTTATTCTTCCCTCTGAATAAATATAATTAAGATACTATTTGTACGACTGTAGCTCAGTTGGTTAGAGCGCTACCTTGACATGGTAGAGGTCGGTGGTTCGAATCCACTCAGTCGTACCAAAATTATCCTACCCCTCCGAATAAATATAATTAAGATACTACTTGTACGACTGTAGCTCAGTTGGTTAGTGCGCTACCTACTCTCTATGCCCACGCCGAAATCGGTGGTTCGAATCCACTCTGTCGTATCAAATTTATTCATTCCACTGAATCAATTTAATTAAGCAATTAATAGTTCAATCATAGCTCAGTTGGTTAGAGCACTACCTACTTTAAATCCTAACTAATACTGCAAACACCCGCAGTGTTTATAAATTCGTTTAAACAAAAACGCCCTCCTATTACTTATTTATTAATGCAGTTTGTTATTTAAAGCCAAATTAAGCCATTACTTAAAGGCGATAATTTTGTTTGATTTATATACTATTTGTTTACAATTTGATTATAATCGCTTAGTGGGTTTTTAAAGTGAGTTTAGGTATGGTGCGGGTTGGTATATTAACAGTATTCTTTTTCTGTGCTTTGTTTAGCCCGCTAACACCTGCTTATACACTTAATAACAACATTACCCTAGAGGATGATAACCTGTGGCGCCCTGTCATAGCATTCAATGCGCCTCCTTCTGCACAGCAAGTAATTACATCTTATAAAAACGCTAGTGAAACGAGTAACCTGCTCGGTAAAAGTGGCGCTGTAATAACAAAAATTGCGTTAAATAACCCCACCACTGGAGCTTGGTATGTGCTGCCGCAAGCCAATTTTATCGACGTTGGTTTAGCCTATTGGCAAACCGAACAGGGGGATATAGTTAAGCTTGCTGATTTTTCGCAGTCTCACGTTAATCAACCGGCAATTTTAATGCATGGACAAGCATTTAAACTGCCCTTCTATGCGCCAAGCAGTGGCTATTTATGGATATATTTAGAAGCCAAACACTATCCAACGCCGGTTGATTTAAGTATTTTAAGCGAAGGTGTATTTTTGCATCATCAGTTTTATATAAACTCATTAAGCCTTATTACTATTTCTGTCATGCTCACTTTAGCAATGATGGCCTTTGTAATGTTTTTAAGAGTAAAGCAAAAAGTGGCCTTGTTTTGTGCTGGGTATGTCGGTTTGCACGGTCTTGGCTGGGCGTTTGCTTCGGGCGCTGTAAATACAATTTATGCCAGCCCCTCTTTTAATAAACATTACTTAGGGATTTATTTATTTGCCTTTGCTGTGAGTTGCGCAGCAGCATTTACCTACTACCTGTTTAACTTCGATAAAGAAAAAGCCAATAAGCTTGGGAGTGCTTTAAAATACTTTACCGTTAGTGCATTTGTATGTGGTATCTGCAGTCTATTTATGCCTTTTTATTTAGTGTTTTATATCGCGCACTTTTTAGCAGCCGTATGGGTTATGCTTAGCTTAACCACCGGGTTTGCTATGCTTAGCCTGAACGATTTTAGAGCCAAGTATTTTTTATTTGGAAATATGCTCTATAGCCTGTCATTAGTAGTATACGTTGCGTTTCATTTTGATTTAATAAATGCGACCTCTTCAGAAATACTTGTACTGTTAGCCTTAGCAATAGATTGTGTGTGTATTGTGCTCTCTTTGTCTGAGTGGCTAAAGTTAAAACAGCACGAATTTAGTACCTTGTTACATGAATCTCGCTTTGATCCTCTAACCCAAGTTGGCAATCGACTACTATTAAATGATGAGCTGATTAAACTTGCACATAGTGCTTACATCATTGTGTTTATAGATTGTGATGGAATAAAAAAAATAAACGATGCGCTTGGGCACGCCAAAGGTGATGCGTTTTTAATTAATGCTGCAAAATTAATGACACAGCATCTAGCGCAAGACGGCACCGTATTTAGAACCGGGGGCGATGAATTTATTTGGTTATGTAAAGTCAAAAACAAATCACACCTTCCCCAACTAAAAACCACACTTACCCAGAAGCTCACCGCATTACATCGCACTATTCAACAGCAATGGCCGCAATCAGGTATTAGTTATGGCATAGCATCTAGCGATGAGTGCCAAAGCCATACTGAGTGTTTAATCTTAGCGGATCAGCGCATGTATAACTTAAAATCAGCCCATAAACTTAAAGCAAGTTAAGCTAATAACCTTCTCAACCACCTTTTTCGCCACTTACCGCCTTTTATTTTACTCGAAGCCTCTGCTAGGTACGATCATGTATACGCCAATAACTTCATGCACGTGTGTCGCCCTTTGTTCGCGAGTATGAAATTTATTAAACAGTGTAATAGTACAAAACAAACAAGAACAAAGTTATAATGGCGCTAATTTGTCAGGCGAATAAAGCTATAAATAACACGATTAAATTACACCAATAGGAGTTGTACATGGAACATATTATTTCGGGCGTGGCTAAGTTTCAAAAAGAAGTTTACCCATCAAAAAAAGCAGCGTTTCAAAAACTAGCCAATGGTCAAAACCCAGAAGTGTTATTTATCACCTGTGCCGACTCGCGTATTGATCCTAACTTAGTGACTCAAACTGAACCCGGTGAATTATTTATTTGTCGTAACGCGGGCAATATTATCCCGCCACATAGTAATCAAACCGGCGGTATGACAGCCTCAATTGAATTTGCGGTGGCTGCACTGGGCGTATCGCACATTATTATTTGTGGACACTCGGATTGTGGCGCAATGAAAGGCGCTATAAATACTGAAGGTTTATCAAGCTTACCGCACGTTAAAGAGTGGCTTGGCCACAGCCGCGTAGCAACTGAAGTTGTAAAAGAAAAATGCGGTTGCGCAGAGCTAAACAATAACGACCACCTAGGCTTAGTAATTGAAGAAAACGTAGTACAACAACTACAGCATATAAAAACACACCCTGCTGTGGCTGCAAAAATTGCAACCGGTCAAGTTAAGCTACACGGTTGGGTATATGATATAGAATCTGCAGAAATTAAAACCTACGATGAAGCAACGGGCAGCTTTAAACCTGTTGAAGATACCGATGTAGAAACCCTGGCGAAGCAAAGCAAGTAAAGCCGCTTTACAGAATTAATGCGCTTACTGTTATTTTTATCTCAAAATAACAGAGCGCATTTTTTATTTAGAGCCTAAACGCTTACCCCTCGTTATTAGTTAACGGCACAAAATGCACTTTTGTTGACTAAACACCACATTGTAGCCTCATTATGTGCACTCCCATAGTGCTAGCACCGCACCAAAACAACTCAAATATGTGTAAGTAAAACCATTTAAAAGTAATGTAGCTATTAAAAAACAAACACTTATAAAAATGGCCGTGTTTTTGCTTATATGATAACCATACCGTTCGTTATTAAAACGACACACATTTAGGTTGTTATGACCACAGGCAAAGAAGCCCGCTCGCAGTTGCATTAATTTGTAACTGTGGCGGGTTTTTTTGTTTTTAAATTAAACCGTCATTGAGGGGATACCAATGCAAACACCAACAAAAATACTCATTATTGGGAATGGGATGGTTGGGCACCATTTTGTAGAGCAAATGCGCCAAAGCGACGCTAACGCGCACATTACCGTACTGTGTGGAGAAGCAAATTTAGCTTATGACCGTGTTTACTTATCCAGCGTGTTTGATGGTAAAACAGCCGCCGATTTAGCCCTAACCACCTTTGATAATTATCAGCAGTTAAATATAAATGTGCATACTAACCAGTGGGTTAATGAAATAGATAAAACAAACAAGGTAGTTAGCACTCAAACCGGTGATAAATTTAATTACGATAAACTTATTTTAGCAACAGGCTCGTACCCGTTTGTGCCGCCAATTAAAGGGAATGACCAACCCCATTGCTTGGTTTACCGTACCCTAGAAGATTTAGAGCAAATAAAAGCAAGCGCTGCACAAAGTAAAAGTGGCGTAGTGATAGGTGGCGGCTTATTAGGGCTTGAAGCAGCTAATGCAATTAAGCAACTTGGGCTTGATACTCATGTAGTTGAGTTTGCACCCCAACTCATGGCGGTACAACTTGATGAACAAGGTGGCACGCTGTTAAAAAACAAAATTGAAAAATTGGGCGTAAGCGTGCATACCGCTAAAGCCACCAGCGAAATAGTAAAAGGCGAAACGAGCCGTTACAGACTAAATTTTTCAGATGACACGTTTTTAGAAACCGACTTAATTTTGTTCTCGGCCGGTATTCGCCCATACGATGAGCTTGGCAAAGTGGCCGAACTTGAATTAGGGCAACGTGGCGGCATTGTAATAAATAACCAATGCCAGACATCAAACCCAGATATATATGCTATTGGCGAATGTGCCTTGTGGGACAAAAAGCTTTTTGGCCTAGTCGCTCCGGGTTATAACATGGCTCGCGTGGTTGCAAGCCAACTTACAGGCGGCGAACTTGAGTTTTTAGGTGCCGATATGAGCACAAAATTAAAACTACTCGGGGTAGAGGTAGGCTCAATTGGCGATGCCCACGCTAAAACCCCCGATTGCAAAGAGCTAATTTATCAAGATCCTATTCGTGATTGTTATAAAAAAATTATTTTAAATGAGGCAGGCAACAAGTTATTAGGCGCAGTGCTTGTTGGCGATACTAGCGATTACGACACACTGTTGCAGTACATGTTAAACGACATGGTATTACCCGCACACCCTGAGTGCCTCATTTTACCTGATAGCGAAGGAGCACCTGTTTTAGCGGGAAATGCCCTGCCCGATACTGCTACTATTTGTTCGTGTCACAATGTAAGCAAAGGCGACATTGTGGGTGCAATTGATGGCGGCTCATGCGATTTATCTGCAGTTAAAGCTTGTACCAAAGCCGCCAGCGGCTGTGGTGGTTGTGCCGCATTATTAAAATCGGTAGTCGACAGTGAACTTCAAAGCCGTGGGGTTGAAGTTAACAACCATGTGTGTGAACACTTTGCTTTTTCGCGCCAAGAGTTACTGCATTTAGTAAAAGTAGAAAGCATTAAAACTTTTGATGATTTGCTCGCTAAACATGGCAGCGGTCATCACGGCTGTGAAATATGCAAACCTGCAGTGGCCTCTATTTTAGCTTCAACGTGGAATGAGTTTATTTTAGAACCCGCTCATGTTGGCCTGCAAGATACCAACGACACTTACCTTGCAAATATGCAAAAAGATGGCTCTTACTCTGTCGTGCCCCGTATAGCGGGTGGTGAAATTACCCCCGACAAACTTATTGTTATTGGCCAAGTTGCCAAAGACTTTAACCTCTATTGTAAAGTCACAGGTGGGCAGCGTATCGACTTATTTGGCGCACGCCTTGAAGAGCTCCCTATTATTTGGGAAAGACTTATTGCAGCCGGTTTTGAAACCGGTCACGCTTATGGTAAATCGCTCAGAACCGTTAAATCGTGTGTTGGCAGTACGTGGTGTCGCTATGGCGTACAAGACAGTGTTGGCCACGCGATTGCGATTGAAAACCGCTACAAAGGTTTACGCGCCCCGCATAAATTTAAAATGGCCGTATCGGGTTGTACTCGCGAATGCGCTGAGGCACAAAGCAAAGATATAGGCGTAATAGCAACCGAAAATGGCTGGAACTTATACGTATGTGGAAATGGCGGTATGCGCCCGCGCCATGCTGATTTATTTGCTACCGATTTAGATACCGAAACACTCATTAAATACATTGACCGCGTGATCATGTTTTACATTAAAACCGCCGATAAACTGCAGCGCACCTCAGTGTGGATGGAAAATTTAGAAGGCGGGTTAGATTATTTAAAAAGCGTAGTAATAGACGACAGCCTAAGTATTTGCCATGAGCTTGAAACGCAAATGGCGCTTATAACTAAAACTTACGCCTGCGAATGGAAAAAAGCAGTCGAAAGTCCAGAGGCCTCAAAGCGGTTCCGCCAATTTATTAATAGCCCAGATGCCGATAGCAATATTTTATTTGTACAAGAGCGCAACCAAATTCGCCCTGCAACTGAGTCTGAAAAACGTAACCAGCAAAATTCGACAAACCGTATCCCCGTAATGGAAATTGAGCAGGAGCAAGCTGATGTATTGGCATAAAATTGGAACAACCGACGACCTAGTTGCTAATAGTGGCGTATGCGCATTAGTAAACAACCAGCAAGTGGCCATATTTTATGTTCCACAAAATAGTGAGCCTGTGTTAGCCATTAGCAACTACGACCCGATAGGCAAAGCCAATGTACTATCGCGCGGCATTATTGGCTCTATTGATGGAAAATTAGTAGTGGCCTCCCCTTTGTATAAGCAACATTTTTGTTTAAATACCGGCGAGTGCCTAGAAGCAGAGGCAATACAGCTCCCCGTATTTGAAGCCAAAATAGACAATGGCAATGTCTTTGTTAGCGCTGAGCCAAAAGCCATTACAGCGTTAGCATAAGGAGCAATAAAATGAGTGTTCTTTCGTATTTTTCGGGTATTGAAAGCCCATGGCTAAACAAGTTTGTTAATAAACTCACTCAAGATGCAAAGCACAAAGCTAAACATCAAAAAAACGGCCACGTGTATTTAATAGGGGCAGGCCCGGGCGATGCTGAGCTTATAACTGTAAAAGCGCAGCGCCTGATTGCAGCAGCCGACGTGGTATTGTACGACAGCCTAGTTAGTGAAGCGCTTTTAAATACACTGCCTAAACATGCGCAGCGAGTGTATGTAGGTAAACGCGCAAGCAAGCACTCTATGCCACAAGCTGCCATTAGTGACCTATTAGTAAAATACGCACAACAAGGGTTTAAAGTTGTTCGTTTAAAAGGTGGCGATCCGAGTATTTTTGCGCGTATTAATGAAGAAGCCAACGCCCTATCAGAGCATAATATTAATTTTGCTATTGTCCCGGGCGTTACCACCGCGTGTGCAGCCTCGGCTTATACCGGCATACCGCTTACTGCTCGTGATGTGGCCCGAAGTGTTACATTTTTAACGGCGCAATTTGCCGATCCTAATAAACTCCCTAATTGGCACAACTACACCTATGTACAAGGCTCTAACAACCCCACGCTAGTCGTCTATATGGGTTTAGGACGTTTAAACGCATTAAGTACTGGTTTGCAATCGGTTGGCTGGCCTAAAACAACCCCTATCGCATTGATAGAAAATGCCACCACCAACCAGCAAAAAATAATAACCAGCACGCTTGGGCAAATTATTAGCGAAAGTGCGGTGCATACATTAACAGGCCCTACGCTAATTATGGTTGGCGAGGTAATAAATCATCAAATGGCTATCAGCCCAGCGTTGCTGCAATGTAGTAACGCATAAATTCCCCCTCTGGTGTTTGCTCTGTGCAGTTTACAGAGTAAACACTTTTTTCCCCTAATTCATGAAGGGCGCAATCGAGTGCAAAAACAACTATTTTTGCACCAAAAAGGTTTATTCCTGTAATAAGGACAGATAAGCTAAAATGGGAACAAATAACAAGTATGGCTTTAAGCAGCTGTTTTAATTTAATTTTAAATTCAATCGAAAATTTTTTAAATGATTGGAACAGTGGTTGCACTTTATATACAAAAAAGTGTGGAACAAGTCCTATGTTATCGAGCAATCCTCTCACAAAACAGTTTTTATTAGCAGCAAAATACCAAGAAATTCATGCCTTAAAACAGCTTCAAAAAAGCTGTGCATCGCTTACTAAACTGGGCGATTTTATACACCAGTTACAAAAAGAGCGTGGCATGAGCAATATTTACTTAGCCTCTAATCGCAAACGTTTTGCTTCGCAGTTAAAACAACAAATTAGCTTAACAGAGCAAACGCAAACGCAGTTTTACCACTCAATTAAAACGACCTTTATTACCGATAACGCCGATACGGGCCACACCCGTTTGTACAATTTAATTACCCATAGTTTGCAATCGTTAGAGGCGCTGCCAGAGCTGCGACAACAAATAGCAAATCAAAAAATTACCCCTGTGCATGCAACTCAATCGTATACGCAGCTTATTTCGTGTTTGCTAAATATAATTTTAGAAGCCGCCGATGGCGCAAGCGACCCGCGCGTTACACGATTGCTAGTGGCTTATTTTAATTTTATGCAAGGTAAAGAATACGCCGGACAAGAACGTGCCTGTGGCGCGCAAGCGTTTGCATCAAGTAAGTTTACCATGGAGCAAAAACAACAGCTTGCTCATTTTGTTCAACAACAGCACCACAGCTTTACGTTTTTTAACGAATACGCCGACGAACACGTATTAAAATGCTATCGCTCGTTAACTGATCACCCCGTAAATAAGCAAGTGGATCAGCTACGCGGGCTTTTACAAAATTTAGATGACGAAAATGCGCAGCCGCTTTCTCAGCTTAGTGAGGTGTGGTACGAGGTAACAACAACGCGTATCGATATTATGCACAAAATTGAGCAAAACCTCAGTGACTACCTTATTGACTCTGCAGCAATGCAAATTGCTCAGGCGCAGCGCACTTTAAATTCAAATAAACAGGTTATAAGCAGCCTTGAAGAACAATACATGCCAATGACCGACGGCCAACTCGCGTTTAAACAAAATACCCCCCAAAATACCGCTGCTAATAAACTCAATAGTAATAAAAGCATGTACGACCTAATCATGGAGCAAAGCCAACATATTAAGCAAATAAACCAGGCTTTAGTTGATGCTAAACGGGTAATAACAGAACAAAAAATAATACATCAGGCAAAGTATATTTTAATAGAGCAGCTAAGCCTTAGCGAAGAGCAAGCTCATAAAAAGTTGCAAAAGCAAGCAATGGACTCGCACTGCTCGCTTTATAATATTGCGCAAAAAATTGTAGAGCTAAGCGATTAACATCGGGCGTGTGGTTAGCGCCCAAAACCGCCTTAAAGTAAGGGTTTTAAAAAGCGGTTTTTACGAGGTAAGTAATAATCGTCGTAATCAAGCGACACAATAATGCGCTCTGCTTTGCCAAGTAGTTCGCTGCGGGGGATTAAACCAATAACACGCGAGTCAGCACTGTGGTCGCGGTTATCACCCATTGCTAAATAATAATCTTCAGGAATAGTTATTTTATTAAAACCCGATAGCTGCGAAGGCGTATGCGCAACACGAATCGTGTGTTTGTGGCCATTTAAATCTTCTATTTTATCTAAAGAGTCAATATTGCTTTGCAAGTTATTGTATTTAAGTTTAACGCCATTAATTTCTAGCTCGTTGTTATAAAGCGCTACCGTATCGCCTGGCACACCAATTACGCGTTTAATTAACCGGTTATCAGCAGCTTGTGAGTCAAATACAATAATATCGCCTGTTTGTGGGTCGGCTAATTTAACTAAAGGAATATGCGTAAAAGGGATGCGTATATCATAAGCCATTTTATCGGTTAAGATTCTGTCGCCTTCTAAGATGGTGGGTTTCATCGAGCCTGTCGGTACTTCATACCAATCGGCAACTGCGCTTCTAAACACGCTCATCAGCGCAATAAATAAAATTAACGAACGGTTATTTTTCCAAAATTTATAAAGTGGCTTCATACCTAGTCCCTACCTATCATAAGTAATAGTATGACTAGCTTAATACCAAGCAGTTCAATGAATAATGTAACAAAAAGTGTGGTGATTTTAGGTAGAATTACCAAGGCTTATGCCTTGGTAAGGAGTAATTTGTGAAGCTTATTGCTGGTTTAGCTTGTCTTTCGCTTCTTTTACTTTTTCAAAGTCTAGGCCTAGTTCGTCGGTGGCTTCTTTAATTAAGTGCGGCTGAGTCATCACCACGGCCATTAACTGCTGTAGTTTTTCAGGCGGAATACCAAGCTCTTGTACTAATGCCATTGCCATCATTGGGTTTTGTGTAAAGGCTTCGAACAATGCTTTTACTTTTTCGTCGCTTACATTGTGCTCTTTAAGTATTGCTAGTATTGGGTTCATTTTTAACCTTGTGTGTTTTGTACGTATTTTATATTTACTAAATTATATTAGCTGAGCCATGCATTAACAACGCCAACACACGCCTCAGTGTTACATTGGGTGGTTATTCTACAAGTAATACCACTTTACCGGCATTTTCATTACGCTCTAAAATAGCATGCGCTTCGTTTGCATCGCTCCACGGTAATGTTTTATAAACGTTAAAGTCGTACTTTTTAGTAGCAATATCATTGTAAAAACGCGCAACTAAGTCATCGCGTAATTGACGTTTAAACTCAATGCTACGGTTTCTAAGTGTTGATGCATGAAACGAAATACGTTTGCGTAATAGCGCTGCAAAATCAACCTCAGCAAAACGCCCATCTAAAAAAGCGAGCATAATAATTTGGCAATCCATGGCTGCAATAGCCGCATTTTTATTTAAATAACTGCCCGAAACAGGGTCTACAATTGCATTTGCTAAAAGCTCATTTGCTTGCATATATTCTACAAAGTCAGTTGTTTTGTAATTAATGGCATGATCGGCGCCAAGGGCTTTTGCATGCTCGCATTTTTCATCTGAGCCGGCAGTAATAACCACCGTTGCACCTGCACTTTTAGCCATTTGAATAGCCGCACCGCCTACACCACTTGCCCCTGCATGAATAAGCGCTGTTTGGCCTTGTTGTAATTTACCCAGTTCAAAAAGCGCACCAAATGCTGTTAGGTACACTTCGCTAATAGCTGCACCTTCAACCATGGTTAAATCATCTGGCAATACCATTAATTGTTTAGCATCTACGGCAACGTATTCGCTGTAAGCCCCGCCTGCGCACAAGCTAAAAATACGTTTATTAAGCCAACTTTTATCAACATCAAAACCAAGCTCAACCACTGTGCCTGCGCACTCTAAACCTAAAATGGGGCTATCCCCAGCTGGCGCTGGGTATTTACCTTGGCGCTGCATGCAATCAGCGCGATTTACACCTATAGCAGACACTTTTACTAGCACTTCGTGGCTTTTTAAAACCGGTTTATCGGTTTCACTAAATGCAAGGGTGCCACCCTTATGAGAAATATATTTCATTAATGCTCCGTATTTAGCCTTTTAATTAGGGCCTGTTAACCTTTCAGGATTAAAATTTGTTCAATCTAGGGCCATTTAATCGCGGCGCGAGGTTTGTAACCTAGTGGGCTAAGTAAAAACCGAGCAAAGCTTCCGCGTCCTGCTCACGCCCCTTACCTACATCCATGTAGGCAACAAAGAGTAAATGGCCCCTAGGCAGAAACCCTTCGGGCAGCGCCTGTTTAGCATTTATGCTACGTTATCGCCTGTTTATGGGGAACAACCACACTACATAGGCTCTGCCTTGCCTAATTACCAAACAGACGGCTGCAAATTTAACCTCGAAAGATAAACAGGCCCTAGCTAGACATGGGGTTAGTTATTTTTATTTAAACCGCCAGCTTTGTTTATACGGGTATACGTCAGGTAAAAAGCCTGATTTAATTTGTTGTTGGCAAGCTTGCCAAAAATCGGCTAAAAACAGATCGTTATGTTCGCAGTTAAAATAGTTAAATGCCGTTTCGTTTGCACTAAAAAACACCTTAAACTGACTGGGGAAAATATCGTTTTCTGCTATATCAAAATAACTGTTGGCGCTTAGCTCCTCTAGGTCGTTTTGTGCGCTAGGTACATCTCTAAAGTGGCAATCAGTCAATGGGCAAATTTCATCAAAGTCGTAAAAAACAACGCGCCCCCAACGGGTTACGCCAAAGTTTTTCATTAGCATATCGCCTGGGAATATATTTGCGCCGGCTAAGTCTTTAATCGCTTTACCGTAGTCGGTCATAACCTGTTGTAATGCTTTGTTAGAGCAGTGATTAATGTATAAATTAAGCGGCGTCATTTTTCGCTCAACATACACATGCTTTAAAATAAGCGCCTTACCCGATATAACCATGCTGCTGCCAATTTGTGATTTCATTTGCTTAAGTAACTCGTCGCTAAAGCGGCTGAGGTCGAACGCTAAATACCTAAATTCGTGTGTATCTACTAAGCGCCCTACTCGGTCGGCTTGCTTTACAAAGTTGTACTTGGCTTTTACTTGCGCTTTGGTGGCTGTTTTTGGTGCACTAAATTTATCTTTTATTACTTTATAAACGTAGTCTAGCCCTTCAATGGTAAATACCAGCATAACCATGCCGGGAGTACCTGGTGCTGTCACGTATTTAAAATTAGTAGGGCTATTCTTAGTGGTATCAACTTTGTAACGATAAAACTCTGTTTTAGCGTGCTTAATAAAGCCAATGGCGTTAAATAACTCAAAGCGTTTTTTATGAGGCATCAGCACGCTTAAGTAATCTACGTAACGCGCGGGTTGGTCGGTATCAACCATAAAATAGGTACGAGCAAAACCAAACAGTAAACTTAACTGATCGGCGCCCATCATTACGGCATCAAGCTTTAACCCTTTATTAGTATTTAATATGGCGATAGCAAAAGGCATATTATCGCCATTTTTAGCGATACAGCGCCCTATTAAGTAGCAGGCTTTGTTTCTAAAAAATAATGAATTTGCGTATTCTATAAACCCGTCGTTTAAATTTATAAGCTCATACACTTGTTTGCATTGTTGCTTTGCACCGGCCATTAACGTTGTTTGCAATGCCTGTAAATCGGCGTCTAAATGACTAAAAGGCACTCTAAATGGTTGGCGGGTAATGAGCGTTTTTACAGCGTGGTTAAACCCATCTTTAAACGATATTCTGCTTACTAAATTTTCATACGAACGCGGCTCGCTTCTGTATTTTGCTTTTAATACAAACAAATGTACGGTACGAATTTTTTTATCGTCCCAAATTGCACCAAAGGTAGAATTAAAAAAGGTATGTGCTATAGGTTTGTTTTCATGATTTTGCACCATATCGCCGTATATATTTTTAGCTAGTTGCCATGTTTGCGGACAAGTCAGTTCAGCGTAAGCAATAACTCTCACAGCTTCACTGACATTTTTTACTTCACGTTCGTACACTTGTAAGCGTTCGCGCATGGCAGTTTGCACATCGTGATATTTTTGTTGTTCAAACCGGCTTTGCGCACCTAGGGTAATATTTAAAAACTGCGCAAACATTGCTTCAAAGCCTGCAAAAACAGCGCGGGCCAACTTAGTAGCAATAACTTGCTGTAGCGCATTATTGGTCTGATTAGTTAACGATTTTGACATGGTTACAACACTTTTATTTTTACCACTTATAGCGGTTATTTTTTATTAATTGTTTACACCTTAGCAAGCAGGCTTTAATTTAGGTAATTAATAAAGCATATAAATAAAATTGATCATATGAATATACGTAACGTCGATCTCAACTTATTAGTGTACTTAAATGTGCTCATTGATGAAAAAAGTGTTTCAAAAGCGGCTAATAAACTCGCACTAACACAACCTGCGATGAGTAACGCACTTAAACGATTACGTGATTTATTTGACGACCCACTACTTGTGCGTGCCGCAGGCTCTATGACCCCCACCAGCAAAGCACTTAGCTTAAAGCCTGAAATAGAGTCTCTTTTAAAAATGGCAGAGGCGATTACTCAGCCCAGTGAGCAATTTAACCCAGCAACGGCAGAGGTGACTTTTAGAATAATGGCAAACGACTACATGGAGTCGACCTTAATTGCCCCCTTTATTACTGAGCAGTTAACTAAAAACCCGGGGGTTAATTTTGATGTACTGAGTCCAAGCGATGTAAACCTACAAGATATGGAAAAAGGGACTATTGATTTAGCCATAAACCGTTTTAATGGCTTGCCTCGCTCGTTTCATCAAGCCAGTGTTTGGCGCGATAATTACTGCTGTTTAACCCACCCTAAAAATACCTTTTTACAGCATTCAAGCCTTGAAGATTATCTGCAAAAAGAACATGTTTGGGTAAACCGTGCAGGCTGGGGGCCAGAAGCCGCCGTTACCAATAAGTCAGGCAAGCAAAAACTAGGCTGGGTAGATGAAGCACTTTGGCAGCTAGAACAAACGCGTAAAATACGGGTGTTTACACGCCACTACATGATTGCAAGTTTGCTATGCCAATCAGAGCAACTTATTGCCACCTTACCGCGCAGGCAGGCTAAATTATTAACCACGCATACCGATTTAGTCATTAGCCCAGTACCGTTTCAAATAGTCCCTATTGAGGTAAAAATGATATGGAGCCCACTACTTCACCATGCTCCCGCACACCAGTGGTTACGCCGTGAGTTGCTTGAGTTTGCTAAAACAATTGCTGATAGGTAGTTTGTTATTCCCAGCTCATCAGGCGCTAGCGTTTTCAAAAATTGGCATGATGTTTTCGCTCAACTTTTTGCAGAAGAATACAATGATCAACAAACTTAATAATAAGAATACCGAGATAGCAAATATAATTTTTACTGTCTTTCAAAAGTCCTATGCTATCGAAGCTAGTTTGATAGAGGCACTTAACTTTCCTCCTTTGGCACGTAATACTGAAGATATTAAAAAGTCAGAAACAACCTTTTATGGCTTCATCGAAAATCAATGTTTAGCAGCGGTTATTGAAGTAGATACAAACAGCCAGTGTTTAGATATATGCAGCTTAACTGTTGACCCTAGTTATTTTAAAAAAGGTATCGCAAGTAAGCTAATAAATTATGTTTTAAAAATGAGTGATTTATCTTATGCAAGAGTTGAGACTGCGGTTGCTAATACTCCTGCAATAAATTTATATAAAAAGCATGGCTTTGTAGAGTTTAAAAGATGGACACCGTCACATGGTATAGAAAAGCTAGCTATGTCGGTTGCCACTTAAAGCATTATTAAAGAAACAGATTTATACAAATGGATAGTGCATCGATAATTGCGAGGAGTGTTATGTTTGGCGGTATAGGTATTTGCAGCTTATTGTCAGCGCTATTTTGAGAACCATTCTCTACTTTATTAAAGTTTAATATTACTGCAGTTAAATAAAATGAATGCTCAAATAAAAAAGCGCCAGGGTATTCAACTTTGGGAAAATACCATGGCGCTTTTGAAATCGTAGAAATAGGAGTGAACCCTACCCTTTATATTTAGCAACCTTGATGCCAACCCACCACAAAAATAAAAAACAATTAAAATCAAATACTTAATTAAACTATGCTTTTGATTATTATTTAGTGTGTCCCAGTTTTGTGCATTTTTATAGGTTTTTGCACCACTTTAAATAAGCATGCTAGGTGGTTTTTGGTTAGTTGTTATTTACTATTGATAAAATCAATGTCAGTTATTGAAAACAACAATTTCATTAATAATACACTTAGCGCTAAAGTGAAGTTAAGCCAACAAACTAAGAGTAATGATTATGACAACATCAAGCTTCACACAACAAGACGGGTTATTTATTGACGCTAATTTACATCAGTTTATTACCCAGCAGTTATGCACTAAAACCAATGCCGCTGAGACATACCAAGCACTTGCTACCTTGGTTGATGAGTTTGGTTGTAAATGCCGTAAAACAAAGCACCAACCGGATGACATTTTAGAAGTAGATACGCTACTGCATGCGTACCAGCGTAAAAACCACCCGCTTTGCCATGTAGATGCACAAACAACCGAGGCAGTACTTGATGAATACTGCTGCCAAGTACCGGCTATTATTGTAGTTGCATTAATGGATACGCTTAGCGGTACTCAGTGCGATGAACCTAATGCACACGATATTTACCACCGCGCTGCACAGCTTACTAATCGCCCATGTGTACACAAGGCAAAAACAGCCACAGCGGCCTAGTAATGGAGTTGCTTAAAAATACTCGATAACCTTTTGTGCAAAATCACTGCAGCTTAGGGTTGTCGAGTTATTAATATTTTGCGCTAAATCAAAGGTTACATTACCGCTTTTGAGTGCTTGTTCGAGCGCTTGTTCAATCAGCGTTGCCGCCTCATCCCAGCCCATAAATTTAAGCATTAAAACGGCACTTAAAATACTGCTACTTGGGTTTGCTTTGTTTTGCCCTGCTATTCTCTCAAACGTGCCATGGGTTGGTTCAAAAAATGCCACATCGTTATTTAAATTAGCAGCCGGCATAATGCCCACTCCGCCAACTTGTGCGCTGAGCATATCAGCTAAAAAATCGCCATTTTGGTTTGTGGTTGCCACCACATCAAATTGATCTGGGTTCATTAAACATTGTTGCAGCATGTTATCGGCTATCACTTCTTTAATAATTAAAGGCGATTTATTAGCGCGTGCTATTTCAAGCCAGCGTCCGTTTTCGTGTGGGGTAGCGTTAAACTCATTTTGGGCTAAGGCAAACCCCCAACGTTTAAAGGCACCATCGGTAAATTTAAGTACATTTCCTTTATGCACAAGCGTTAACGATTCGCTGTTATTTTTAAGGGCATAATTAATTGCATAGCGTACTAGGCGCTCGGAGCCTTCTTTAGATATATTTTTTATACCTATGCCACACTCTTGAGAAAACCTTAGGCGCGTTACTCCCATTTCTTCACATAAAAAGTCGAGCATTTTCTCGCTCTCTACGCTGCCAGCTTGCCACTCTATTCCTGAATATACATCTTCGCTGCTATCACGCAGCACTGTTATGTTAGTTAAAAATGGATTTTTTAACGGCGATGGCAACGCACTTAGCCCTTTAACAGTGCGCATATTTACAAATAAATCCATTTCGTGTCTTAGCGCCACATTTAATGAGCGAAAACCGCCGCCAAGAGGTGTAGTTAATGGCCCTTTAATTGCTATTTTGCACGCACGTACTGCGTTAATAGTCTCCTCTGGGAACCAATCACCATCATATAATTTTGCTGCTTGCTCGCCGTTATATACTTGCATCCAGTGAATTTTTCGCTCCTTTGCATAACAGTGTGTAATAGCATTATTCACCACATGCTGCATGGCAGGTGTGACCTCTTGCCCAACCCCGTCACCATTAATATAAGCAATAATAGGGTTTACAGGCACATGCCATTGGCCTTTAGCATCAATAGTAATATTTTGTCCGTGCTCAGGGATTTTAATATGCTGATAAGCCATGGTTAATACCTATACTAAAAATAGTGTTACCTGATTAAATCATGCTTGATTGAGCATGTATGCAATTTGCTTTTTATAATTGATATTAGTTAAAAAAATAACGAACTACGTGTGCTTAATTACGTAAATAGTGGGTCTAGTATTAAGCGCGTATTTAGGAGGTATAAATGAAGTTATTTTGGCTGTTATTGCTATTAATGTGCTCTTTAAAAGCCTCAGCTGTTGATGTGGTTATTCATAATTTAGACGCACTGACGACTAAGGGTCAAAAAACGGTAGCTACATGGGTAAATCAAAGCCTTGAAAAAACACAAAATACTTTAGGGCCATTGCAACAAAGCATCCTCCCTATTAATTTAAAGCCACAATATTTTGCTTTTGAACCCGTGCCATGGGCTAGCGTAAAACGAAATAACCCCGATGGATTAGAGCTGCATATTGACCGCTACGCAAGTTTAAATGCATTTACAAAAGATTGGACGCTTTACCATGAGCTTTCACATTTATATTTGCCACTACTGCCTTACTCTGGCTTTTGGTTAAGCGAGGGGTTTGCCAGTTACATGCAAAACGTAATAATGCGCAACAGCGGTGTAATTAGCCAAGCGCAATTTGTTCAGCGCCTAAACGCAGGGTTTGAGCGAGCACGCTTACAAACTAAAACAAAGCAGCAGCCACTTAATAAACTTTCAAGTGATATGTGGAAGCAACGTGCACAACAGCGGGTTTATTGGACAGGGGCAGCATTTTTTGTAGAAGCCGATTTAGCCCTTCAAAAACAAGGTAAAAGCGTTGCCGCTATAATAAAACAATACCAACTATGCTGCAGAGCTGCGCGCACAAGTGCTAAAACGCTCATAAAAGAGTTAGATAAGCTCTCACGCAGTAGTATTTTTACTACCTTGTACGCGCAATATAATACGCGTACCGACTTTCCTGTTATTACTAAAACGCAGTTAAATACACTTTAAGTGCTTTTAATAAGTGCGCAATACTCATTATATGCTTTTACATTGTAATTAGTTGAGTAAGCATTCATAAAACCATGTAAAAACGGTGTTTTGTTACACGTAACTTGGCTTTTACTGGCTAAAGCACTTATTACTTCATCTACATTAAAATGCATTTCGGTATGTGGAAAAATAAACGTACAAGGTACTTTTGCCGCAATATCTAAATGATTTCTAATTTGTGAAGGGTAAAAGCCAATCAGCTTTTTTAGGTGTGGATTGCCTGTTAATAACTGCGCGCGCCACGCGGAACTTGCGCCTGCACTAAACCCTATACAGGCTGTTGGCTCTGTAAGGTTATTAAATACATTTAAGAGCTTAGCTACGTAATTGTCATGGCCACAGTAATTTATAAATTTATTATAATAATACTTTTCACTATCAAGGGGTTGCAGTTCTCCTTTGTAGGGGTCTATAACCTCTGTATTGGCTTGCATAATATCTAACAACCTCGTTAAAGGGGCTGTTAAACCATAAATATCGCTGACTATAATGTAATTCATACTTACCTTTTTAAGGTCAAAATCCATGCGTTTAAGCAGTTGATAAAATTAAGTATAAATAATTTTTAAATAAATAGCTTGCACACATTTTTTATTTAGGTTACCTTTCTTCTCTGGTCTTAAAAACCACCGCGGTTAACCTTTTTACCCTGATCCAGTAAGCCCCGCAAAACGTATATTTTAAAGCTAAGTTATTGTACGGCGAGAACCCCTATTAATACCTTGATGATTTTTTTAATATCATCGCAAAAGTGTCATAAAGATCGTCAACACTGTAATGAAGCTAAACACAACATCGTTAATTTATTAACTGCATTTGGCTATAAAAAATAGCGCAGAGTAAATAACAAGAATAAAGTGAGTTTTATTATGTCTTATAAATACAATGGATCTATGATCCAAATTGCCCATCCGGTGCAATCAATTTCTGTAAACAAACAACGTGTTATTTTTAGTGATACACAAGGTTTGAAAAACGCAATGTTCCAAAAAGCAAGCGAAGCGCGCGAATTTGTAAAATGGTTAAAAGCCAACTAAACATTGCGAGCAATTAACTGATTAAGCAGTTAATGTTAATAAAATGTGCCAGCTTTGTAGCTGGCATTTTACTTTGTTGCACTTAATTGACTACAATAGCGATACTTTCATTGTTTTAGGTAGTTGTAGTAATGCTCCGTGCATTTTTGTGTATCACCTTATATTTAAGCATTTCTTCAGTCAGTTACGCCCACACGATTAACTGGCTAACGCACGACTTTGCGCCCTATTACATTTTAAATGGAAAATACCAACACCAGGGGCGTGATGAAAGCGTTATAACCTTACTCGAGCAACAACTTGAGCACATCACGTTTAATCGCCTTGTTATCCCCTCTGGCAAAGTAACGCAAGAACTAGCCAATAAATCAGCCACACATTGCGCCCTATCACTTTATAAAAATGCATTTAGAGAAAAGTTTATTCACTTTAGCGAGCAAAGCTCAACCACGGGCCTTTCACCTTCCATTGCTATGCATAAAGGTTTGGCGCATTCACTAGAAGTGCCTAACTCAGAGCCAGTGTCGTTGCAGGATTTACTAGCAGAAAAAAAGCTCACATTAGGTGTATCTATGAACCGCTCATACGGCGAGCAACTCGACAGCGTAATAAATAACACCCCCGATGTTGATATTGTTATTCGCCCAACGCGAAATAGTTTAGCCAGCCTTACCTATATGCTCAATTTGAAGCGCTTAGATATTTTATTAGGTTACCCAAGTGAGCACCATTACTTAGCTAAATCGATGTACTTTGAAGAAAACCTAACTCAGCGAGCGATTGTTGAAGCGCCACCGTTAAGTTATGGCTATATTGGCTGCACTAAAAATGAACAAGGTGCTAAAAATATTCAACTATTAGATGAGCAATTAAAAAAAATTAAGCAAACCGAGCAATACCACCAAGTAATGTTACGCTGGTTGCCCCCACATTTAAAACCCTTATTAGAATCAAGAATTCACGCTACAAAAAACAAAAACGCCACTAACTAAAGTGGCATTTTAATTTAATCTACGCTTTATTATTTACGCACACCTTCAATAGACAGCCCAATATCAACATGGGTAGACGCTGGGCCTAAATTATAATCAATGCCGTAATCAGTCAGTTTTAAACTGGTTTCGCCCTCAAAACCAGCACGGTAGCCACCCCAAGGGTCTTGCCCTTCACCTACTTTATCCATTTTAAACGTAATGCGTTTAGTTACGCCATGTAAAGTAAAGTCACCCGTTACTGTGGCTGTATCATCATCGGTAAATTTCACATTGGTGCTTTTAAATGTTGCTGTTGGGTATTTATCTACATTTAAAAAGTCTTTACCGCGTAAGTGTTTATCACGCTCAGCATGGTTAGAGTCTAAACTTGCTGTATCTATATTTACTAAAATATTAGACCCTGTTTGCGCTTTAGCGTCGTAACTGAAGCTGCCATCAAAACGGTTAAATCGCCCGTGCAGCCAGCTGTAGCCTAAATGCTTAATTTTAAAGGTAACAAATGCATGCGCCCCTTGCGTATCAATTACATAATCTGCTGCATTTGCAGTGGCCGATAACATCATTACACCCGATAGAGCTGCACTTACTAGTCGTTTTTTCATGTTAGTATTCCTTTGGTTTGATCATTCTTGTTAAGGTTTTATCTTTATCAATAAAGTGGTGCTTTAATGCCCCCAGTGCATGCAAAACAGCCAAGCCAATTAATGTACACGCACCGTAGTAATGAATTTTTCCGGCAATATCGGCTTGTCCATCGAAGTTATAATCCAGAGCTGGTACATTAAATATCGAAAAAACGGCGATTGCTCTGCCATCAGCGGTAGAAATCAAATAACCCGCCACTACAATTACTGCTAAAATTAGGTACATAACAATATGCGCGGTATGTGCAATGTGGTTTACTGTTTTATTTTGACTAAGGGGGCGAGGTTTGGGGCTGAATACGCGCCACAAAATTCTAAAAATAAGCACTGCGGCGAGCGTTATACCTATACTTTTATGTAAATCCAATGAGCCTTTATACCAGCTATCGTAATAGGTTAGCTCAACCATGTATAAGCCCAAGCCAAATAAACCAAACACGGTCAAAGCCATCAACCAGTGTAAAATAATGGCAATAAGGCCATAAGATGTGGGCGTATTTTTAAACATGTGGGTTCCTCTAAATTCAATAATTTAAGAATATAGAGGGTGAAGAAAAACTAAAATAGCGTATACAAACAGCATCTGTGCATATACGCACATACAACTTGAGCTACAGTTTTACTAATTAGCTATTTGGCGTGTCAGTAAGGTTTATGTAAATTAGGCTATCAGGTGAGACTTGCAAACAGCTAATTAAGCCTTCTTTTATAAGCTCAAGCATAGCAATAAAGCTAACCACTACACCGCTTCGCCCTTCACTAAGGGTGAATAAATCGCTAAACGGCAGCGCTTTTTTTGCGTTACTCAGCTGGGCTAAAATTTGGCTCATCCGCTCACGGGTAGAGAGGATTTCTGCGGTCACTTGGTGATGCTCAAATGTTTTGGCGCGCGCCATCACGTCGCTCAGTGCTAACATTAAATCTTTTAACTCAAGCTCTGGCAGGTTTTGAGCGGTATTTTCAATAACCGGCATAGTTGCATGTGCGACAAAAATATCACGGCCTACACGGGGGATGGCATCTATATTTTCGGCTGCTTTTTTAAACTGCTCGTATTCTTGTAAACGCTTGATCAGTTCTGCGCGGGGGTCTTCCTCTTCTTCGAGCTCCTCGTGCACAGGCAATAACAGACGCGATTTTATTTGTGCCAATAACGCTGCCATTACTAAGTACTCACCGGCAAGCTCTAACTGAAACTCACTCATCATTTCTACATAACTGACATATTGCTCAGTAATGCTAAAAATAGAGAGTTCGAGCACATCTAACTTGTGCTTTTTTATTAAATACAGCAGTAAATCAAGCGGGCCTTCAAAGGTTTCCAAAATAATTTCAAGTGCATCGGGCGGAATGTATAAATCTTCAGGTTTATCTACAACGGCTTTGCCATGCAAAAAAGCCAGTGGCAGCTTTTGCTGCACTGGCTCACTTTGAGTCTTTTTTTCGCCCTGTGTTGTATCACTCACCAAGGTTACTCAAACGGGCTGGTATCGCCACACCCTACACGCAAAATGTGAATATCATCTTCTGATAGGTCAATAACCGTGGTTGCTTGCTCTGCAAGGTGTCCGCCGTCAATAATTAAATCTACGTGTTTATCTAAACGCGTTAAGATTTCATCTGGGTCTGATTCTGTGAACTCTTCTCCAGGTAAAATTAACGAACACGACATTAACGGCTCGCCAAGCTCTGCAAGTAATGCACATGCAATTGGATGCTCTATAACGCGCATACCAATGGTTTTTTTCTTATCGTTTAATAACCGCTTTGGCACCTCTTTTGTGCCTTTAAAAATAAAGGTGTATGGCCCTGGCGTATTATTTTTAATAAGCCTAAACATTTGGTTATCTACACGGGCATAAGTTGCCAGCTCAGATAAATCACGGCATACCAGCGTAAAGTTATGGTGTTTTTCTATTCCACGAATACGCTCAATGCGCTCTTTTGCTTGCTTATTACCGAGGTTACACCCTATCGCGTAGCCCGAATCTGTTGGGTATACAACAACCCCGCCCTGTTTAATAATATCAACCGCTTGGCTAATAAGTCGTGGCTGTGGGTTTGCTGGGTGAATATGAATTAATTGACTCATGATAATGCTCCTTCTTGCCCTTCCCACACTTGCCAAACCCCTTGGCAGTCTTTGGGTAAGTATAGGTTTTTACCTAGCTCTAAATAACTAGTTGGAAAATGAAAGTCAGAACCTTGCGAGCACAGTAAACCGTACTCTTGGCTCAATTGCCCTAAAAATTGGCGTTCAGTAGGCGCTTGTTGCGGCTGCGCAACTTCCATGGCATCGCCCCCGTCACTTTTATATTGCACAAGTAACTTACGTAACCATTTATTAGACATTTGATAACGCCCTGGGTGTGCAAGCACCGCAACCCCGCCCGCAGCATGAATCGCGCTAATAGCTGTTTGCATATCACACCAATTGCTTGGAACATAACCTGTTTTGCTGCGCCCTAAGTATTTTTTAAATACCCCAGGAAAATTTTTAGCAACGCCTCTTTCAATCAATGCACGCGCAAAATGGGCACGGGTAATTTGGGCGTTTTCTGCCAGCGCCTTGGCTTGCTCGTAAATGCCATCAAAACCGTTTTTTGCCAGCCTTTTGCCAATTTCAATGGCGCGTTCGTCACGCTTTTGCTGCTGCGCCGATAACAATGATGTAAGGGCATTGTTATTTATATCAATATTTAGCCCAACAATATGTATTTCAAAGCTTTCCCACTTAGTAGAAATTTCTACGCCAGATATAAGCTTAAGCGGTAGGTTTTCTGTTTCGATAAACGCTTTTGCCGGCGTAATAGCAGCCACAGTGTCGTGATCGGTTATCGCAAACACATCAATGTTTTTTTCTACGGCGCGGTTTAATAATTGCTCAACTGTTAAATGTCCGTCTGAATGTGTTGTATGGCTGTGTAAATCGTATTTTATCAAAAGAAAACTGCTTAAATTTAAGGGTAATAGATGTTTATATAAGTATAACAACTTTTTTGACTAAATTGTTTTAAATAAACACTTGACACAAAAGCGCTAAATACGTTTTACTGTAGCCACTTTAAGACACATTAAGAATTAATAAAAATGATCAATTCAATTCAACACACTATTTGGTGGTGGCACTCATAATTTTTGGGTGATGAATTGTCGTGTCTAGCAAATATTCAAAACCCGCAACTATGCGGGTTTTTTTATAACTAAATTTTACGTATTTAATTTTTTATTTTGAGGCAAAAAAACATGAATAACGGTCTTACTCTTACACATCGTTGGTGGTGGCGCCTGATATAGCGGGACGGTAATGATCTGTTTGTAATTTAGATATCGTTATTCAAACCCCGCATTGCAAAAGCATTGCGGGGTTTTATTTTTTGAGGGAATGAGGTTTGATTTTTAGTCATATAACTACCACACCAGGCGAAGTTACTAGCATAACGCAAGTGCGCGACTACATTAGTAGCCCACTTGCACTTTATGCAGCACTTGATAAGCCTAATTCGCTACTGCTTGAATCAGCCGAAATTGATTCTAAAGACAGTGTTAAAAGTTTAATTTTAGTTGACTGCGCGCTGCGCATTGTTTGCCAAGGTAAAACCGTCACGGTAAGTGCTCAATCTAATAACGGTAAACAGTTACTGCCGTATTTAAGAGCCAATGTGCAAAGCTGCGATGCAACCTTAACCGACACAAGCCTAACCCTTGTTTATAAAGGCGGCTCTAATGACATTGACGAGGCAAGTAAACTGGTTGCCGATAATGCATTTAGCGCACTACGTACCTGTATAAACAGTATCAAAAGCACCACCGAAAACCCGTTTTCGGTATTTTTAGGCGGTGTATTTGCCTACGACATGGTGGCTAATTTTGAGCAGCTAAGCGACGTACCCGATGGCGAAAATACCTGCCCAGACTACGTGTTTTACTTAGCCGAAACCTTAGTGGTTATCGACCATCAAAAACAAACCACCGAGCTTATTGGTAATGTGTTTAATGGCCCAGACGTACACGCTAATTGTTTTGAGGTAGGTAAAGAGCTAGAACGATTAAATGCCCTATGTGATAAAGCAGAAGAGTTTAGTGCGCCTATGCAAACAGGCACCTGCGATGTAAGTGTTGATATAAGCGATGAAACTTACTGCGAGCAAGTGGTTAAGCTTAAAAAGAACATCGTTGATGGTGATATTTTTCAGGTTGTGCCTTCGCGCACGTTTTCACTGCCCTGCCCTGATTCGTTGCACGCATATAGCCAGCTTAAAAAGCAAAACCCAAGCCCTTATATGTTTTATATGCGCGATGAAGAATTTGCTTTATTTGGCGCCTCACCTGAGTCTGCACTTAAATACGAAGTGCAAAGCAAACAAGTTGAAGTTTACCCTATTGCCGGTACTCGCCCACGTGGAAAATTTGCCAATGGCGCAATCAACCCAGATTTAGACAGCCGTATTGAGCTTGAACTAAGAAACGATCAAAAAGAGCGTGCCGAGCATTTAATGCTGGTTGATTTAGCCCGTAACGATGTGGCACGCATTAGTGTAGCCGGCACGCGCCATGCAAAAGAGCTATTAAAAGTAGACCGCTACTCGCAAGTAATGCACTTGGTTTCTCGCGTGGTGGGCACATTAAAGCCTGAGCTTGATGCACTACACGCCTACCAAGCGTGTATGAACATGGGCACGCTGGTAGGCGCTCCTAAAGTACGTGCCGCCGAACTTGTACGCCTAACCGAAGGCAAACGCCGTGGCAGCTACGGTGGCGCAGTGGGCTATTTAACAGGCGATGGTGCAATGGATAGCTGCATTGTTATTCGCTCAGCGTTTGTAAAAAATAATACCGCGTATGTGCAAGCAGGTGCAGGTGTCGTTTACGATTCTGATCCACAAGCCGAAGCTAACGAAACCCGCGCTAAAGCCCAAGCGGTGATCACCGCCATAAAATCGACTTATGAGGCGGTATAAAATGAGCACAGCAAACCCAATGAAAATATACTTTTTAGATAACTTTGATTCGTTTAGCTACAACCTTGTTGATGAACTAACCATGCTGGGCTGTGAGCTTGTGGTATACAGAAATAACATAAGCGCAGAGGTTATTTTTAATAAAATGCGCCAAGAGCCTGGGCAAGTATTATTAGTGCTTTCGCCAGGCCCTGGTGCCCCCAGTGATGCAGGTTGCTTAATGGAATTAATCGAACTGGCTAAAGGCCACTTTCCCATGCTGGGCATTTGCCTAGGGCAACAAGCACTTACACAAAGTTATGGCGGAGTAATCGGCCACGCGGGCGAAACCGTACATGGTAAGTCATCAATCATTAATTTAAACCCGCATCCGGTGTTTGAAGGAATGGGCTACACCATGCCCGTAGCCCGTTACCATTCATTAATGGCAACCAAGGTACCTGAAAATATTGAGGTAATTGCACAATTTGACGATATTCCTATGGCCATATATCACCACGACGATAAAGCGTTAGGTTATCAATTTCATCCTGAGTCAATACTTACGCCAAATGGTGCAATGCTACTTCAACAAAGTGTTGCGTACTTAACGCGCACCAACTAATAGAGGACATTATGAGTACCCAAGCACAAGAGACCATAAATGTTCAATACGCTATTGAGCAACTTATTCAAGGCAAGTCGTTAAACTATGCCCAATCAAACGCATTATTTAACCAAATAATGCAAGGTAACATGAGCGAAATAGAGCTCACTGCATTGCTAATCAGCCTTAAAATAAAAGGCGAAGTAAGCGATGAAATTGCCGGCGCTGCAGCGTCAATGCGAGAAAACGCCGTTGCCTTTACAACCGCTAGCACGCAACTTGCCGATAGCTGCGGCACCGGGGGCGATGGCTCAAACACGATTAATATTAGTACTACCGCTGCGATTGTTGCAGCTGCCGCGGGTATTAATATGGTAAAACATGGTAATCGCAGTGTATCGAGTAATTCGGGCTCTGCTGATTTATTAAAAGCACTGGGCATTAATATTGATATGAGTCCAGCACAGGCTGCACAGTGCCTTGAGAAAACCCATTTTACCTTTTTGTTTGCACCGCATTATCACAGTGGTGTACGCCACGCGATGGGCGTACGTACTGCGCTTAAGACACGTACCATTTTTAATATTTTAGGCCCGCTTGCTAACCCTGCTGCACCACACGTGCAATTACTGGGTGTTTACGATGAGTCTTTATGTATGCCAATGGCGCAAACACTTAAAACATTAGGCACTAAGCGCGCGATGATAGTGCATGGTTCTGGCACTGATGAAATAGCCCTGCACGGCCCAACTAACGTAGTTGAGCTAAACAATGGCGAAATAACGCAGTACACATTGAACCCAAGCGACTTTGACCTTGCAAACTATTCACTTGAACAACTAGCCGGTGAAGGCCCACAATATAACGCAAATGCAAGCCTTGCTATTTTACAAGGTAAAGGCAGTGATGCGCACAATGCTGCAATCGTGGTCAATGTGGCTGCACTTTTATACCTAAGCGGTAAAGTACAGTCATTAAAAGAAGGCGCACAACAGGTACAAACATTACTAAGTTCAGGCAAAGCCATGAACACATTAAATGCAATTATTGAGGTAAGTCATGGCTAATGTATTAGACAAAATTGTTGCTGATAAAAAACAAGAGCTAATAGAGCGTAAAGCCGCGCGCCCACTAGAGAGCTTTAAAGATTTAGCAGTGCCAACTAGCCGCAGCTTTTATAAAGCGTTAGCAAAGCCGGGTACGCAGTTTATTTTAGAATGTAAAAAAGCATCTCCTTCAAAAGGGCTAATAAGAGAGCCGTTTGATTTAACCGAGATCACCTCTGTTTATAAAAAATATGCTAGCTGCATGAGCGTACTTACAGATACTAAATACTTTCAAGGTAGCTTTGATTATTTAGAGTTTGTACGTAGCCAAGTAGAGCAACCACTTATTTGTAAAGACTTTTTTATTGATGAGTACCAAGTGTACATGGCACGTATTTATGGCGGCGATGCTATATTACTAATGCTTTCAGTACTTGATGATGAACAATATAAAGCGCTACATGCAGTTGCCGACTCGCTTAACATGTCGGTATTAACCGAAGTCAGTAACGAAGAAGAAGTGCACCGTGCCCTTGCACTTGATGCGCAAATTATTGGTATTAATAACCGTGACCTACGCGATTTAAGCACTGATTTAGCAACCACCGAAAAGCTACGTAAACTCATCCCACAAGATAAAGTGGTTATCTCAGAGTCAGGTATTTACACTCATCAAGATGTTAAACGCCTAGCGCCATTATGTGATGGCTTTTTAGTTGGCAGCTCTTTAATGGCTGAGCGCGATTTAGAACAAGCCTGCAAAAAAGTGATTTTAGGTGATAACAAAGTGTGCGGTTTAACCCGAGCACAAGACGTACAGGCCGCTTACAACAACGGCGCAGTGTACGGTGGACTCATTTTTTACCCTAAATCGCCTCGTTATGTTGATTTAGATTGTGCGATTGAGCTGAGCCAAAGTGCGCCACTTAAATTTGTCGGTGTTTTTGTTAATGCAAGCCCGCAGCAAGTGGTACAATACGCGCACGAACTAAAACTTGCCGCAGTACAATTACACGGTCAAGAAAGTGACGATTACATTGCCGCATTACGTACACAGTTACCTAAAGGTTGTGAAATTTGGAAAGCACAGGCAATTAAAGATACATTGCCAACCCCAGCTACGGGCGTAGACCGCCATCTTTATGATACCCACAGCGATACACAAGCAGGTGGTACAGGTAAAGCATTTGATTGGGCAGTACTGCGCGACGCAACAACCCCCTTTATGCTAGCGGGTGGCTTAAATCCAGACAATATAAAAGACGCGCTTTCTCAAGGTGCCCTAGGCCTTGATTTAAATTCAGGCGTTGAAGAATCTGCGGGTAAAAAGTGCCCTATCAAATTACAAAATGCTTTTACAAGCATCAGAAATTATTGAGGTTATAATGCAAAATCCAGCTTATTTTGGCGAATTTGGCGGTATGTTTGTACCTGAGCTACTTGTCCCTGCGCTTAAGCAGTTAGAGAACGAATTTAACAAAGCACAAAAAGACCCTGAGTTTCAGGCTGAGTTTACAAAATTATTAAACGAGTATGCCGGTCGCCCTACGCCGCTTACATTAACGCGTAATTTAATTAAAAACCCTAAAGTAAAACTTTACCTAAAACGTGAAGATTTACTGCACGGCGGCGCACACAAAACCAACCAAGTACTTGGTCAAGCGTTGCTAACTAAACGTATGGGTAAAAAAGAAGTTATTGCCGAAACTGGTGCGGGCCAACACGGCGTGGCAACAGCCCTAGCCTGTGCATTACTTGGCTTAAAATGCCGCATTTATATGGGTGCTAAAGACGTTGAGCGCCAACAGCCTAACGTATTTAGAATGAAATTAATGGGCGCAGAGGTTATTCCGGTAACAGCCGGCTCTGGCACATTAAAAGATGCGGTAAACGAAGCGCTCCGCGACTGGTCTGCAAACTACCAAGACGCTCATTACTTACTTGGTACCGCTGCGGGTCCTCATCCATTCCCAACAATTGTACGAGAGTATCAAAAAATCATTGGTGAAGAAGCTAAACAACAAGTACTAAAAGCAGAAGGACGCTTACCGGATGCCGTACTAGCCTGTGTTGGCGGTGGCTCTAATGCAATTGGTATGTTTACTGACTTTATTGACGAGCCAAGTGTAAAACTTATTGGTGTGGAGCCTGCTGGTAAAGGTCTAGATACCCACGAGCACGGCGCTACAATTTGTAAAGGTACAAAAGGTATATTGCACGGTACCTATACGTACATTATGCAAAATGACGATGGCCAAATTGAAGAGTCATACTCAGTATCTGCCGGCCTTGATTACCCTGCAGTTGGACCACAGCACGCGTTTTTACACGAAACAGGCCGTGCTCAATATGTGGGGATTACCGATACAGAAGCCCTTGACGCGTTCCAAGCACTGGCTAAAAACGAAGGCATTATTCCAGCTCTTGAATCAAGCCATGCCCTTGCTTATGCGCTTAAATACGCCGAAGAGCAAACAGAAGAAAGCATTTTAGTGGTTAACTTAAGTGGCCGTGGCGATAAAGACTTAACCCACGTACACAGCGTTTTATCACAAGGAGGTCAACTATGAGCCAGTTAAATACAGATCGTTACGGTAAAACCTTTGCTGCACTTAATGAGCAAAAACAAGGTGCATTTGTACCATTTGTTACCATTGGTGACCCAGGTAAAGAGCAAAGTATTGCCATTATTAAAAGCTTAATTGATGGCGGCGCGGATGCACTGGAGCTAGGTATTCCGTTTTCGGACCCAATCGCTGATGGCCCCGTTATTCAAGCGGCGAATATTCGTGCTCTCGATGTAAACATTAACACCCAAGATTGCTTTGATATTATTAAAGAAATACGCGATTACAATGCAGATATTCCAATTGGCTTATTATTGTATTCTAACCTTGTGTTTAAACGCGGTTTAGAAACATTTTATAAAGATGCTAAATCAGCGGGCGTAGACTCTATTTTAGTTGCTGATGTACCACTGCATGAATCTAAAATGTTTAGAAAAGCAGCCATGGCAAACGGTGTAGATCCAATATTTATCGCCACACCCAATGCCGATGACGATACTCTACGCCAATGTGCATCTTACGGCCGTGGCTACACGTATTTATTATCGCGTGCGGGTGTTACCGGCACCGATACTAAAGCACAAATGCCAGCGGGTAACATAGTAACTAAGCTAAAAGAATACCATGCAGCCCCTGCTTTATTAGGCTTTGGTATTTCTACGCCCGATGATGTAAAAGCCGCCCTAAATGCCGGCGCAGCTGGTGCTATTTCAGGCTCAGCCGTTGTTAAAATTATTGAAGCTAACCTTAATGATTTAGACGCGATGACAACGCAATTAAAAGCGTTTGTAGCTGATATGAAAGCGGCCACCGCGTTATAAAAGCTTAAAATTTACGCAATAAAAAAGGGCATTTAAAATGCCCTTTTTTATTAAGCTCTACACTTAATGAGCTTGATGCTTACCTTCTAAAATTTCTTCAATAAATTTTGCATTAAATGCTTCTAAATCTGCAGGACTGCGGCTTGTTACTAAACCTTGGTCTACACTCACCTCTTCATCAACCCAGTTTGCACCAGCATTGATTAAATCACTTTTAATGCTCGGGAATGATGTAACGGTACGGTCGCGTAATTTATTAATTTCGGCAAGTAACCAAGGGGCATGGCAAATAGCTGCGACGGGTTTGTTTTTCTCGGCGCCAAAAAAGCCATCTATAAACGCTTTTGCGTGCTTATCTTGGCGTAACGTATCTGGGTTAAATAAGCCACCTGGCAGCATAAGCGCATCGTAATCGCTGGCACTGGCATTTGTAACAAGTTTATCTACGCTTACTTTGTCGCCCCATTTATCTTCATCCCAGCCGGTGATTTCACCCTCTTTTACCGACACAATATCGATATCGGCGCCGGCATTAAGTAAAGCATCACGTGGAGATAATAGCTCACTTTGCTCAAAGCCATCGGTAGCTAAAATAGCAATTTTTTTGCCTTGTAAACGAGTGCTTGTTTGTAATGTAGACATATAGATCTCCTTATTGCGTTTAATAAAATGTTTCAATCACCCTATTAAAAGCATAAGCGATGCCAAATTTAACCTATTGAAAATAAAGATGAATATAAATTAAAGCTATCAAAGCTATGTAAATCATTTAGAGGGTTTGAACAATCTACATAGCTTAATTTAAAGTGCGTATTAAAAACCAGCACACAAGCTTTGCTTACAAGATGAAGTAGTTAGGCATTAACTAAAAGCTGGGGATTTATTTTCTAGACGCACCCTATTAGCGGGGTGCGCCGAACTGTAATGTTATGATTAATAGCGCTAACTAAACCTAAAAAGGTAACCGGGCTTAGCAAGTATTGGTTGCAGGAACTAGTCGCTGGTACTGATCACTAGTACCGGTCAATACAAGTTGCTATTTAAAGGAGATCTTTTAATGCTTTGGCAGATTTAAATACGGGTTTGTTAGCGCCTTCTATTTCAATGCTTTCGCCTGTTTGTGGGTTACGGCCAGTGCGCGCTGGGTAGTAGCTTAAAGCGAATGTACCAAATCCATTAATTTGCACTTGGTCGCCTTCAGACAGCGATTTAGTAATTACTTTTTGTAAGCTAGTAAGGGCTGCTTGTGTGTCTTTTTTTGTTAGTTCACTGCGTTTTGCTATTTGGGCAACAAGTTGTGCTTTGTTCATTGTAGGCTCCTAAATGCACACTTAATCAGTGTTGGTTAAGCGTGGGAATATGATGATGGATAATTAAAGCCACGCAGGCTAAGGCTTACAGGGCAACAAGTCAACCTTGTAGTTGCCTAGTGTTATGTGGTAAAAACTTCCCTGACTTCTTTTTGTATAATTTAGGTAGTATATGCACGCATTGATTGAATACATCCCGCTAATATTATTTTTTGCGGTATTTAAATTAGTTGATATTTACTGGGCAACAGGCCTTTTAATGGTCACTACGCTTATTCAAGTTGCGTATAGCTACTTTAAGCACGGCCATGTACCTGCCCGCCAATGGCTATTTTTTGCTATTGCAGCGGTGTTTGGCACATTAACCTTAGTACTCCACGATGAGCAGTATATAAAATGGAAAGCCACGTTAATTTACGCCGGCTTAAGCCTTACCTTATTAATTAGCCGTTACGTACTGAATAAAAATCTTGTTAAAAAAGCCCTTAGCTCAATCCTCGAAAACGCCAACGACTCTAAACAGGCGATTGAAGTACCTGAGCCGGTGTGGAATAAGCTTAACTTAATGTGGGTTGCCATTACCGCAGGTATTGCAGTGCTGAATATTTACATTGCGTATAATTTCTCACTCGATTTTTGGGTTAACTTTAAAGTGTTTGGTTTAATGGCCATTACTTTTGTGAGTATTTTGATCACTATATTTGCTTTGTATAAGTACTTCCCTGATGAAGAAGAACCCGCAAAGTAAAACACCTTCGTCATAAAAATGTCGTCTTTGCTTGATAGCGTGTAAAAAAAATCAATCAGAGACGACCTTGAACGCCAATCAATACCGCTGGTTTGAATTTACCCTAATATTTGTTTTATTGCCTTTAATAGGCTTTACCCTTCGTAGTTACCTAGCTAACTGGTTAATACCCGCACTGATTGTTTTAATGAGTGTGTGCTGCATGTTATTACTGAACGACCCTCACTTTAAGCGATTTAGACTCACAAGCCTGGGGCAGTTTTCTGCAGTAAAGCGCCGTTTATTTAGTTTCTTTTTTTTAGGAGCGCTTTTTTCAGGCGTGTTTTACGGCATTATTCACCAAGAAAATTGGTTTAGTATGCCGCTGCACTCATTTTATAACTGGTTACTTTTACTGCTTCTATACCCGCTGCTGTCGGTATTACCACAAGAGCTAATTTTCAGAACCTACTTTTTTCATCGCTATAAACGCATTATGCCCAAAAAAAGAGTCCGTATAGTGGTAAGCGCAACGGTGTTTGCCCTTGCCCATATTGTGTATGCCAATTGGGTGGCTGTAGGCTTAGCATTTTTAGGCGGGTTATTATTTTCGTTTACCTACGCGCAAAGCCGCTCAACCATAGTGTGTGTAATTGAGCATAGCTTATGGGGATTGTGGATGTTTACACTGGGGATTGGCAGTTCATTAGACTCAGGAGCTATAAGCTAAGCCGCTATTCTAAACACAAAAAAGCCGCGTTAATACGCGGCTTTTGGCAATTTTTTTAGCCTAAAAACCAAATAGCTTAAAGGCAAAAAACTTAGTCGCTACTGTGTTTATAAATATGGCTAATAAAATAACCGGAATAAACGTAGAAAGCGAAAAGTTAACGTATTTCTCCATAAAGCTACCGGCGTAATTTGGTGAGCCTTGGCTTAGCTCATCTGTTAGGCGCGCTTTTTTCCAGCGGTACATAACAAATAAACACACCATTAAACCATTCAGTGGCAATATAGTGTCGTAAAATACATCATAAACAATATCAAAAAAGCTTTTATTACCGCTGCCGTAACTAGTAAACGACGTTAGGCTATCAACCATACCAAACGACATAGTACATAATATAGTTAACACACCTGTGGCTAGCGTTAAAATACCTAAGGCTTTTTTACGGCTGATCCCTTTGCGGTCGCTAAGGGTGGCTGTAGGTACTTCTACAATTGATACAAGTGAAGTAATCGCTGCAAAAAACACTAACAAAAAGAACGAAAACGCCACTGCAGACGCACCAAAATAACCAATGTCATTTTGTAGTGCTAATAAAATTTTAGGTAAGTATACAAATATCATCGATACAGACGAGTCAGAAAGTGCGGCTGGGTCGGTATTAGGATCAAAACTAAATATTGCCGGTAACACCATTAAACCAGCAACAAATGCCACTAATGAGTCGGTAATAGCTACCATTTTAGCACTGCCAACAATGTCATCTTTTTTAGATATGTAAGAGGCGTACGTCATTAAAATACCCATACCTAGCGATAATGAGAAAAACGCTTGGCTTAGTGCACCATTAAGCACGCTGGCGCTCATTTTAGAAAAATCAGGAATAACATAATATTTAACACCAGCCATGGCGTTATCAAGCGTTAATACATACGCTACAAGGGCAAGCAACATAACAAATAAAGCCGGCATTAAAAACTTAGCGGCTTTTTCTATGCCTTGTTTAACCCCACCCAATAAAATAAGGTTAACAATAATAACGACCACAGCCATGTAGCCAAAAACAGTGTAGCTATTTATAAAGCTGCCAAAATGGCTAGGATCTGCCAATGCATCTAAATTACCCATGGCGGTTTGGCTTAAGTAACCAAAAATCCACACGGTAATAACCATGTAAAATACGGCAATCATAAACGGCGTTAATACAGCCAAAAAGCCTGCAAACTTCCATTTTTTGTCGTTATTTGCCAGCGCTTTGTACGAACCAAGTGGATCTTTTTGCGCGTTACGACCCATGGCCATTTCAGCCATCATTACTGGTAAACAAATAAAAGCAACAAACAAAGCGTATACAAGTAAAAATGCACCACCACCATTTTTAGTTGCCGACACAGGAAAACCTACTAAGTTGCCAATACCCACTGCCGAACCTGCTGCAGCCAGTATAAAGCCAAGACGGGAGCTAAAATGCTCTCTATTATTGCTCATGTATTAACCTTGTTATTTTTAAGTTATTCAAGCGACTCTACCAGTGTTGTGCCGCGCTTTTCAAGCAATTACACACTAAAAATAATTAATAACTGTAAACCTAGCTTTAACGGTAATTTGTTCACCAACTATCAACGTTGTGCTAGTATTTGCGTTATTAAACTTAACATTTTTTTGAGAATTACTATGTTGTACATGATTTATTCAACCGACGTTGAAAACAGCTTACCGCTTAGAAAAGAAGCCCGCCCCGCCCATTTAGCACGTTTAAGCGAACTCGACTCTCAAAACCGTTTATTTGTTGCCGGCCCACTGCCAGCAATCGACAGTGAAGACCCGCAAGATGCTGGATTTACAGGTTCATTAGTCATTGCAGAATTTGATTCACTTGAAAAAGCACGTGAATGGGCAGCCTCTGATCCATACGTTGCAGCCGGCGTTTACGCAAACACCGTTGTAAAACCATATAAAAAAGTATTACCAGCGTAACGAACACCCTGAATTTAAAACGTTATTTAATTCAGGGTTGGTTCACTGCTAATTAATTAAGCTGGCGAACGTAAAAGCGCATATTGGACGTTTTTACTTGAGTTTTAGTAGCTTAGTTAATTAGAATAGCTGGGTTTGATCTAGGAGTTCCCGTCATGCGTGTATTATTAACCCTTGGTTTAATTGCCTGTATTAGCGTCAGTGGCGCCGTACACGCAAGTTCGACTGTTACCAAAGCAGTTAAAAAAACTGAGATCAGCAAAAAGAAAGCCGTAATACTTGCAAAAGAAGAAACTGACGGTAAAACCTTAAAAATTACAGAACAAGCAAAATTTTATACTGTACGTATACTCAAATCTGACGGCCACGTCGTTGATTTACATATAAATAAAAAAACCGGCGAAGTGAAAAAGGATTAGCAAATGCGAATTTTAGTTATAGAAGATGATTTACACTTAGCAGACAACCTACGTAATGCTTTAGAGAAAGAACGTTACAGTGTTGATTTATGTCACGATGGCGAAGCTGGCCTATTCCATATTACAGAATACCCGCTAGATATGGCGGTGGTTGATTTAGGCTTACCAAAAATTGACGGTATTGAGCTAATCAATAAAGCACGTGCACAAGGCGTGACGATCCCTATTTTAATCTTAACGGCGCGCGACCGCTGGCAAGACAAAGTTGAAGGCCTAGATGCTGGTGCCGACGACTACTTAACCAAGCCGTTTCATGTTGAAGAATTAATTGCGCGTTGTAACGCACTTATTCGCCGCAGTGCGGGTAAAGCAAACCCTGAAATGACAGCGGGTCCAATTAAAATTCATACTCGCTCACAACAAGTTTGGGTTAACGACAAAGAACTTAGCCTTACGGCTTATGAGTACAAAGTACTTGAGTATTTAATGGTTAACCCGCAAAAAGTAATTTCTAAATCAGAACTTACTGAGCACATTTACGACCAAGATTTCGATCTTGATTCTAACGTTATCGAAGTATTTGTACTTCGTCTGCGTAAAAAATTAGACCCTGAAGGCACATTAAACCCAGTAGAAACACTACGTGGGCGTGGTTACAGGCTTAAAAGTCAGTGGTAGCATCGCAAATATCGCTTAAAATAAGGCAAGGATTTATCCTTGTCTTTGTTTTATTGGTGGCACTGCCTATTTTGTTTTACTCGATTGGTAAAGCGTATTACGCCTCATTAGTCGAAACCACCGAAAAAAATCTAGAAGCCCACTTATACTCCCTTATTTCTGAAGTCGACTTTACTGAGCGCGGCATTATTATGCCCAGCACAATTTTAACGCCTGAGCTTAATAACTTAAATTCAGATACCTACGCCATGATTTACCGCGATGATGTACCTGTTTGGCACTCAGAGTCGGCAGTAAACGTAAACTTTAAACCCGAGTACATAGAGCCTAAAGCCGGTGCGGCCGACTTTAGACGTGTGGTTTACAACAATGCGGTTTACTGGCAATTAAGCCTAACGGTTATTTTAAATAATATTGACCAATCTGAGCAGGCACGTTTTATATTACTCAAACGAAACGATGCATTGCTAAGGTTAATGGATGGCTTTAAACAAACCTTAGTCGATTGGATGTTTATAATGGGTATTGCGATTGCCGGTTTAATGGCAATTGGATTTATTTGGAGCGGCCGGCCGTTACAACGTCTTGATAAAGAAATAAAAGCCATTGAGTCGGGCGATATTCAAGAAATTAAAGGCTTATACCCTGTAGAGCTGCAAACAATTAAATCAGACCTAAACTTATTACTAGAGTCGCAGCAACGTCAAAAAGAGCGCTACAGAGCCTCTTTAAGTGACCTAGCACATGCATTAAAAACGCCCCTTGCGGTATTAAAATCAAGCCCGCTTGCTAATGATGCCGATGCCCAAGAGCAACTTGATAGAATAAATGTGATGATCGAGCATCAGTTAAAGCGTGCAGCTACTGGCGCCTCAGACACCTGGAAAAAGCAAACTCCAGTTAAACCTGTGGTTGATTCTATTTTAAGTGCAATGGCCAAAGTATACCGCGATAAAGACATTATATTTAATTGTACCGTGACCGATAAAGATTACTTTTTAGGTGACCAAACAGATTTAATGGAGTTACTGGGTAATTTAATTGATAACGCTTGTAAAGCGTGTCGCTCGCAAGTAGAAATACAAGTCATTCAAAGTAAAACACTGTGCATAGGCATTAGTGACGATGGACCCGGTGTACCCGAGGATAAACGCGAGTCTTTATTAACCCGTGGTACCCGCCTTGATACTTACGAAAGCGGCCACGGTGTTGGTATGGCGATAGTCTCTGACTTGGTTAAATCTTATAACGGTCACTTAACGATTAATAAGTCGGACACCTTAGGCGGCGCACAGTTTATTTTAGAGTTTAATTACAATGATAAAAAATAGCCTTTTAATCACACTTGCGAGCCTATTAGCACTAAGTACTAATGTCAGTGCGCAAGCACAGTGTACGCTTGAGCAAAACGCAACGCCAAGCCAAACTAAACGCTATACGCAGTGTTTAGACACCCAAATAAATCAGGCTAAGTACAATCAGGGTACTTGGGTTCAAAAACGTAAATATGAACTCACTAAATTAGAAGAGCAAAGCGGAAATACGCAAATACTGATGTTGTTTAAGCGCAGCGTCGACAACCACCAAAAGTATATTGAAGCAAGCTGCCAATGGCGCTACATATTAAAACTGCCAAATGCCAGCCAAGCCGCTATTGATTACAAATTATGTGAACTTGCACTTATTGAACAGTTTACTCAAGTGCTTAAAAAGCCACTTTAAACGGGGATTAACCCCTACAAAAAAAGCGATTAATACTGTGTATTAATCGCTTTTTTGTATCAAATATTTAATCAAATACGCAATTTTAAGCTATGAAAACCAATTGATATTATTTATCGTCTATCGATTCTCCAGTACCAAGTAGCGTGGCAACCCAGCGCCCTTCATCACTTGCCTCTAGGGCTATTTTAACAATCATGGTAAGAGGTACCGATAGCAACATGCCTACAGTGCCTAATAACCAACCCCAAAATATTAACGACAAAAACACCACCAAGGTAGAAAGCCCAAGCCCTTTACCCATAAATTTAGGCTCTACAATGTTACCCATTACCGTATTAATAATTAAATACCCTGCACCTACAAGCCCGGCTGTTAATGGTCCTTGTGTAATGAGTGCTAACAATACAGCTGGTACTGCGGCAATAATAGAACCTATATTAGGAATATAATTAAACATAAAGGCCAACACGCCCCACAGCACAAAGTAGTCAACATCTAAAATCCATAAATAAAATGCTGCAATAATACCGGTGGCTAAACTCACTAATGTTTTAATTGCTAAATACGAATTAATAGAAACCAAAAAGCGGTCAATTTGCTCCATTTTTCTATCTGGGTCGGCAAGTGCCATATGAATTTTTTTGCTTAATGCAGGCCCTTCAAAAAGCATAAACACCACAGTTAAAATTATTAAAAACATGTTTGCCATTACGCCACCTAAGCCGGTAAGCATATTCGTGGCTACATCAACCATTTTACCTGGGTCAAACATAGAGAGAATCTGATCTCTATCGATTAAGATATTGTATTGCGATGCAAGATCGACCAGCCAAACAAACTCTTCTTGTAACTGGGCTTTATATTCAGGAAGTTGCTGAGAAAAGTCGTTAACTGATTGTCCTACAAGGCCGCCTAAGCTTACACCTAAGCCCACAATGATAAGCACCACAATAACAACAGAAACCCCTTTAGGGATCCGATAGCGGCCAAAAAATGTGATCAGCGGGTTGCATACAATGGCAATAAACGCCGCCAAAATAAAGGGAATAATAATAACACTTGCGGCCTTAATACCGGCTAATACAACCACCAGGGCTGCAAATATTATTAAGCTTTTATTTACGCCAGTTAAACTTGCCAACGCGCCAATCCTTTTCTTATGAAATTCGCTTTAGTGTAAGGCAAAAACTAATTAAATGAAATATTTACAAAGTGATCGTTGTTTTTTAGTTAACGTAATAATTTGCATTAAGATAGTTTAAATAGTATACATTTTAAACAAATCGTACACTTAAAATTGGTAAGATTTTTATGCATATTTTTTTTACAGGCGCTACAGGCCTAATAGGTAAACACTTAACGCCTTTTTTGCTGCATCATCATAAAGTAACCGTACTGAGCCGAAATAAAACCAAAGCCCATGTATTGCTTGGTCATAATATTGATGTAGTAAGCACGGTTGATGAGGTTAATTTTAACCATGTAGATACTGTGATTAATTTAGCCGGCGAACCTATCGTCAACAAACGCTGGACGCAAGCACAAAAACAAACAATTAAAAACAGCAGAATAAACCTTACCACGCAAATCAGCGATGCTATTTTAAATTGCAGCACGCCCCCTGCTACATTTATATCTGGTAGTGCCATTGGCTATTATGGCCGCCAAGACGATACCCCCGTAGATGAGGACACCGACGATGTAAATGATGAATTTAGCCATCAGCTATGTAAAGAGTGGGAGCACGCGGCACTAAAAGCGCAAAGTGATAAAACACGGGTGTGCTTATTACGCACGGGAATTGTACTTAGCAAAAACGGCGGCGCTTTAAGTAAAATGCTTCCTGCGTTTAAATTTTTTGCAGGTGGCCCCATTGGTGATGGGGAGCAAGGTATGTCGTGGATTCATATTGACGATATGATTCAACTGATTTTATTTATTATAAAACACACGTCGCTTTGCGGGCCAATTAACGCCACTGCACCCAGCCCTGTTAGTAATAAAGTATTTAGCAAAAGTTTAGGTAAAGCATTGTCTCGCCCTGCGGCCCTAACCATGCCAAGCCCTGTGTTAAAAGTGTTAATGGGTGAAATGTCTGATTTGCTCACTACTGGGCAATATGTAATACCCAAAAAAGCGTTAGCGCACAATTACCGTTTTCATTTTACGGATATAGATTCAGCTCTGAGAAGTTTAATAAAGTAGGTGTATTCAGCATAGATACACCTACTAAAGGTTATAAAAATACTACTTTAAGCTAGGTTGCTGTAATTAACATAAGCTTTAGTATCTAATCTCCATTAAAATAGTCGTTTTATAATAAAAGAACCTTTCTATGCTGCACTTACCAACCGTTATAAGCCTTTCTTTTATTTTAAACCTTATAATTGGGCTGTATTTTATCTCTATTTATCAATATAAAAAACAAACTAGTTTTTTATATTTTGGCCTAGCTTGTACCACCTTTACATTCGCCATACTATGCGCAAGCTTACGCGTGATCATTGCATGGCCGTTTATTACCCATTACTTTGCCAGTCTATTTATTATTGCTTGCCCACTTTTTTTAATTATGGGATTAAAAGCACTCAGTCCTTTAAATAAAAGCATATGCAGGCAAGTTAGCTATTTACTCATCGTGGCTGCGGTTTTTTTACTCATAGTTTACAACACCGCTGTAGAGCAAATATTGGTTAGTTTAACTGTGGCAGGGTTATTTTTGTATGCCTCGTATATTGTTTTAAGCACCCGCTTTATAGCAAAATTACAGCAACGTATGCTATTGCTTTGCCTATTACTGCATGCACTCGTTATGCTAATACAGGGAGTTTTATTACTGTTGCCGTTTTTTACCGCGCTCAACTTTAATTTTGCCTCTGTTTTGCAATTTACCTTGGCTGTACACTTAATACTTGCCACTAGCGCCGCCCTATTGCTGCCTTTTTTAGTGTTTGCCAATACAGAGCATACGCTCAACTCCCTTGCTAATCGCGACCCATTAACCCAACTATTAAATAAACGCGGTTTAAATGCAGTGGCCAATACGTTATTTAATAAAAATAATGCCGAGCATCCCCTTAGCATTATTATGGTCGATATAGACTTTTTTAAGCGCGTTAACGATGAATATGGACACGATGCAGGTGATGAGGCAATTAAATGGGTTTCGCAACATATTGCCGCGCTTTTTTCTAACAGCGCAGTAACCGCGCGTGTTGGCGGCGAAGAGTTTGCAATTTTACTTAACCACTGCACTTTAAATGAGGCACAGTGCGCGGCAAACACCCTCAGAAAAAACATTAAAAACAAGCCCTTTAGCTATTACGGCAACACCATTTATTTAAGAATAAGCGCTGGAGTGGCATGCAGCGATACTCAAACAAGCTCTTTTAAATCGCTACTTAGTGCGGCAGATAAGCGCTTGTATATTGCTAAAACCACAGGACGCGACAAAGTTATATATGAATCTGCACAAAACCCTTTTATAAATAACAAACCGGTTTGCACATAAAAAAAGCCCTTCAATTGAAGGGCTTTGACATACACACACTAAAACAAAATGATTACTGACATTTAAGCCCAGCAGAATCTGCCTTATTAGGCACAAACTGAATGTTTGCTACCGACACTGAGGTTTTGCTGCTTGCATGTAAACTAAACGGGCTTGTAAGGCTTGCAAAGTCTACGCCTTGGTTCGCAAAACAACGTAAGTCTACCGACACCGACTGCCATTTATTTTTGATGGATTGATCAACCATTTTACTCAAGGCAATCGCACCACCACACTCACCTGAACAAGTCATAGCAAGGTTTACGTCATCGGTTAGTGGCTCATTGAGTTTAATATCAAAACTAATAACGCCATTAGCCTCTAAATACGTAATGGTATCTTCTGCAAAGCTTGTGACTATTTCAGCACTTGCCTTTTGCTCGCCACTAAAATTAAATTGGCGCGCGTCTTCTTGAACAGTTTTATCCTCAGTACGGTATTTAAGTGCACCCAGTTGGTGAGTACTGCTTGATACATCTAATAGCTCATCGCCAGATTTAAGTAATAAACGCCACGGAGCAACCGGTGCGCCAACTAAAATATCCATACTAGTGAGTGCTGAGCTATCTAATTTAGAGTCTTCATCTAAATTATCAGCCAATACATTTTTATCGCCATAAGTTAAACCAAAGCCGTACGGTAATAATGGGCTGTAATCGTCATCGCCTTTATTAACCGTTGCTTGTACTGCTGTTTTAGGCCATGAAAACGAAAGCTTGCCGCTAAAGTCATGTTGAATGCTGCCATCTTTGCCTTTTAAAATAACATCGGCAATACCGCCGCCCTCTGTACCTGGCAGCCATGCTGCAACAAATGCATCTGAGGCATTTAATTCACTGTTAACCCACATAGGGCGACCCGAAATAAATACCGATACAACCGCAATACCCTGCTCTTTTAACGACTTTAATAACGCGTGCGATTTTTTATTACCGCGCTCAAATTCAAGGTTGTCTCTATCGCCATGGCCTTCTGCATAAGGCTCTTCACCAAATACCACAACGGCTACATCTGGGCGCTGCTCATATGAGCCATCCACACTTAAAATGGCACGTCCACCCGCCTCAGTAATTTGTTTTTCAAGGCCTGCGTAAATAGACGTGGCACCAGGAAAATCAGTATTTTTGTTATTTGTCCCTTGCCAAGTAATACTCCAACCACCCGACTGCTTACCTATGTTATCGGCTCCATCGCCGGCAATAAGTACAGTTTGGTTTGCATCAAGAGGCAAAATATTGTTTTTGTTTTTAAGTAAAACAAGTGATTCACGTACTGCTTGACGCGCAACTTCGCGGTGCTGCTGGGCACCAATTAGCTCAGTTTTACCCGAAAACTGACGCTTAGCCGGGCTTGGTTTATCAAATAAACCAGCACGCAATTTAACGCGTAAAATTCTACTTACTGCATCATCAATGCGCGACATGCTAATTTCGCCAGCTTTCACTTGCGCTATGGTGTTTTCGTACAGCGGCTTCCAAGCGCCCGTTGGCACCATAAAAATATCAAGTCCCGCGTTAACAGCCTGTGCACAGCTTTCGTTTGTACAGCCTTCAATTTGGCCGTGGCCGTTCCAATCCCCTACCACAAAACCATCAAAGCCCATGCGGGTTTTAAGCACATCGGTTAACAGGTATTTATTGCCGTGGTTTTTAACCCCATGCCAGCTATTAAACGATGCCATAACCGACTGACTTCCCGCCGATAAGCCACCTACATAACCTTGGGCATGTATATCAAACAAATCTTGCTCACTGTCGATATTATTACCTTGGTCATCGCCATCGACTGTGCCGCCATCACCTAAAAAGTGCTTAACGGTACTAATAACACGTTTATCACTTAAAAAGTCGCCATCGGCCTTGCCCTGTAAACCATTTACAATTGCGGCTGAATAATCACGTACTATTTGAGGATCTTCTGAATAACCTTCATAGGTTCTGCCCCAGCGGTCGTCACGCACAACTGCCACTGTAGGTGCAAATACCCAATCAATACCCGTTGCCATTACTTCAACCGCAGTGATAGCTGCTATTTGCTCAATCAATGCAGGGTTGTTTGCCGCACCTAAACCAATATTATGCGGAAATAAGGTCGCACCAATTACATTATTGTGACCATGCACCGCATCGGTGCCCCACATTGTGGGTATTTTACTGCCATCGATAGAGTCATCTACCGACGCCTGATAAAAATCTTCAGCCAATTTTACCCAGTCCATTGGTGTTGCGTGTTTATCACCATTAGGAAACGCACCGCCCCCGTTTAGGTATGAGCCAAAGCCATATTTGCGCATGTCTTCAACGGTAATATCACGAATTTCTGGTTGAATCATTTGAGCTACTTTTTGCTCAAGTGTCATCGTTTTTAAATAATCAGCTATTTTAGCTTCAATTTTTGGGTCTTGTTTTACGGCAATATTAAGTTTTGGCCAAATTTTCTCTGTTTTAGACAGCGCATTATTAGCTTCAGGAGTGGTGGTCCCGTCATTTGAACAAGCCGCTAAAATGCCTAGTGATGCAATTAATGAGGCACGTGCTATTTTATTAAGTGAAAAAAGGGTTTTCATTATAGAGTCTCCTGAGCTTGAACTGGTTTGCTTCCGCTTAAACCATAAAACGCGATAAATAAGTAACAAAAAATAGGTAAAACATACGAAAGTTGAACACCCACACTATCAGCAAGTGCACCTTGTAAAAGAGGCACTATTGCACCCCCTACAATCGCCAAGCACAAAATACCAGAACCCTGCGCGGTATGCTTACCCAGGCCATTTAACGCTAAACTAAAAATAGTTGGGAACATAATAGAATTGAATAAACCAACCAGTAGTATTGACCACATTGCTAATTGACCCGACGTGCTCATGGCAATAACCACCAAAATAATAGCCATACTTGCGTTAAAGCCAAGTACTTTACCTGCGGGTAATTTTTGCATTACCGCTGCACCAATAAAACGCCCCACCATAGCTCCGCCAAAATAATATGTGATGTAGTGAGCGGCAACATGCTCTTTTAATCCAGCAATATTTTCTTGGGCTAAAAAGCTAACTAAAAAACTGCCAATCGCAACCTCTGCACCTACATACATAAATATACCCACAGCACCGAGTGTTAGGTGGCGGTATTGCCATGCACTACCTTCAATTGTCTCTGACTTTTCAGCGGCTTCTTTTTGCTCATTCATTATGTCTGGCAATTTAAGCCATGCAAAAATACCGGCTAGTAAAATAAGCATGCCTGCTAATAGTAAATAAGGAAGTTGTACCGACTCTGCATTTTGTGCCGGTGTTAAAAACGCTTCAGAGGCAGAGTCAAGAATCAAAAATGCACCAAATGTAGGGGCAACCGTTGTGCCTAGCGCATTAAATGCTTGCGTTAAGGTAAGGCGAGAAGACGCTGTTTTAGGGGCGCCCAATAAACTTACATAAGGGTTCGCAGAAACCTGCAATAAGGTAATACCGCTTGCCAGAACAAATAAAGCAAACAGAAATACTGGGTAATTATGTAGCGCCGCGGCTGGGTAAAAAAGTACACAACCACATGCCGCTATAAGTAACCCCACTACAATGCCTTTTTTATACCCTAATTTTTTAACTATATAGCCACTTGGCAGTGACATTAAAAAATAAGCGCCGAAAAAACAAAACTGAACCAGCATTGCCTGAACATAAGTTAGGTTAAACACCGCTTTTAAATGCGGGATTAAAATATCATTTAAGCAGGTAATAAATCCCCACATAAAAAATAAAGTAGTTAAAGATGTTAATGCAAAACCATAGTTTTTATCTTGGTAGTTTTGCGACTGTGTGTGTGTCGTCAGTGGTGCTGAACTGGCCATGGGCTCTCCGCAATTTATTATTATAAATTAATGCAAAAGTCGTTATTAAAAATTGCCGTGTAACCCAGCAACATTAAAGAGTTGACCTTCGTATCAATTAACACTAATCTAAAAATGTAAGCGCTTTCACGTGTAATTAAATACGAACATGTAACATATTTCAACAAGTTTTATTTTTTTATAAACGCGCCCTTACGCTTCATCGCAGTAAATACAGTGGCTATTTATGCATTTAAGGTTTAAAAAGGTTTGTTACTAATGACAAAATTATCGTTACCATCTCATTCACCTCTATTAACAAAAAACTTTGTTTATGGTGTGGCTACGGCATCATTTCAAATTGAAGGCGGGTATGAGCATCGCCTACCCTGTATATGGGATACCTTTTGCGATACACCCAACAAAATAGCCGACAGCTCAAATGGGCATGTTGCCTGCGATCATTACAACCAGTGGCAAAATGATATTGAATTAATAGACTCGCTTGGCGTAGATGCGTATCGACTTTCTATCTCTTGGCCGCGCGTTATTACCTTATCGGGCGAGCTAAACCCTGAGGGCGTAAAGTTTTATACTAATATTCTTAATGAGCTTAATAAGCGCAACATTAAAGCGTTTGTAACGCTATATCACTGGGATTTACCTCAACATTTAGAAGATAAAGGCGGCTGGTTAAATCGCGATACAGCTTATGAATTTGCTCGGTATGTAAAGCTTATTAGCCAAGCATTTGGCAAGCGGGTATTTTCGTACGCGACCCTAAATGAGCCATTTTGCAGTGCCTTTTTAGGCTACGAAGTAGGCATACATGCCCCAGGTTTAGTGGGCAAAGAGTACGGTAAAAAAGCGGCGCACCATTTATTGCTTGCCCATGGTTTGGCAATGGATGTATTAAAGCAAACCTCGCCTAATACTCAAAATGGTATTGTGCTTAATTTTACACCTTGCTACCCATTAACGCAGTCAGCAGAGGATATAAATGCAGCTCGCTACGCCGATGATTATTTAAATCAATGGTATATGAAACCAATAATGGATGGCCAATACCCCGAAATTATAAAACAGCTTCCTAGCAATCAGCAGCCTGAAATCCACCCTGGCGATATGGACATAATTTCACAATCTATTGATTACTTAGGCATTAATTTTTATACGCGCCAAGTATACAAAGCGCACCCTAGCGATATATACGAGCCACTTGCACCACAAGGGCCTTTAACTGACATGGGCTGGGAAATTTACCCGCAGTCGTTTACCGACTTACTTGTAACGCTTAATAACACCTACACCTTACCGCCTATTTATATTACCGAGAACGGCGCGGCTATGCCCGACACCATTAAAAATGGCGAGGTAAACGATGTAGAACGCCTAAACTATTATCATAGCCACTTAAATGCCGTGCACGATGCCACAGCGCAAGGGGTTAATATTATTGGTTACTTTGCGTGGAGCTTAATGGATAATTTTGAATGGGCTGAGGGCTACTTAAAACGCTTTGGTATTGTTTACGTTGATTATAAAACTCAGCAACGTACTATAAAAGCCAGTGGCCAAGCTTATAAAAGCTTGATACAAAGCCGTAAATAGCCAATAAAAGCTATTCGATTAATCGCATAAATAAAAATCAAAAAGCGAGAACCTAACATCATGATAAGTGTAAAAGAAAAAATAGCCTATGGCCTTGGCGATACGGCAAGTAATATTATTTTTCAAACAGTTATGATGTTTTTAATGCTGTACTACACAGATGTAGTAGGGCTTTCTCCAGCGGTGGTAGGCACCATGTTTTTAGTGGTTAGGTTGTTTGATGCCATCACCGACCCAGTTATGGGCAACTTAGCCGATAAAACCCAGTCGCGCTTTGGCCATTTTAGGCCCTATTTATTGTGGCTTGCCCTGCCCTTTGCGCTTATTAGTATTTTAGCTTTTACCACGCCAGAGCTTGAAGGCACTGATAAAATTATTTACGCCTTTACTACCTACACCATGCTTATGGTGGCGTATACCGCCATAAATATTCCTTATTGCGCATTAGGTGGCGTGCTCACTAACGATGTAAAAGAGCGTGTTAGCGTGCAATCTTATCGTTTTGTGTTTGGTATGTTAGGCGGCGTTATTGTTGCGGGCTGTACAATGCCAATGGTTGAATACTTTGGCCAAGGCGATAATGCCAAAGGCTACCAATACACCATGACGGCAATGAGCTTGCTTGGCTTAGTGTTATTTTTACTGTGTTTTTTTGGTACCAAAGAGCGCGTAGAGCAACCGCCTGAGCAAAACCTGTCGTTGTTTAAAAGTTTAAAAACCTTGATTAAAAACGATCAATGGCGAGTCCTGTGCGCTGCCGCGCTATTTTTACTCACTGGCCAAGTATTACGTTTAACCTTAGGGGTTTATTACGTTAAATACTATTTAGGGCAAGAAGATTTAATTACCTCCTTTATGACCCTAGGAGTGGTTGCCAGTATGGTTGGGTGTGCGTGTGCTCAGCCGTTGGCTAAGCGATTTTGTAAAATAAAAGCCTATATTAGTTTGCAGTTAATCGCTGCGGGCATATGTATTGCGAGCTATTTTATCTCCCCTGATAACATTACCTTGGCATTTGCTGCCTTTATTTTGTGGAAGTTTTTTTTAGATATGGCCACCCCGCTACTATGGGCAAAAATGGCCGACACCATAGACTACGGGCACCACAAAACTGGGGTAAGAATTACTGGCCTTGTGTATTCGGGCGTTATATTTTTTATAAAAATGGGTGTGGCGTTAGGCGGTGCAATTGCAGGCTGGCTGCTGTCTTTTTATAATTATCAGGCGCAAACAATGCAGAGCCTTGATACGCAGCAGGGTATTTTATTATCGTTTACTATTATACCGGCGTTTGGTTCTTTGTTTGTTGCATTTATTATGCGTAAATACACGCTCAATAACGCACAGTTAGCCTCTATACAGGCATCGCTAAAAACTAGTGCTAGTTAACATTTGGTGGGTACGGTATTATTTGCCCGCCAAAATAAAGGATATAAGTGAGTTAACAATAACATGGCCACAATTTATGAAGTGTCGGAGCTTGCTGGCGTATCGTTAGCTACAGTGTCACGGGTAATGAATAAAAACACCCGCGTAAGTGAAAAAACCACTAAAAAAGTACTCGATGCAATGCAGCAGCTGGGCTATAAGCCCAACTCTATTGCGCAATCGCTTGCCTCAAACAGAACCAACAGCGTGGGTATTTTGGTATCAGAGCTTCATGGTCCTTTCTTTGCTCAAATGATGGCAGGCATAGAGTCAGCCCTGCGCGCCGCGGGTAAGCACGTTATTATTACCACCGGTCACAGTGAAGACGATAAAGAAAAAGACGGCATTGAATTTTTAATTAGCCGCAAATGCGATGCGCTAATTTTACATGTAGAGTCAGTCAGTGATGACTACCTAATTGAGCTAAGTAAAGGTAAAACCCCTATTTACCTTATTAACCGATACGTACATTCACTTGAAAGTAACTGCATTAGCCTAGATAACGAACTCGGCGGCTACTTAGCCAGTAAATCTATTGTTGAACAAGGCCACACAAATATAGCTTATATCGCGGGGCCGCAAGTTAAAGCCGATGCCAGAAACCGTTTAAAAGGCCATAAAAAAGCGCTGCACGAAAAAAACATTCCCTTTAATGAGGCGCTATTTTACGAAGGTGATTTTAACGAAATTGGCGGCAGCAAAGGCCTTGAAAAACTACTCAACACGCGTATTCCGTTTAGTGCTTTAGTGTGTGCCAACGATGAAATGGCATCAGGTGCTATGAAATACGCCCGTGAGCATGGCTTTAATTTACCAAACGATTTGTCGGTTATTGGCTTTGATAACGTTATATTTGCCAATTATCTTTACCCTACACTTACCACCATAGATAACCCAGTAGAAGAAATGGGAGAAATGGCTGCAAAAATGGTGCTACAAGATGTGTATCAGTATAAAAACTTACACATAAACCGCGTGTTTGAACCCACCCTTATAAAACGTGATTCAACCCAAACACTGCCAAAATAACGCATAAAAAAACGGCGCTATATTAAGCGCCGTTTTTTATAAAACCCCAGTAACTTATTTTGCTATCCACGGGGTTACTTTAACTACGTTTTCTATATCACCAAGCAGATTTACGTCATCTTCCCAGTTATCCTGTACAGCAAAGTAGCAGATTGATTTTTCGCACTGTATATATGGGTTATTAAAGGTCACAGGCTCTTTAAACGTTACAGCAACGCCTTTTTGCTCAGGCAATAAAAACCACATAAGCTTACTAACAAAAAAGCCCGATAAATCTGTTAAAAGTTCATCTAACTCGTTATTAATTGTGTACAACGAATCTTTAGTTAAGCTAAGCCCTTCAAATTCGCTGGCCTCAATTTGCAATTTTAACTGACAATCGTGATCAGGATTTTGTGGCTCTACAACAATAACGGCTTTATCCGTATCGAGCTGCTTATCAAACGGTAAAAGTAACTGTGCTTTATCGGTAAAATTAAGCGGGTATTCGTTATTTTCAGTTAAAATTGTGCCGCTTTTAATTGCACATGCCTCGTTTGTGGCAATATCGCTAATGTAAAAGTTAACCCTTGCATATTGAAAGTCGCCCTTGTTAACCACTTTTAATCTATCGTAAAAGCCATCGTACGACATAACAAACTCTTTGGCATTGACGGTACTTGCCGCCAAACTTAATAAAATGAGTATGGCGTTAATATTTATGAGTCGTTTTTTATTCATCAAAGTAAGCTCTGTTTTGGTTAATCATGGTGTTTAGCTCTTCTATGTAGGCCTCGCCGCGCTCTGAGTACGACATTAAACCATGCGTTAGTGCCGTTGCCGCAATGGGCTTTTGCTGTTGTCGTAAATCTTCGCGTATTAGGCGTAAATCTTTGTAGGCATTATGCGTGTTTATATTTCTAAAATACGAGCTTACTGCTGCGCGTACCGACTTAAATGCAGCAACTTCGTGCGCCGCTCCACTATTGCGGCGTCTTGGCACCATACCGCACCCTTTTGAATAACACCATTGGCCAAAAAAGTTAAGCCCTATGCGTGCAAAGCGCGATGTACCCCACGCCGACTCATTCGCCGCTTGCATTAGCGCAAGCTCTTTAGGAATAATATCAACACGGCGCAGCGCTTGGCTTAAAATTAGGGTGTTTACTGTTTCAGGTAAGCCATAGGCTTTTAAAATATTAACGATGTCGCGCTGTTGTTTTTTCTCGAGCGGTTCGTTGTATTCAAGCATCATACGCGCAATTTCTAACTTAGCGCGTTGCTGTAATATTTTTTTATTTTCAGCCTCAACATGTGGGCGAATAAAATCAAAAAATGCCTGTTTTTTCTCTTTTACATCAGCAAATTCAGAAAATTTAGGTAAGGTAACATTGTGCAGGGGTTTTTCTTTTTTCTTTACTTTTTTAGGTTGTTCACCTGTGGTTTGTTCTTCAACCTCTTGCTCATTACTTTGCATAAACGGGTATGCAAGCGCCCATAAAAAAAATACGCTTAGTAACAGCTTTAAAATGGTTTTTAGCATGTAGTCTCTCTTTCAAACAACAATTATGCATGGGTAATACACACACATACGAAACCCCATTATACCTAAGCCACTATATAAACGCGAATAACACCCTGTGTGTAACTCTTTAAGGGCCGCGCTTTGCTAAAAAATGCTAAAGTGGCTGCTTGCGATAAATATATTATCCACCAGCTCAGGTTATGTACTTGTTCATTCGCAATTTATTAGGGCATGGGTATACTGAGCTTATACCGTGTATAACAATGTTTTGTGAGTAAGCAGTATGGATAAGCAATGGCAAAGCCGAATAATAGAACAGTATAAGAATCGCCCTAACGATAATCGCTCCCCTTGGCAGGTAGACCGCTCTCGTATAATTCATGCCGCAGCTTTTAGGCGCTTACAAGCAAAAACCCAAATTATGGGGATAGGCTTAAACGACTTTTATCGCACACGCTTAACGCATTCTTTGGAGGTATCGCAAATTGGTACCGGCATATTGCGGCATTTAAAAGCACAACACAGCGATTTTGAACACTTCCCCTCTACCGGTTTATTAGAAACCTTATGTTTAGCCCACGATATAGGCCATCCCCCGTTTGGCCATGGCGGCGAAATTGCCTTAAATTATATGATGCGTGAGCACGGTGGATTTGAAGGCAACGCACAAACATTGCGTATAGTCGCTAAACTTGAGCCTTACTCTAACGGCCACGGCATGAACCTAACGCGCCGCACGTTGCTTGGCTTTATTAAATATCCCGCATTTATAGACGATTTATGGCACACCATTCCGAAGGTAAATAACACACGCTCATTTATAAAAGCAGATGATTGGCGCCCCGCTAAAGGCTTATACAAAGACGATGCACAAATATTTAAATGGATCATTGCCCCTTTAAGCGACAACGACAAAGCGCTATTAACTAGCCATACACCAATAGATCAGTACCGTGCAAAAACCCGTTATAAATCGTTAGATAGCGCCATAATGGAACATGCCGATGATATAGCATATGCAGTGCACGACCTAGAAGATGCCATAGCCACTAAAGTACTCACATTAGATGATTGGCAAACACACGCATTACCCCACTTAAACGCGCTTAATTACGATTGGTTAAACACTAAATTAGACTCGCTTACCCAACGCTTATTTTCAAAAAACGATTTTGAGCGTAAAGACGCCATTGGCGAGCTGGTAAATATGTTTATTATTCATATTCATTTAGATGTTCAGCATGGTGATTTTGAGTGCCCTATTTTAAAGTACACTGCAAAGCTAGACCCACAGTACGAGCGCGTTTTACAAATACTCAAACATTTTGTATTTAATCGCTTAATACGCGACCCAGAAATGCAGCAAATAGAGTTTAAAGGTCAAAACTTACTGATTGAATTATTTACCGCTTTTGCCAGTGACCCTCTGCGTTTATTACCCGAAACAACGCAAGCGCTCTATCTAGACGCTGAAAAACAAAACCAAGGGATGCGCATAATATGCGACTACCTAAGCGGCATGAGCGATGAATACGCCTATAAAACCTATCAGCGGTTATTCTCACCAGTACAATAAAAGCCACGAGCACATCTTGTTAAGCGTTTAGTTAAAGGAAGAGCCTGTGTAAGGGTTATTGCAAATAAAAGGCGTGCGCAGGAGGCGTTATCGAGTCCACTCGGTTACAAACCTTGCGCCGCGATTAAATAGCCCCTTGTTTGCAAAAATTTTTCCTGCAAAATTTAGCAGGCCCTTGTATATTTAATAAACTATAAAAATAAGAGCATTGACTATGAACACACCACACACTTTTAACTCCTTTAAAGCGTTTTACCCGTATTACTTAAAAGAGCACCGCAATGTAACCTGCAGAAGGCTTCACTTTATTGGCAGCACGCTAGTACTTGCAGTCATCTTTATTGCATTGATCAAGCAGCAATATAGCTTGCTGTGGTTATTACCGGTTATTGGCTACGGATTTGCTTGGATTGGGCATTTCTTTTTTGAAAAAAACCGCCCCGCTACATTTAAGCACCCCCTTTATAGCTTATGGGGAGATTGGGTCATGTTTAAAGATATACTTATCGGTAAAATAAAATTTTAATTTTTATATTATTTTATTATAAAAATCACTGGCAACCTTTTTAAACGCTATACAAATTTCAGCTTAAATAATCTGCTCTTTATATGTTAATTTATTTAACATATAAAAGGTGGGTTATACACTTAATTTAAAAAAGGCTTAGCAATAGCCATTATTAAAGGCGTGCACACTGCTCTTACCTGTTAATCAAAAGTAAACCTCATGGTTGACAATTATTTTAAGCCCCATCAGTTACTTACAAATCCTAGCCTATTTATAGCTTTTACCTCATTTAGTTTTATTAATTAAACCTTGTAACTATATACCCTTTAATTTTAATTGAATGTTATTCAATTGACTCATTTTGTTAATGCGGTTTATGTTCTCAAAGCAGCTCCACTAAAAAGTAGCAGCTATAAAAACAAAAACTTTAAATCAATGGGTGATCAGATGAGGATTAACAACATGAATAAAAGCCTTCCGTTTAGGTTAAATAACTTAAAAGTGAGTACAGCAGTGGCTGTGGGTGCATCGCTTTCGCTATTTGGTGCGTTTACTGCACACGCGGCACAGCAAACACCTCAAGTACAAGAAGATATAGAGCAAATAAGCGTTATTGGCTCACGCCGTTTAGGTCGCACAGTTGAAGACAGCGCCGTACCTATTGATATTATTGGCGCTGAGGCGCTTACCAGTTCAGGCCTTTACGGAAACAAACGCACTACTGAGCAATTTGTTACCAAGTTTTAACTTTCCACAGGCATCGCTTACCGATGGCAGTGATCATGTACGCCCTGCACAACTTCGTGGTTTAGCACCCGATCATACCTTAGTGCTGGTTAATGGGAAGCGTCGTCATAGTAGCGCACTGCTTAATTTAAATGGTTCAACGGGGCGTGGCTCATCTTCTGTAGATTTAAATGCAATACCAGCTAATGCAATTGAACGCATTGAAGTTTTACGCGATGGCGCTGCGGCGCAATACGGCTCTGATGCTATAGCGGGTGTGATTAATATTGTACTTAAAAGCGCAAGCAGCGGCGGCTCCCTTGCGGCTATTTATGGGGCTAATATCACCGAAATGGATGGTGTACCTCAGCTTGAATCGGTATCTGAGGGTAGCGATGGCAACCTAGCATTTACCGAAGGCGGCGATCGCTCTTTAACCGATGGGCAAACGCTCACTTTGCAAGGCAATATTGGTTTAGAGCTTGGTGATAATGGCTTTTTAAACATTTCGACTGAATACCGCGACCGCCACTCAACTAACCGTGCCGATTACGATCAACGCGAAAACTACGACCGATTAGAAGATGGCTCGCTCGACCCCCGCGAGTTTACAGTTAACCGTTATAACCATAACTTTGGTAATGGGGATGTAGAAGACCTATCGGTTTTTTATAATGCAGGTTATCAATTAACAAACGATATCGATTTATATTCGTTTGGCTCTTACAGCAAACGTGAAGGTGAAGGCGCTGGTTTTTATAGACGCGCAAGCGATAGCCGTAATATAGAAGAAATATACCCTGACGGTTTTTTACCTGTGATCACCTCAGATATAAACGACTACTCACTCGCGTTAGGTGTTAAAGGCTTTATAAGTGATTGGAACTACGATGTATCGGCTGTGTATGGTGAAGATGCGTTCGAATTTGGTGTAACCAATAGTTTAAATACGTCATACGGCCCCACTAGCCAAACACGCTTTGATGCCGGTACGCTGACATACGATCAACTTACTTTAAATGTTGATTTAAGCCGCGAAGTTGACGTCAGCTTTTTAGAAAGCGCAGTAAGTGTTGCCATTGGGGCTGAGTACCGTACAGAAGGCTATCAAATAGAAGCTGGCGAAGAAGCCTCATACGCACAAGGCTCATTTGGCCCAGGTGGCGTAGTCACAGGCGAGGATGGCCCATTTGGTGCAGCAGGTGCGCAGGTATTTCCAGGCTTTACACCTGAATCAGAAGGTGACAACAGCCGCCACAATGTAAGCTTTTACATAGACTTAGAAACCTACCTGACAGATGATTGGAATATTGCTGTGGCAGCCCGTTATGAGGATTACTCAGATTTTGGCGATACACTTAACGGCAAAATTGCAACGCGCTATTCGTTAACCGAAGATTTAGCCATACGCGCTTCAGCCTCAACAGGGTTTAGAGCGCCTTCATTACAACAGCAATATTTTACTTCGGTTGCTACCGTATTTGTTGATAGCGTTCCGACCGAAACCGGCACCTTTGCACCAAGCAGCGATGTAGCCAAAGCGCTTGGATCACCGGGCCTTGATGCCGAAGAAGCCACTAACTACGGGGTTGGCTTTACTTGGTCTACCGACTTTAATTTCAGCTTATCGGTTGATTACTATCAAATACTAATTGATGACCGTATTGTTTTATCTAACAATTTATCGGGCGCAGCAATAGAAGAGTTGCTAGCAGGCACGGGCGCTAACCAAGGCCGCTTTTTCTTAAACGCTATAGATAGTAAAACGCGCGGTGTTGATGTGGTTGCCTCGTACAACTTAATCACCGATGGCTATGGCGATATTGCCTTTAACTTAGGCTATAACTACGGCAAAAATGAAGTCACTGATATTATTGACCCGCCCGCTGAACTGCAAGGTGCTGGGTTTGATCAAGACAACTTGTTCTCAGGTACAGAGCTGCGCCGCTTTGAAGTAAGCACCCCGCGCAATAAATACAATTTAAGTGCTACATGGACCCATGATGCGCTGCGTACCACACTTAGAACTACGCGTTATGGTGAAACCCAAGACCCTTCATCAACGCCTGGACTAAACGAGGTATTAAAACCTAAGTGGATCACTGATTTAGATGTGGCTTATGCCGCTACTGATAACCTAACGCTTAGTTTAGGTGCCAATAACATTTTTGATGTATACCCAGATCCTACCCGCGAAAATGTAGAAGAAGTCTCTACTTTTTCTCGCTTGTTTACGTATTCGAGCTTTTCGCCCTACGGATTTAATGGCCGTTACGTGTACGGCAAAATAGAAATGAAGTTTTAAGCGCTAACCATTTCAGAATGTACTCAAAAACACAAAAGCCACCTAGTCGGTGGCTTTTTACTGCGAACTGCTCAAATCAATTAGATTTTAGTTAACCAGCCGTGTTTGTCTTCACTTTTACCCCATTGAATATCGTTCAATGCTTGGCGTAATCGCGCTGTTGTAGGGCCTGGCTCGCCACTGCCTACTTTGTATTCTTTATCGTTATGAATAAACGTGCCTACCGGTGTTAATACCGCAGCAGTGCCTGAAAGTGCAGCTTCTGTGCCTGGCTTTGCAGCACGCTCTAAAAGCTCGGTAACGCTAAAGTTACGCTCGCTTACCGTCATACCTAAATCTTTTGCAATGGTTAAAATGCTATTACGGGTTACGCCATGTAAAAACGTGCTATCGAGCGCTTTGGTAATAATTTCGTTACCATCAATAAGAATAAAGTTAGCAGCACCTGTTTCTTGTACGTCGCCGCCAGGGCAAAACAAGATTTGATCGGCTTGGTATTTTTCGCGTGCTGCGCTAATTGGTGCAAGTGCACTGGCGTAGTTACCGCCACTTTTTACCATGCCCATGTGCGGGGCACAGCGCATGCCATCTTCTTCAAGTAATACACGCAGCGCAGTAGCGCCGCCGGTAAAGTAATCGCCAACTGGCGATAAAAGTGTATATAACAACGAGCTCATTGACGGTGCAGCCGCTTTACCAATGGCAGCTTCTGTTCCTATGTGAGTTGGGCGAATGTACATAGAGCCCGGTGGCAATGGCGTTTCATCAGCATACTCTTTAACAATCTCGATAATCATCTCTTTTAGCATTTGACCGTCAAAGCTTGGTAAGCTTAATAACGCAGAGCTTTGCTGCATACGCGCAATGTTTGCATCTATTCTAAAAATATAAATAGAGCCATCTTCGTGGCGAAAAGCTTTTAAGCCTTCAAAACACGTGCTTGAATAATGAAGGACGTGCGCGCCCGCATGAAGTTCAAGTTTATCGGAAGGGACGATTGAGCTTTCGCTCCATTGGTTATCAGAAAAACGAGCTTGAATCATCTGCGGCATAAACACGGTACCGAATGCGGCCATTTTAATCTCTCTTGTGTGGTCTATTTTTCTCCATTGTATGACATTCATGCATCATTTAACCATAGCAAAACTGAGGCTTTTTTAATTATCAAAAAGAATTTTTTGCAACTGCTGTTTATAAATTAGCCATATTGTTAAGCACATACAAAAAAGCCGATTAATGCATCTTCATTAATCGGCTTTTTAAAGGCACATTATTTATTTAAACGAGTACCTAATAATACGTTTTAATACCGAGCTATACTGTTTAAAAAAACCACCGGTATGATAATCAATACCGTGCTTTTGCATAACGGCTTGCACTTGCGGGGCCACTTCTTGATAGCGTGAGGACGGCATATCAGGAAATAAGTGATGCTCAATTTGGCAACTTAAATGCCCAGTTAAAACATGAAACCAATGCGGGCCTTTAATATTTGATGAGCCTAAAACTTGGCGATAGTACCACTGCCCTTGCGTTTCGTTAATGCAGTCTTCTTGTTTAAAGGTTTCTGTGTCCTCGGTAAAGTGGCCACAAAAAATAATGGTTGAGGTCCATAAATTACGGATTAAATTTGCCAGTAAGTTGCCTGCTAATACCCATAAAAACAAAGGGCCTGCCAATAAAGGAAATATCACATAATCTTTTATTAATTGGCGCGCACCTTTACTAAAAAAGCGCTGTTTTAGGGTAGAATGCGATACACCCCCTTCGCGGTTTTCTTTCTTTTTACCTATAAACACACGTTCCGCTGCCAGCTCGTGATACGACACACCCCACTGAAACAGCACACTCAAATTAATATACGTAATAAACTGCCATACATTTTTTAAACGCCATTTAAAATCATTACTTAAACGCAATAAGCCATAACCAAAGTCGCGGTCTTTACCAATAATATTAGTGTAGGTGTGGTGTTCAAAGTTATGAACGCGATGCCAACTTTGCCCATCGCAAGCAATATCCCATTCATAATGCTGCGAGTTAAGCTGCTTGTCGTTCATCCAATCGTATTGGCCGTGCATAACATTGTGGCCAATTTCCATGTTGTCTAAAATTTTTGCCAGCGCTAATAACAGTACACCCACAACCCATAAAAGTGGCTGAATAAAGCCCAGCATAAGTAAAATACGGCCACTCCACTCACATAGCCGCTGCTTTTTAACAACCGAGCGAATGTAGTTTGCATCTTGTTGCCCTACTTTGCCTAGCGTATCCATTTTTATGCTATCTAAATCGTGGGCTAACTGATCAAAGTTTATGTTTTTCATAGCTGTAACTCCAAGTCGCTAACAGGTTGACTTACACACAGTTGAATTAACTGCTCGCCGTTATCACTCAACTCACCAGTTTTTAAATTACGCACCACGCCTGACTTTTTAATGCACTGGCACTGGTGGCAAATACCAATGCCACACCCGCGTTTAACCGGTAATTGTTTTGCCTCAAACTGTGCTAACAATGCGTTGTTAGCATTTACAACATGAGCGCTGCTATTAATCTGTACGTTAAACAGGCTGTCGTCATTTTGGCTTGGCAGCGTTAAACCAAATGCCTCTTGGTAGTAATTTAAATGGTGTTTTTTAGCAAAGTCACACACCGTTTTCATAAAGTTTGCAGGCCCACAGCAGTATATGTCTGGGTTTTCCCATACATTTACATGGCGAGTAATATCATCTGATTGCTCGCGTGTGAGCAGTAAAAAAGAAAAATGCGAAAACTGGTTTGCTAATGCGCTTAGCTCGTCTACACATTGGTGTGCAGCAGCTTTGGCATAGTAAATCAGCGATACTTTTTGTGTGGTATATTTTAAATGCTCACTAATCATGGCAAGCATAGGTGTAATACCCGAGCCGCCCGCTATAAACGTTGCATTGTTTTGGGTGTTTTTATAAACAAAGTCGCCACTAGGCGCTGAAACATTGCACCACTCACCGACTCGTAAAGCCCTGCTTAAAAGGCTTGTAAAACGCCCTTGCTCATTAGTTTTAATTAATAAACGCACCAACCCCGTTTTTTTAAATTGCTCAGGGCTTGAGGCAACTGTAAACACACGAGTTAATAAACGCCCGTTTATTTCTACCGTTAAACTAATATGTTGGCCAGCAATGTGTGCCTGCCAGTGCTGAGTTGGCTTTAAGGTAATACTTAAAAAATCACCATTGTGCTGCGTCAGCTCTTCTATTTTTGCTCTATAAAGACCAGCACGCCACGCAGGCTTAACCATTTGCATAATAGGCTCAATGTAGCCTGCAAAGCTTTGATGGTGTAAAAACCACTTCGAAAATTGGTCTAATACTTTAGTAATCATCACTATTAATCTCTTGGATATTAAATATTAAATTTGAACTTACATGTGTACGCTCAAACTTCAGCGCACAAGTGTACGCCCAAAAAAATTAATTTCAATAGTATTAGAGTAAACATTCAGTTTTTTAGCGCAATTTTTACGCAGCGTCCTAATTTAAAGCGCTGCACTAAAGCCTCAATTAAGGTGTAATAAATAGCTGTTTAAAATATTAAAACCAGCCATACAGCACTGCGGGAAAACTCTTTATGATTGAAATATATATAGTTTTTATTAAAGCGCTACATTTAGCAAAATCATCAGCAGCATGCTAATGTAGGTATTACTTGCTTATTTATTGGACAGGACAACAACTGTGTTTTTACCAACAAAAACGATTGCTAAAACATTATCAACGGCGTTTATAGCTGTACTCGTTTCAATGCCAGTGGCAGCTGTAGATTACAAAACCCTTGATGTATTACCGCTCAATGTAAAGGCCGTCAGTGTGGCAAAAGGGGTAACTATCCCCTGGGCTATCGAGCCGTTAAGTAACGGTGATTTACTTATAACCGAGCGAAGCGGCACACTTTATTTACTACTTAAAAACTCATCTAACTTAACTAAGCTCTCGGGTTTGCCACAAATTGATGCCAACGGGCAAGGCGGTTTACTTGATTTAGCCCTACATAGCGACGCAAACGATAACCAATGGCTTTACATAACTTACTCAAGTACCCAAGGCGCTAAAAGTGGCAGTAATACAGCTCTAATGCGCGCCAAACTTAGTGACGATCGCACTGAGCTTTTAAGCACACAATTGCTATACAAAGGTGAGCATAACAGCACAAAAGGCCAGCACTACGGAAGCCGTATTGTGTTTGATAACCAAGGGTATGTTTACTTTTCGATTGGCGATCGCGGCTCGCGCGATAAAAACCCGCAAGACTTAACCCGTGATGGCGGTAAAATTTATCGCTTACACACTGATGGCCGTATACCAAGTGATAACCCGTTTGTAAATCAAAAAAGCGCTAAACACGCTATTTGGTCTTACGGACATCGTAACCCGCAAGGCATGTGGTTTGATAAAACAACACAAACGTTATGGTCTCATGAGCACGGCCCACGCGGCGGCGATGAGCTAAACATAATTAAAGCGGGCTCTAATTATGGCTGGCCGGTGGTTAGTTATGGTGTTAATTACAGCGGTACGTCGTTTACCGACATACAAGAAAAAGACGGCATGCAATCGCCCGTACTGCATTGGACCCCCTCCATTGCCCCTTCTGACATGTTATTGGTTAGCAGCGATAAGTACCCGCATTTAAAAGGCAAGCTTTTGCTATCGTCTATGAAATTTTCGTTTTTAAGTGTACTGGAAATATCTAACAAAGGTGTTTCAAAGCAATATAAAATTTTAGAAGGAATAGGCCGCGTTCGCAGCTTAGCACAAGGCAGTGATGGCTATATTTACTTAGGCATTGACGGACAAGGAATTAAACGCCTTGAGCCTGAGCAATAAAACCGTTAGTAACCGCAGCATAGCAAATAATGCGTTTACCTTGTTTTTATATAGCAAGGTAAACGCCCTTCAGCTAAAAGAACTATTTAGCTCTTTGTAGCGTATGGTAATGCTAGGGCGTGTTGAACTTTGATGGTTGAATTTGCAGCAGTATGTTTGGTTTTTAGGCAAGGCAGAGCCTATGAAGTGTGGTTACTCCCCATAAATAGGCGATAACGCAGCATAAATGCCAAACATGCGCTGCCCTTCGGGTTCTGCCTAGGGGCGATAAACTCTTTGTTGCCTACATGGATGTAGGTAAGGGGCGTGAGCAGGACGCGGAAGCTTTGCTCGGTTTTTACTTAGCCCACTAGGTTACAAACCTCGCGCCGCGATTTAATCGCCCCTAGATTGAACAAATTTCAATCCGCAAAGATCAACACGCCCTAATACTTTTATAAAACTAAGGAGCCACATGTTTTCACTATTTAAATCAGACCCGACAAAAAAACTACGTAAAGAGTACGATGCAAAGCTTGAGCAAGGCATGCAAGCACAGCGTAAAGGCGACATTAAAAGCTACGCCATGTTAAGCGCAGAAGCCGAAAAAATCTGGAGTGAAATAGAAGCGCTTGAGGCTAAAAAAGCCAGATAATACCAATCGTGTTAAGTAATTAGACATTTATAGCGACGGATAAATAGAGTGATAACAAGGCATAAATTTCGACATGTAGCTTTTCTACATGAGAAATTTATAACGCAGTTAACGCTTTATTTAGCACGCGAGAAAGGCTAAATATTTAAGTCGATTGGTATAAATATCGTGTCTATACTGTTTTAAAAGCAGCAAGACGCGTTTAGCAAATAATACATCACCTCGTTTTATAGCCTCCACCAGCCAAAAACCACCTTTTATAATAGGCTTGCATAAACAAATGTACTTATAGCGGTTACTTATATTTTCGATGCAGTTTTTAGTGGCGGTTAAATGATTAAAAAAGGGGTTTGGATGTCATTTTAAATCTTTAACTGCTGTATTTGCTTACTGCGCTGGCGTTTTTCCTCCTAAGTCAGAAAATGAGGACAATTTCCTCTTTTCCACCTGCCATAAAAAGAACACCCCGCCTTAAAGTTTAATACTCGCAATGTGTTACAAGATTTGTTATTAATATTAAAAATAATTAAGAGGACATACATTGCTCATAAAAAGAGGAAAGTGTCCTTTGATAAAGTTGTTAGGCATTTAAATGAGCAACGAAGGATTAGTTAAGGTTCACGTATCTTTACCCAATCACTGGATGATTGGTGGCGAGTCTATGTGGGCAGAGCCTCTAGGGAATAATATTTACCGGCTTGAAAATGTTCCATTCTTTTCATACTCGTTAAATTTTAAGGATGAAGTACAAGCTTTTGAGGACGATAACGGCATTTTAGAAATTGAAAATGTCATAGCAAGAAGCGGTAACCGCACGCTCAGAATAATCTTTGACAAAACAATTGATAGAAACAAACAAGATTTTTATATCAAAAAAATACGCAATTTGGATTGTTCATTGGAAAGATGGGATGAAACATATTTAACTGTCAATGTTCTTAAATCTGCTAGCTATTTAGATGTAATCGAACAGTTTGATATCTGGGATGCGGAAGATATTTTTGCTTATGAAACATGTGCCGAACATATTCCAGGATCCTTTGATGCTGAGCAGGATGACGATACCTAACATAACAAACTATTTAAAATGGACTATATTACGTTGTATTGATTTCGCTCCGCTTCACATTTTAACCAAGATACTTTTGCCTAAACACAGGGCGTGAGATTTTTATGATTCAATCTGAAAATTTACATCAACTCTACGCCGACTTTGGTATGGTAGCAGAGAAAGCTCAAGTATTGGAGTTAGAAGCGGGAAATGTCGTTTTGTCATTTATTGCGCTAACAGTTGACCCAAATAATATTTCACCAGCTGACAAAGTTGTTTATAAAAAACTAGTTGACGAGGTTGACCGTAAAACTTTTGGAAATTTATTGCGTCAAGTTAGAAAGGTTATAGAGTTTGACTCATCATCAGAAGAAGTAATCTCTGATGCCTTAAGTAAACGGAATTACCTAGTTCATGGCTTTTTCAAAACCCACAACTTTGCGATTTATGATGACTCTGGACAGGTTAAAATGCGTCAAGAACTAAGTGACATATCAAAACAAATGGATATTGCACACATGCACTTATCCGCAATATGCCAATTATTAGAAAAGGTTGCAGGTAGAGAGCCATCTGATGAAAAGGCAAAGGAATTTATGGCGCTAGGGAAATCAATCGAAATCTAACAAGAGCTTTAAATTGAACATGCTCTTCCCCTTTTACTATACCTCTCTAGTATTTCCCTCATACACATTTTCAGTATTAATTTGCATTAGCATTGCTGGGTTGTCTATCGGTTTAAACCCGTATTGCGCATAAAGGCCATGCGCATCAGAAGTGGCTAATAAAAAGCGCCTGAGCCCTTGCAGCTCAGGGTGCTCTACTATCGTTTTAATAAGTAACTTGCTCAAGCCATTACCTTGCAAATCTGGGGTAATAAATACATCAGCCAAATAGGCAAAGGTGGCGTTGTCGGTTACTACGCGGGCAAAGCCCACTTGCTCGTTATCAGCGCTGTAAACACCAAAGCACATTGAGTTATCAATCGCTTTTTGCATAATGCTTTTAGGTATTCCTTTAGCCCAATAGCTATTAGCAATAAAGTTATAAATAACGTTAAAGTTAAGCTTGCTTTTATCTGTGCTTATCGTGAAATTGTGGGTATTTACAGTCATAATTTATTGTCTTTTAATCATAAAATTTGAATCAATAATCTTTAACATTTTTTAACTGTTTATCATGTACTTTTGAAAGCAGCAATATCGAGCAAATAGCCCCAAGTAAGGCAATTCCCATATCAGATTGAGTATCCCATACGTACCCTTGCGTACCTAAAAATGCTTCTGCGTTTTCACCGCTTAATACTGCAACCCACCACTCTATTAGTTCGTAAAAAGCACTAAACGCTAAACATATCGATACAACAAACACATTTAGCCAGCCTTTACCATTTACTACGTTTTTACGTAGTAATATTTCACGCGCTAATAATGCAGGCACGAACCCTTGAAAAAAGTGCCCTACTTTATCGTAGTTGTTACGCTCACTGCCAAATAAGTTATCAAACCAAGGGACTTCGGCGTAGGTGTAATGCCCGCCAACCATTAGCACAATACAATGCGCTAATATAAAGCCATATAAAATGGGGGTGAGTTTAAAATGCTTATAGCTGCTTGCCATAAGCACTAAACCAATGATTGCGGGGATAACTTCAAGCAGCCAAGTAAACTGATCTTTTGGGTTAATTCCGGACCAAATTAATACAATAAAAAACAGGCCAAGCCATAAATACTTCATTTAGAATCCTTGTCTAAATTGATTGAATTTACAGCATTTTATATCTCTAAATCGCCCGATGCTACCGATAGTTTGTTTTAGCGGTTAATCGATTAAATAAGCGAGGAAAAAACCGTTTAATGGTCGGTGCCCAGCCGCTTAAGCCTTTGCCAACAATCACTTCGTCTTTTTTATTATGAATTGCGAGGATCATTTTTTTAGCAGCTAGGCTTACATCCATGCCATTTTCTATTGAGTGCTCTGGCTTGTTTTGCGCTATGCCATGCTCGTTTAACGAATTATGTGCAATGGCGGTTTTAATAGAGCCGGGGCAAATAGTTAAGCAATGAATATTATGCTCTGCAAGCTCTGCACGCAGGCAATCCATAAAACCCACTACTGCATATTTAGAGCCTGAATAGCCCGTTCTAAATTTAGAGCCTACTTTACCCGCAACGCTACTAATTGAGACTATTGAGCCTCTGCGCCTAGCAACCATAGTAGGCGCTACCGCTTTGGTAAGTGCAATGAGGCCAAAATAGTTAACTTCCATTAATTGGCGGTAAACATTAAATTCGTTTTCTAAAAATAAGCTGCGCTGCGATACCCCACCGTTATTAATTAAAATATCGATAGCAGGTAATGTACTAATTAAATCAGTAACTTGAGCCAATACAGCTTCAGGCGCTGACAAATCAAGAGGCACAATAATGTGGCCATCGCCATGTAAGCTTTGTTTTAGTTCGTTAAGTTTATCAACGCTTCTGGCTGATAAAATAACCTTGGCACCCAGTGCTGCAAATTGTATTGCGAGCTCTTTGCCAATACCTGATGATGCGCCGGTGATCCACACGGTTTTATTGTTGTATTGCATGGGTTATTTGCCTTTATTATTTTATCCGCTGCTAATAGCAATCGTGTTAAGTTTTAAACGTTTATAACGACAGATATATGATTTATAACGTGGTTAACGCTTTATTTAGCACGCTAAAATAACTAAATATTTAAGCCGCTTAGCATTATGCCTTGGTGGGGCCTGCTATGGCGTTAACTTCATGCTCTAGCGATTTATAAAAACCCATTAAAAATAAAAACTCAACGGTTACATACAATGGGCCAATAATTAAGCCAATTAAATCATCTACAAACGCAGGCTTTTTACCCTCATAGTAATGGCCAATAAACTGCAGCACCCAGCCAAATACAAACACGCCCACACCAATACTTAACCAAGGCCAAAAAGCCATAGCAGCGATTGGCTGTGCTGCTAAAAGCAATAAGGTAAACAGTACACCCATTATTAAGCCAAGCGACACGCTCAGCATTAAGTAATACACCACGCTTGCAAAAACAAAAAGCTGCGCGCCATCAATAAGCAGGCTGCCAATGGGGATTTGAATACGCGCTAACAAGCACAGCACCGCAAATACAATAAGCGGAATGCCAAAAAAATGAGTTAAAACATTGCGTTTAGAGCGATGGTACAAACCGTATGTGCCAAGCTGTTGCTGTAGAGTTTTCATGTGTGTGCCTTTTATTGTGTTTTTTTACACTATATCAGGCTTTTAAAATATCACTCTGTCGGGGAGCCGACATTTACTGATTACAAAGTAGCTCCAAAGCAGATTGGTTTAAAATGGTCACTTTGTTATAGCCGACCTCAATAAGTTGCTGCTTTGCTAATTTTTTTAGAATTTGATTGGCGGTTTGCCGTGTAAGGTAAGTCATATCAGCCAGTTGTTGTTGAGACAAAGTAAACGTATGGCCATTACTATGCGCTAAATGCGCGCACAATATAAGTAAGCGTTTTGCAACGCGCTGCTCGGCACTTAATAGTGCGTGATCTTCCATGCTAGTAAACATAACTCGCAATTTTTGGGCAAGAAGTAACCCAAAGTCTTGCCAATAATGCGGGTATTGTTTTAACAGCTGCTCAAGTGCGCGTTGCCCAATAAAACACAGTGTTACATCGGTTTGCGCATAAACATCGTGAGTGCGCATTCCGCGGTCAAATAAAGTGACTTCGCCAAACCACAGCGAGGCGTCAACAAAGCTTAAAACAGCTTCTTTACCATTATTACTTACCCCACTAATACGCACCACACCACTTAATACAGCATAAATACCGTCGTGTTTATCACCTCGTAAAAAAAGAGATTGGTGCGCGCTAAGGCTTAAAGTTTTTGCGTGGCTTAGTAAAAACTGTTTTAAGTGTGCATCACGCTTAGAAAACCACTGCCCTTGTTCAATAATGTTACAATGTGCTTTACTTAATCCATTCATTGCATTGTGTTTATATGTGGTTGAAGCTCTATTGCCAACGACTTCGGCAAGTCTAAATTACTGGCAATAACAAAGTCGTTATACGCCTCATTACCAGAGAAAAACTCCGCAATAAGCGTTTTATTTTTATATACGTTCACTGAAACACCACTGCCCATACCACCAGCATTAATAATGTAGTAATAGTAATTGCCTTTGTTAAAAAACAAAATACTTTCGCCTACTTTCCCTATTTGACGATAGTAGCTACCAAATGGCTGCGCCGCAGTGGCCGTATACTCAAGGCCAACTTTTTGCTCAGTGCCATAACGATAAGTAATAGCTGAGTTATCATTGGCCACACACACAGACAAAATATTATCAGTGGGTTTTAGTGTATAAGTCACTTTTGCGGTTGGGTTGCGTATAACCTTTTGCATTTTTGCATTTATATATGCTGTTTCACCACGTTTACAGTGACTTGGTACAATTCCCTCAATTAGGCCTTCTACAACAAGGTGCTTTTGCTTAATAGCAGTAGCCGGTAAATTAGCGTTTTCGTTTTTAGCCACTAATGGCGTTTTACTGCTACTAAATAAACTCACTTCCTCATCGCAACCATTTAAAAAGAGTACGGGAATACAATAGCAAAAAGAGATCAATTTGAAACTCATACTAATTCCATCTAATACAACTTAACCTTAAAATAGCGGCAAAATTAAGCACTAGCAACCATTTAAAATGGTAAGTTTTATAATTCTTTTTTTTAACCATGTTATGCAAATATTGCTTTACTATTTAGTGACTTATTTAATATTTATTTACACATTAATTGGTTTATTTACGAACAATTCATATACCAATTATTACCCGTATGTCTATTTTCAATATAGGGACAATAAACCCTTTTTTATAATACTTAAACACAATAATTGCGGATAAATGTTGGCTAGCGAAAAGCAATGTGGGCTTTTATTAATACAAATTCGCTTGGTTAGGTAATCTATTTTAGGTAGGAGGCGCGTTAAATTTTAGGCAAAAATTACATTGTTGAGCTTTCTTAAGCAGAACACTTTAACGTAGCAAGGTTTGCTTTGGGCTCTTTAGTATTAGCTAGAAAAGTTAGCGCATGCCTTTTAAAGGCATGCGCGGTAAATAATAAACGCTGCGACTCTTGAGCTAAGGCTAACCTAATCAGATGAAGAATCGTTTTCTTCACGCTTATATATGTAGGTTTGCTGCGTTTTAAAGCCAAAGCCTAATGTGTCGCTGTCATTTACAAGTTTAACTTTACCATCAACAACAGTTAGCCCTGGTCCGTTAATTTCAGGCGGTTTGATAGGGTTTACTGCGCCTTCCCCAGTAAGGCTCGGGCCGATTAAATAAAACTGGCTTACTTGGCTCACAGGTATTGTTTCTTCGTACTCGTAGCCATCACCAGGGGTACCATCATCAGGTGTTGGCACATCACATAACCCATTATTATTAGCATCTATACATGAGTCGCCTTCACCAAAATACAACTGAGCGGTGTCGGGTACATCGTAGCTGGTAGTAAATTTAAGTTGGTCGTACACTTTTGTGCCATAGTGCAAATGAAAAGCATACATTGCACCACCGCCCCCTGTTAAAGAGCACTGATTTTTATCAGACTCTAGTGCAGGTGTAAACGATGTATAATAAGCTACGCCTCCTACCACGGTGGCTGCAGCCAATGATTTTTCACCATTACTTAGCTCATATCGCCACCCTTTAAAGCCTGCTAAATCAGCTTCAAGTTCTACAAACTCATCTACATTATCTAGTGCATTGCCAAATGGGTCGTCATTCATAAGCATTAAATCACTTGGCACTATGGGCTCTGGCGTATTTTGTGAATCGAAGGTTTTAGTTACGGTTTGTTCATCGCGAATCATGTAAAGATGATCTTGCTCATTGGTTGCAAGCGGATTTGAGCGATTACCACTGCCTATCACGATGGCATCGTAAGGCGTATCTAATCGTGTGGTTATTTCTTCACCGCCATAGCTCGTTTTGCTCACTTTACTAAACATAGTACGTGCCACTAGTGGCTTGTAAAAAAAGCGTCGGTCTTGCGTTGCTAATGAACTGCCAAGCTCTGCTAATTTGTAATGAGAAAAACTATTTTTGTCAGAGCCTGGCATATCCACACGCCAAATATTACCCCCCGTATCGGTGGCATATAAACGGTCAATGTAACCATCATAATCTGAGTCAAGCGTTGCTATATCAGCAGCTATACTGTGCTTACCTTGGAAATTATTATCATCAGGCGTTAACGCCCATACTCTTTCGCCAGTTTTAGCCTTAACAATGTAAATTCCCGTGCCTGATTCATCCTCGCTACGAATCGCGTTGTCTTTGTTTGTATCGTATCCGCCACCAAATACCAGTAAAGGCTCATCTCCAAACGCTTTAATATAGGCTATTTGTGGTTTTGACCAGGTTTGAGCTAGGTATTCAAACCCATCCGAGCCGCCTACAATAGGCTTACTCCATAACTGTTTTGGCTTATCTGGTGAGCTAATATCAATTGCGTAATAGTTTTTACCCCCACGGCGCATACCAGCAAATGCCCATACTTCATCACCTTTAGTGGCATCTACTACTCCGTCATTTAAGCCGTCACTGTTTAAACTTTTATTGTTAAAAAACACACTAATAGGCCCATCCATACCATACACTTTAGTATTGGCTTGATTTGTACGAAGCGCAGGTATGTTTTGTAACAGCTCAGCAGGCATAAATGCCCACTCCTCTTCAATGCTGTCACCTTTATCGTTAAACATGTGCAAAAAGCCAGCATTAGTGCCCACTAAAATACGTATGTTGCCATCACCATAATCAATAGATACCGGCTTAGAATGAAGTGGGTCTCCAAAAATATCAGAACGCTGATCAACATATGAGCCATCTGAATCCTCATCGTCAACGTCTATGCCTCTTGCCCAATTAATATCTTTAAGCGAAATCGACACATCTGAACCAGGGATCAAACCACCCATAGTATCTGACACTATATTTAAAGTTTCTTTTACTTTATCGAAGGTAAAATCAACAATTTTACCGCCTGAATCTATATATAGTTTACGACCTTGTCCATCTAAAGTAGAAAGAAAAGAGTTCACTCCACCTTGTGCTACTAAATTACCGTCCGCCGATTTATCTGAAGGTAGCCAAAACGTGCGAGCCTCTTCTTTAATTAAACCGTCAGCACCTATAGCTTGATTGCCATCAGAATCAACGATGGAAGAACCAGACATAGCTAATTTTTTTAAGTTCCCTTTCCAGCGTGCACCGCTTTCTGGGTAAAACATTGTAAAGTAAATAGCTTCACGGCTACGAGTTTGATCAACGTTATTACTGGCAACAGTTGGGGAGGAAAAAGTATCGTTTACTTCTCTTATTTTAGAAATGGTGCTATTTAATTTCTCTGAAAGCTCCGCAGAAGTATTTGCATGTAAATATTCTCCACCACCTACTTGAGCTGTTTGTTCTAGTAGATTCTTACCGTTAAGACTCATTCCACTGCCAAAACCTATGGTAAATACTCGTCCAGTATCGGCAATTTCAGGTGTGCTATCGTACAAATCAATTTCTACGTCACTTGTTCCATGAATTATTTGTGCTAGTGCAGCCAAATAACTCCCACTTGTTGTACCTGGGTATGAACCAAACTTAGATTTATAAAGATGGTATATTTCATTATTACTTTCAGTGTCACTTTGCGGATCGCCATCCGTCATTAAAATAAGGTTAATAGAATTATCACAGCGCTCATCGCTATCTAAATCAGTTTCGAATGGCGAAATATATGTAAGAGTAGTTACTTTTTTATTTTTGTTATGATAATTTTTTACATAAGTAACAGTCTTACTTAAAAAATCTTCATCTCCTGAATATTCTTCATACCCATATAAAACTTGTTGCCCAGTTAAGTATAAATAAGCTTCCCATAATGTTTCAGTAACTGGTGTACTGCCACTAGCAGGTAGGCTCTTTATCTGATTTTTAACCGTAGCTCTTGAAGAGCCAATTTCAGCCATAACATAACCGCCGTAGTTATTTTGAAAGCGCATAAGCCCAAAATCAATAGACTCATTATTATTAACCAAGTCGGTCATTGCATCTTTAGCAGCATCAATTTTTCTTGGCCCATTATTAGGAAGTTTACTTCCCATACTCCCAGATGTATCAAATACAATTAAAACTCGAGGCTTTTCATCGGTTTCTACATTGTGGTTTACGTAAAGCTCTATATCTTCGGCGGTAACAGAAAGGCTAATAGTTGCAACAATAAAAGTCGCAACTACGCTATTGAATTTGAATTTCATTTTAAATCCTTTTACCTACGCAAAAATTGCGTAGCTCCCTAAAAGCGCTGTTACTTATATAATTTTTTTAATTAGAAATAGTAACTAACGCGCAAAAACAACCTGCTCAAATTAATCAAGAGTAGATTAAATAAACATTAATACTAACTGAATCAGAAATATCCTTACAACTTTAAATAAAAAAGGCCTAAACATAAAGCTTTATAATGATAATAAGGTTTATTTTACAAGAGCTTATAAATGGCATAATCCCGTTTTTAGATATAATCGACAGTTCAAAATTGCGATTGGATATTTTTAAAAAAATGATGTGGAATTAACAATATTAATGAGTGACTTAAAGTATTATTATTCAATGGGTTATAAAGAGGCCGTAAGAACGGGTAGATAAAGGAACGCAACTAATTAACATATAAAGTGAAGATTACTGCCAAATAAACAATTTAAAAGCATAGCCAATATTTTCACTTATAATACAAAAAACCCCAGTTAAGTAGCTACCAAACTGGGGCTTTAATAATTTTCGCTTATAAAGAAAGCTCTTCTTTAGCACGCGTTAAATTATGAGATACCAGTGAGTTTTTAGAAATTTGATACGCTTCGTATAAATCTGAAAGGCCTGCGGTGTCTTTTTTGGCCATCATGCGGGCTACACCACGGTTACTTAATGCAAACGATGTAAGTTCGCGTACTTTTAAACGTGGGCCACGGCTTTCTTTTAATAAGGCAATTGCTTGTGTACAAATGGCTTCAGCTTCTGTGTAGTTTTTAGATTCTACATTAAGTGCACAGCTATTGAATGGCTGTTCAAACTCTGGTGCGGCTGTTACAGAATCTTCAATAACCATTAATTTGTAGTCACTTTGATCAGCCATTGCAGCAGCTGAGCAAGTTAATAATGAGCCAAGAGCGATGGTTTTTAAAAGTGTACGTTTCATGATTATCTTCCTGTTTGGTTAGTCGTGCTTGTTGCCGACAACTTAACTTTAGATAAATCCTCTTGCCCCGACAAACGATAAAAACAAACCTAATAAGTGAGAAAATCTAACCTATAGACTTTAGTCTAACACCTGCTTTAAATAGCGTTTCTTTCACTTTCAAAAAATACAGCAAAAACAGGCGAGTTAACTACGTTGGCAGTTAATTTGTAACGGCCCACTTATAAGTAAGACTGAGTTAGTTAGCAGTCAACTTTTTATGTGGGTTTAAAAAAAACATTTTTTTCCACCCTTGGCTTTGTGTTGTAAAAAGCCACGGCATAGGCATAAGCGATAATATAGAATAATGCACATGGGGTTGCTTTCCTGCAGCATTACCGGTATCACCCAGCAAACCAATTTGACTGTGTATGCTAACTACATCCCCTGCACTTACATTGTAGTCATTTAAATGTGCAAAATAATGCACTCGCCATTTTGCACCTAATACCGCAACCACTTTGCCACCTCGGTTTAGTTCACCTGAAAAAATAACAATACCGCTTGTTGCAGCAACCACAGGGGTGTTTTTAGCGCCAAAAATATCAATTCCTTTATGCACACCCGAGCGCCCCCACGGCTCATACCAAAACGTATTGTGGTTCCAATCTTTACTTGTAGCGCCTTGCACAGGAATTACTAGCTTCTCAGGAATGAGTAAACCCACTATTAATAAAATTATAACTGCGCCCAAAGTCCACTTTAGTAGTTTCAATGCATTACCTTTGCTGTGAATAGTCATTAAATTATTAATTACAATACCTGAACGCCTAGTGAGTATTGTTAGAACGAAACACTTTTTTAACGTGAACTAAACTCATTAATTTTAATACAGGTTTTATTATTAATTGCGCACTGCCAGCTATAAAAAGCCAGGTACCGCTTTCAACTAATGACTCATTTAAAAAGAAAAAGCTACCAATTAAAAACCACACCGCAATTAAAAAATCGTTAACTGCGCCTAATGCTTCATAACGGCGTTGGATAGTAATATGCTCTTGTCCTAAGTCTAAATTAAGCTGATTTTTGCTGGAGCCCATCAATACTACTCACTCTTTTTACTGTGTAATTAAAAAAACTGTTTTCACTAGCATCTAATACCAATTCGCTTAATTAAGTATTATTGCGAATTGGTATAGGCTTATCTGCATAATACAATAGCAAAAAACACACAATAAAAAACGCTGCCTGATATATCAGCCAGCGTTTTTATTGGTGTAGAGTCTTTATAACTAAAAACTCACTATTGCTTGTATATTTAATTGTTTATTTTTGGTCTTTTTCTAAACGTTTTTTAAGACTTAAAGCCGCATCTGCCGCTAATAATCGCATAAATTCAGAACCATTGCTTTGTTCGCCCTGTCCTGCACCTATTACAATTTCAGGCACTAAACGGCTTTTTCCTAAACTATTGAATAAAGCAGTTTGAATTTTCACCTCAGCTTTTAATGTTTCATCAAACACATATTTAGGATCAAGCGCTGCTGATTTAGCACGTAAGCGTGCCTCAGCTAACACATCCATGCCTAGTGCTTCTAAACGTTGTTGCTTTAATATCTCTTCTTGCTCTTTAGCCAACTCAGCTTTTACAGCTACACGTTGCTGCGCAGAAATAATAGCATTCGCTTTAATACGCTCGGCATCGATTTGCTCTTTAATTTTAAGCTTTTCAGACTCTGCCCGTTGCTTTGCTATTGCTTGTTCGCCTAAGGCAACTTCTGTACGCGCTTGTTGCTCTGCTTTTTTAAGGTTTTGACGTGCCAAGGCTTCATCTGCAGCCGCTTGCTTTTGCGCTTCTAAGCGCGCGTTTACTTTACTTTCGTAGTCAATATCAATAATACTTGCATCTACAACAGTAATACCATACGCACCTAAAATCGGCGCATTACGCAGCGGTTTACCCTCTTTATCAGATTTAATATTTACCGTTACACGCTGCTGTTTACTTAAGCTACCTAGTTCATCGCTTTTATCCCGCTCACCGCTGCTGATTATTTGTTCAGTAACAAAAATACCATTAGTAAGTTGATCAGAGAAGTCTTGGCTAAGTTGCCCGTTTCCACCAGAATAATGCTGCTCAACCGACATCATACGCGCCGACGCTTTAACGTTTTCTGTAGTAGCACGCATAAGTAAATTAGATATAAGCGTATCTTGCGAACCAAACTCTTCGTGTATTTTTAGTAATCCACGTAATTCACCTTTTTCAGTGGCTGGTACATTGCCTGGCAACCTAAAGCGCGATACACCACGTGCACCACCGGTTGTTGTATCCAAAAAGCGTATTGGAATAAGAGGTACAATTGCACTCGCAGTCGCGTTTTCGTCACCCGTAAAGTTAATCGATATAACCTTTTTATAAGCAGATGTAGTGCCAAATGCTTTTAAATATGGGCCAGCTTGGTTAATAACCGTTAACTTTCCGGTAAACGCCGATTGATGAACTAAACGCTCGTCAGCTTCGTTCCAAGAAATAACTTGTGAAGTAAGCGTTGCTATAACAGCCAACACAACCACTATTGATGTTACTAAAATGACATTTCGTCGGCCAAAACGACCTATAAATGATTGTGACTTTTCTTCTGGAACCGCTTTTTTATCGCTATCCATTTTCCTTACTCTCCATGTTTAGTTTTTTCTTAACAAAGTAAATAATTTCTTGCTCGCTTAAATGCGCACAAAAACTACCTGAGCGATGCAATTCTATAAATGTTGCAAGGATCTCTTCTTTGCCTTTTATTTTTTTATGTTTATCTACTTGGGCTTGGTTTTTATCCGTAAGTTGAGTAATAAGCTCATCTACAATGGTGTCTTTATCAAACAGCACATTGTATTCCTTAGTTTTTCTTACTCGGTTTTTGCGTATATTGCTATAAATAACATAAATAGCTAAACACAAAATAATAACCAATGTACTCAACCCAACAATATAGAAAATCATATAACCTGCTTATATTTAGTTGAATGATTACGTCAATAACAGGTGTTATAAATCAATAACAAATGTTAACTCATTAATTTTACAGAAACCTCGTATAAAAAACAGGTAAAAGTAATAATTCCAAAAATAAAGCTTTCTAAAACGGGCTTTCTCGCTTTTAAATTTACATGTGAGTTTTATAAAAAAATTTTATTACACGCACAAAAAAGCCCCTACCTAATATAAATCGGTAGGGGCTTTTTTGTGACTCTCGCTAATTAAATTGCTTTATAAGGCAAGCTCTTCTTTAGCGCGAGTTAAGTTATGAGACACTAATGTGTTTTCAGAGATTTGTACTGCTTCGTATAAATCAGCTAATGCTGCTGTATCGTTATGCGCTTTTAAACGTGCAACGCCACGGTTGCTTAAAGCGTACGATGTAAGCTGGCGTACTTTAAATTTAGGGCCTTGTGCATCTTGTAATAGTGCAATGGCTTTAGTACAAATTTCTTCAGCTTGAGCGTAATTTTTAGATTTAACGTTAAGTGCGCAGCTATTGAATGACTCTTCAAGTGGCAATGGCGCAGTAGCGGTTTTGATAACCATTAGTTTGTAGTCACTTGAATCAGCCATTACAGCTGCTGAGCAAGTTAGTAATGAGCCAAGAGCGATGGTTTTTAAAAGTGTACGTTTCATGGTTTGCCTATCCTAATTAAGTTAGTCGTGCTTGTTGCCGACAACTGAACTTTAGAGTAATAGCTCAGCGCCGACAAACGAGAAAAACAAACTCAATAAGTGAAGAAAATTAACCTATAGACTTTAGTCTAATATACGTACAAATTTAAATGTTTAACAGCGTGTAAACCAGCGTAATTACTGCTTGTTTTGAAAAAGGTTTTAAAACGAGTGTTATGCAGTAGTTACGCATAAAAGCCAGCAAACTGTACAAAAATCAATCTTTAAAATTTATTTTGTTTTTATGCTTTTGGCGACTTTTCCTACGCTCAAGCCTTGCACTAAAATTGAAAAAACCACCACTGCATAAGTTAAGGCCAATAATATATTACGCTGCGATCCATCAGGTAGCTGCAACACCAGTGCCACCGAAATACCGCCACGTAACCCTCCCCAGGTTAACACTTTCCATGCACCGCTGGGCAGCTCGAGCTGTTTATTAAAAATAGTTGTTGTTAGGCCAACCACAATAAGACGTGCGCATAGCGCAATTAAAATGGTTAAAACGCCCGCCACCAGCAAATTAGCTGAGTACACAATCATTACCACTTCAAGGCCAATTAGCACAAATAAAATGGCATTTAAAATTTCATCAATTAGCTCCCAAAACAAATCAACATAGTGGCGTGTTTTATCACTCATGGCTAAATTACGGCCATGATTACCCACCATTAATCCCACCATAACCATCGCAAGTGGCCCCGATAAGTGCCAGTGACTCGCCAATGCATAACCGCCTATAACACCCGCTAGCGTAAGTAATACTTCTTCTTGGTAGCTATCTATTGCTTTTAATAAATAATTTAAAGCAGCGCCTAATATTAAACCAAATATTATACCGCCCCCCGCTTCAACAGCGAGTGTATGAGCCACTGAGTATGTAGTTGGCATATCACCACTGGTTAAAATTCCTAATAAAAGCGCAAATACCACCACGCCTATACCATCATTAAATAGCGACTCCCCCGCTATTACGGTTTCAATACTTTTAGGCGCACCAGCAGAGCGTAAAATACCCATCACCGCTATCGGATCGGTTGGCGAAATCAACGCACCAAATAATAAACACCATATAAACGATAAATTAAATCCCAATAAAGGCACTACTACATATAACGCTGCAGCAATAATCACTGTTGAAACTAGCGTACCCACACACGCTAAAATACCTATGGGTAATTTATAACGTCTTAAGTCACTTACATTAACGTGCAGCGCCCCAGCAAAAAGCAGCATTGAGAGCATGCCGTCGAGCAATACATGAGTAAAATTGAGTTGATCAAGTAGGCTTACTTCGTAATCAATAAGTTCATCAAACCCTAAAAAGCCCAAAAATATGGCCGCAATAGACACTAAAAGCGAAATAACCATCACCCCAATGGTGGTTGGCAGGCCAATAAACCGATGATTTATATAAGCAAGTAATGCGGTTATAGATAAAAAAATCGCGCTAATTTCAAATATGCTCAACGTACTGGTGACATCCATAATCTAGCTCTCTTAAATTTAAAGCCTAATAAGTAGTTTCCACTTTTATGATTTGCAGTTTTTAACCGTGCAACGCAAAAAGCCCATGTTAAGAATAAACCTAACATGGGCTTTTTATACACTGGCTTAATTAAAGCATGTTTAGTGCTTTTTTATAGCGCAAGCTCTTCTTTAGCAAGTGTTAAATTATGCGATACCATTGTACTGTTAGACATTTGCGCTGCCTCGTACAAATCAGCAATGGCTGCTGTGTCATTATTTGATTTTAAGCGTGCAACACCTCGGTTACTTAACGCGAATGACGTAAGTTGGCGTACTTTAAATTTAGGGCCGTCTGCATCTTTTAAAAGTGCAATTGCTTTTGTACAAATTGCTTCAGCTTCAGCATAGTTTTTTGACTTAACATTAAGTGCGCAACTATTAAATGACTGCTCAATTGGCTGCGGTGCAGTCGCTTGTTCGATAACCATTAATTTGTAGTCACTTGTATCAGCCATTACAGCAGCTGAGCAAGTTAATAAAGAGCCAAGAGCGATGGTTTTGATAAGTGAGCTTTTCATGATTATGTTCCTGTTGAGTTAGTCGTGCTTGTTGCCGACAATTCAACTTTAGAGAATTAACACAAAACCGACAAACGATTAAAACAAAACCAATAAGTGAAGAAAATTAACTTATAGACTTTAGTCTAATGCCAAATTACTAATTTACGGTAATTGGTATTTATACAATCAGTAACCGAACCCGCTCTTTACTTAGTCCGTTCAAGTGGCTTAACTTTTCCATAACAGCTTCAAACTTAAAGCCTATGTCTGCAGCATCATTTATCCACCAAACCAGCTGTTAAAGCACCAAGTGCTTAGCAAATTTGCGTTTGATTTACTTTGGACCGGTAATAATTATTTGCAAAAAGGTTAGCAAGCCATGGGCTATAACGGCGCGCGCCCTTACTTTTAATTCGTGATTGTGGATTGGAACAAAACTCAAACTTGACGTATTACTACAAAGTTCCATAACATCATTTATCACCCAAACCTATAAACTCCCTCGCCCATATGCCATAATCTAAATAATTCATTATTTTAGTAACTTGGCGTGCATTTAGGCGTTTTTAAGTTAACTTCTCAGGGTTTTTAGCATGGCATATCAAGAGCAAAATCAAGCAACAATCTACTGGCACGATTATGAGACCTGGGGGGCGAGCCCTCAAAAAGATAAGCCGAGCCAGTTTGCGGGAATTCGTACCGATCTTGATTTAAATATAATAGGCGAGCCGCTTATTGAATATTGTAAGCCGCAAGCGGATTACTTGCCTCACCCTGAGGCATGTTTAATTACGGGTATTACGCCACAAGTGGCGATGCAAAAAGGTTTGGTTGAGGCTGAGTTTATAGCCAAAATTCACGCTGAATTTAGTGCGCCAAACACCTGTGTGGCTGGTTATAACAGTATTCGCTTTGATGACGAAGTAAGCCGTTATAGCTTTTATCGTAACTTTTACGACCCGTACGAGCGCGAATATAAAAACAATAACAGCCGCTGGGATATTATTGATTTAGTACGTGCGTGTTATGCGCTGCGCCCTGAGGGGATTGAATGGCCGTTAAAAGAAGACGGCAGCCCGAGCTTTAAGCTTGAACATTTAACGGTAGCTAATGGCATTGAACACGCCGCTGCTCACGATGCGCTAAGCGATGTAACTGCCACTATTGCACTGGCTAAACTTATAAAAGAAAAACAACCAAAGCTTTATAACTTCTTTTTTGGGCTGCGTAATAAAAAAGCGCTTGGTGAGTTAGTTGATGTATTTAACATGACGCCGCTGGTACACACATCATCGCGTATTCCTGCAACGCAGGGCTGTACTACGTGGGTAGCGCCTATGAGCTTTCATCCGGTAAATAAAAACGCCGTTATATGTTTTGATTTAACCCAAAACCCGCAAGTATTGCTTGACTTAAACGTAGAAGAGTTACGTAAACGTTTATACACCAAACGCGTTGATTTAGCCGAGGGCGATTTACCTGTTGGTTTAAAATTGGTGCATTTAAACAAGTGCCCTATTTTAGCGCCTGCTAAAACGTTATTGCCTGAAAACGCAGCCCGTTTAGGCATTGACCGCGAGCAATGCCTCGCTAATTTAGCTATTTTAAAAGCCAATACCGAGCTTCGCGATAAAGTAACCGAAGTGTTTAATGAAAAAGGCGATTACAGCGCAACCACTAACGTTGATTACTTACTTTACGATGGCTTTACAAGCCATGCCGACAAAGCTAAATTTGCGATTATTCGCGATGCTAAACCAGACGAGCTAGCGGGCTTAAATTTAGATTTTGAAGATAAAAAGTTCAATACATTACTGTTTAGATACCGCGCGCGAAACTGGCCTGAAACGCTCAACCAGCAAGAGCTTGACCAATGGCGTCAGTATTGCCAAAACAAGTTAATGCACGGAGAAGATCAACCCTCAATTAGTGCACAAGATTTTATGATCACCCTTGAAAACTTGGCCCATGAGCACGACGACAGCGAAAAAAACCTAACCATTTTAAAGGCTTTGTATAACTACGCGCAAAGCATGTAATTTAGTTTAAGTTTGTGTAGAACACTTTTAAAACGCGACACTTTAGCAATAAAGTGTCGCGTTTTTTGTTTTATATAACTTTACTACTACAATCAAAGCCAAAATTTTTTGCACAAAGAGAAACGAATGAGAAGTAAATGAGAAAACATAAAGGCCAACAACAATCTTTTTAGAACTATCACTGCCTCTAAAAGCGAAGCGCCTCTTATCCTCTTTGTGAATAAATTACTTTACGGGCTTTGCCCGTCACGTAAGCAAGCTTCGCGTCTACAAGTAAAACCCATGTCTACACCAGCGTGGTAGAGGCAGAGCTTGCTCACGTGAAAAGCGCAGCTTTTAAATGCTCAAATAAAACACTACTCACAAAGAGAAACGAATGAGGAGTAAATGAGAAGACATAAAACATAAACCTTTTTGGAACTATCTATTCCTCTAAAGCGCAGCGCCTCTTACCCTCTTTGTGAATAAATCACTTTACGGGCTTTGCCCATCACGCCAGCAAGCTGCGCATCAAGTAAAACCCATATCTACACCTTCGCTGTAGACGTAAAGCTTGCTCACGTGAAAAGCGCAGCTTTTTAAATAAAAAATAATCCACAAAGAGAAGCGAATGAGGAATAAATGAGAAGACATAAAAACATAAACCTTTTTAGAACTATCTCTTCCTCTAAAAGCGAAGCGCCTCTTATCCTCTTTGTGAATAAATCACTTTACGGGCTTTGCCCATCACGCAAGTTTGGCGTTTACATTGATATACTCAAAACGTTATTTTTTATGCAGTGCTTCAATGCGTGCTAGTAAGCTTGATGTATCGTATCGCCCCCCGCCAAGCGCTTGTACGTCGGCGTAATATTGATCAACCGTTGCAGTCATAGGTAACGTAGCGCCGTTGTTTTTAGCTTCATCAAGCGCGATGCCTAAGTCTTTACGCATCCAATCTACGGCAAAACCAAACTCGTACTCACCTGCCCACATTGTTTTGTAGCGGTTTTCCATTTGCCACGAACCCGCAGCCCCTTTTGAAATGGTTTCAATTACCTTTTCACCATCAAGCCCTGCTTGTTTAGCAAAGTGTAAGCCCTCGGCTAAGCCTTGCACTACGCCGGCAATACAAATTTGATTAACCATTTTACATAACTGCCCTGCGCCCACATCGCCTAATAACTGGCTAAAACGGCTATATGCTGCCATTACGGGTTGCACTTTAGTGAAAACAGCTTCGTTACCGCCTGCCATGACTGTAAGCACGCCGTTTTCAGCACCTGCTTGTCCGCCTGATACGGGCGCGTCTATAAAATCTATATTTTGCAGGGCTGCTTTTTCTGCTACTTCACGGGCTACTTCGGCCGATGTAGTAGTATGGTCAACCAAAATGCTATTAACGGCCATCCCCGCTAAAACACCATTTTCGCCGTAAACAACCGCACGTAAGTCATCATCATTACCTACACACATAAATACAATATCAGCATTATTTGCAGCGTCTCGCGGCGTGGTAGCAAAGCTTCCTGCATACTCATCTACCCAGCTTTGCGCCTTTGCCTGAGTGCGGTTATATACACACACATTAAAGCCCGCTTTTGCTAAATGCCCTGCCATTGGGTAACCCATTACCCCTAAACCTATAAATGCAACATTGATTGACATAAAAGTGCCTTATTTTCCTGCTAACTTAGAAACTATGCCCGATTATGTCAATCGGCTGCTTAAAAAGCGAATTAAGTCTTTATAAATTTCCAACGTAAGGAAATAAGTAGGTAACCATGGATAGTATTTATCAATTTAGTGCCCCTTTGTACAACAGCGAAAGCTTTGCGCTTAGCCAGCTAAAAGGCAAAACAGTACTTATTGTTAATACAGCAAGTAAATGTAATTTTTCGGTGCAATTAAGTTCGCTAGAAAAGCTCTATCAAGAATATAAAAATAGCGGCTTCACTATTTTAGCGTTTCCTTGTCATCAATTTGGCCAAAACGAGCCGCTTGATAACCTCGCGATTAAAGACTTTTATCAAGGGCAATTTGACGTGTCGTTCAAAGTGTTTGGTAAGGTAATGGTAAATGGGCCCGAGGCGCACCCGCTGTTTAATTATTTAAAGTCGCATACCCGCGGTATTTCGCAAAACCGCGCAGTAAAGTGGAACTTCACCAAGTTTTTAATTAACCCACAAGGTCAGCTCGTTGCACGTTATGCGCCGCGCACCAAGCCCGAAACGCTTAAACAGGTCATTGAGGCAAATTTACCTAGCGCACTAAACGCTAATAATTTAAATAACGCAAAAATAATACCTAACTTTAATGCATTAAAAGGCGCTTAATTATTCTAAATCAATAAACGGGTGGTTACTCAAGCATGCTTTATTAAACTAGTTTAAGGTTATGTACAATACCAATCGGCAATAATACTTAATCATTTTTAGGGGCTAAACGTGTCGCTATCTGTGTTAAAAAACTCTCATTTACGACTGCATGGATGCAGAAGGTAGAGCAATGCAGGAGCAATTGCCGAGAACAACTAAATAGCGAATTTTTTGCCTTGCTATCAACGCGTTTTTACATCCTCAAAATAGATCACTTGATTATACGGATTGCTATAACAGCTAGGCTTTGGAGTAAATAACATGAACATTGCTTTTTTTAGTACGCAAAAATACGAGCAGCCTTTTTTTAAGCGCAGTATTAACAAACACCCTCAAATAGAGATTTGTTACTTTGAGCAAGCACTGAATGAGCAAACAGCCCTGCTTGCTGAAGGGTTTGATGCTGTGTGTGTATTTGTAAACGACACGGTTAACGCCCTCGTTATTGAGCACCTTGCTGAGCATGGAATTAATACTATTTTACTTCGCTGCGCAGGGTTTAATAATGTTGATTTAGTGGCTGCCAAAGCACACAACATTAAGGTATTACGAGTACCCGCCTACAGCCCAGAAGCCGTAGCTGAGCACTGTGTTGCACTTATGCTTACCCTTAGCCGTAAAACACATAAAGCCTATAACCGCGTACGCGAAGACAACTTTGATTTAAACGGTTTATTAGGCTTTAACTTACACGACAAAACAGTTGGCATTATAGGCTGTGGTAAAATTGGCCTTGCCCTTTGTAATATTTTAAATGGCTTTGGCGCGCATGTTTTAGTGTGCGACCCTTATGCAACACCTGGCAATTACACCATCACCGATTTAGATTCGCTGCTTACTCAAAGCGATATAATTTCACTGCACTGCCCACTGAATGAGCAAACACACCATTTAATAAATGACGATGCATTTAATAAAATGAAACCTGGGGTAATGCTAATTAACACTTCGCGCGGTGCGCTACTTAATAGCAAAGCGTGTATAAATGCGCTTAAAACTAAAAAGCTAGGGTATTTAGGGCTTGATGTGTACGAGCAGGAGTCGGAGCTATTTTTTAAAAACCATAGCGACGAGATAAACCAAGACGATATATTCTCGCGCTTAGTTAGTTTTAAAAACGTATTAATAACTGGCCACCAAGGCTTTTTTACTCAAGAAGCCCTTAGCGAAATTGCCAATACCACCATACAAAACGCAATAGAAATTAATGAACAAAGACCTTTAACCAATGAGGTTTTATAAAGCCGCGGCCCATTAATTTAGCTTTATCCGTTTTGCTATTTACATAACGGGTAAAGCTTAAAATACTTTAGCCAAACGCAACGTTTGCAAAAACAAGAGTCATTAATACTGGGCACACAAAACGAATGTATTGAGCAAACCAGTAATGCGTGCCCGTGCTGGCTTTATGAAGCTTATTACCGCGTTTCCACATCCAACCTGCGGTTATGAAATAAAATAGCCCCATAAGTGGAAGTTGGTACTGAGTAAATAGCATGATGACTAAACCAAATAACCACTCAAAGTTTAATATTATTGCACTAGCGCATATTAACACCACTAGGCTAACGGCCCACGTTGCTTTAGTACGATCTACGCGGTGGTTTTCTACTAAAAACGCTACCGGTATTTCTGTGGTAGAAATAGTCGATGTAACCGATGCAATCGACATAAGTACAAAAAACAGTAACCCAATTAGTAAGCCAATTTCGCCCATGGTACTAAAAAGCTCAGGCAAAATAGCAAATATAAGCTGCCCTTCACCTATAAGTTTTCCGCCGCTAAACACCTCTACTCCGTTATGCTGCGCTACATAAATTGCAGGCACTATCAGTAAACCTGCTAAAAATGCCACACTGGTATCAAGTAGTGCAACGCTTGCAGTTAGTTTTGGCAGATTTGCATCTGGCTGCAGGTACGAGCCATAAATCATCATGCAGCCAACCCCTAATGAGAGCGAAAAAAACGCCTGCCCCATTGCAGCAATAATTAAATTTGGGTCAAGCACTTGGCTAAAATTAGGAATTAAATAAGCAGCAAACCCTTCGCTGGCGCCTTCTAAACTGGCTATATAAAAAATTAAGCCTATTAGTAGCACCAATAACAATGGCATTAAACGACGTGACCAGGTTTCAATCCCTGATTTAACCCCTTTTAAAATAATACTGGCGGTTAAAATAAGCATAAGCGGCGTAAATATAAAATTACGCACCATAGAGTCGCTGTGTAAAAATTCGCTTGCGGCGGTAAAACCAAAAAATGTAGTAATAGGCTCTATCGCGTAAGAGAGCATCCACCCAGCTACAATAGAATAAAAGCTAAGCATAACCACAGCGCCCGCAAGGCCAATATATCCTGCGGCAGCCCCTACTTTTTTGTTGGTATTTTGCCACGCATTACCCAATGCTTTTACTGGGTTTGCTTGCGCTTGGTGGCCTAAATAAAGTTCGGTATAAAGCGCAGGTAGCGCAAGTAAAAATATAACTACAAAGTAAACCAATAAAAATGCACCGCCACCATGGTTGGCCGCCTGCGTAGGAAAACCCCAAATATTACCTAAACCCACTGCTGCGCCTGCAGCGGCTAAAACAAAACCAAAACGGCTTTGAAATCCATCACGCACTTGTGCCATACATCTACAAATTCTGTTATTCTTTGATTATTGTGAATTAAACCATATTTAATGCCAACTGAGTAATAAAATTGCTTTTGGCATAAATAAGCGCTGTTAACCGCTCATAATTACAGCACTCACTTATTTTAAGCGCGTATGACTAACCACTTTTTTAAAAACACCCTAAGTATTGCTCCCTCTTTTTATAGCGATTTACCCCCTAGCAACAATACTATTTTAGTGTTTAATGCCAACACACTTAATGTAGAACACCTTGATTTAACCCAATACCTAAGCCCATTTGAGCTAAGCGTTATAAATCGTCGTAAACGCATGCAAGCAAAGCAAGAATATGTAGCATCGCGTATATTACTAAAGCAACTTGCAAAGCATACTCAGCCCCAATACGCACACATACCGCTTAATAAAATGAGCACCCACTTTAATGAAGAATGCTCAAAACTACAGCTCCATATAAACCACACCGTTATTAATACCTGTATTTCGCACTCGCATGGCTTAGTTGGTGTAGCACTTAATGTTACTAAGGCGGAGTTTGGCTTTGATATTGAAAAAATAAACTTAAAACGCCCATTCGAAAAGCTCGCTAAGCATTTTTATCATAAGGCTGAAATTGCCTTAATTACCGCGCCTTTGGCTATAAAAGAGCAAGCCAACCGCTTTTTTAGAATTTGGACCTTAAAAGAGGCACTCGCTAAAGCAACTAGCCGCCCAATAGCGCAGTTGCTTAACCCAAATGTATTTGATGAATTTTCTTTGTTAAACCTTACAGCATCGAGTAACACCATAACGGTTGCCAATGAGGAGTTTGATATAAGCGTGGCGCATAAAAAAAGCACCGACTGGCGGTGCTTTATACTTAATAACTTGGATACTTAATAACTTGGCTTTAAAAGCTTAAGCAGCGCTTTCTAATAAGCGGCTGTGTATTGCTTGTACCACGGTATCTGATTCGCTTTGCTCTACTAAAAAGCATAAGTTGTGCTTACTTGCACCATGACAAATTAATCGAATATTAAACTCTTTTAATACGTTCATTAAGTTCATTTCGTGCTGGCGTAGCTGTATTTCAGACCCTATAAGCGCCACTAAGGTTAAGTTATTTTCAACCGATACATGACAAAATTCGGCCAATTTATCTAAACACGCTTGCTCAAGCTCAGGTCGCGAGGCATTAGGCGCGTTATCTAGGGTTATGGCAACACTAATTTCTGAGGTAGTAACTAAATCTACCGATATATTAAATTCACTTAAAATAGTAAATACACGGGCCAAAAAGCCACTTGCTAATAACATTTCTGGGCTTTTAAGCGTTAGCAATATTTGGTTTTTACGCTGCGTAACGGCACGAATACCTGGCTGCTGCGATTTTTCACGCTCAATCCACGTCCCCCCGCGCTCTGGCTCGCGGCTAGAGCCTACAAATACATTAATATGGCTACGGCTTGCTGGTAAAATTGTCGCAGGGTGCAATACTTTTGCGCCAAATGTAGCCATTTCTGCGGCTTCATCAAAGCTTAAACGGGCAATTGGCGTTGCCTTAGCGCATAAACGCGGGTCGGTGCTAAAAATACCCACTACATCGGTCCAAATATGTACACTTTTGGCGTTAATAGCCTCTGCTAATAACGCCGCGCTGTAGTCAGAGCCACCACGGCCAAGCGTTGTGGTTTGGCCAAATTCATCACTACCAATAAACCCTTGTGTAACTATTACTTGCTCATCTAATAACGGAATTAACAGGTCTTTAGCAGCTTGTTCAGTGGCCGCAACATCGGGCATTGCTTTACCAAATTGGCTATCAGTTTTAAGCACTTTGCGTACATCAAACCTATCTGCATTTAAGCCTTTTAAGCGCAGCACTTGAGCAAATAAATAAGACGATAAACGCTCGCCAAAGCTAAGCAGCTCATCGTGTTGTTGATCAGTGGTGAGTGTTTCAAGGGCTAACGTTTGAAATGCTTTTAACGTCTCGTTAAAACCCACCGCTAAATCGGCATCAAGCGACAGCTCATCTAAAATAGCCTGTTGAATAGCCAATACGCCATCGATGTGTGCTTGGCGCTGCTCTTTACTAAGGTCGGGTTTGCACAGTGCAACTAAGTGGTTAGTTACGCCGGCACTGGCGCTCACAGCTACAATACGTACGCTTTTATCTGCAACAATAATTTCGCTGCAGCGACTCATCGCTTCAAAGTTTGCAACACTGGTTCCGCCAAATTTGGCAACGATGTAATCTGATTTTGCGCCTGATACTGTTTGTGGCACTGATTGGGTAGTCATTTCGTCTCCTTTCGCGGTATCCAAACCGCTAAAAAACAAGAAGAACTTGGCAAAGGAATGCAAATAAGATGTGTCCGCTGCCAGAAGCTCTCCACCTAAGTTGGTGACAGTTTTGGGGATTCAGCCCCATAAACCGAAAAACACGGTTGACGTAACCTTGTTTTCCTCGGCGAGTACTTCCCTCTTTAATGGTTATGGGCGTTCGTCACCTACCATTAAATACCTAAGTATCGCACCTCTTCTGAATGTTGTATTAACCTGTGGCTAATAAAACAAAACCCCACTGTGTAGCGGGGCTTTGAAAGTTATCGTTTAGACGTCTAGCTGTCAAGGTGTTTTAGTTAATATAACGCGAATAATTTAGCCCGGGTTTACATTGCTGGCTACTTTTACAGCGCTTAATGTAACTCGCCTGTACGCCAGCTAAAAAAATGTGTAAATTAAGCCAGTTAATAACGAGTACTTTTTATTATAAAAATATAAAAACTACGCTCTGCTTTAAGCGTAGTTAACTCATTACTAGGATGTATCACCGCATTATGATCCCAGCTAAAAAGCTGCTTAACACCCTTAACGAACATTGGAGTGTTTTAGAGCTATTATTTAAACGTTTTAAAATGGCCGACTTTAGCCTCAAAGACGTGCAAAACGCCATTAAGCAAAAACAGCCCACATGGACAAACGAGCGCATATACAAAGAAACTAACCGTTTGCTCAATCAAGATATACTTATTCCATTGGCTAAATCATCCCAGCTTGAAATAAACCGCGCCATTGCCGATTTTGCGACCTTTTTATTACAAGAAGAACACCTAGGTTTAGCACAAGAAATTAGCGTTTTGGTTGATGATTTAGCACGCCTAGGAAACCGATTAGATAATGCCGGCGAAATAGAAGACTTTGACGATTTACGCCGCTATAGCCGCATTATGGATGATCGGGTACGTAAAATAATGAAGCTTTACGCGCACAACGAAAACGCTATTTTAAACATTGTTGAGCAAGCTAAATCTGATCACGCGGTGCAATCTTTGCAAAAGCGCTACAAAGCGGTAATAGAAGCCTTTGACGAATACATAGAGCCGATGCTTGAAATGGTCGATATTCGCGGTGACTTTCATGCCTGTTTTACACTTATTGAGCAGCAAATAAGTAAGCAAATAGAGCACATTGAACGCTCAGGCAAAGCCTACAACGACAAACGTATGCTTGAGCAATTGCGTACTCGGATACTCGAAATGCATTTAGTTGGCCGAGAAAGCTTACGCAAAAGTGCCGATATGCTTATGCCACTGCGCGAAGAGCTACGCCGTAATAACCTAATTACCCGCCAGGCAGCAAAAGTGCTTGGCCTTGTGCGTAAAAATGGCGTAGACAACATGCTAAGCGCGGTACAACCAAATTTTGTAAGCGATGCGCAGCGTTATTCGCTTGGCCAGCAGCGTCATATAGTTGCCTATATGGCAAGCTTGGTAGAATTTGAACACGAAGAATACCAACTCCCAGAGCAACAAGACGTGCCGGCATTTGTTACGCCAAACATTCCTGATTACCACGATGTTAAAACAAGCTTTGCAAAACGCTTTAATAAAAAACGTAAAAAGCCCCAGCCATTACTGCAATTTTTAGATGAAAGCTACCCAGAATTAGACGCCGACGAAATGCTATTTTTATATCAAAAACTAGTCAGCGACAGTGAAATTCACATTAGCCAAAGCGATGAAAAAATACGCGTAAAAATTGCCGGCCAGCATTTTTCGTTATACCCATTTAATTCTGCGCCACAGCCAGATACACAGGCAGACGAGTAACACATGACACATATAAACTTAGACGAGCTTACGCACCTACAAGCCATTAATAAAAAATTAGGTGCGGGTTACCATATTTGCGAACAAGACAACGTAATGTGGCAAGAGCTTGACCAGCACATAGAATCTTATAGCGCCTTATTTAGCGCCCTTGGCCACGATTTAAAACACGACAGCCGCGGCTTTTACTACTTTGCCAGCGACGAAAGCACGCCAAACATGGGTAAAATATCCCGTGCTATTGCACTGACTATTTACATTTTAATTGAGCACTTTGCCAATACGGGTAAAGACCCAATGCGTGCCCTATTTGATGAAGTAAACGATTTAGAACTGATGCAAACCTTAGTGCAAATTAATAAGCACTTGTTTGATCAGCTTGAGATATTTTCGGGCTCAGATTTACGAAAAGACGTATACCTGCGCATGGTACGTTTAGGCCTTGCCCGCGAAGTAGAAGGCGGCTTTATGCTACAAGCGCCTATTCACCGCTATATTGATGCACTTATGGAAGTAAACGAAGAAACCTACATTACAGAGGACGAGCAATGAAAAACTTATACGGACTAAGTAAACTCGCCCTACTTAATACCGCAGGTTATGCAAAATGTGTTATTCCGCTTGATAAAAGCAGCTCTATTTGTGCGCCAAACAATACCGGTAAAAGCTCGGTTATAAACGCCCTACAATTTCCGCTAATAAACGATTTGCGCCTAACCGAATGGGACGGGCACGATTTAGATGAAACCCGTAAATTTTATTTTTCATCGGATCAGTCGTACATTTTGCTCGAAGCCAACCTCCCCCATGGCTCGGTGGTTATTGGTGTAGCAGGCCTTGGTAAAATAGCCGGTTACGCGCATCAGTACTTTTGTTATCAGGGCAAACTTGATTTAGCGCAGTACACGCAAGGTAATACCATTATTAAGTTTACCAAGCTGTTTAATCATTTAAAAACGCAAGGTTACAACCCTATAGAGCTTAAAGCACAAGAGCTAAACGCCCTGCTTACCGGCGGCGCAACCCCTTTTGACGGCGACATTAATTTAAAAATGATCCCGCTTAATAACGTGCAAGACTCCGCCATTTATAAAGAAATTTTTAGGCGTATTCTTAACTTACACAAATTGGGTGCAAGCGATGTTAAACGCTTTATGCTACGTGTGTTTGAACGCCATATGTCTAACTCTAAAGTGGACTTTTACGAGGTATGGCGTCGCTCGTTTGATAAAGTAAATCGGGCTAAACGCGAATTAAAAGCGCTTGAATCAATGCAAGAGCCAATAACAGCGCTTGAATCAATGCTTGAGAACCAAACCGTGCTTAAAGGTAAGTTAGCAGCCTACGCGCCTAAAATTGATCAAGCATTAATAGACTTTGATACCTACCAAGAAGAGCAACTAAGCGAACTAGCCATTGCCCTTGAAGACATAGAGCACGAAAAACACGAGTTTGAGCAAAAGCAAAGCTTATACGTACAGCAATCGCGCGATATAGAGCGCAGGCAAACCCAAATAGAGCAATGGTTTTTAGATTACAGCGCTCTTAAAAGCGAATTTGAACTGGTAAATAAAGCCACCCTTAAAACCACCCTTGGCCAACTTAAGCAAGACTACGAGTCGCTTTCGCACTCGATTACCAGCGCACAAGGGCAAAGCCTACACACGCTTGATTACCGCATTAGCGAAACGCAAAAGCAAATTAAAAGCTTAAAACTGCAGCTTAAAAACCTTGAGTTTAATTTGTTTACCCGAATGCGCGAAGACCTATCACTTAAAGAGGTAGAAGAAATATCGCGGATTTTAAACCCCGATATACTCTCGTTTGCCACCACCAGCAATGGCGATATAACCATTGATGATGAAGACGCCTTTGGGGAATTTTTATCGCTATTAAGCGAAAACGTTAAAGGCGGTGTACTAACCCTACCAGGGGCAAGCATTAAACTTAAAAAACTTTCCCCAGTGCAAATGCAAAGCGGCGAAAACAAAGCCCAGCTTAGCGCTCAGCTAGACGCGCTGGAACGCTCGTTAAAAGAGTTTAAACAACAGCGCGAAGTAGCCGCTAACGTGGCCGATAAACAAAAAGAAAAAGATGCACTTTACGATGAGCTAATGAGCGCAGAGAGCGCACTAAAACGCTTAGAGCAATTCGAGGTAATGCAGCAATCGGTAGAAGCGCAATCCATGCTAAAAGAGCAGTTATTAGCAGAGCGAGAACAAGTTGACGACTACCTGCAAGACATTCAAAAAAATAGTGGCTCAATTGCAGACAGGCGCTCGTTAATTAAATCTAAGCAAGAGCAAATTAATCGCCAAACCGAGCGCCTACGCCAAGTTAAAAGCGAACGAATTGACCACACGCTTGATTTATACAGCGGTAAAGTAACCCCGTATATGATTGATATAACAGTCGACTTTGATAACCTAAGCGACTTAGTACATCACTTTAATAAAGACTGCCAAGAGCTGCGCAACTTTGACATAAACGTACGTAATACCTATTTGCATGTATATAATGCGGGCATTACTAAGTTCGATAACGAAAACGACGAATTCACTAAATACCAAAAGTTGATTAGCGCATTTCATAACCTTGATAACGAACGCGATGCCGTTGAGCGCCAAGGCCGAGTAGCCCTAACCGAAGTAGCCGCCACAATTAAAGGCTTGCGTGAAGACCTAGACCGCCTTCGCCGCGAAATGAACAGCTTTAATAAAGGAATAAGCCAGCACCGTATTTCTAACCTTCAAGCGTTTAAAATTAACGTAATACCTCGCAAAATGCTGGTTGATAGTATTGATACCATTATCAGCACGTCGCATCAGTTTGAACAAGGCGACACCCTTGATTTATTAAGCCAAGAACCTTACAGCGAAAGCGCAGTAAACGAAGCAAAAGATCACCTAATAAAACTTGCCTCCGACAAAGCAGGCCTTACATTAACTGATTTATTTGATATTCGTTTTGAAGTGGTTAACCGCGCTGGCGAAACCGAACACTTTGAAAAAATCGATTCAGCTGGCTCAAACGGGACCCGTATTACTATTAAGTTATTATGTGGCATGTTGTTTATTCGTTACTTATTAAGCGATCAGGAACAAAACCTTTACCGTATACCCATTTATATTGATGAAGCGGCCGACATTGATCCGCAAAACCAAAAAGCAATCATAGAAACGGCACTGAGCTTTGGCTTTGTGCCAATTTTTGCCTCGGTTAAGCCGCAGGTAAGCTGTGATTACATTGTACCTATTCGTTCAGTGAAAGATGGCGCCCAAAACTGGGTAGACGAAAAAGACTGGATTGAAGTTGAACACAATTAATTGGCCGTTAAGGCAAACCAACTAAACTAAAATATAGGACGTTAAACTAATACACATTTAAACGATGTGTGTTATTTTAAATTAACGCATTTTATTGGAGCAAAGGTAATGAAAAATATACTTATTGTTGCAGCGCTGACATTACTTACAGCCTGTACGCAAACCCCAGACTGGGATTACGACAAATCAGCCAACTTTAGTAATTTTAAAACATTTGCTTGGGTAGAAAACGCGAGCCTAACCAAAGACACCACAAACTACCAAATTAACGGCTTAATGGAAAAACGTGTACGTACTGCCGTTAATAAAGAGCTTAGCCAAACTTTAGGTATGAGCTTAGTAGACCCAGCCCAAGCTGACGTACTAGTTAACTACCATGCATCGGTAGATAAAGAGCTAGAAGTAGACAGCTTTAACGTAGGCTACGGCGCACGTTGGGGATACTGGGGTACGGGTTTTCAACGCGACATTAGCGCCCGCGAATACGAAGTGGGTACGTTAGTAATTGATATTATTGACCGCGAATCAAACCAGCTTGTATGGCGCGGCGCAAAAGAAGGCCGTTTAAAGAAAAAACAATCGCCTGAGCAACGCGAAGCATCAATTAAAGAAACAGTCGCTAATATTTTAAGTAACTTCCCGCCGCAAAAGCAGCTGTAAGTTTAAAGTTAGTTTTTAAAAAGCTCACAAAATGTGAGCTTTTTTGTTAATAAAGGACTCATACCTTGGCATTTTTAAAATATTTTACAGTCACTCTGTTCGTCTTTTTTGCTTCGCTCCCCGCACATGCGGAAAATTTAAAATTAACACCGGGCTTATGGCAAGGCATTTACAAAAATAATTTTGAATACAATGTACTGGAAATAAAAGAAAACGGAGAACACCGTTTAATCATTGCAAATATCGCCAGTGCATTTCATAGAAATAAATCAATTGCGTTTAATGATAACGATATTAAATGCAATCGCATTAATTGCACTATCAAACTCATTAGCCCTAATAAAGAGCATCTGCAATTTACATTAATTTTAAGCCGTTATTTAGATAATTCATTTGAGGTGTTAGAAATTTATTCTAATGCAGACGATGATTTTGTCATGTCAAAAACTTACCGATTGGAAAAACAAGAAAGGCAATCTACCGTCCATACATTTATAGATAAATACCGCTCTAGAATAGATGAATTAGCAGCTATAGAAAAGTCAGGTTTATATGGTTTTTGGGTAGGATTATTAAATTTAGACGGCAATCAAAAACTCGTAAGTATTGAATTTCACCCAAATAAAGAGTCATATTTCACCTATTTTGCAAGTGGAACCAATGACATAATCAGCACCACTTTTATGCCACAAGATATTCAAGAAATAGACAACGTACTGAAAATCACTACCAGCAATCCACTCTTCGCAAATAAGCTAATTATTCATAAAGACAACCGAGAACTCAAAGGCTATATGTATTCAAACCACAAAGGTACAACTCTTCAAACTGGCTCGTTTAAATTGTATCGCTTTGAAAGGCCTGAGTAACCTGTAATCTAAGTATAACTCTATGACAATTTATACTTATACAATAACTCAAAAGGTATATGGCAATAGTCATCTGGGTGGTTGGTTAAACGGTCTTGATGCTCAGGATCGCTTGGCACGTAATTAGTTAGCGGCTCTACCTGTACTACAATTTTATCGGCATCACTGCGCTTATTTATATAATTGCTTGCTGCGTCTAAATGGGTTTGGTGTTTACTGTAAATAGCAGTGCGGTATTTAGGGCCTACGTCATCCCCTTGTTTATTAATGCTGTATGGGTCAATAATTTCAAAAAAGTAGTCAAACAGCTTATTTAGGCTAACGGCGTTTTGGTCAAAAATTACCTTTACGCATTCAGCATAACCATCGTATTCGCCATCTGTAGTTTTACTTGTACCATTAGCGCGCCCTGCCTGTGTGCTAACAACACCTGGTAAGTGTTTCATAAACTCTTGTACGCCCCATAGGCACCCACCAGCAAAGTAAATAGTATTGTGTTCTTTAATATCCATTATAAATGTTACCTAATGAGAAAAGTGTGAATGGTTATCAAATGCAGATATTAACAAATTAATGTACAATCGCGCACAAAATGACTGCTGTTACATTTGACTATTTTATCATGCTCAAATATAAGCTTTGAAATTAATTGTAACCGCAGCTACAAATAAAAAAACGACGAGAAACACATGAACCGCACACCATACATTATATTGCCTGCACTTTTATGCAGTGTTACCCCATTTGTTTATGCTAATACGTTATCTGATGAGTCTTCAATCGAGCAAATAACAGTGGAGGCTTCGCCTACTGCGAATAAACTGCCTGTGGGTACATTTGACTCGCCTATTTCTAATTTAGAATATGACCCACGTGTAGATCTTCAATCGCGCAATATGGCTGAGGCGCAAGCTGATGTAACTATTCGTGGCGGTATTTTTGAAAACACCGGCTTTAGAGTAGGCAGTGCTACCCTGCTTGACCCGCAATCTGGTCATTATTTTGCTGAAATTCCCATTGCACCGCAAATGCTAAGCGGCCCAGCAGTTTTAACCGGTGCTGATAATGCACTGTACGGTATTAACAGCTCTGTAGGTACGGTTTCGTTTGGTTGGAAACCGATTATTACTGGCGGTAGTGTATCGCTTGGTACTGGTACGAACGACTTTAATCTTCAAAGTATTCACGCTGCTAAAAACACACAACTTGATAGCTTAGCTGACTATACCTTAGGTTTTGAAGGTGAATATTCTCACTCGCAAAGTGATGGCACTATTGATAATGGTGACCATGACTTTTCGCGCGCCTCAGCTCGCGTGCAATTGGCAAGCGAGCATAGCCAAACCGATTTATTTTATGGCTCGCAAGATAAGTTTTTTGGCTGGCCTAACTTGTATACCCCTTTTGGCGTTAACGAAACTGAAGATTTAGAAACCCGCCTTTGGATGCTTAACCACAAGCAAAATTACGCTGAAAACAGTAATTTTGAAGTATCGGCGTATTACCGTACCCATGACGATCACTATATTTACTCGCGCGAAAACCCAAGTGCATTCGAAGCGTTTCATAAAAGTGAAGTTAAATCGCTTGCTCTTTCAGGTCGCCATGCACAAAGCAATGCGTTTGCAATCAATTACTCAGCACAATTTATTGATGACTCGATTGAATCAACCACACTTGAAAACAACTTTACCTCACGAAAATATTATAAGCTGAGCGTATTGCCCCAATACACTATGGCGCTAAAGGCTAACCAACAGCTTATTTTTCGTTTAGGGGCTGCGTATGACGATACAAACCGTGATGACGCTGAGGTATCAGCCATTGGCGATATAACCTTAAATACCCAAAATAATGACGGCACAGCGCAAAGCCTTTATTTATCATATGCGCAGGCGAGTCAAGTTGCAGGCTATACAGCCATTGGCGGTAGCGATTCTGGCGGGTTATTTAGAAGTAACTACAACCTTGAGCGCGAAACCACTTCAAACTTAGAGTTAGGTTTACTACTTGAAGAGCAAAGCTGGCAGTTAAACTCGGCTATTTTTTATCGAAAAGATAATAACTTAACCGACTGGACCTTTAATTTTGACTCTACCTCGGCGCGCTTTGCAAACCCCGTTGATATTGATACTGCAGGGGTTGAATTTTTAGCGACTAAGCACTTTGATACAGCAAAACTTATTGCTAGCTACACCTATTTACATAAATCAGAAAACTACGGCGCAGCCGATATTGATGCCAGTTTTTACGCGTTAAACTTCCCCGATCACCGTTTAACACTTGGCGCTGTGTATAACCCAACTGATATTTTAGAATTTAGAATAGATAACGAATGGCGTACACAACACAAAAATGCGCTTAGAAACGGCGACGACAACGCGTTATTTACCCAGCTAACGCTTAAAATAACCCCGCCTCAGTTAAGCAATTTATTTATTACTTTAGCGGCAGATAACTTATGGGATGAGTCGTTTGAAGAAATACCTGGTACACCAGGGCGTGGTGAACAATATACATTAAGCGCAACGTACAGTTGGTAGAAAATAAACCCGGCGTTTACAAACTCAATTTATACTTTGATTTGTAGACGCTGTGTTTTTTATAAAAGCGCTATTTTAGAAAAAATATTGCACAAAAAGAAACGAATAAGCAGTAAATGAGAAAACAAAAGCCAACTATTGCTTAAAGTTAATCTCTTCCTCTAAAAGCCCCGCGCCTCTTGCCCTCTTTGTGAGTTATTCACTTTATGGCCTTAAGCCAGTAAAAGCAGCACGTTTTTATATAAAGCAAAGCTAAAAATTTGCACAAAGAGAAGCGAATGAGGAGTAAATGAGAAAACACAAACCAACTATTACTTAGAGCTAATCTCTTCCTCTAAAAGCGCAGCGCCTCTTGCCCTCTTTGTGAGTTACTCACTTTATGGCCTTAAGCCAGTAAAAGCAGCGCGTTTTTATATAAAGCAAAGCTAAAAAGTTGCACAAAGAGAAGCTAATGAGTAGTAAATGAGAAAACAAAAGGCAACTACTGCTTAAAGTTAATCTCTTCCTCTAAAAGCCCCGCGCCTCTTGCCCTCTTTGTAAATAATCCACTTTTACAGGCTTTGCCTGTCACGTAAGCAAGCTTCACGTCTACAAAACAACCATATATCTACACATTTGCGGTAGACGCAGAGCTTGCTCGCGTGAAAAGCGCAGCTTTTAATTACTTAAAAAAATCACTCGGTAATAGATAAATGTAAATATATGTGTATTAACTTCGTAAGCTAGGTTAACTGCTCAAGTTCGGTAATAAGCGCTAGAGCCTCTGCATTAGTTGACCCACATACATCGTGCGTGGCGCTAAAATCGCTACATACTTTAGGGCGGCTTTCATCGCCAAATAGTTTACATAAATTGTTCTCATCAAGCTGAATACAACGCTCTCCGGCTTTTTTACCGTTTGGCATACCGGGTATTGGCGAGCTAATACTTGGGGCAATGCAACATGCGCCGCAGCCTAAGCGACATGCCATAGGCTCTGTTTTCATAAATACCTCTGTTAGTTAAAGCCAGGCCTTTGTATTTAAATTTACACTCTGCCTAGCCCATTATTTATCTGTAATACACATATGTAATGCTTTGTTACATCTTAAAACGCCTTGTAAACACTTTATTGCGTATTATTGCCTTGTCACCAAATATATGAAGGAATGCCTTGTGGCTACTAAAAAACAAATTTTATTACCAGTCGCGGTTTTAGCAGCCGGGATTGCACTCGCTTTTGGCCTTTCAGCCATGAAAACGCCACCAGAAGAAAAACCAGAGCAAGACACTCGCCCACTTGTTGCTGCGCAAAACGTAAACATTGATGCAATAACGCTCGATGTTAAATCGTACGGCGTAGTAAAACCTAAAGACCGTACAGAACTGGTTGCACAAGTAAGCGGGCAAGTTATTTCAGTAGCCGAACAATTTGTTGAAGGCGCGTTTGTTAAGCAAGGCGATATTTTAGCACGAATTGATCCAAATGATTACGAGGCCGATTTAATTGAGGCTGAAGCAGGCCTTGCCCAAGCAAGTTCAGCGCTCGAAATAGAACGCGCGCAAGCTCACGTAGCTAAAGCCGAATGGGAACGTATTAAATCAGACTCAAGCGATGCAATTGCATCGGAGCTTTATTTACGTAAACCACAACTTGCAGAAAAAATGGCAAACTTTCGCTCTGCCCAAGCTCGTGTAAAACGCACTAAACGTAATTTAGAACGCACGTACATCAAAGCCCCTTACGACGCTATAATAAACCAACGCACCATTAGCTTAGGCTCAGTGGTTAGTGCGGGTAATAAGTTTGGCGAGCTAAGCGCTACCTCTGTTGCAGAGGTGCGTTTACCGGTTGCAGATAAAGAGCTGCAATACTTAGATAACGGCGGTATTGGCGCGTTGGTTACACTTAACGCTGAATTTGCAGGCAAACAGACAACATGGCAAGCCAAGGTGGTACGAAGCGAAGGTGTGGTTGATCAAACCAGCCGTATGAGCTATTTAGTTGCTCAGTTACCGACTCCGTACGCTGATAACACCAAACCACTGCGTTTTGGCTCTTATATAAATGCCACCATAAAAGGTCGCGCGCTTGATAACGCGATTATAGTGCCGCACCATTTAGTTAAAAATAACAAAATTGCTATTTTAAACGACGATCACACCCTGAGTTTTAAAACGCTTAATATTGTACGTGAACAAAACGGTATGGTGATTGCGGACCAAGGCTTAAACAGTGGTGAGCAACTTATTACCTCTGCCCTTGAATACCCAACAGAAGGCATGGCGGTTAAGCTGGAAGGCACTGAGCCTAAAAGCGATGTGACTCAATTAGCACTTAAAGAGGATACACCATGAGTACCTCAGAAAAAGGCTTAATTGCATGGTTTGCACGTAACCCAGTGGCGGCAAACCTCATCATGATTTTTATACTTATTGGCGGGCTTTTAACAGCGCTGACAATTCGTAAACAGGCATTCCCGCAGTTTGAAAGTAACTGGGTGAGTATTCAAGCGGTATACCCAGGCGCAGCCCCGCAAGAGGTTGAAGAAGGCATAACCATAAAAATTGAAGAAAACCTTGAAGGTACCGAGGGTATAAAACGTTTAATCACTTACTCTAACCGAGGTTATGCGCAAGCGTGGGTAGAAATAGAAGAAAAATACGACCTACAAGAAGCCCTAGACGAAATAAAAGCGCAAGTTGATTCTATCAATACCTTTCCGGCAGGAATGGAACGCCCCGTTATTCAACGTGAAAAATTTCAGCAAGAGGTGATGATCCTCGCGCTTTATGGCGACATGAGTTATTACCAGCTTAAAGAGCTAGGTAACGACATAAAAGATGAACTACTCGCCTTACCTGGCGTTAATTTAGTCGACTTTTACAGTGGCCTAGATTACGAAATAGGCATAGAAATAAGCCCCGACAAACTACGTGAATATGGCCTAACTTTTAGAGATGTATCAAGTGCGGTGCAAAATTTTTCTACCAATATGTCGGCAGGGCAAATTCGCTCTGATACTGGCTATATTTCAATGCGTGTTGAAAAACAAGCCTACCGTGGTGGTGAATTTGCAAAGCTTCCGCTTATAACGCTTGCCGATGGCGCACAGATTAACTTAGGCGATGTAGCAACAATTAATGATGGCTTTGAAGAAGGCTTACTTTACTCTAAATATAACGGTAAAAACTCACTCACGTTTGAAGTAGATGCCTCAAAAGATCAAGACATTACCGATGTAGCTAAAATTCTTAAAGGCTACATGGCAGAAAAACAATCGAAACTTCCACAAGGCGTAAAGCTCTCCCCTATTGTTGATTTAACTTACTACCTTGAAGGTCGACTCGATATGATGATCGACAACATGGTATGGGGCGGTATTTTAGTAATGATAGTGCTGGCACTGTTTTTACCGCTGCGTTTAGCTTTTTGGGTAATGATGGGCTTACCGGTGTCTTTTCTAGGTGCCTTTTTGTTTATGCCAATTGGCTTTTTAGACATCACCATAAACATGGTGTCGTTATTTGCCTTTATTATTGTACTTGGCATTGTGGTCGACGATGCCATAGTCGTGGGTGAGTCTGCCAGTGCCGAAATAGAAAAACACGGCCATAGCCTTGATAATGTTATTCGCGGAGTTAAGCGCGTTGCAATGCCTGCCACTTTTGGTGTTTTAACCACTATCGCGGCGTTTTTACCGCAAGCTATGGCATCGGGCCCAGGCGCTGCGTTTTCTAAAGCCATTGGTGTGGTTATTATATTGTGTTTGATTTTCTCGCTGATTGAATCAAAGCTAATATTACCTGCGCATATTGCAGCCATGAACCCACGTAAACCTAACCCTAAAAACCCATTACATAAACTGCGTAATGTGGTTGATAGTGGCTTAAAACACTTTGTACAAAACTATTACACGCCTTTTATAGGTCATTGTATACATTATCGTTATACCGTAATTATTGGCTTTTTATGTATATTAATAGTCAGTGCAGGTATGTTTGCAGGCGGCTTAGTTAAGTTTGTGCCTAACCCTAAAATACCGCATGATTTTCCGCGTATTACGCTTGAAATGAACCTGGCCTCTTCGGAGCAAGCCACCCTTGAAACGGCCCGTAAAATAGAAGATGTATTACTCAAAGTAGATAAAGAGCTTGAAGAGCAATACGGCCAAAGCATGATCCGCGATTTATCGGTAAGCTTACGTGGGCGTACTCAAGCAAACATTATGGCTATTTTAGTAGAGCCACACTTGCGCCCTATCGACACCTTTGCATTAAGCACCCTGTGGCGCGAACAAATGCCCCCGCTTCCAGGTGTTAAAACGCTTAATATTCAAGATAATATCTTTAGCGGCGGACGTGATGACGGCGACGTAAGCTTTAGGCTACAAGGCAAAGATGCCGATGAGCTAAAAGAAGTAGCTGGTAAATTAAAAGCTAAACTACAAAGCATGGAAGGTGTAGGCGATGTAAACGACTCACTGCAAAGTGCCACCGACGAAGTACAGCTTGATTTAAAACCACTGGCCTACAGCATGGGACTTACTCTTGCTGACATTGCATCGCAAGTAAGCTTTAGTTACTACGGATTAGAAGCACAGCGTATTTTACGCGAAGGCGAAGAAATTAAAGTAATGATACGCTACCCAGAAAGCGAGCGTAACTCAATTAGCAACATTCAAAATGCGCGTATTATTACCCCAACCGGCGCAGAAGTACCGTTAAGCGAAGTAGCCGAAGTTAGGCTAGTAGATGGTGTAAACCGTATTCGCCGTGAAAACTCAAACCGTACTGTTAATGTGTGGGCAGCAGTAAATACTGACCAAGTTGAGCCGTTTGCTATTGCACAAGAAATTCGCGATACCTATTTACCTTCACTGCTTAAAAGCTACCCAGGCGTTAAAAGTAATGTGGCTGGGCGCGTACAAGAAGAAATGGACAGCGCCGATGAGCAGTTACGCGACTTTGCTATATCGCTGATGATTATATTTGCCTTATTGGCCATTCCGCTTCGCTCATACTCGCAGCCGCTTATTATTATGTCGGTTATTCCATTTGGTGTAGTAGGTGCAATGTTTGGTCACGTAATATTAGGCATGACCATGAGCGGGCTGTCTATGTTTGGCATTATTGCTGTAGCGGGCATAGTCGTAAACGACTCACTCGTAATGGTTGATTTTGTAAATAAAGCACGCGCAGAAGGCATGGCCGTAAAACAAGCTGTTATGCAAGCCGGTGCAAAGCGCTTTAGAGCTATATTGCTTACCTCAATCACTACATTTATTGGTGTAATGCCAATTATTATGGAAACCAGCTTACAGGCTAAAATAGTTATTCCTATGGCGGTATCGCTGGCCTTTGGTGTGCTATTTGCCACGGTAATTACTTTAATACTTATACCTTGCCAATACGTAGCACTAGAAGACGCTAAGCGCCTTACCCGTAAGCTACTTGGTAAATCGCAACCTATAAGTGTTCAACCGACACCCACTGCCAAATAATTAAAGTTTCTCTCCCAACCATTAAAGCTCGGCCTAATACGCCGAGCTTTTTATTGCCTGCATATTGCACTGCATTATTAATAGTTTTTATAAAGTGTTTCAAATAAATTATGGGTAATTATTTTAATTATATCAGCGTATTATGCGCCCTCAATTTAAAGCATCGCTAACGCATTATAATTTTATTGCTTAGCATTAAGCTCACACCGCAATGGTTTTGAGCCGCTTGTCAGTTAAGTGCCCTCCACTTAGCTCTAATAACGAGGGCGTGTTGACCTTTGGCGTTTGAATTTGCAGCAGTATGTTTGGTTTTTAGGCAAGGCAGAGCCTATGAAGTGTGGTTACTCCCCATAAATAGGCGATAACGCAGCATAAATGCCAAACATGCGCTGCCCTTCGGGTTCTGCCTAGGGGCGATAAACTCTTTGTTGCCTACATGGATGTAGGTAAGGGGCGTGAGCAGGACGCGGAAGCTTTGCTCGGTTTTTACTTATTCTTACAGGGATGTAAGTCATTAGAATAACGCAGGAGCAGTTATCGAGCCCACTAGGTTACAAACCTCGCGCCGCGATTTGATCGCCCCTAGATTGAACAAATCTCAATCCGCAAAGATCAACACGCCCTATACACGTAAATTTAAAACACCTAAATATACTGCTATCCGCTTAAAGCGCTATGGCATCTAGTTTATTTATGCACCCTAAGGAACCCTATGTTTGATTTAATAAGCAAACGCAGCGCTAATTTAAAAAATGATGTATTAGCCGGCTTAACCGCTGTGCTTACGCTCATTCCCGAAGCCGTTGCGTTTACATTTGTAGCGGGAATTGACCCAATGATGGGGCTTTATGGCTCGTTTTTTGTTGGCTTTATTACCGCCGTGTTTGGCGGCCGCCCTGGTATGATTTCGGGTGCTGCTGGCTCTATGGCTGTAGTCACCACCGCCTTTATTATTATGTTTGGGCTGGAGTACTTGTTGGCCGCCGTGGTATTAACCGGTGTGCTACAAGTAGTGTTTGGCGCTTTTAAAATGGGCAAATTTATTAGGCTGTTACCTCACCCTGTAATGCTTGGCTTTGTAAATGGCTTAGCTATTGTGATTGGTATGGCGCAATTTGGCCAATTTAAAGAAAACGTTCGCGTAGTTTACGATAAGCAACACGATATGTTTACCTACGCAGGCGATTGGATGCAACTAACCAGCCCAGCTATGCTTACCATGATGGGGCTAATTGCGTTAACCATGGCAATTGTGTATTTTTTACCGCGCTATACTAAAGCAATTCCTGCCCCTCTTGCTGCAATAGCAGTGTGTACGGCGCTGGTCACCTTTACGCCACTTGAGTCAAAACTTGTTAGCGATGTTGTGCACACGCAGCGTACTTCAATGATTGAAAAAGAGATCATTACTGAAAACTTTGCAGCTATAAAAAATCAAGTACCTCATGGGCAATACAGCGAAGTGGCGCAAAATATTGCGCTTGAGCGCCCAACCGATGCGCAAATTACGGCTAAATGGCAAGAAAACGAAGCGCAAAAAGTAGCTGAGGGCTTAAAAGAAACCATCGACCCACTTGATGGCAGTTTAAAAGGTGCATTACCGAGTTTTCACTTTCCGCAAATTAGTTGGGATTTAACCAATAGCGACTCGCTCGATGCGCTTATTACCGTGCTCATGCTTGCGCTTATTTTGTCATCTGTGGGGCTAATAGAAACCCTTATGACGCTTTCGCTTATTGATGAAATAACACAAACCCGCGGCCAAGGTAATCGTGAGTCGGTAGCGCAAGGCTCGGGCAATATTTTAAGTGGTTTATTTGGTGGCATGTGTGGCTGCGCCATGATTGGCCAAAGCATGGTCTGTTTAAACTCAGGCGGCCGAGGGCGTGCAGCAGGTATTGCTACCGCTTTATTTATGCTGGTATTTATTTTGTTTTTTCCAAGCTTAATTGAAATGATACCGGTGGCATCTTTAATTGGCGTTATGTTTATGGTGGTTATTGCTACGTTTGAGTGGTCATCTTTGCGCTTATTTGGTCGTGTTCCAAAGTCTGAAATATTTATCATTATTGTGGTATCTACCGTTACCGTATTGCTCGATTTAGCCGTAGCCGTAGGCATAGGTATTGTTATTTCTGCCTTGGTTTATGCATGGAACTCTGCAAAAGAAATCCGTATTCAATGTAGTGATGAATCGCAAAGCGAAAAAACCTACCAAGTAACGGGTAATCTATTTTTTGGCTCTATAACCTCGTTTAAAGAAGGATTTAATCCACATAACGACCCACAAAAAGTGTGTATAGATTTTGCCAGTGCCAGAGTGTGCGACCAGTCAGGTATTGAAGCCATACATGGTTTAAGTGAGCGTTATAAAGCATTAGATAAAACGTTGTATTTGCGCCATTTGAGCCCAGAGTCTGCCAAGTTATTACAAAAAGCCGGTGATTTAGTTGAGGTTAACATTGTTGAAGACCCTAAATACCCTGTAGACAACGACGCTATGGCGTAACACGTCACTTAGGTAACTCACTAAAAAAGCTCGGAATTTCCCGAGCTTTTTATAAATATTGATGAAGGGCTATGAAGGTAGATAAGTTAAAGTTTACTAGCCTTTTATTTTATATTAATGAGATCTATAAATTTAAAAAGATAAACTGCTCGTTTTTTATCCCTAATACGTTATGGTAATAAATAACAATACATAACTAATAATAATGGAAGGAGCAGCCATGAATCCCCCGCAATCAGATCATATCCCGCAAGAAGCCTTTGATTGGTACGACGAATACGCCCACGGTTTAATGGACCGACGTACATTTATGAAAAAACTAGGTGGGTTAGCTGCACTTGGTTTTTCAATGAGCGTACTAACCAGTGCCCTGTTACCTAATTATGCGTTTGCAGAGCAAGTATCATTTAACGATGATGATATTAAAGCCACCTACGAAGAATTTGATTCGCCAAACGGGCATGGTAAAGGCAAAGGCTACTTAGCAGTACCTAGCAAAATTGAAGGTAAACTGCCGGTTGTATTAGTTATTCACGAAAACCGTGGTTTAAACCCATATATTAAAGATGTAGCCAGGCGCTTAGCCAAAAAAGGCTTTATTGCCTTTGCACCCGACGCACTCTTTCCGCTTGGTGGCTACCCTGGTAACGATGATGAAGGACGCGCCATGCAAAAGACCATGGACAGAGCTAAAATTCAAAACGATTTTGTAGCTGGGGCTCACTTTTTAAAAAGTCATTCTAATAGTAACGGCAAACTGGGAGCTGTAGGCTTTTGTTTTGGTGGTTACATTGTTAATTACTTAGCGGCAGTTGAGAGTGACTTACTGAGCGCGGGCGTGCCTTTTTATGGTACTCCTGCCAGTGAGTCACTGCACAAAAATATAAAAGCGCCTTTAATGATTCAATTAGGTGAGCTTGATAAACGCGTTAACGCTACATGGCCTGATTATGAAAAAAGCTTAAAAGCTAACAATGTTGAGTACATTATGCACATGTACGAAGGCGCTAATCATGGTTTCCATAACGACTCTACTGGGCGTTATGATGAGCAAAAAGCAGAACTTGCTTGGCAGCGTACCTTAGCGTTTTTTAATGAAAAACTAAGTTAATAATAAGGTAATGCCACCAGCTTAAAATGGGTGGCATTTTTTAAGTTAATTGAGCTCTGTAATGTGTAAAAGCTCACCAGATGGTCCCCATAAATAAATCACTTGACCCCACGGCTCTTGTTTTATCCCTTCAAAGCGAATATCAAAGTGAGTTAACTTACTAATAGTGTTAAAGGCTTCGTTTATGTTTAATACGCACACTTGCAGCATTAAATTTTCAGCAAATTCTTGGTTGTAGTAACGATTAATACCAATCGACTTAAATATTTAATCATTCTAGCGTGCTAAATAGAGCGCTAACAGCGTTATAAATTTCTTATGTAGAACAACTACATGACGATATTTATGCCTTGTTATCACGCTATTTAACTGTCGCTATAAATGCCTAATAACTTAACACGATTGGTATAAAAACAAACTACATTCACCTGATGTTGCAATACTTAAATCAGCTGATGCAGGCTCAATAGTAAAGCCAAGCGCCTGAAAAAGTCGCACGATTGCTGATAATTTTTACACGGCACAAACACTCTAATATCATCAACTTGCATTATCAGTCCTTCATTAGCCAAGCACGCTTTTATCAATAATCCCTTTTGCAATAAGGGCTTTTAAAATACCGGCGCTTTTTTCTCTAAAGGCATCGCGAAGTAAGCGCACCGCCGGAGTGATTGACTGCCTACTTGGGCACACCAACCAAAGCTCTGTAGGCGTGGGTTTAAAGTTTGGCATAACATTTATGACATTACCGGCAAGTAATTCATTTGACATATCTAAGCACGATTTAACCGCCAGCCCCTTGCCCGACACACACCAGCGCCTTACTAAATCGCCATCGTTAGCCGCATGGCCACCGTGCAATTTTACTTTAAACTTTTCGCTGGCATCGCTAAATACCCATACATCTTTAATTATATCTTGCAGTTGATAAAACAGCCCTTTATGTTCTGTTAAATCATGTGGATGAGCAGGCGTGCCATGTGTATCAAGGTAGCTTTGTGCTGCGCATAAAATACGCGGTACGTCGCAAATTTTAAAACCGTACATGCTGGCATCGTTAGGTTTACCATAACGCAGTGCAATGTCGACCGAGTCACGATAAAAGTCGATATTACTGTCGCTTATATTGGCGCGCAAGCTGAGCTGAGTGTGGGTTTGCATGAACTCGTCAAGCCAGGGGATCACAATGTTGCGCCCTAAATCAGAAGAAAGCGCAATACGCAGCTCACCATCAATTATATCGTCATCGCTTTTAAGTGTATTTTTGGCTTGTTCAAGCATTGCCATTGCTTGTTGGCATTGCGGAATGTAACGCTCGCCGGCTGCAGAAAGCCTTAAATGGCGAGTGGTGCGTATAAATAGTTCAAAACCTAAACCCTGCTCTACCCTTTTAACAGCAGCACTTGCTGTGGCGGTGCGCATATCTAAATTTGATGCTGCAGCAGTAATACTTTTAAACTCTGCCACTTTTAAAATTACCTGTAAGTCTTCTAAAAGCATTGTGTATTAATCCATTATCAACTTAATAATTTAATTATTATTTTTGGCAAAATTAAGCGCTTTAGGTTTGCTTACAGTGTATTGAGCAATCAAAAAGTGATTTATTGTCTATTTATATTTAACAATGCTTATCTATTGCGCGGTTTATCAATATAAAGGCAAATATTACACTGTACCCAACAGCTAGTCACTAACCACTATTTATTAAATTAGGACAATCTTTAAGGCGTTTATTAGTAAACCCAGCTTTTGGCAGTAATAGTATGTTTAAAAAGAAAATTTGTTTAAAGCAATCGCTCGCTTTATCAATTAACTAATATTATTTGATAAAGATTCAATCATTACCCTGTTTATTGCATAAAAATTCTCACCTATTATTCACCTCAACGCAAGCGAAGTCATTTAGGCTATTTAAATCGCTTTACTCTATTTTTTAGCATAACGGGTATCACAGTATGAAACGATTAAAAACCACTTTAGCAATAGCAACCCTGTCATTAGCCGCAAGTGCTTTTTCAAGCGCCTATGCAGCAGACGTTGGCCCCCTTGAAACGGTGACTACTTTTAATAAATATCGCGGCGCAGGTATAACTATAACACCTGCAGGGCGAATGATTGTAAGCATGCACCCGCTTGATGCACCAAAAACGCGAGTAGTTGAAATTATGGCAAACGGTGCTCAACAACCTTTCCCTAACGAAGATTGGGCTGACGGCCCCGAGCTTGGCAAAGTAGGCCTTGCAGCCGTAATTGGCGTGCATAGCGACAGCAAAGGTGTGGTGTGGATTTTAGACATGGGCAGCGAGCAAGTAGCCCCAAAACTTATAGCCTGGGACAGCGTTGCCAATACCTTAGTTAATACCATTGAATTAAATAAAGACGCTGTACTTGATAACTCGTTTTTACAAGACTTTGTTATTGATGAACGTAACGACAAAATTTACATTGCCGATATGTCTTTTGGTAACTTTATGGGCGCCACTAAACCTGCGTTTATTGTTGTTGATTTAAAAACCGGCGAATCAACGCGTGTACTTGAGGGCAATGCTAAGCTAATGCCAGAGGAGCGCGATATTGTCATCGAAGCCTCTCCTGTTGCATCTAAATCAGCAAAAGGTGAAACAACAAACCTACGTTTTGGTTTAAACCCAATTACTATTGATGATAAAAATGAATGGGTATACTTTGGCGCATTTACAGGTACTAGCGTGTACCGTATTCCGGCAAAAACACTCGCTGATAGCACGTATTCAGATGCTAAAAAAGCAAAAAGCATTGAAGTGTTTGGCCCTAAAAACCCAAGCGATGGCATGACCTACGCGCCAGATGGCGGTATTTTAGTAACCGACCTTGAAAACAATGCCATTGGCTTAACGACTAAAGACCACTACGAAATAATTGTTCAAGACAAACGATTATCATGGCCTGATAGCCTAGCAGTGAGCAATGGTTGGATTTATGTAACCCAAGATCAGCTCCACCAGCACCCTGCATTTAGCCAAGGCTTTGGTAATGCAAAACCACCTTACGTATTAACGCGTTTTCGCTTTAATCAAAAATAATTAATTATTTTTATAAGCCAGCCATACCCGCTGGCTTTTTAGGAGTTAAGTTATGCTACTCGACACCCCTATTTGCGACTTTGGCTGGCAAGCACCCAACTTTACGTTAAGAACCCCGCAAGGCGAGCCTTTTACCTTAGCCGACAACCTAGGCGAAAATGCCTTGTTAATCATGTTTATTTGTAACCATTGCCCTTATGTGCAACGTATTGCAAGGCGCTTAAGCGATGATACCGCGTTATTAATAAACGAAGGTATAAATGTGTTAGCTATTATGTCGAACGACTATAAAAGCGTCCCTGCTGACTCCCCAGCTAATATGGAAAAATTTGCTAAACAGCACGGCTTTTTGTTTCCCTACCTTGTTGATGAAAACCAACGCGTAGGCAAACAGTATGGCGCGGTTTGCACGCCTGATTTTTTTTGGTTTCAATAAACATGGGGCACTGCAATACCGTGGCCGCTTAGACGATGCAAAAATGAATGACGATGCACATCGCACTCCTGAGTTAGTTAATGCCATGCGCCAAATTGCGGCCACAGGCAAAGGTCCTGGGCAGCAAACACCCAGCACGGGCTGCTCTATAAAATGGAGTAATTCATTATGAGTACAGTACATTTAAAATTGGGCGTAACCGATTTATCGTTTCACCATGTTACGGCCTCTTTAGTGAGCCATGTTTTAACTGATATGGGCTTTAACGTTGAGCGTATTTATGCGCCGCATCAAGATAACTTTAAAAACCTTAAATCTGGTGAAGTAGATTTACTCGCCTCAGCATGGCTACCTTCAAGCCACGGTATTTATAAAGCCGATGTTGAACAAGTTATGCCACTCGTTGAGCTTGGCTTACATTATGAGCCTTATGCACACTGGGGCGTACCAGATTACGTACCGCAAAGTGCAGTGAACGAAATTAGTGATTTGTTAAAACCAGATGTGCTTTCAAAAATGCAAAAAACAATTCAGGGCATTAATGCCGGTGCTGGTATTACCCGTTTTTCTATTAATATGATGAAAGAATATGGGCTGACGAGCGCAGGATATGAGTTTTTAACCGGCACAGAGCATGACTGTTTTAGCGCGTTTGAAAACGCCGTCGCCACCCAAACCTGGTGCGTAGTGCCGTTATGGAAGCCACAATTTTTGCATTACAAGCACACAATACGAGAGCTTAAAGAACCACAAGGATTACTAGGCGTTGTTGATAGAGCTGTTTTACTCCTACGTGAAGATAAACAAGCGCTGTTTAACCAAGCACAGTTAAACACCCTTGATAAATTACGCTTTTCAAATGAGATCATTGCCGAGCTTGACTATAAAGTATGCAAAAACTTACAACCACTCGATGACGTAACGCGTAATTGGCTTAATAACAATCCAATTAAATAGTAATTTGTGCTTTGTTTTTTTTTAAAAGGCTCAATATAGACACTACTTGGCTAAAAAAGCCACTTAACGGAGATAACCATGACCCATCCAATTATTAATGATTTAGAAAAACGTTATACAACTAAACGCTACACAACCAAGCGTATTCCTCAAGATGATCTAGATGTAATTTACGAAGCTATGCGTCTTTCTCCTTCATCGATTAACTCGCAGCCGTGGAAATTTATTGTTATTGAATCAGACGAAGCTAAAGAGCGTATGCACTCTACGTTTGCTAATAAATTTCAATTTAATCAGCCGCATATTAAAACTGCATCACACGTTATTTTATTTGCTTACAACCCTAAATATAAACGTGATGACTATGCACAAGTCATTGATGCAGACATTAAAAATGGCCGAACTCAAAGTGAAAACCGCGAACAAGCTTTTGGCGCGTTTGCTTTTGTTGACATGAATACCGATGAGCAAGGCAACAATGCAATGTGGACCAAAGCGCAAACTTACATTGCCCTGGGCAACACAATGCACGCCGCAGCACGCTTAGGCGTTGATTCAACACCTATGGAAGGTGTAGATGCACAGCTTATTGGTGAAGTGTTTGAACAAGAGCTCGATGGCTATATTTGTGATGTAGCGTTGGTACTTGGCTACCACGATGACACTGAAGATTATAACGCTAAGTTACCTAAATCTCGCTTAGCAAAAGAGCAAGTTATACAGGTTTTATAAAAACCTATTAAAAAAGCTTAGCGCTAATGAGTGCTAAGCTTTTATATTCATTTTATTTTTTAGCAATAGCTTGCAGGACCGATGCTAAACCCGTGTGGTATGTGCCTTCAAACACTTCTCGCTTTAATTCTTCTAAATGTACAAAGCTAAGCTCGGCTAAGTCATCTTGTAAATCGCTTTTTGAGGTTTTAGTATCGACACTTGGGCCGCCTCCGGTATTATAATTTACTTGCTCAGGCGTATAAGCCTCAAGTAAAAACACCCCACCTGGCTTTAAACCTTTAACAGCGCGCTTATATACCGCTGAACGCACGGCACTTGCTAAAGGGCAATAAATAGACACTACCGCATCCCATTTTTCTTTTTCGAAATCAAACTTCGCTAAATCGGCGTGTACAAGCTCAATGTTTACGTTGTGCTCTTTGGCAAGCTTTGCCGCTTTTTCAAGCCCTACTTTTGAGCCATCAACCGCGGTAACGCTGTAACCCATTTTTGCTAAAAATACCGCATTTCGCCCCTCACCTTCGGCTAAGCTAATAACATTGCCTTTAGGTAATTGCTTATAGTGCTCGGCTAAAAAATCGTTTGGCTGTTTGCCATAAGCATATTGCTGAGTGTTATACCTTTCATCCCACATAATAGCTCCTGGTATTATTTTGCGTATTCATAGCGTTGAATAAGCCTGCTTAATAATTCCACTAATAATATGTAGTGTAAATAGGTAACTAATTTTTTAATGTTATTAATATACTACTCAGCCATGCTCACGCACACTGCTAAGTGCTGGATTAAAAGGGGGGATTTTCAGAGCTAAATAAAAAAAGCCAGTGACGAGGTCACCGGCCAAAAGAAGGCAATACGAAGGGAGTCGTACTGGCTGTTAAAACTTTTTCATTATTCGCTATCTTAATAACGGCACATGAGATTCTAATGCCTGATAGTTCATCCATTGGTTTAATTGCTCTGGCCAAGTAATGGTTGGCTCACAATATAAACCGCGTAATATAGAAAAATAAATAGCGCTATCAAGCAAGCTTAATGACGTTTTACCATTTTTAATATTGAGCTGTTTTTCGGTGCCAATTAAAAATTCATTTACTTGTAAAACGATCTCAGGAGTTGATGCTATTAGGTTTACAAAGTTAAGCTCTGTCGATTGCTTGTTATCTTCCCACGCTATACGGCTAGATTCTGTTTTAAACTCTTTTAAATCCAGTAATGGCCAGCGCGGCAAACCAATTTGCAATAAAGGCGCAAACGAGCCACCTTGCCACTCAATAGCCCCTTGCGTTGGCTTGTTTGATTCGCTAGATCCAGCAAGTTTAATAAACAGGCTAATAATTTCGTTACTTTCACTTATAACAGTGCCGCCATCCATTTCAAGAATAGGTACCATTTTTTTACCAATTAGTTTTGTTGGTGTTTCAGTGTCGTCGTAATCAAGTACAACCTCATCAAGCTTAATGCCTAATTTGCCTGCTACATATTTAACACGCGCACAAAAAGGACAATGAGAGTAACTGTATAGTTTCATAATTAATTAAAGCCTAAAGCGGGTTAAGTACCTATGCCCGTAAGATACCCAAATAGTCAGCGCAGAAAAACCGCATTTAGGTTGAAACTTTATCTTGTAAAAATTGATAATCACGCTTTAATACCAGTCCGCATAATTAAGTGATCTATTTTGAGGATGGATAAACGTGTTGATAGCAAGGCAAAAAATTCGCTATTTAGTCGTTCCAAATGAGAATTTTTTAACGCAGATAGCGACACGTTTAGCCCCTGAAAATGATTAAGCGTTAATGCGGATTGGTATAAGTAGTAAATAAAATAAAAAAACACGCCATAAAGGCGTGCTTAATTTACACATTATAGTTAGCGCCCTATTACGCCCTCAGCTAAAGGTTTAAATCTAAATATGTAATAGGGTGCTTTATTTTGAGCATTGCCGTTATTAAGTTGTGCCGAAAGCGGCAATTGTGCAGCGCCGGTGTACATGTAACCCTCTGGTCCAATGCTTACACCATCTGGCCAAATCATGTTTTTATCGTACGTGTAATCACGGTACGTACGTGTTTTGGCATCAATAACGCCCACAGTACGCTCACCCACTATGGTTAAATATAAATTATCATCAGCATCAATACTTAAACCACCGTTTACTGGTTTTTGTGCGTATTGCTCTACTCGTTCGCCTAGTTGTTTATCGGTTAGTTGCTCGTTAGCAATGTCGGCCATTTTAATACGGTAAACATACTTTTTATTAAGCGGAGCAAAGTAAAGCCATTGCTGCGCGTTATCAAGCACAATGCCATCAGCACCAATAAAGGCATTAAGTTGCTTTTGGTTATCAGTCCCTTCATCAATCATTATTGGCATTGTGTAATCGGGTAATGCACTTTCGTGACCTTGCAGTACTCGCCGGCTCTTACCTGTTTTAGTATTAACGATAATAAGGGCGGCTTGTTTGCCATTTCCGCCATCTGCAATACCTTCATCAGCGATCACCAATGTATTGTATTTGCTCGATATAGCTAAGTCATTAAGTTGAGATTGAGCAACCGATATAGGGCTAGGTAAATAAATAATTTTATTAAGCTTATTGTTTAGCGCATCCCATGCTATCAGCTTTGGCGTAATACGCGGCTGCGCCTGGCCTGAGTCGAGTATCCATACATTACCTCTTTCATCAGCCCTTACCCCTAATACCCAATTTAAATAGTTAGCGGGATTTTTTAAGCTGCCATCACTTTTATAAGGGGTTTGCATTTGCGCATTAGGAAATGGCACCACATCACCACTTTTTAAAAGCTCCCCCACTTTTACTTTTGGGTTATAAAAAGGGTGATAACTAAAAATAAAGCGCTTGTTTTGTGTATACGTAATACCGCCCACAGCACCGTCGGTTTGTGCGTAAACCTCAGCGGGTACCGTGTCATTTGCAAAAGCCGAGGCACTTATTAGCAAGGCTATAGCGCTTAGCCCTAATTTAGATTTATTTAAAAACATAATTTGCCCTACTTTTGCTTAATGTAATTAGCTGTGCCGTCTATCCAGTCTTGACGAGCTGGGGCAAAAAAATCAATATCCACCGTATCTTGGGTAAAGTGAAATTCGTGCGGTACATTGGCCGGTATTACCATCATGTCACCCGCTTTCATAAGATATTGTTTACCGCCAGAAAACACTTTAGCCTCGCCTGACATGATCCACGTTACTTGTTCATTCGGGTGTTTATGAAGCGGCACTTTGCCACCTTTTTTAGCCACCCATTTTACAAACGTAGATTGCGTACCATGAAAATATTGGCGTGTTAAATATGGGCCCATTTGCTCTTTGGGTTGGCTGTCGAGATTAAGTAAAAAAGGGGCGTTGGTAATGTGCTGATTATAACTATCCATTATGCCCATTTGGGGTGCCGGCGTTATTTGCTGTTCAAGTTTACTTTGCGCTGCCCATACGCCACTGCTTGTTAAAGCACTTGCTAGTAAAAGCGTGTTAATTTTCATAGTTTCACCTAAATAATAAACTGTGTGCGGTTGCACTGACTATTTAGGCAAAGTTTACAGGCTGAGGATTTTTGAAAAAGCCGCCTAGGCAAGAAACATTTTCAAATAAAAACGAGCAATTAATTGCTTATTATAAAATAAAAACCAAGCAATAAAGCTGGGTTTTACTTAGGTAATGCTTAAAAATGCTTAACTGACCTTTAATTCTTGCATTTGTATGTACTGTACTAAGTCTTCAATCGATACCACTGTCATGCTGTGTTTATTAGCATAATCACTTACCTGTGGTAAACGCGCCATGGTGCCATTAGGATTAGTGAGTTCACAAATAACCCCAAACGGTTTTAAACCAGCCAGCTGCATTAAATCAACAGATGCCTCGGTGTGGCCGCGGCGAACTAAAACCCCACCTGTTTGTGCTTTTAAGCCAAATACATGGCCTGGGCGCGATAAATCACTCGGTTTGGCGTTATCGGCTGTGGCGGCTTTAATCGTTGTTACTCGATCGGCGGCCGATACGCCGGTTGTAACACCGTATTTAGCCTCTATTGTAACTGTGTAGGCTGTATTATTTTGGCTGGTGTTGTGAGTTACCATTTGCGGTAGCTCGAGCTGCTTAATACGCTCATCGCCCATACACAGGCACACAATTCCGCTGCCTTCGCGGATCATTTCCGCCATTTGTTGGGTGGTTAAATGCTCGGCAGAAAAAACAAAATCACCTTCGTTTTCGCGGTTCTCGTCATCAACAACAAGTACGCCTTGGCCTTGCTGCAAAGCAGCGATGGCGTTTTCTACGCGGGTGTGGCTTTCGCCAAATTGGCTAAGTAAAGACTGAATCATTATTATATTCCACATAAAAATAAATAGATTCAGGACACTGAAAGGCATGGCAAAACACACAAACTAAATTGCGCACTTTTTGCCACTAAACAGCTTATACCAATCCGCTTAATTAAGTGATTTATTTTGAGGTTGGAAAAACGTGTCGCTCAAAATGATTAAGTATTATTGCGAATTGGTATTAAACACGCAGCCACAGGCCACGTGTTTGCATACGCTACAAGCTATATTCTCTTTCATCCGGACTATAACCGTCGGCTCTGGCATCTCACCAGATCTGCTTGACCTTTATTTAATACATTAAAAAACGATTATTAAATAAAGCGCTCGCGGGCTCGTTTTATTCAAAAACTAATGAGTAAAACATACCGCCGGTGGGGAATTTCACCCCGCCCTGAGAATGTACCGTGAACTTATCTGTTCACGGCCTGCACATTATACGCGTGTATTTATACGTTATTCAAAAATAAACGTTAAATAAGTTCAGTGTTTAGTGAGGCATTGAGTACTTTACCTTGGTTAATATCGGCCGTGAGTGAGCATTTTGCGCCATTAACTAAGTTTAAATTTGGCTGCACATGACCTATATCAGCATCTATTATTACCGGGAATAAACACCCACCCAATGCCACATCTAGCGCATGGCGGTAATCAAATGCATCGTGATGACTTTGTGTTATTTCGCTGCGCCCTAAAATAAGGCCGTTAATATCATCAAATACACCGGCAAGTTTGAGCGACAGTAAAAATCGTGCCACGGTGGTAGGGGTAAGCTCTGAATTTTCTAGGTATAAAATTAGCCCTTCGTTCGCACTGTGTTTTTTAAAGTCATGCAATGCTAAAAATGGCGAATCCAGCAATAACCCTACGGTATCAAGGCAGCCGCCAAATAAGCGCCCAGACATCTCTATTGTGCGCTCATCAGTGTAATTTAGGCACTGCCACTGGGTAGGCTCGCTTGGCGCTAGCAGCTCATCGGGGTTTTGTGCGTAATTGGGTTTATTTTTTTGATAATAAGCAGAAGGTCCTTGCTCAAATTTACTTCCTGACTCGTAGGTAATGGTTTCAAAAATTTGTAAGCTGTAGGGGTTTGTTTCATCAGGGTGGAGCTGCATTAGGTTGGCACTATGAAGTGTTGCCCATTGGCACTTAGCCGTAAGTGCACAGGCAATTGTGCTCACATCAGAAAAACCCACCAGCCATTTAGGTTTGGCCTCTTTTATGGCGTTAAAATCGAGTAGTGGCAAAATTTCCATTGCCAGCTCTCCGCCCATTGGCGGCATAATGGCGGCAACCTCATCGTCTAGCAAAAAGCCCATTAATTGCTTGGCATGCGCTTTTGCATCTAATTCATCGCGGGGTTTATTTTGGCGTAAAAACTCCCCTTCTACTACCTCGTAACCACGGTGTTTTAAACCGTCTATCACTCTATCTAATCGTGCATGGTATTTTTCTTTTAAGCCCGACGAAAGCGAGCAAATAGCAATTTTAGAGCCTACTTTTAAAGGCGCTGGATAAAGTATATTAGCCATGAATGTTCCTTTTAATAAAGTGATTCCAGTGTGTAAAAGCCGTTATGCATTTACACATTACCTATATGAATGTACCTATATCAACACGCACACTCTTTATGCAATATGAATAAGCGTAGAGTGTGTTTAGCATTTATGCAGTCACCATTTTATTTATAAATTTTTTAACGGGTAATGGCACGCGCTTTTTTAGCAATCCAATTATGCCAATCCGTTTAACTCAGCTCTTTATTTTGAGGGTTGGTGTTATATATGGGGTTTATGGGGGTAAGTTGCTATTAGCTAGTTTTTAGGTATAAAAAAACCGATGCAATTGCATCGGTTTTTGCTTGAACATTACTGTGAGCTAAATATTAAAGATACTCAACGTCAATGATTTCGTACTCAACGTCGCCTTTAGGCGTTTTAATGGTCACAGCATCATCTGTTTGTTTACCAATTAAACCGCGCGCAATCGGTGAGTTAACAGAAATTAAGTTATTTTTAATATCTGCTTCGTCATCACCCACAATACGGTAGGTTACTTCGGCATCTGTTTCTACATTTACAATAGTGACAGTAGTACCAAAAATAACTTTACCTGTATTAGGCATTTTAGTTACGTCAATAATTTGCACATTTGAAAGCTTAGCTTCAATTTCTTGAATACGGCCTTCACAAAAACCCTGTTGCTCACGCGCTGCGTGGTATTCAGCGTTTTCTTTTAAGTCACCATGTTCACGTGCAATCGCAATATCATTTACGATTTTAGGACGGGTAACTGTTTTTAATTCGTTAAGCTCTTCGCGCAGTAACTCTGCGCCACGAACTGTCATCGGAATTGATTGCATACTTTTCTCACTTAACACCAAGGCCTAGTGGCCTTGGTACATTTCCTTAGTTCAATCGCTGGTGTAGCTCTTGAACTGACGTCACTTTACTACGGTCGTCCGCTTGGTTAGCAGTACAGTTAGCAAATGCCGCGTTCAAGGTTGTCGTGTAGTTGGTTTTGTTTTGCAATGCACCACGACGCAACACCTTCGAATCTTCGATCGCTTGGCGACCTTCGGTGGTATTTACGATATAGCTGTACTCTTTATTCTTGATGTTATCAAGAATATGCGGGCGGCCTTCATATACTTTGTTTACACGGCGTACTTCAATACCGGCCTCTTTTAAAGCCTCTGCTGTGCCACCTGTTGCATCAATTTCAAAACCAAGGTCTGTCATGGTTTTAGCAAGTTCTACAACACGAGACTTATCGCTGTTACGTACAGATAGTAACGCGCGACCACCGCGTGGTAAAGTGTTGCTTGCACCTAATTGTGCTTTTGCGAACGCTTCGGCGAAAGTATCGCCAACACCCATCACTTCACCTGTAGAGCGCATCTCTGGGCCACGGATAGGATCCACACCTTGGAACTTAGCAAACGGTAAAACAACTTCTTTAACGCTGTAATACGGTGGAATTACTTCTTTAGTAATGCCTTGACTTGCTAAAGACTGACCCGCCATACAACGCGCGGCTACTTTTGCAAGTGCAATACCGGTCGCTTTAGATACAAACGGTACAGTACGCGCCGCACGTGGATTCACTTCAATTAAGTACACTTTGCCATCTTTTACAGCAAATTGTGTATTCATTAAGCCCACTACGCCAAGCTCAAGTGCCATATCGGTTACTTGTTTGCGCATAACATCTTGCACTTCTTGTGATAAAGAGTGTGCAGGTAATGAACACGCTGAGTCACCCGAGTGAACACCCGCTTGCTCAATGTGCTCCATTATACCGCCAATAATTACTTGCTCGCCGTCACAAATTGCATCAACGTCCACTTCGATTGCATTATCTAAGAAGTGATCAAGTAGTACTGGCGCTTCATTTGAAGCTTGTACCGCTTCGGTCATGTAACGACGTAAGTCTTGCTCATCGTAAACAATTTCCATTGCACGGCCACCCAGTACGTACGATGGACGCACAACCAGTGGGAAGCCAATTTCACCTGATTTAAGCAATGCTTCTTCAGTTGATGTAACTGTCGCGTTTTCTGGTTGTAGTAAATCAAGACGCTCTACTAACTGCTGGAAACGCTCACGGTCTTCTGCGCGGTCAATCGCATCTGGTGAAGTACCAATTACTGGCACACCATTCGCTTCAAGTTCACGTGCTAGTTTAAGTGGTGTTTGGCCACCGTACTGTACAATCACACCTTTTGGTTTTTCAACACGTACAATTTCTAATACGTCTTCAAGTGTAATTGGTTCAAAGAATAAACGGTCAGAGGTATCGTAATCGGTAGAAACCGTTTCAGGGTTACAGTTAACCATGATGGTCTCATAGCCATCTTCGCGTAGTGCAAGGGCTGCGTGCACACAACAGTAGTCAAACTCAATGCCTTGGCCGATACGGTTAGGACCGCCGCCAATAACCATGATTTTGTCTTTGTCTGACGGGTTCGCTTCACACTCTTCATCGTACGTTGAGTACATGTAAGCTGTGTCTGAGCTAAATTCAGCAGCACAGGTATCAACACGCTTGTACACAGGTACAATGTTTAACTGATGACGCTTTTTGCGAATTTCGGCTTCAGATACACCAGCAATTTCAGCAATACGTGGGTCGGCGAAGCCTTTACGCTTAAGTTTACGTAAAAACTCTGCATTTAAGCCGGCCATGCCACCTTCAGCAATTTTAGCTTCGTCTTTTAAAATGTCTTCTATTTGTACTAAGTACCAAGGGTCAACTTTGGTAAGTTCAAATACTTCTTCTACGCTCATACCGTGGCGCATTGCATCGGCAATGTACCAAATACGCTCAGCGCCTGGCTCGCGTAGTTCACGGATGATTTTTTCGCGCGCTTTCGGGTCATCAAGTGCCACAATTGGGTTAAAGCCCGTTGCGCCTACTTCAAGACCGCGTAATGCTTTGTGTAACGATTCTTGCTGGTTACGACCAATCGCCATTACTTCGCCCACTGATTTCATTTGCGTTGTTAAGCGGTCGTTCGCGCCGGCAAATTTTTCAAAGTTAAAGCGAGGAATTTTTGTTACTACGTAGTCGATTGATGGCTCAAATGACGCTGGTGTTTTGCCACCCGTAATGTCGTTTTGAAGTTCATCTAACGTGTAACCAATTGCTAACTTAGCGGCAATTTTAGCAATAGGGAAACCCGTTGCTTTAGATGCCAATGCTGATGAGCGAGATACACGAGGGTTCATCTCAATGATAACCATGCGGCCATCATCAGGGTTTACACCAAACTGTACGTTTGAACCACCGGTTTCAACACCAATTTCACGCAGTACCGCCATAGAGGCATTTCGCATTAATTGATATTCTTTGTCGGTTAGGGTTTGTGCTGGTGCAACGGTGATTGAATCACCAGTGTGTACACCCATTGGGTCAAAGTTTTCGATAGAACATACAATGATACAGTTGTCTTTTTTATCACGAACAACTTCCATTTCATATTCTTTCCAGCCAATCAGTGATTCATCAATCAACAGCTCACTTGTTGGTGATAAATCTAGGCCGCGCTCACAGATTTCGTTAAATTCTTCCATGTTGTAAGCCACACCGCCACCGGTGCCACCCATAGTGAAAGAAGGACGAATAATACACGGAAAACCAATACGTGTTAGCGTATCGTGTGCTTCATCCATAGAGTGAGCAATTTCAGCACGTGGACATTCAAGGCCAATGTTTTTCATGGCTACGTCAAAGCGTTCACGGTTCTCTGCTTTGTCGATTGCATCGGCGGTTGCGCCAATTAGCTCAACGCCGTGTTTAGCCAGTACGCCGTGCTTATCTAAATCAAGTGCACAGTTTAATGCCGTTTGACCACCCATTGTTGGTAGTACTGCATCTGGTTTTTCTTTTTCAATAATTTTTTCTACCACTTCCCAATGAATAGGTTCGATGTACGTTGCATCGGCCATTTCTGGGTCAGTCATGATAGTTGCTGGGTTTGAGTTAACTAATATAACTCTAAAGCCTTCTTCTCTAAGTGCTTTACACGCTTGAGCACCAGAGTAATCAAATTCACAAGCTTGACCAATTACAATTGGGCCTGCGCCTAAGATAAGAATGCTTTTTAAATCGGTACGTTTTGGCATTATTACTCCAGTTAAATTAGTTATTACGCGCTTGCATCAGGTCGATGAAGTGGTCAAATAATGGGGCTGCATCGTGCGGGCCTGGGCTTGCTTCTGGGTGACCTTGGAAGCTAAACGCTGGCTTATCAGTACGATGAATACCTTGTAGTGTTCCATCAAATAACGATTTGTGCGTGGCACGTAAGTTACTTGGCAGTGTGTCTTCATCGGCAGCAAAACCGTGGTTTTGTGCGGTGATCATAACTACATCGCGGTCTAAGTCTTTTACTGGGTGGTTACCACCGTGGTGGCCAAATTTCATTTTTACTGTTTTAGCACCTGAGGCCAGTGCTAATAATTGATGCCCTAAACAAATACCAAAAATTGGTGTGTCGGTTTCTAAAAAGGTTTTAATTGCATCAATAGCGTAAGTACATGGCTCTGGATCGCCAGGACCATTAGATAAGAAGATACCATCTGGGTTTAAAGCAAGTACATCGGCGGCTGAGGTTTGCGCTGGTACAACGGTTAATTTACAACCGCGATCAACTAGCATACGTAAAATATTACGTTTAACACCGAAGTCGTAGGCTACTACATGAAACTTTTCATCATCGCTGCTAAGGGTTTTAAATCCTTGGCCTAATGTCCAGCTCGATTCGCGCCACTCAAAATTTTCCTTGGTTGAGACAACTTTTGCTAAATCCATACCTTTTAAACCTGGGAAGGTTTGCGCGGCTTGTAACGCTTTGTTTTCGTCTAACTCGTCACCGGCAATAATACAGCCGTTTTGTGCGCCTTTGTCGCGCAAAATACGGGTAAGCTTTCTGGTGTCGATGTCCGCAATACCTAAAATATTACGTTGTTTTAAGTAATCATCTAACGATTGCTCGTTACGAAAGTTACTTGCTAGCAGTGGCAAATCACGGATCACTAGGCCTTTAGCCCAAATTTGATTCGCTTCTTCGTCTTCGCTGTTGGTACCCGTATTGCCGATATGTGGGTACGTCAAAGTTACGATTTGTTCCGCGTATGATGGATCAGTCAAAATTTCTTGATAACCAGTCATAGACGTATTGAATACTACTTCACCGACTGACATGCCGTCAGCGCCGATTGCAGTACCGCGAAACACTGTGCCGTCTTCTAGGACTAACAGAGCGGATTTAGTCAAGTTAAACCTCCTAACAGTAAAAAACGGGAGTAAGCAAATGCTTAACACCCCGCCAATACCCAGAGGGATCGTCAAAACCAGATTTTTTTGTGAGCTTAAATTGTTTTACGCAGTCTTAAATGATGCCGATATAAAACGCTAAACCTTCAATCATTTTTCTTGCCTAAAACTCTTTTCATTCCCACTGAAACCCCTGGTTTTACTAGCCACTTGGGTATAATTGGAAACACGCATTTAGTAATTTTTGGCAAATTGGCTGCATTCTACATGAAGATGCTATTTAGGTCTAACGTTATTTAGATAAATACTACAAATAAGTCGCTTTAGGCAAAAATAGACCCAAACAGCTAAAAAAGTAACTAAACTACTTCAGATCTAGCACATCTTGCATATCATAAAGTCCTGCTGGTTTATTTTGTAACCACTGCGCAGCCCTTATAGCTCCTAATGCAAAGGTCATTCGCGAACTTGCTTTGTGGGTTAATTCAAGCCTTTCGCCCATAGTTGCGAAATAGGCGGTGTGTTCACCTACTATGTCCCCGCCTCTTAGTACTGAATAGCCAATTTCATTTTGTGATTTTGCGGTTTCTACTTGGCTGCGGTCGTATACCGCTACTTCATCGTGATCCCACCCTTTAGCCTGTGCAATAGATTCACCAATGGCTAATGCTGTGCCCGAGGGCGCATCTATTTTATGACGATGATGTGCTTCAAAAACTTCTATATCTAGGTCATCACCAAACTTAGTGGCCGCTGTTTGCACTAGGTTAAGTAGCACATTAACGCCAACGCTGTAGTTACGCGCAAACACAATAGGAATATGTTTAGCAGCATTTTCTAATAATGCCATGTCTTCGCTAGTTAAACCTGTGGTGCCTATAACCATAGGCAGTTTTTTATCGAGCGCTGTTTTTAAGTGATTGCGCATACCTGCTGGTAACGTAAAGTCGATAAGTACATCAACATCAGCAACCTTGCTCTCGTCGCTAAAGCTAATGGATTTGTCGGCTGAACTGTTTACTTGATTTACATTAATACCCAATAACGATGAGCTGCTGCGAACATACGCACCACCAAGTTGTGCTTGCTCTTTAATTGTCGCGGCTTCTAATAGGGCTAAGCCCATTCTGCCGTTAGCACCAAAAACACCTATTCGATTCATTGTTATTGCCTTAATCTGATTTAGTTGGATCTGTTGTTGCGTACCCTGACTAATTTGCCGCCCTAAACTTGCTTTGAGCAATTATTAGCCGCATATAATCGCACACCGGTAGATATTATCTAAAAGTCGTGCAATAGTCAGGTAAGCCCTTAATTAAATAATAATAACAATACCAGTTTACTTTAGCCATCTATACATTTAAACTTCTCTTTCGCGTCGATTTGGTCTTTGGCTTGCGGGCGCTGTGGTCATCAACTTTTTTATTAAAGAGTGATCTACTAAATTCAGCTAAAAGAGGAGTTTTGGCTGTGGTTATACTAACTGGTTATGAGGAATACAATGCAGCCAACATTTAATAAAAACAAAGCAATTCTATCTTTGCTTCCCCTTCTTACCTTTGTTGCCCTTTTTTTAGGCTCAGGTTTATATTTACAATCGCAAGGGGTTGATTACGCTTTTTACCAGCTCCCAGCACCGGTTGCTATACTACCCGCTATTATGCTTGCCTTTATTTTAAACAAAGGCACTGTAAACCAATGTGTTGAAACCTTTATTAAAGGCGCAGGACACAACAACATTATTACCATGTGTTTAATTTATTTACTTGCTGGTGCATTTTCGGCAGTAGCAAGTGCCACCGGTGGTGTGGATGCGGTTGTAAACGCTGGTTTGTCACTTATTCCCCCGTCGCTGTTATTACCTGGGCTATTTTTAATTGCTGCGGTTGTCTCTACTGCAATGGGTACATCAATGGGTACCATTGGTGCTATAGGGCCAATTGCTTATGCGGTATCCGTTAAAACAGGCATCGACCCTGCGCTAATGGCCGGTACTATAGTATCGGGCGCAATGTTTGGTGATAACCTTTCTATTATTTCAGACACAACCATTGCGGCAACGCGTACGCAAGGCTGTGAAATGAAAGACAAGTTTAAAGAAAACTTAAAAATAGCGGTTCCTGCTGCCGTATTAACCATTGCTTTGCTGCTTTATTTAACACCTGCTCCACAAGCAGTAGAAACTAAAGATTTTGATTTATTATTAGTGCTACCTTATGCCTTTATTTTAGTATTGGCTGTTGCCGGTATGAACGTGTTTGTGGTGCTATTTAGCGGTATTGTATTTGCTGCGCTAATGGGCTTTACCGGCAGCTACGAAGGCGCAAGCTTTGTAAAAGATATTTACAAAGGCTTTACCGATATGCAGGAAATATTTTTACTTTCTATGTTTATTGGTGGCTTATCTGAATTCATTCGTATTAACGGCGGCCTTGATTTTCTGGCACAAAAAATTCAAGCCATTACAAAAGTGATTGCCAAGTGGCACCGCAAAGTAGCTGATCAGCTTGGTATAGCTGCGTTGGTATTAACCAGCAACGTGTGTATAGCCAATAACACGGTATCAATTATTGTTGCAGGTCCTATTGCTAAAAAACTTGCTGATGATGGCGAAATAAGTGGTAAACGCTCTGCAAGTTTACTTGATATTTTTGCTTGTGTTACGCAAGGCTCACTGCCCTATGGTGCTCAAGCATTACTGTTAGGTGCTACGTTTAAAATTAGCCCGTGGGAAGTATCAACGTCATCTTACTACTGCTTTATTTTAGCCTTTACTGCCATTGCCGTTATTTGTTTGCGCCGCAATAAAGCCTAAACTTTGTGCAAAACCTTATGTTGCAGCTTAATAAATAAGCTGCAACATATGTTAAAATAATAATCTACAAATCAATACCTTGTGCTATAATGCGCGCTTTCGCGTGTCACTGAAATTATAGTTAAATACAGATTATGAAATTAAAAAAAATACTTCCCCTCGTTACCCTTACGTCAATCGCTTTATCATCTTCTGCCCTTGCTGCTAATTGGAGCAGTACCGCATTACATGTTAATAATGGCGACCAAAAAAACCCATTTACCAACCAAGAATCAGACACTACTGTTTACTCGCTGCAACATGCATCGGGCTATGATTACGGTGATAACTTTTTCTTTATTGATTACAGCAAAGACGATACAACCGACGGCTACCAAGATAGCGACTTTTACGGCGAATGGTATTCAACGCTAAGCTTATCGGCTATTAGCGGTGAGAAAATTGGCGCTGGTGCATTATTAGATGTAGGCCTTACTGGCGGAATTAACGTTGCTGGCGATGCCAAAATGATGAAATACCTACCGGGTGTTAAATTAAGCTGGGATGTACCTGGGTTCAACTTTTTTCAAACACTTGTCACTGCCTATATTGATGACAGTGAAGGCGTAGCCAAAGGCGGTGCCCCTATTGAAACTAACAGCTGGATGTTTGATGTAGCCTTTGAATACCCGTTTACCCTAGGCTCGCAAAAATTTAGCTTTAAAGGACACGCTGAGTACATTGCAGAGCGCGAAGATGAGTTTGGTAACGACGTAGAAGCGTGGATACTTGCACAGCCTATTTTAGTATGGGATATGGGCCACGCGTTAGAGATGAAAGAAAACACCCTATTACTGGGTATGGAACTGCAATACTGGCATAACAAGCTAGGCACTGAGGTCACTGAATCGGTTCCACAAATACACGTTGAGTGGACTTTTTAAGCCCTTACAGTGTAAAACAGAGTCAACATTACTTTTAAACGGAGCACTTAAACAGTGCTCTTTTTTTTGCCATGAAAACTATTTAATTGAACAGCCTTTAATACTTAGTTATTGTCTTACTTTAATTAAAGCCGTGTGCTTGCCTTTAATAGGAGTAAGGAAATGCCAGCGATTAAAGTTATTTGTTTGTCTGCATTATTAGCCTTTACTAATAATGCATTTGCCAGTAGTACAGAACCCTCTAAAACCCTCTCTTACGATGCACTTTTAACAAATTACCAGTATGATTTTAAAGTAAATTATTTTGATATTGCATCACAAAAGCAATCACTAAAAATGGCGTATATTTATTTAAAACCCACGCAAAAAAATATGCCAACAGTGACGCTAATGCACGGTAAAAACTTTAATGCCGACTACTGGAGCCCCACAGCCCGTTACTTACAGTCGCTTGGATTTGGGGTGCTGATCCCCGATCAAATTGGTTTTGGTAAATCTTCAAAGCCCACTAACTATCAATATTCATTTGCGGCGCTTGCGCATCATACACATGCATTAATGGACTCGCTAAAACTTGAAAAGTCGATTGTTGTTGGCCACTCTATGGGGGGAATGCTAGCGAGCCGTTTTGCACTAATGTACCCAGATACAACCACTAAACTGATTTTGCTTAATCCAATAGGGCTTGAGAACTACTTACACTATGTAAAATACAAAGACACCAACTTTTTTTATAAAAATGAGCTTAACAAAACGCCCGAAGGTGTTAAAAAGTACCAGCAAAAAAACTACTACGATGGTCAATGGAATACCCAGTATTCAGCATTAACCGACTTTATTACAGGGCAAATACAAGGCCCAGATAAAGAGCAAATTGCTTGGGTTAACGCTAAAACCTACGATATGATTTTCACCCAACCGGTGATCACTGAATTTAAAGACTTAACCGTGCCCGTTAAATTAATTATTGGTACGCGTGACAGAACAGGCCCTGGCCGAAACTGGAAAAAAGACGGGATAGATTATCAGCTGGGGCGTTACGACAAATTAGGAAAACACGCTGCTGCGCTCATTCCTGATGCGCAACTGTTTGAGCTTGATAATTTAGGTCATTTACCGCAAGTAGAAGATTTTGAGCGATTTAAGGCAGTGTTTAAACAAGCACTAAGTGATTAATAGCTTGATACTTAATAAAATAAAGCCCCTGTAAGTAAACTGCTTACAGGGGCTTTTTATATAAAACTAATTTACAGCGTACATTGCGGGTTTTTACCCTGCGATTTAGCCGTACTTTGCTCGCTAAGTGCTTCGCTCATTTGTGCTTGTAAATTATTAATTCGATTGCTCGGTGCAGGGTGAGTAGATAAAAACTCAGGTGTGCTACCACTGCCTGCTGCGCTCATATTTTGCCAAAGCGTTACCGACTCTTGTGGGTTAAAGCCAGCCTGCGCCATTAAATCTAAGCCAATGGTATCGGCCTCTGATTCGTGTGAACGGCTAAATGGTAAAACTACGCCGTACTGCGCCCCTAAGCCTAAACCTTGCATAATTTCGTTGCGGTATTGTACGTTGCCCATTTCAAGCGCTGCGCTGCCTAATTGCATACCGGTATCTAAAATTGAGCTTTGCGATACACGCTCATTTGAATGCTCTGCTATAACGTGGCCTACTTCGTGCCCTAGTACGGTTGCAAGCTGATCTTGATTGGTGGCTATTTTTAATAACCCCGTATGAACACCTATGTAGCCACCTGGTAATGCAAAGGCATTTGCCGACTCATCTTCAAATACCACGACTTCCCAATTTTGTGAGGCGTATTCTTTTGGTAAAACAGCCACGACCTTTTCAGCAATACAATTTACATACGCATTGGTTTTTGCATCTTTATTGATTGGCTGTGACTCCTTCATTTGAGCAAAACTTGCGGTGCCCATTTCACTCATTTGTTGCTCTGAATACAGGGCTATTTGAGTACGCCCCGTAGGCGATGTTTTACAGCCGGCTAAAACTGCGGTTGCGAGTAAGGCAAGGGCTAGTTTTTTCATGGTGTTTCCTTCAAGTCTTTAATTTTTATTAGTTGTAGAATAGCAAACACGGTGCCAGTTTAGAATCTTTGCTCTTTATTACGCCGCTTTTTATTTTTAATAAATAAATGACCTTGCCAGACAAACTAAGTTTATACCCTTGCATAGCCCTGTTACACTATAAGCCTTGTTTTTAGTGAATGTTGAGTGACTACATGGACGCCTCGGCCTCGTCTTTTAATACCCGAATTTTGTTACCTTTGTTAGCCAGTATTGTTGCTATTACGCCGCTGGCTATAGACATGTACTTACCGGCCATGTTGGTTATTGCGAACGATTTACAAACCACTATGCCAAATGTACAAATTTCGCTAAGTATTTATTTGGCTGGCTACTCGCTAGGCATGTTATTTTTTGGCCCTATTGCCGATCAACTCGGACGACGAAAACTAGCCCGTATTGGCTTAACCTTATTTGGTGCAAGCTCTTTTGCGCTGGCTTTTACCACCGAAATACACACCTTTTGGGTACTTAGAGCCGTGCAAGCATTCACCGGCGCGGCAGCTACGGTGGTTGTGCCTGGCGTAATTAGGCATATTTATCAAAAAAACACCGCTAAAGGCATGTCGTATGTATCTATGATTATGATGGTAGCGCCCTTAGTTGCCCCCTCTGTGGGGTCGTTTATTTTAGGGTTCTCGGTATGGTCAACCATATTTTTGGTTCTTGCTGCCTATAGCTTTTTAATTTTAGCGTTTGTACAAGTGTATTTAATTGATATCCCCATTCATAAAAATGAGAAAAAAGGCCTAGCCTTGTTTTTCAACAGCTATAAAACGGTACTTAGTAATAAAGATGCACGTGCAGACATATTAAGCTCTATGTTTGTCTCGTTTGGCTTTTTTTGCTTTTTAACCTCAGTGCCTTTTGTATACCTAGATTTATATAATGTATCTGAGCAATTATTTGGTATTTTATTCGCATTTAATGTCATGGCACTTATGTGTGGTAACTTTTTAAATACCCGAATTGTACCAAGAATTGGCTCTCGAAAAATGCTGTACATAGGGCTTGTATGTGGCTTTGCCTCTGGGCTGGCACTGCTTATGTTTAGCTTATTGCAGCTTTCTTTATATTACATTGTAGCGGCCATTGCGCCTTTAATGATGAGCCTAGGGGTAACAGCAAGTAATGCTGATTCATTAATATTAATGAAGTTTGAAAAAAACACCGGTACCGCCACCGCTGTTATTGGAACGCTGCGCTTTGGCAGTGGCGCGCTCGTTGGTCCATTGCTTGCAGTGGTGCATGCTAAAAGTGCTGTGCCGTTTTCAAGCTTAATGTTTAGCGCCGTGCTATTAACTATGCTGGTGCAGTTAATCCACTATAAAATAGACAAAAAAAATGCCTCATAATGAGGCATTTTTTATAAACAGTGACTAATTAAGCGTCTGCTGCTTTAGATACCATAACCATTGCAGGGCGTAATAAACGACCATTTAATGTGTATCCTTTTTGCATTACTGCAAGTACCGTGTTTGGTGAAACATCGTTACTTGGTTGGATAGACATTGCTTGGTGGAATTCTGGATTAAATTGCTCACCTTGTGGGTTAACAATTTCAACGCCAAACTTTGCAACCGCATCGTTAAAGCTTTTAACTGTCATATCAATACCTTCAAGCAATGGCTTTAAGGTTTCGTTTTCTTTATCAGAAAACTCAATAGCGCGCTCTAGGTTATCGATTACTGGAAGTAATTCGTTAGCAAACTTTTCCAGTGCAAATTTATGTGCTTTTTCTACATCTTGTGCAGCACGACGACGAATGTTATCTACATCTGCGGCGGCGCGTACTACGCTGTCTTTTTGATCCGCAATGGTTTGCTTAGCGGCTTCAAGCTCTGCGTATAGCATTGCAATTTCAGCTTCAGGGCTTTGCTCTTGGTCTGCTTCGTGTTGCTCTGCGGCTTCTACTGCTGCTTCAACATCAGCTTCCATTTGAGCTACTTCTTCGTTTAGTTCTACTTCTTGCTCTGGGTTTTGTGTCTGCTCAGACATAAAATACGTGCTCCAATTCTTTACAACTGCGGTAATTATGGGGATTGAATAAAAAGATTCAAGAGTTAGATGGCTCTAATAATTTAAATTCTTGGATTAATTGTTCAATTTGCGCCGATTTAGGGCAAATTACGCAAAAGCGGCTTTGATACTCTTGATTTTGAAAGTACGGCACACTAATTACTATTAGCTCATTACACTCTGTAAACGGTAAGTTTTCAGTGTTTAAAACTGATACCCCGTTTTTAAATGCGAGTTTATCTTCGACAAAATTTAAAAATGAAACGCCAATATTTAAGCTTTGTTCGCAATCGACCTTTTTATATAAATAGTTTTCGCCTACTACAATACTGTTATCTGATCCAAGCTTATGACTAAGCTGGCGCGTCCACTGTGTCAGTGAGTCATGGCAATTACGCGGTGCGGTGTTTGCCATTGCTTGCATTCTGTACAAACCTTCCATTAAGGTTTGTTGGCTAAATACTGTGTTTAACCAAGTTGCAAATTGATAACGCACGGCATCTGAGGAATCATCAGGTTTGTTGATACAAATATTATGGCTTTGCCCTGCTCTATCTATTAGCAGTACAAGCCAATCGTTAGAATCAAACTCAAGCACTTCTACTCTAAACACTTGTTGTGAGCTTGCTTGGGGTAAGCCTACACAACAACATACTTGGTACTTTTTACTTAATCCATGGGCCAGCTCCACAAGTTGTGCTTGTTGTGGCTGCCAGTAATTAGCTATTTCAGCTAACGGAAAAAACTCATCAAACCAATAATCAAACCCTTGGTTTGTAGGCACACGCCCTGCCGATGTATGAGGGGAATATAACAAGCCTACTTTTTCAAGTCGCGCCATAGCATTTCGTACCGTGGCAGAACAAACCGCCATGCCTTTTTGCTTCGCTATTTTTGTTGATGGAACGGGTAACCCTTCACCATTACAATAAAGGCTCATCACTGCTGAAAAAATTTGTTGATCTCGCGGGTTTATATTCATGTTATCTACATCTTGTTGCATGAAAGAGATATCGGGGCAGTTAAAACAAATTCAAGCCTAAAGCACGCTTTAAGTGAATATGTTGTTGCATGCATTACAATAAAACACTGCTGCAACTATTTTTAAGCATTAAATATAAAAATTAAAGGGGTAATTTAATCTGTTGAGCCAATAATCAGCTCTTAGGTGAGCTTGGCAATATACAGGCGTAATTGAATCATTATCATATTGGTAAATCTGTGTTTTCAAACACTTCTGTTTTGAGTTACCCTACAAAAATATTATTACTTTTTATTGCAGCCGTTATGCACTCACCGTTTAAAACTATTGGCCTTATAGGTAAACCAAACCACCCTAAAGCTGCGGCTACGTTACAGCGTTTACATACTTTTTTATCGGCTCTTGGCTTTACCGTGATTGTAGAAAAGCGCACCGGTGGGCAGTTATCGGATGTCCCTGATACTCATCAAGTTGACCTTGTTAGCTTAGGCGAGCAAGCCGACCTTGCTATTGTTGTAGGGGGTGATGGCAATATGCTTGGTGCTGCACGCGTACTGGCACGCTTTGACGTAGCTGTAATAGGCGTAAACAGAGGTAATTTAGGGTTTTTAACCGATTTAAACCCAGAAGGCTTTGAAGGTAGCCTAGAGCAAGTGTTAAGCGGCGAATATTTAGAAGAAAAACGCTTTTTGCTCGAGGTAGAAGTATATCGCCATAACGAACTTAAAAGTGCAAATTCAGCCGTTAACGAAGCGGTGCTACATGCCGACAAAGTTGCCCACATGATTGAGTTTGAGGCTTTTATAAATAACGACTTTGTGTTTTCTCAGCGCTCTGACGGTTTAATTGTATCAACCCCTACCGGCTCTACAGCTTATTCTTTATCGGGTGGCGGGCCCATTTTAACACCTGAGCTTAATGCAATTTCGTTAGTGCCTATGTTCCCGCATACATTATCAAGCAGACCCTTAGTGGTTGATGCCGATAACGAGGTACGCTTAAAGTTAAGCCTTGAGAACACCGACAGCTTACAAGTCAGTTGCGACAGCCATGTAGTGCTTGCCGTTTTACCCGGTGATGAAGTGGTTATTAAAAAAGCCGACAGAAAACTGCGCTTAATTCACCCAAAAAACTACTCTTACTACAACGTTTTACGTACTAAACTTAATTGGGGCAGCCGTTTATACTAATTTTATTGCCAAGCGTAGTGCTTTAGCGCAAAATACAAGACAAATAAAAATTAATCAAACTAGGAATATCTAGCAATGACTTATGTTGTTATCTTTGCTTTGTTATTACTTATCACTTTGCTTGGCGCGTATATTAGAGTTGAAAACAATAGAAAAAAAGCGTTAGAAACCAAGAAAAAACAATTTAACGAACGTGTTGCCCAAGTAAACACTCGCCTCAAAACCAAGCTAAACAATTTATTAGAAGCCAAAATAATAAGACCTAAGTATGTAGCGCAAATTCAGGCAATTGTGGCCAATTTTTTTGTGGTTCAGCCCCATACAGATGAAAACCTACAACATTTAGAAGATATTAGCGACAGCTTAGTGAGCACGCTTTCGATTGAGTTTCAAAAAGCACTGCAAAGTGAAAACGCCCAAGCGCTTCAAGATAATATACAGTACTTTGTGAGTGAGTTACCCCAGCAAGGCATACTTTATAATAAAGCGTTTTATCACGAAATTTTACCCTCATTGATTGTACAAATTAAAACTGACACACCTGAAAACCCAAGCGAAAGCCTTGAAAATACTGACGAAACCCCTTCTGATGAAAGTACTGACTCTGATAGTCAGTTTTCTCAAAATGCGAGTGTTGCTTAAAAAGTAAAAAATTAATTTGCAAAAAACCTAAACACTGTATAAATTAACAGTTAATTCACTGGATGGATGAACAGTATGTTAATTGGTTTAGAAATTAAAAATTTTGCAATTGTAAGTAACTTAAGCACTGAGTGGCATAACGGCATGACGGCGATCACGGGTGAAACCGGCGCGGGTAAATCGATTGCCATTGATGCACTTTCACTGTGTTTAGGCGAGCGCGCTGAAGCGTCGGCGGTTCGCCCTGGCACAGATAAAGCAGAAGTGTGCGCACAATTTGATTTAACTGCCCTTCCTCTTGCTAAAGCATTTTTAGAACAACACATGCTAACGAGTAACGACAACGAATGCCTACTTAGACGCGTTGTATGTAAAAATGGCCGTAGCAAAAGCTATATTAATGGCAGCGCTGTTACAGCAGCTCAACTTAAAGAGCTGGGACAGTATTTAATTTCTATACACGGACAGCACGCTCATCAGCACCTTTTAAAAGCTGAACACCAGCTGCAACTGCTAGACGCCTACGCAGGCCATAATCAGCTTGTAAAAGCGGTTAGCCAAAGCTTTAAATTATATGCAAACCTGCAAAAAGAATTTAAACAGCTTGAGCAACAGCAATTACAACAAGCCGCTCAAAAACAATTACTCGAATACCAAGTTGCCGAATTAGATGAGTTTGCCTTACAAGACGGCGAGTTTGAACAAATAGAAGCCGAACATTACAAGCTAAGTAATAGCCAAACCATTTTAGAAGCCTGCCAGCGCGAACTTCAACATTTATACGAAAGTGATGAGCAAAATGCCTGTTCAATGCTGCAACACAGCGCTCAGCAATTTGCCGAGCTTGCAAATTATGACGAAAGCTTAGCAAGTGTAGCTGCATTATTAGATGAAGCCGCAGTGCAAGTTGAAGAAGCAAGCAGAGAAGTAAGAAACTACGCAGAGCAGGCCGACTTAGACCCTGCTAGATTAACAGAAGTAGAAGCGCGCTTAAGTGGCGCGATGGACTTAGCCCGTAAGCATCATATAAAACCTCAAGAGCTGGTTGAGTTTCATCAAGGTTTAACACAAGAGCTAGAATCAATTAGTAACAATAGCTCACGTTTGGCGCAATTAGACGATGAAATAACTAATGCGCTAAGTGCATACCAGCACGCCAGTGATCAGCTAAGCGAAAGTCGCCATAAATATGCTAATACATTAAATCAATTAATTAGTGAAAGCATGGCTAATTTATCAATGGAAAATGGGGTCTTTGAAATTCAGCTTACCCAAGAAGCTGAGCGCCAACCCAATGCATTAGGTTTTGATAGCGTCTCGTTTTTGGTCTCTACTAATCCTGGGCAGCCATTACAACCTTTAGCTAAAGTTGCCTCGGGTGGTGAGCTGTCGCGTATTAGCCTTGCCATACAGGTGATCATTGCCCAAAAAGTGACTACGCCAACGCTTATTTTTGACGAAGTGGATGTAGGTATATCAGGTCCTACCGCCTCCTCTGTAGGGAAGTTACTACGCCAACTAGGAAAATCAACACAGGTTATTTGTGTAACCCATTTACCCCAGGTTGCAAGTAGTGCGCATCAGCAGTTTTTTGTAGCAAAAGAAATAGCACAAGGCGAGACCTTTACTCAAATGCTCAGCCTAAATAAAGACGGCCGTATTAATGAAATTGCACGCTTACTTGGCGGCGATAATATAAGTAAAACCGCTAAAGCAAATGCTAAAGAGCTTATTATGGCGCACGCCTAAGTTATACTTTTGCTTCAACAGTGGAGAGACGTTTTAAATGCAAAGCATGCTGATAAATTTTTGCCATGTTATTGGGTGGCTACTTGTTGTTTTGAGCTTTTTGCTTATTGGGTTTAGTAAGTTTAAGCACGCAGAATTTAAGCTAAAACTCTTTAGCTTTTTAAAACTTATATTGGTTTATCAAGTAACGGTGAGTGTTTGGCAGTGGTTTATTATTGGCAACATAGTGGCTAATAATCAATGGTTACTTTTATTAGCACAGATACTGTGCAGTGCAATGTGCTATTTAAGTTTACAGCGGCGAAAAAGTAAAAGCCGCCCCAACCTTGATAGTTTTTCTATGGATTAACTAACGCAAGCGTTAAGAGCAAGTTCTATTTTTACCTTGCTCTTTTGCTTTGTATAATCGCTCGTCGGCAAGCTTTATGTCTTGGGCTATGGTTGTATCTAACTGGCTTTGCACAAGCCCCATACTTATAGTTAATACCACCGATTTCCCACTCATGCGCACTGGATTTTTTTGTAATTCTGCATGAATTTTTTCTGCAATACTTTGCCCCTGATCTTTGTCGCTGTTTGGTAGTGCAATTAAAAACTCTTCACCGCCCCACCGAGAAGCAATACCTTGCTTTGGCATGCTCTTTTTTAAAATATTGGCAAGTTGGGTTAACGCTTCATCACCAAAGTCGTGGCCGTAGTTATCATTAATGTTTTTGAAATTATCAACATCAGCTAGCAAAATTACATAAGGCTGCTTAGTTTTTTTATGAAGATGTTTAAGCTCAGCAAGTTCTTTCATCATAAAACGTCTGTTAGGTAAATCAGTTAAGTGATCTATTGTGGCAAGGCGCTCATTTTTTTGACTCAGCGCGACTATTTTTTCATTGTATTTTTCGCGTGAGCGCTCATAAAAACCACTTAATAAAGCAACAATAATAAAAGAAATGACCACCCTTAGTGGAAGTGCTTCAGGCTGATAATCATAAATATTAAAGTTATCTGTAATAATAAAGCCGGCGATCACGGCAAATAAAAAGGCAACAATATCAAATGTTCCTTTTTTAAGGCCTCTAATAGAGTAAGTCACCGGTGATACAATAAATATCCAAATTGGCCCAGTACCTTCAGCTCCGCCCGAGATCACTAAATACAGCATTAAACAGTAAAGGTTATATAAAATGGTGGTTGCTGATTTTTCGACTGCGCGGTAAAGGCTAAAAGCCCACGCATAAAAACCAGCTGAAACTAGCAGCATAATACCAAGCACTACATCAGCATTAGACAGTGCATTACACGCCATAGCGAAGGTAGCTATAAATCCGATGGTCGAAAAAAAGCGAACAATTAGCTTTCTTTCTCTGTTGTCTGAGTATGCATTCATATTATTATTTTTTATTTGCAAGCGAGCTTTAAAAGCTCATTTTCCGAGGATTTAAAAAAGAATTTAGCAGCAAGTTTGTACTGAAATAGTACTTTAAGCAAGATTTACACGTTAATTATTGGTTAATGACAATTTTTTAATACTTTTTTATTTGAAAAAAGCAAAAAAAAAAGCAAGCCAGTTGGCTTGCCTTTATTATATTTAAAACTTAGCGAGATAATTAAACCTCTAAATAATCCATAATACCTTCAGCAGCGTTACGTCCTTCAAAAATAGCCGTTACCACTAAATCAGAGCCTCGCACTATATCGCCACCTGCAAATATTTTCGGATTAGTTGTTTGATGAGTAAATTCACCTTGCTCTGGTGCGTTAATGCCGCCCCAGTGGTTAATTTCTACATCATACTTTTCTAACCAGTCCATTTTGTGTGGTTTAAAGCCAAACGCCATAATAACCTGGTCTGCCTCAAGTACGTGCTCAGAGCCTGGTACAACTTCTGCTCGGCTACGGCCGTTTTCATCAGGCTCACCCAGTTGTGTTTTAACCATTTTAACGCCTGCAACATGACCATTATCATCAAGTACAATACCCGTTGGCTGTACATTAAAGGTAAAGTTTACACCTTCTTCTTTAGCGTTTTTAACTTCACGCTTAGAGCCTGGCATATTTTCTTCATCACGACGATAAGCACAGGTTACTTTAGCTGCATTTTGGCGAATAGACGTTCGCACACAGTCCATCGCGGTATCACCACCGCCAAGTACCACAACCTTTTGATTGGCCATATCAATGCACGCTTGGTTTTTTTCATCGTAACCCATAACGCGATTTGTGTTACCAATTAAAAATGGCAGTGCGTCGTGTACGCCTGGCGCGTCTTCGTTTTCAAGACCAGCACGCATACTCTGATACGTACCTACACCTAAAAATACCGCGTCGTAGTCAGCTAAAATTTCGTCCATAGTGATATCTACACCCACTTCGACGTTTAGCTTAAATTCCACACCCATTTCGGTGAAAATTTCACGGCGCTTTTGCATTACTTCTTTTTCAAGTTTAAAAGAAGGGATACCAAAAGTAAGTAATCCACCAATTTCTGGGTGACGGTCAAAAACCACTGGCTTTACACCGTTACGCACTAAAATATCTGCGCACCCTAAACCAGCCGGACCCGCACCAATAATAGCTACTTTTTTATCCGTCCATGTCACGTATGACATGTCTGGTTTCCAGCCCATTTTAAATGCGGTATCGGTAATGTATTTTTCAATATTACCTATCGTTACTGCGCCAAACTCTTCATCAAGCGTACATGAACCTTCACACAGTCTGTCTTGTGGACATACGCGTCCACACACTTCAGGTAAACTGTTTGTACGATGAGAAAGCTCAGCCGCTTCTAAAATACGGCCAGTTCTAATTAATTTTAACCACTGCGGAATGTAGTTATGCACTGGGCATTTCCATTCACAGTAAGGGTTACCACAATCTAAACAACGGTCAGCTTGTGAATTTACCTGATTCTCAGAAAAGGGTTCGTAAATTTCCACGAAAGATTTTTTACGCGACGAGATTGGTTTTTTGCGCGGATCAACACGCTGCACGTCTATAAATTGATATACATTTTCGCTCATACTGCCCCCTTATTGCGCTTGAACACGAAGTTCTGCGCTACTGCGAGCGCGGTGCCCGAGTAAACTTTTTACATCACTTGATTTTGGTTTAACTAGTTTGAACATAGGTAAGTACAGTTCAAAATTAGCTAAAATGGTTTCTGCTCGACATGAACCCGTTAGCTCTAAATGCTCGGCAATTAAGCCACGCAAATGCTCTTGGTGCGAACTTAAATCATCAAGTGTTACTACTTCTACAAGCTCTGGATTAATGCGTTTTTCAAAGTCACTTCGCTCATCTAAAATATAAGCAAAACCACCTGTCATACCCGCACCAAAGTTAACGCCTACATTACCTAGCACACATACAACGCCGCCAGTCATGTATTCACAGCCGTTATCACCCACGCCTTCAACAACGGCTTGCACGCCAGAGTTACGCACTGCAAAACGCTCACCAGCACAGCCTGCGGCAAATAACTTACCACCCGTAGCACCGTACAAACATGTGTTACCAGCAATGGTTGCTTTATGACTTTCAAACGATGATCCCAGTGGTGGACGTATAACAAGCTTACCACCAGCCATGCCTTTACCCACGTAGTCGTTTGCATCGCCAATAAGGGTCATTTCAAGGCCACCGGCATTCCAAACACCAAATGATTGCCCTGCTGTACCATGTAGCTCAATAGATACTGGATCTGCAGCCATACCTTGATTGCCGTGCTTAGAAGCTATGTAACCCGACAGCATTGCGCCCACTGAACGGTCTGTATTACATATGCGGCTCACGAGCGAAATACCCGATGAGGTATCAATCGCTTGTTGCGCTTTACCTAGTAACGTTTCGTTAAGTTCACCTAAATAATGCGAGCTATTTGGTGCGCTGCAAAATAAGGTTTCGCCCGTTGGGTTATTTGGCTGAGCAATTACAGACGATAAATCTATTTTCTTTTGCTTCGCTGTTTTACCTTCAATCGCTTCTAATAAGTCTAAACGGCCAATTAAGTCAGTTAGATTAGCAACACCTAAGCTTGCCATAATTTCACGTGCTTCTTGGGCTATAAACTTAAAGTAGTTCATCGCCATTTCTGGTAAGCCGTGGTAATGCTTTTGACGAAGTGTTTCATCTTGCGTTGCAACACCGGTCGCACAGTTATTTAAATGACAAATACGTAAGTATTTACAACCTAGCGCCACCATCGGGCCTGTGCCAAAGCCAAAGCTCTCTGCACCTAAAATAGCGGCTTTAATGATATCTAAACCTGTTTTTAAACCACCATCTGTTTGCAGGCGAATACGGTGACGAAGACCATTTTCAACAAGCGCTTGCTGGGTTTCTGCAAGGCCAAGCTCCCATGGGCTACCCGCGTATTTAACTGACGTTAATGGGCTTGCACCAGTACCACCATCGTAACCTGAGATAGTAATTAAGTCGGCGTACGCTTTAGCTACACCTGTGGCAATTGTGCCTACACCCGGCTCAGATACTAACTTCACCGATATCATCGCTTCTGGGTTTACTTGTTTTAAATCGAATATTAGCTGGGCTAAATCTTCAATTGAGTAAATATCGTGATGCGGTGGTGGTGAAATTAATGTTACACCGGGAACCGAATAACGAAGCTTTGCAATATACGGCGTTACTTTTTCGCCTGGTAACTGCCCGCCTTCGCCAGGTTTAGCACCCTGCGCCACTTTAATTTGAATTACATCCGCATTACGAAGGTAGTGTGGCGTTACACCAAAACGACCCGAGGCAACTTGTTTAATACGTGAGTTTTTCTCGGTGTTGTAGCGCAGCTTATCTTCGCCACCTTCACCAGAATTTGAACACCCGCCTAAGCGGTTCATTGCAATGGCAAGCGCTTCATGCGCCTCAGGCGAAAGTGCACCAATACTCATAGCTGCAGAGTCAAAGCGCTGGTATAAAAATTCAGCCGGCTCAACATCATCAATGCTAATGCCTTTTTCAGGTAATTTAAGCGCTAACATATCGCGCAGCGTTGCAATAGGACGGTTATTAACTAAATCAGCATAGGCTGCGTAGTCTTTATAATCGCCTGAACGTACGGCCTTTTGTAGCGTTTGAATAACATCTGGGTTGTAAGCGTGGTATTCACCACCGTGAACGTATTTTAATAAACCGCCATGGCTCAGTAACTTACGTTTACTAAAAGCAAGTTTATGTAGCTTTTGCTGATCAATATCAAAATCGCTAAAACAGGCGCCTTTAATACGACTTGCCACACCTTTAAAGCACATGTCTACCATAGCATCAGATAGACCAACCGCTTCAAAAAGCATTGAACAACGGTACGATGCAATTGTGCTTATGCCCATTTTAGACATAATTTTGTACAAGCCTTTATTAATGGCTTTTCGGTACGAAAGCGTCACTTCGCAGTACGACTTATCAATCACTTTACTGTCGCTCATCGCAACCAGTGACTCGTATGCAAGGTATGGGTAAATTGCGGTTGCACCAAAACCAAGTAATACGGCAAATTGGTGTGCATCGCGTACGCTACCCGTTTCAATAATAATATTAGACTCACAACGTAAGTTATTATCTACTAAACGTTTTTGTACAGCACCTACCGCCATAGCAGCAGGAATTGGTAATTGGGTTTCGCTAAAGTTACGGTCAGATAAAATAAGCATTACACAGCCGGCTGCTGCTTTTTCTTGTGCAGCGTCGCAAATACGTGCAACCGCTTTTTCTAAACCTTCCTCTGCTGTGTATGTAATATCAATTTTACAGTAGCTGTAATGCTCGTCATCGGCATTTAGTAGCTGCTGCATGTCTGCATACATTAAAATTGGCGTATCAAACTGTAGGCGCTTAGCGTGGCCTGTGGTTTCATTAAATACGTTTTGCTCACTACCAATACACGTTGCCAGTGACATTACGTGGTTTTCACGCAGCGGGTCGATTGGCGGGTTAGTCACTTGTGCAAACTTTTGGCGGAAGTAATCGTACAATGAACGATGCCCTTCGCTAAGTACTGCAAATGGCGTGTCATCACCCATAGAGCCTGTTGCTTCTTGGCCATTTTCACCCATTACGCGAATAACACTATCGAGCTCTTCGTTAGTGTAACCAAACATTTTTTGGTATTTAACAAGTGTTTCGTCATCAAATGAGCGATTACCCGCATCTTGCTCGGTAAGCTCTTCAAACGGGGTTAAACGTTTAACGTTTTCTTCAAGCCATGACTTATAAGGATGACGCGATTTTAAATCTTGGTCGATTTCGTCTGAGTGCCAAATTTTGCCTAATTTAGTATCAATTACTAACAGCTCACCTGGCCCTACACGGCCTTTTTCAACCACTTCATCTGCAGTGTAATCCCAAATCCCTACCTCAGAGGCAAGTGTAATAAAGCCATCTTGAGTAATAACATAGCGCGCTGGACGCAGGCCATTTCTGTCAAGGTTACAGGCTGCAAAACGCCCATCAGACATAACAATGCCCGCAGGGCCATCCCACGGTTCCATATGCATAGAGTTAAAGTCGTAAAATGCGCGTAAGTCATCATCCATAGCACGGTTTTTCTGCCATGCAGGTGGCACAAGCATACGCATAGCACGGAATAAATCCATGCCACCGGCTAAAAACAGCTCCAGCATGTTATCTAAGCTTGAAGAGTCAGAGCCAGTTTCGTTTACAAACGGCGCTGCACTTTGTAAATCAGGAATAAGTGGCGATGAAAACTTATACGAACGTGCACGAGCCCATTGGCGGTTACCTTCAATGGTATTAATTTCACCATTATGCGCTAAATACCTAAATGGTTGTGCTAAAGGCCAACGCGGCTGAGTATTAGTAGAAAAACGCTGATGGAATACACAAATAGCGCTGGTCATACGAATATCAGCTAAGTCTAAATAAAAGTTAGGCAAATCTGCAGGCATCATAAGGCCTTTATAGATAGTCACTAACCCCGATAAACTCGCAATATAAAACGACTCATCCTCTGCTAAACGCTTTTCTGCACGGCGACGTGCTACATATAAACGTCGCTCTAAATCTTTAGAACGCCATCCTTCAGGCGCACTAACAAAAATTTGCTCAAAACCAGGTAATTGCTGTGTAGCAATTGGCCCTAGCATTGAAGGGTCAGTAGGCACTTCACGCCAACCGAGTATTTTAAGTGTTTCTTGTTCTAATTCTTCACATAAAACCTGTTTTGCAGCTTGTGCTAAAACGGGATCTGAATTTAAGAAAACCATGCCTACGGCGTAATTTTTACCTAAGTGCCAATTATGCTCACTCGCAATAGCACGGAAAAAACTGTCAGGTTTTTGTAGTAATAAACCACAGCCGTCACCTGTTTTACCATCGGCAGAAATACCACCGCGGTGCTGCATGCGATCAAGTCCAGTAATAGCTGTACGAATAAGCCGATGACTAGCTTGACCATTTACTTGGGCTATTAAGCCAAAGCCACAATTATCTTTTTCTAATGTTGAGTCGTATAACATAGACCCCTCCCTTGCTGCACTGTTAACGTGAATGAACTGCTCGACGATTTGCTAACAGACGCACAAAACTAGCCTCTATAGTAAATAGAGTCAATATTATTTTGAATACATATTCACATTCTTGAATATTTCTCACTTCAAGGCAAGATTTCTTTTTCACCCATAAGTTTTAACATTTAGCGCTTATTTGCGCGTTATTTTTTCATGACACTGGTGTCAATTTTAACATTTTGTAAAAACAAAGGCGTTAAAGCAATACCCTTTACGTAAACGTAAAGAACCAAACCAATGAATAAATATTCACTAATTTCCTACGGGTTCAGTTAACATTTAGATAGTTTAATGCGTTTTAAATAAATTAGAGGTTTAGGATCACGCTTTTTTAGCGTTCATTAGTATAGTTATTAATTGTGGTGTCGTTTTTAGTGCAGATGTAGTGAATTTTTATTTAATGCCAATTCGCTTGATTGAGCGAACTATTGTAAGGCTGGAAAAACGTGTTGATAGCTGGGCAAAAAACTCGCTATTTAGTTGTTCTAAAAAAGAATTATTTAACGCAGATAGCGACACGTTTAGCCCCGCAAAATGATTACGTCTTATAGCGCATTGATATAAAACTCCTATTTTAATTAAAATTCGCGCTTATATTAAGTAGCTTGTTGCTTACTTATCCTGACTAGGTGCACCTAAACAAGGAGCAAGGGGTGAGTTTGCAAACTATTGAGCACAGATTAATGGTAATAATCACCCACTGATGGGCTGTTCAAGAAATTAAGACGTAATAAAGTTATATATAGGCACAAAAAAGCCACGTAAAACGTGGCTTTAATAATCTAGCAAAGTAGCAATTACTCTGCGTCAGCTTCTTTATACTTAGCTGCAGTTTCAGTGATCAGTGGCTGTAATTCACCACGTTGAAACATTTCAATGATAATGTCACAACCACCTACTAATTCGCCCTCAACCCAAAGCTGTGGGAAAGTAGGCCAATTTGCGTATGCTGGTAACTCAGCGCGAATATCTGGATTAAGTAAAATATCAACATAGGCAAATGGTTCGCCACATGACATTAGAGCTTGTGACGCTTGTGAAGAAAAACCACAATTTGGTAATTTAGGCGACCCTTTCATGTAAAGGATAATTGGGTTTTCTGAAATCTGCTGTTTAATTTTATCAATGGTTTCCATCTACAACCTCAAAATGACGATAGCTTGATATACCTAGGGCTTGAAATAAATCATTGTGGCCACAGATATATAACTTAAAATGGGCAAATAAAGCCGCAATTGAAATAGTCTTTAGCAATAGCATTGCTGTTTGCTTAAACTTGAGTAAAATACTCAACAATTATAGTAACACTATATTTTCGTTTGGTATAGGTAAGTGGTCTGTTCTATCAGGCATTACGTACTATCAAGCGAGTTATCAACCAAAAGAAGATGGAGATAAAAAAATGGCATTTGAACTACCGTCACTACCATATGCAATTGATGCACTTGAGCCTCATATTTCACAAGAAACTCTTGAGTATCACCACGGTAAGCACCACAACACTTACGTTGTTAAATTAAACGGTTTAATTCCAGGTACTGAATTTGAAAACAAATCTTTAGAAGAGATTGTTTGTTCATCTGAAGGTGGCGTATTTAACAACGCTGCACAAATTTGGAACCACACTTTCTACTGGAACTGTCTATCTCCAAATGGCGGCGGCGAGCCAACAGGTGCTATCGCTGACGCTATTAACGCTAAATGGGGCTCTTTTGACGCGTTTAAAGATGCATTAAACGACAAAGCGGTTAATAACTTTGGTTCTAGCTGGACATGGTTAGTTAAACTAGCTGACGGTTCATTAGATATCGTAAACACGTCTAACGCAGCAACGCCGCTTACAGACGAAGGTGTTACACCAATCCTAACTGTGGATTTATGGGAACACGCTTACTACATTGATTACCGTAACGTTCGTCCTGATTACCTTAAAGGTTTTTGGGCGCTTGTTAACTGGGAATTCGCGAACGCTAACTTCGCTTAATTAGCTATTATACGCTGATTTAAAAAGACGCCTCGGCGTCTTTTTTTATGCCTTTATAAAATTCAAACCGACTTTATACGCGCGAAATTGCCAATTTAGCCACATGATCTTTTTTCACTTAAATTTTTAATTTTATTGCACAAAAATATCAATCTCTGACTAAACTTCAAAAAGTAAGCACCTTTTTAAAGCGGGTTTCGGAGGTTATTATGACTATTTTTGAGCACTACCAAGCACGATACGAAGCAGCACAAGAAGAAGAATACAGCATTAGCGAATTTCTAGAAGTTTGTAAAAATGATAAATCAGCTTATGCCAGCGCCCCTGAGCGTTTACTTATGGCAATAGGCGAGCCGCAAATGGTTGATACTGCAACCGATGCACGTTTAAGCCGGTTATTTTCTAATAGAGTGGTTGCACGCTACCCTGCCTTTGCAGACTTTTACGGCATGGAAGATGCCATAGAACAAATTGTCTCCTATCTAAAGCATGCGGCTCAAGGCCTAGAAGAATGCAAACAAGTCCTTTATTTACTCGGCCCTGTTGGGGGAGGTAAATCTTCAATTGCAGAAAAACTAAAATATTTAATGCAACAAGTGCCTATCTATTCAATTAAAGGCTCTCCGGTAAACGATCACCCTCTCAGTTTGTTTGACCCAGTAGAAGATGCCAGCGTTCTCGAAAAAGAATACGGTATTAAACCACGTTATTTAAAAACGATTATGTCGCCATGGGCAGGTAAACGATTAAAAGAATTTAACGGCGATATTAGCCAATTTAGAGTCGTCAAACGCTACCCCTCTATTTTAAATCAAATAGGTATAGCCAAAACCGAACCCGGTGATGAAAATAATCAAGATATTTCTGCATTGGTGGGCAAAGTAGATATTCGCCAGCTTGAGCACTTTGCTCAAAACGACCCCGATGCCTACGCTTACTCAGGCTCTTTATGTTTAGCTAACCAAGGTTTAATGGAGTTTGTAGAAATGTTTAAAGCCCCTATCAAGGTGCTGCATCCACTCCTTACCGCAACGCAAGAGGGTAACTACAACGGTACTGAAGGTATTAGCGCTCTGCCCTTTAACGGCATGATTTTAGCCCACTCAAATGAGTCAGAATGGCAAACATTTAAAAATAATAAAAATAATGAAGCGTTTTTAGATCGTGTTTACATTGTAAAGGTCCCTTATTGCCTGCGCGTGACCGAAGAAATAAAAATCTACGACAAACTTATTCAACATAGTGAACTTGCCAGTGCACCGTGTGCACCAGGTACGCTTAAAGCGTTAGCGCAATTTACTACCTTATCTCGATTAAAAGAGCCTGAAAACTCTAGTATTTACTCAAAAATGCGGGTCTATGATGGTGAAACGCTAAAAGATACCGACCCTAAAGCAAAGTCTTACCAGGAGTATCGTGATTACGCAGGGGTAGATGAAGGCATGACCGGCCTTTCCACTCGTTTTGCTTTTAAAATTTTGTCGCGCGTATTTAATTTTGATACCACCGAGGTTGCAGCTAATCCGGTGCATTTATTTTATGTTTTGGAACAACAAATAGAGCGTGAACAATTTAGCGCCGAAGTAGAAGAGCGCTATTTAAGTTTTTTAAAAGGCTATTTAATTCCGCAATATGTTGAGTTTATTGGTAAAGAGTTACAAACCGCGTATTTAGAGTCATACTCTGAATACGGCCAAAATATTTTTGACCGCTATGTGATTTATGCTGATTTTTGGATACAAGATCAAGAATACAGAGACCCAGATACAGGACAGTTATTTGACCGCGCCTCGTTAAATGCAGAACTTGAAAAAATAGAAAAACCCGCCGGCATTTCTAATCCCAAAGATTTTAGGAACGAAATAGTTAACTTTGTATTACGTGCACGCGCTCACAATAATGGTAAAAACCCGTTATGGACAAGCTACGAAAAACTACGCACAGTGATTGAGAAAAAAATGTTCTCAAATACCGAAGATCTACTCCCTGTTATTTCCTTTAATACAAAAACCTCCGCTGAGGATCAACAAAAACACGAGGACTTTGTTAACCGCATGGTTGAAAAAGGCTACACGCAAAAACAAGTGCGTTTACTTTCTGAGTGGTATTTACGGGTTAGAAAATCGCAGTAACCTTCATGTAGTTTAGGGGGAACAGTATGGCGCATTTTATAGATAGACGCTTAAATGGTAAAAACAAAAGCACGCTTAATCGTCAGCGCTTTATTAGGCGCTATAAAAAGCAAATAAAAGAAGCAGTGTCTGATGCGGTTAATAAACGCAGCGTTACCGACTCAAGTTCAGGGGAGAGTATATCTATCCCGCAACGAGATATTAGTGAGCCCATTTTTCACCAAGGTAAAGGGGGTGACAGAGAACAAATTCACCCTGGCAACGATCAATTTTCAACAGGTGACAAAATTGAGCGCCCTAAAGGCGGCCAAGGTGGTGGCGCAGGCAATGGCGATGCAAGTGATTCAGGCGAAGGCCAAGATGACTTTGTGTTTTCTATTTCTAAAGATGAATACCTTGATTTACTCTTTGAAGACCTAGAGCTGCCCAACTTACAAGAAAACCAGCTAGATAAGCTTGTACAAATGAAAACTCATCGGGCTGGTTTTTGTAGCGATGGTATGCCCAGTAATATTGATATAGTACGCTCATTACAGGGCTCACTCGCTAGAAGAGTCGCCATGAGTGCGGGAAAAAAAAGACGCCTAGCAGAGCTTGAAGGTCAGCTTGCGATGGAGCGTGAGCAAGCCGACAGCGACCAAGCCATCATTGCGTTATTACAAGAGGAAATTGAGCAACTTAAACAGCAAATAAAAGCCGTACCATTTATTGATAATTACGACTTACGTTTTCGTAATTATGAAAAACGCCCCCACCCCACCAGCAAAGCCGTTATGTTTTGTATTATGGATGTATCGGGCTCAATGGATCAGGCCACAAAAGACATGGCAAAGCGTTTTTATATTTTGTTGTATCAATTTTTGACCCGAAGTTATAAAGACATTGAGGTGGTGTATATACGCCACCACACACAAGCTAAAGAGGTCGACGAACAAGAGTTTTTTTATTCCCAAGAAACTGGCGGCACTATTGTCTCCAGTGCCCTTAAATTAATGAACGAAATAATAAAAGAGCGCTATGATTCAGAGCAATGGAATATATACGCAGCGCAAGCATCTGATGGCGATAACTGGGCAGACGATACCCCACACTGCGGTGAAATATTACGCAATAAGCTACTTAATGCGGTACGCTACTTTGCCTATATAGAAATTACCACGCGTGCGCACCAAAGCTTATGGCGCGAATACCAAAACATCGCCCAAACCCATAGCAACTTTGCAATACAACATATTCAAAGTGTTGAAGACATTTACCCTATGTTTAGGGAGCTATTTAAAAAAAATCGTCAACAACAAGGGGCTGCTTAGCCTAAGCGAGGTTTACTATGAGCACTGAACGAATTAGCGATGGCCCAGATTGGACCTTTGAGCTGCTTGAGCAATACCAAACTGAAATAGCCCGTGTTGCAGCGCATTATCGCTTAGACACTTACCCTAACCAAATTGAGGTAATAACAGCTGAGCAAATGATGGATGCTTATTCAAGCGTAGGCATGCCTATAGGCTACAGTCATTGGTCATATGGTAAAAAATTTATACAAACCGAACAAAATTATAAGCGTGGGCAAATGGGGCTGGCTTACGAAATTGTGATTAATTCAAACCCCTGTATTGCTTATTTAATGGAAGAAAACACACTCCCTATGCAGGCACTGGTTATGGCGCATGCCTGTTATGGCCATAACTCATTTTTTAAAGGAAACTACTTATTTAAAACATGGACTGACGCCGACTCCATCATAGATTACTTAGTGTTTGCTAAAAATTACATTAGCCGCTGCGAAGAAAAATACGGTATTACACAAGTAGAAAGCTTAATTGATTCGTGTCACGCATTAATGAATTACGGCGTAGATAGATATAAACGCCCGCAGCAAATTTCCCTTTTTGAAGAGCAAAAACGCCAAAAAGAGCGTGAAGACTACATGCAATCTCAAGTAAACGAGCTATGGCGCACTATCCCCGCTCAACAGCAAGAAGCTAAAAAGCAAGAGAGGCATTTTCCGCAAGAGCCGCAAGAAAACATTTTATACTTTATTGAGAAAAACGCGCCTTTATTAGAGTCTTGGCAGCGAGAAATAATACGTATTGTGCGAAAGATATCGCAATATTTTTATCCGCAAAAACAAACCCAAGTGATGAACGAAGGCTGGGCCACCTTTTGGCACTACACCATTTTAAACCACTTATATGATGAAGGTAAATTAACCGACTCCTTTATGATGGAGTTTTTGCAAAGCCATACCAACGTTGTTTATCAGCCACCTTATAACAGCAATTACTATTCAGGTATAAACCCGTATGCATTGGGTTTTAATATGATGGTGGATATTCGCCGTATTTGCGAAAACCCAACAGATGAGGATAGACGCTGGTTTCCTGAATATGCAGGCACTAATTGGCTAGACACACTGCATTTTGCAATGGAAAACTTTAAAGATGAAAGCTTCATAAGCCAATTTTTATCACCTAAGTTAATTCGTGATTTTAAGCTATTTACTATTGTCGATCACAGCCGTAATCCACATCTAGAGGTAGGCGCAATACATGATGATAGCGGTTATCAGGCTGTACGCGAAGCGCTTTCAGCGCAATATAATTTGAGTAATCACGAACCTAACATTCAAGTATATAATGTTGATGTTAGAGGCGATCGCTCTTTAACGTTGCGTTATGTTCCTCACAATAACATCCCCCTTGCTGACTCGCATAAAGAAGTGCTAAAACACCTTTACAGGTTATGGGGATTCAAGGTTCAATTAGAGCAAGAGACCAGTACAGGCGATGTGTCTACTCTTGGCCAATGCCCAGCAGATGATACTCGCCATACTACAGAGTAAATAAAACGGCTGATAAAAACGGCACTTTAACCAAGCCCTTGTTAAGGATTTACTGCCAAAGCTTGCAGCGCAATTAGGTGCATCCTTGGTTACTTTAATTTAGCAGTAATATTACCGCTGCCTTAATTTTAGCAGCGCATAAAAAATGACGCTTATGCGTCATTTTTTATATCCTCAAAATCGGTTACTCTGTTACGGCCATGCTCTTTTGAGTGATACAGGGCTTTGTCAGCGGCTTCAATCCACCGCTCATGTTTTGCAAAGTCAGGGCTATTTCCTGCAAAACCAACACTCACAGTCATCTCTATTTTTGTGTTTTTATAAACAAAAGGGTTGGCTTCTATTAACGCTCTTATGCGCTCGGCAAAAGTTGCTGCGCCTTGCTTGTCGGTATCGAGTAAAGTAACAACAAACTCCTCCCCACCATAACGCCCTGCTATATCGGTTTCGCGAAGCGTCGTTCGTAGCAGTTCTGAAAGGTGGCGTAGCGCTTCATCGCCACAGCTATGGCCATGCTCATCATTAATTTTTTTAAAATGATCGATATCAAACATCAATAATGTGCTGCTGCCACCGCTGCGCTTAACACGCAAAAACTCTTGGTGCAGTGTGCTTTCCCAATGCCCACGGTTAAACAGCTGCGTTAAGCTGTCAGTTTGGCTTACTTGCTCTAAACGCTTATTTAAATCTTCTAATTCTTTTTTATTGACTGCCACATCGGTAACATCATAAATAATGATACAAATATGACTTACCTCACCCAGTGTGTTGGTAAGTGGAATAAAGGTCGCATTTTGGTACATGTAATCTGCTTTACCGGTAATGGGACGGTAGTTTTTAAAACGAAAGATGTAAGGTTGCTGCTCCCAGATTGTAAAAGAGCGGTTTTTAAGTACAAATACAGACTCTGACTTGCTTCTAAACCATTTTTCATCAATTGAAGGAAATAAATCAAATAGGTCTTTGTCTTTTACAGCACTTGGCAATAGCCCAGAATGGTTTTCCATAAAGCCATTCCACACACACACTTTATAATTTCTATCCAGTACAACCAGGCCCACATCAACCGTGTTAAACATATCCATTAACCAATGGATCTCATTCATTTCTAAATCAGCGGCCATAACTTAGTCTTCTAATAGGTAAGCAACTTTGTATTTCAAAGTTTTAAGTGAATCTTCGGTAAATAACAGCATAAGATCGCAGTTAATATCGTGGTTTTCGATGCCGTAGCTTATTTCTATCGCTAAGGTTCTTTGCCAACGAGATTTATTTGATTTAACCAATTCAGATACATCGCGATGTTGGCCAAGTACAATGGGATGACCTTGGCTAAAAGACATATCTAACTGTTTAGAAAGCCCCGTTAAAATTGAGCCTATTAAAATATTACTAATATCCATAAGTAGCTCAAGCTCAACTTTGTCGTTCAGCTCACCGTCGTAATTCATCAGTGACGCAATTTCTTTAAAGCTTGAGTCGTTTAATAAAAGTAATGCCTCGCCCGATACGCCACCGCCAATAAAGCCTTGGCACACCCCTGATGTGGCAGCATTATTGTCAATTGACTGCAGCGCCATATCCAGTTCATTAACTTCAAGCACATTCACATTCGGAATTGGCAGCTCTACAAACACATTCAAAAGCCGTGCAAGCAAATCGCCTGCTTGGCCCATAGCGACATTTGTAAGCTCTTGGTATATATCGCGCACATCTGGGTCTACTTGTTCACCTAAAGAATGAGCAAGACGCTCGCGCATGGCTTTATCTTTAATGCCATGATGCTCGATAATATCGGCAAGTTTTTCAGGTGAGCAAGGTTTTTGGATAAAATCAATGGCGCCTAATTCAAGTACGCGTTGGTGCGCATTTGGCTGAATATCGCCCGATACAACCACGGTTAGAATATTAAGGCCTTGCTCTTTCATGGCCATAAGGACTTCGTAACCGTCCATTTCAGGCATGTTTAAATCAAGAAAAAGGATTTCAGGCTCGATTATTTTTAGTTTTTTGATGCAATCAACACCATCTTGAGCAAACTCTACTTTAATATCCCAGTCATCTGGTAAAGAGCGAGCTAGCTGGCGCCTCGCTAATTTTGAGTCGTCACATATTAATACGGATGTTGACATACTATCTCTCTATTATTTAACCCAATGTTGTCAATAGGCCTTATGACTTTATTAAAGATACATTTTGTAACTACATGTTAATAAAAGTTCTTGCAGTTTACAATTTATATATCACAGAACTTATTATTACTTTTACAGTGATATTTAATCGCTTGGTCAGTGATATTGAGTATAATACACTCAAACCTATTGCGTTAATTTAAAAGGAAATAACCTATGGTACGCTCTCTTATTTTTGCACTAAGCACACTGGCTTTAAGCTCAGTTGTGCACGCATCACAGTACCCAGAAAACACGCTTGATGCAGGTAAGGTCTCTGCTCAAGGTAAGCCTGTCACTTTGTTAGGTAAAGGTGTAAGTGTAGGTGATGATGCGCCAAATTTTAAAGTGGTTGATGGTGGTTTTGCCCCTGTAAATCTTAATGATTATAAAGGGCAAGCTGTATTAATCAGCGTGGTGCCAAGTTTAGATACTGGCATTTGTAGCTTACAAACTAAACATTTTAATGAAAAAGTAGCAACGCAATTTCCTGCTACCGCAATACTGACCATCAGTGCCGATTTACCTTTTGCTCAAAAACGCTTTTGTAATGCTGAAAACATCGACAAAGTAACAGCTCTTTCTGACTCTGTATGGCGAGACTTTGGCCAAAAATATGGCTTAATTATAAAAGATATGGGGCTACTAACTCGCGCTGTGCTTATTTTAGATAAAAGCCATACAGTGATATACAAACAGCTCGTGTCTAATTTATCTACCGAGCCAAACTACGACTCAGTAATAGAAAAGCTAAAAACGTTGTAGGTAACAGGGCGTGTTGACCTTTGGTGGTTTAATTTTAAATTGTTAAAAGCTACTAAATACAAAAAAACCGCCCAAGGGCGGTTTTTAAATACCTAAGCTGTGTTTAGATTATATTAACCTAAAAGCTCTGCTAGTTGCTGACTTACTGTTTCAACAGCTTGCGTACCATCAATTTTATGGTACTGCGTGTTACCTGCTTGCGCTTCAGCTTGGTAGTAATCAACCAATGGCATAGTTTGCTCATGGTAAATAGCTAAACGTTTACGAACTGTTTCTTCCGTGTCATCTGCACGAATAATAAGCTCTTCGCCTGTTTCATCGTCTTTACCTTCCACTTTTGGTGGGTTGTAAACAACGTGATAAACACGGCCAGAGCCAGGATGTACGCGACGTCCACCCATACGCTCAACAATTACTTCATCAGCAACGTCAAACTCAATAACGTGATCAACCACAACGCCATTTTCTTTCATTGCATCTGCTTGTGGAATGGTACGTGGGAAGCCATCAAGTAAAAAGCCTTGTTCGCAGTCTGGTTTAGCAATACGCTCTTTCACTAAACCAATGATGATATCGTCAGAAATTAACTGACCTGCATCCATTACTTTTTTCGCTTCTAAGCCAAGTGGTGTACCTTCTTTAATGGCTGCACGAAGCATATCACCGGTAGAAATTTGTGGAATACCGTATTTGTCCATTAAAAACTGAGCTTGAGTACCTTTACCAGCACCTGGCGCGCCCAAAAGAATAATGCGCATATCATTGTCCCCTAGTATGGATATTTATTTTAAAGCCTGAATTCTTCCACAAGCGCTGCAGATACTCAAGCAACTTATACTAATTGCCTACTTTAGAGCGCATAAAAAAAGGAAGCATACGCTTCCTTTATAATTATGGTTATATTTTAGGCTCTTTTAGCAATTAAAAGAGCCTGTTAGCCTTACTTATTTAAATCAAGCATTAACTTGTTTAAACGTGTTACGAACCCAGTAGGATCTTTTAATGTACCGCGTTCAGCAAGTAAAGCTTGGTCTAGTAATACATGAGACCACTGGGCAAACTTATCTTCGTCTTGCTCATCGTTTAAGTGCTTAACTAACTGATGCTCAGGGTTAAGCTCAAACACTGGCTTAGCCTCTGGTACAGGTTGCCCTACTGACTCCATAAGCTTTTGCATTTGCGAGCTCATGTCGTTCTCATCGCTAACAACACAGGCAGGAGAGTCTGTTAAGCGATGCGTAAAGCGTACTTCTTTAACTTCTTCGCCTAGCGCTGTTTTAATGCGCTCAATTAAGCCTTCTACTTCTTTTTCAGACTCTTCTTGCGCTTTTTTCGTTTCTTCGTCGTCAAGCTTACCTAAATCAAGGTCGCCACGGGTAATTGACTGGAATGATTTTTCGTTAAACTCAGTTAAGTGGCTCATCATCCACTCATCAACACGGTCACTTAGTAATAATACTTCGATGCCTTTTTTGCGGAAGATTTCTAAGTGCGGCGAGTTTTTAGCCGCTGTAAACGAATCAGCAACCACGTAGTAAATTTTATCTTGCTCATCGTTCATACGCTCAATGTATTGCTCAAGCGATACATCTTGTGTTTCTGAGTCGGTATGCGTAGATGAGAACCGTAACAATTTAGCAATGGCTTCTTTGTTCGCTGTATCTTCTGCTGGGCCTTCTTTGATTACTTGACCAAACTCGTTCCAAAATGTTTGGTAGTCTTCTGCTTTGTTTTTAGCCATACGCTCTAGCATTTTTAAAATACGAGACGTACACCCTTTACGAATCGCTTGCGTTACTTTGTTATCTTGTAAAATTTCGCGCGATACATTTAGTGGTAAGTCGTTTGAATCAAGTAACCCTTTTACAAAGCGCAGGTAGCTTGGCATAAACTGCTCAGCGTCATCCATAATAAAGACACGTTGAACATACAGTTTTAAGCCACTTTGGCGCTCACGGTTCCATAAATCGAACGGCGCTTTTTTAGGGATATACAATAAGCTTGTGTACTCAGTTTTACCTTCTACTTTATTATGCGCCCAGTTTAGCGGCTCTTCCCAATCATGGCTTACATGTTTGTAAAACTCTTTGTATTCTTCATCAGAAACCTCTGACTTATCACGTGTCCATAAAGCGGTTGCACGGTTAATGCTTTCCCACTCACCTGGAACTGCTGGGATTTTTTCGCCGTCTTCGCCTTCAGACTCAGGCACTTCTGCTTTATACATTTGTACAGGCGTAGAAATATGATCTGAGTATTTAGTAACGATGCTACGTAAACGGTATTCATCCGCGTATTCTTTTTCTTCTTCACGCAGGTGTAAAATGATATCCGTACCACGGCCTTCTTTTTCAATTTCTTGTAACGTGTACTCACCTTCACCTTGTGATTGCCACTCGTACGCTTGTGTTTCACCCGCTTTACGCGTGCGCACTGTCACTTCATCAGCCACAATAAATGCCGAGTAAAAACCAACACCAAATTGACCAATTAATTGCGAGTCTTTACTTTGGTCACCTGTTAAGTTTTTGAAAAACTCAGCAGTACCCGACTTAGCAATAGTTCCTAAAGAGCTAATCACTTCTTCACGCGTCATACCAATACCATTGTCAGATATGGTAATTGTGTTCGCCTCTTTATCTGCGCTAATACGTACACGTAAATCGGCATCACCTTGGTAAAGGTCGCCATTTGAAAGCGCTAAAAAGCGTAGCTTATCGGCGGCATCTGATGCATTTGATACAAGCTCACGTAAAAATATTTCTTTATTCGAATATAACGAATGAATCATTAAGTTTAATAGTTGTTTTACTTCTGTTTGAAAGCCTAATGTTTCTTTTTGTGCTGCAGTCATTTATGTATCTCCAATTAGCAAAGTGTCTGCGTTATGCACTTAATATGGGGTGAGGTGGAGTAACTTCAAGGGAAAAATTTAAAAAAGCAGCTTTTGTGCTGACATAAATAAAAAGCCACATAAAAATGTGGCTTTTAGGGTTAAACTACGGTGTATTTTTAGCGTGCTGGGCTTTTAAAGCGCTGACTTGTTCGTGTAAATAATTAGCACTTACCTGCTCAGCTTCAATCGGCTCTCCCACACTCACCGATACTAAAGACCATTTAAGGCGTGGTAGTTGCCACTTGGCTTTACGGCTAAACATACTGCCCCACAAGCCACCTAAGTGAACGGGCACAACAGGCACAGGTGTGCGCGCTATAATGCGCTCAATGCCCCGCCTAAACATGTCCATTTCGCCATTACTTGTTAGTTTTCCTTCAGGAAAAATACCAACTAACTCACCGCGTTCAAGCGCTGCGGCAACCTCATCAAATGCTTTTGCAAACGCCTTTGGGTTGGCTTTTTCGCTATCAATTGGAATAGCTTTTGCCATTTTAAATAGCCAATGCAGCGCTTTTGAGTAATAAATGGGGGCAAACACCATAAAGCGTATAGGCCTAGGCGAAGTGGCTAAAATAAACATCCAATCTACAAAGCTTACATGGTTAGCTACAATAACGGCTGCGCCTTCGCTTGGAATATTTTCATGCCCTTTTGTGCGCACACGATACATGCATATAGCTAAAATATAGATAACAAAGCGCAAGAAAAATTCCGGTACCTTAGTGTAAATATAAATAGAGATAAGCAAATTAAGCCCCGCCAAAAGCAATAGTAACGACGAAATATGCCACTCTAAAACAGAGAGCGTTACAATACTTAATATGGCACTGCCAACCATAAAGAGCGCATTAAGCACATTATTAGCAGCAATCACCCGTGAACGACTTGCCTCCTCGGTACGCTGTTGAATAAGCGCATACAGCGGCACAGTATAAAAACCGGATGCAATACCAATACCTGCCATCCAAACAAAATGCCATACCATGTCGCCTGTATTAAGCACTTGTTTAAGCGTTAATAAATTTTCAGAGGGCGCGATATATTGACTAATAGCCGGCTCTTGGCTTAATAAATACAAAAATAGCGTAATTAAAATAGCGCCAAAAGGTACAATGCCCAGCTCAATACGTGAGCGTGAGAGCTTTTCGCACAACAAAGACCCCACGGCAATGCTTAGCGAAAACACCACCAGCGCACTGGTTACCACGAGTTCATCGCCACCCATTACATGTTTAACGTAATTAGGTAATGCCGTTAAAATAACCGCACCTATTAGCCAAAACCAGCTTATACCCAACACCGATTTACCAACCGATTCTGTTTGAGCATTAAGCGCTTTAAATACATTTTTAGTCGATGAAAAAATATTATAGGTAAAGAGCAAATTAGGATTATTGGCTTGGCTTATAGGAATAAAGCGGCTGCTGAAAAAGCCAAGTACTGCAAGTATCAGCACGGCAATACTAATAATTGTTGGACCTGTTGTTTGAGTAATGTAATAGGTGCCAAAAATAGTACCAATTAAAATAGCTACAAAAGTGGCAGACTCAACCAAGCCATTGGCTTTTGTTAATTCGTTAGGTGCCACATGTTGTGGTAATATTGAATACTTAAGCGGGCCAAAAAAAGTACTTTGCAAGCCCATAAAAAACACGGTGGTCAGCATTAGCCACACATATTGCGTAAAAATAGAGGCTGCGCCAATAACCATAATCGGTATTTCGCAAAATTTAACAAGCCGGATCAGCTTTGATTTTTCTGTTTTTTCGGCTAATTGCCCCGCCATTCCTGAGAATAAAAAAAACGGTAATATAAATAAGCCCGCTGCAAGGTTTGAATACAGCGCACCATCGCCAAGGGTTGCAGCTTGAAACACTAACAATATAAGCACGGATTGCTTATACACATTATCATTCATAGCCGACAAAAACTGCGTTACAAATAGCGGTAAAAAGCGCTTACTGCTGAGTAAACCGCCTTTATTGTCGTGTTTATTATTTTGCATAGTACTCCTTACTAATCAGATAAATTCCTGATGTTTTTATAGCAACTTGAGCGATATTTTTAAGGCGCGTGAGCCGTGCAACTATCACGTTATCTAGTTGTTGTTAGTCAATAATTTATAACACAACGTCGCCAAGTTTAACTCATTTATTAATTTAATATGATTACCGGCAAACTCACACACGTTATACGGTAATTAAATAGCAAACACAAAAAAGCCCACATATTTTGCTATGTAGGCTTTTAAAACGATTTCAGATAGTTGTGTTAGTCCTGCATAACCGCTCGGCGGCCACTAAATGCATGCATTAACGTTGTGCCATCTACTAAATCAAGCTCGCCACCAACAGGTATACCATGCGCTATGCGCGAGGCCCCTACTTTATATTTATGGCAAAGCTGGGCAATATAATGTGCAGTGGTTTCGCCCTCAACCGTGGGGTTGGTTGCTAAAATTACTTCGTTAATACCGCCGTGCGAGAGCTTTTGTTCAAGTATATCAAGGCCAATTTCTTTAGGGCCAATACCGTCAATTGGCGATAAATGCCCCATAAGTACAAAATACAAACCAAGGTATTGGCCCGTTTGCTCTATTGCCAACACATCGGTAGGCGATTCAACAACACACAGCACACCACTGTCTTGGCGTTTTGTACTTAAGCAAATATCACACTGCGCTTGCTCAGTAAAAGTGCGGCACGACTGACAATGCCCAACCGCGCCCATGGCTTTGGTCAATGCGTTACCAAGTTGAGTACCGCCTTTACGATCGCGCTCTAATAAATGAAACGCAATGCGCTGAGCCGATTTAGGACCAATACCCGGTTGGCAACGTAGCGCTTCTATAAGCTGCGTTAAACTATCTGAAAGTTGCATATTTGCTTAAAACGGCATTTTCATACCTGGTGGTAATTGCATACCGCCAGTTACTTTGCCCATACGCTCTTGCGTTTCATCAGCAACGCGGCGAACAGCATCGTTACATGCTGCAGCAAGTAAATCTTCAATCATGTCTTTGTCGTCTTCCATAAGGCTTTCATCAAGCTCAACACGACGCACGTTATGATTACCAAGCATGGTTACTTTTACAAGGCCTGCGCCGGCTTCGCCAACAACTTCCATTGTCGCGATTTCGTCTTGGGCTTTTTGCATGCGCTCTTGCATTTGCTGCGCTTGCTTCATCATGTTACCCATTCCACCTTTAAACATAATTTTCTCTCTTTCTTTTAAACTCTAGTTGTCATGAAGATAAGGGCGATTGTATTTAATTACAATGCCTGAATACTGTTTTCGTCAATTTCGGCGCTAAATAGCTGCTGAAATTGTACTATGTTTTCATCAGATGTGATCACATCAATTGCTTGCTGGTGTCGCCCTGCATCTATTTTTTGCTGAATTAAATAAGGCGAGTCAATCACCCCTTTTGCAAAGTTAATACTCAGCGATACGTTATGCCCGTAAATGCTTGATAACGCCGCATCGAGCTTTTGCCTAAGCATGGGCGTATCTAAGTGTTTTTGCGATTCATCCACGTCAATATGTAAACTGTCGCCTTGCTTGGTAAAAATCGAGTGTAATGCAAATTGGCGCATTCGCCCACCAAGCCCCATACGCTTAATTAAATAAGCCCACTCATCTTGCTGATGCGCAAATTTAATCTCGCTAATTGGGCTTTGAAAATCATCTGGGACCGGTATAGCGGGCTCTTGCTCTATTACCTCAGGCTTTTTTTGCGGGTTAATTTGCTCAAGCAGCTCAGGCGCTAAGTTTTCAGTAATTGTTTGATGCTTTTCTTTAAAATCAACCTTACGCGCTGGCTGGCTTTGCGTTACTGGCTCAGCTGGCGTTTGGCTCCCTGTTACTGGGAGCGTTGGCTTTTTTTCGCTATCGCCTTGCGCATGGTCATGCCATGGCGGTGAATCGTTTTGTGACTCACTCGCTTGCGGGCTTGTATTATGTGGCTTTGCTTTGCTGTTAGGCGTAGCTTGGGCAGGTGTTTTTGGTGTTTGCGCTTGCTCAGGGGTATTTACACTCCCCCCAGAAAGCCTGCCAGCACCCGATATATTTCTATCCCGTAAAATTCGCGCAATTGCTGATTGTGCTTGAGCTTCTTGTTCACGCACACTGCTATCTTTAGCATCGGCGTTTTCAGGCGCGGGTTGTGTGTGTAGCGCTACAGGTTCAGGGTTATAACCTTGCTCTACCGCACTGCTCATAACATCATCAAATTGTGCTGCTAAGCTTTGCTCCATATTACTGTGTTGCAGATAAGCATCGTCTTCACTTTGGCGCTCAGCAGCATCGTCACTCTTAGCAATGTGCGCACTTTGCTGCACAGGGCTCGGTATATCGTTTTGCGGGCTTTGAGCCGCAGGTGATACACTGTTGCTGTGTTGCTCACTTGGCGAGCGTGTTAGCTGCTCTGTAGGCGGTTGCTCTACTGGTTCATCACTTGTTTGGCTTTGCGCAGTGCTTTGATTTTGGCTTTTCTCAACCATTACTCGCGGAGCAGGGATTTCGTCTTGCGATGGTGTTTTATTTTTATTTAATATATCACGCAGCGCATCGGCACGGCCTTTACTACTGGTTGGCCCAGGCGTTGCAGCACTTGGTGTGTCACTAGGCTCAGGAAGCAATTGAGCAGGCGTTGTACCTGCAGATTCAAATGCTAATAAACGCAGCATTATCATTTCAAAGCCTAAACGAGGCTCTGGCGCCCATTGTAAGTCTTTTTTACCGTTTAATAGTAACTGGTAATAAACCTGTATTTGTTGAGCCTGGGTGTGCTGTGCAACATGACTAACATAATCGGCGTTTTTATCATCAAGTTGCGCTGCTTGCGGGACAAGCTGAGTTAATTGAATAAGATGAGTTAATGCAATTAAATCATCAAGTAGTGCAATATAGTTAGGATTACGGCTCGCTACTTGGGCTATTTCGTCCATCAGTGCGCCACCATCTTGTGCTAACAAAGCAGCAAGTAAACTTTGGCTGTAATGTGTGTCCATTAAACCAAGCATAGCTTGTACGGCTTGATTGTTGATGTCGCCGTTGGTTTGCGCAATAGCTTGATCTGTTAAGCTCAACGCGTCACGCATGCTGCCATCGGCGGCTTTTGCAATAATACTTAGCGCATCTTTATCAAAGTTTAATTCCTCTTGAGTAAGGACATGCTCAAGCTGAGTTTTAATTTCGCTTTGCGAAAGTGCATTTAAGTTAAACTGTAAACAGCGTGATAAAATGGTAACAGGTAACTTTTGCGGATCGGTGGTTGCTAGTAAAAATTTCACATGCTCTGGCGGCTCTTCCAACGTTTTTAATAACGCGTTAAAGCTATGCTTAGAGAGCATGTGTACTTCATCTATTAGGTATACTTTGTAACGTCCACGCGTGGGTGCATATTGAACGTTATCAAGAATTTCACGAGTATCTTCTACTTTGGTGCGAGAAGCGGCATCGATTTCAAGTAAGTCAATGTATCGCCCTGCTTCTATATCAGTACAACTGCTACATTGCCCACATGGAGATGCCGATATACCCTCATCACAATTTAAGCTTTTAGCAAAAATACGCGCAATGGTCGTTTTACCGACACCACGGGTTCCAGTGAATAAATAAGCGTGATGCAGTCTATTTTGCGTTAGTGCATTAACAAGCGCTTGCTTTACATGAGACTGGCCAACCAATTCATGAAAGGTTTGCGGACGCCATTTTCTCGCTAGAACCTGATAACTCATCAATTACTCGCCTTCAAACTCAACCAGTTTTAAGATTTTAATACCCATTTTTTCTATACGCTGCTCACCACCGAGCTCTGGTAATGAAACAACAAACGCTGCATCAGTGGCTGTGCCGCCTAATTTTGCAACTAGCTTTGCTGTGGCTTCAATTGTGCCACCGGTAGCTAATAAATCGTCAACTAATAATACTTTGTCGCCTGGGACAATAGCATCAACATGAAGCTCTAATGTGTCTTCACCGTATTCAAGTAGGTAATCTTGGCGAATCACTTCGCGTGGTAGCTTGCCTGGCTTACGAACAGGAATAAAAGGGATCCCTAACGCGTAAGATAACGGTGCACCAAAAATAAAGCCGCGAGATTCTGTACCAATAATTTTTGTAAAGCCTTGGTTTTTATATTCGTTTATAAAAGCATCGATTGTTGCTTTAAAGGCTTTTGGATTTGCCATTAGTGTTGTTACATCACGAAACATAATGCCTGGTTTTGGATAGTCGGCAATGGTTGCGATACTGTTTTTAATAATAGCGGGTGTTACTTGAGTCATAAGTTTAATTGCTCAATAGTTTATATTTCAAAGCAGCTGATTATAACCTTAACTGACGTTAAAATGCGAGTTTGCTGTTATTAATACCGAGGTGGTTTGAAAATTATAAGGGTGGAGGAAGAAAAGAAGCTTAAGGCTGATATAAACAACAGCCTTAATAGAGCAAGGAGCTTTAAGTTAGGCTTGTGATCCAGCCCAAAATCGCATTTAAACAGCCAATACCCACAAAAACTGCTAAAAAAGCAATAAAGTAAGTAGCGTTAAACGGATCTTTAAAGTCTTTATCATCTGACATTGGTATAACCTTTTTTTAAGCACGACAAATAAGGCTGCCATGATAGACGAAGTAAAAACATCTATAAAGACCTTAATGTTGATTTTTTGTCACGATAATACCGCGCTCACACATTGCATTAAGCGTACTTAACGCACCATGCGCAATTTGTTGTTCGCTAAAATTAGGCGCGTGGACTAAAACCTGCTGGCATACACTCTCAAAGTCAATGCCCGCATTGGATTCTATTATTGAAAGTAGCAAGGCGGTCATTGCATTTGTAGCTAAAAACTGTACGTCGTAGTTATCATCTCTGTATACAACAAAGTAATTAGGCTGCTCAGATGGCGTGCTGGGTTTATACTCTGTGCTGATATTTTGCACCGCATATTGGTAGCTTAAATTACGCGCTACACTCGATAAGTAAAGTGTAGAACTGGTTAGTTCAGTGCTTTTTAAGCGTTGCTCGTTGGTATCTTCATTAGCCACGGAAACATCAAGCTCTATCCACTCATAATGTGCCAGCTCCAGCATAAATGCATAATCGTACTCTTGCAGGGTATAGCTGCTCGATAAGTAATTAATAAATTCCCCCGCTATGTCTAAAAAGTAAGGCGACTTACAGTCATGCTCACTAAAAAAAGCCCTTATTAATTTTTGCCATTGCTGCTGTGTATATAAAGTTTTAAGCACCGGAAAACCAGATGAGATAAACCCTGCAATATTATTAAAAAATAAGTCACGGTAAATCGCCATGCGTCTATCTTCAATATCGTTAGGCTTTGGGTTATGCTCAGGCTCACGTATGTGCGCCATAAACTCATTTTGGCTGTCAATAAAGCTCATATTTCTTCCTTTATGCTAATTGCTGAGTAGGCGATGCGCATAACTGCTTATTTTGTAAATCGTGAATAATATCAAGCTCTTTTGTTAGTGTATTTATACTTGGAATATTAAAATCACGCTCTAATAAGGTAGGAAACACCCCATGCGCTTGGTACGCTTTATCAAGCAAGTCCCATACGGGGTCAATAACATCAGCGCCGTGGGTATCAACAATTAAATCATCGGCTTCATTGTAGTGCCCAGCTACGTGCCCATATGCAATGCGTTTTGAAGGTAACCCTAATAAAAACGCTTCGGCGTTGTAACCATGATTAATTGAATTAACATAAATATTATTTACATCAAGGAGTAGCTTACAATCAGCTTGCTCTAAAATCGTGTTTGTAAATTCAAGCTCTGATAACTGCTGGCCAGGCGCCGCATAATAAGAGACATTTTCGATGGCTATTTGGCGCTCTAAAATATCTTGCACTTGTTTGATGCGAGGTACAACGTGTGCAATGGCATCTTCAGTAAAAGGGATTGGCATTAAATCGTACATATGCCCTTTTCCAGAGCAGTAACTTAGGTGCTCACTGAATAGTTTAATGTTGTGCTGATCAAAAAACGTTTTTAGCGATTTAACAAATTCAATATCAAGAGGTTCAGGCGAGCCGATAGAAAGCGATAAACCATGGCAAACAAAATTATTGGCGTCAGTTAAGGTTTTAAATTGTTTTTTAAAGCGCCCTCCCAGCTTAAGCCAGTTTTCAGGCGCTACTTCCATAAAATCAATTTGCTTTGGTGTATGCGCTAGTAATTCATCAAGCATCTCTCGACGAAGACCTAAGCCCACCATCCCAAATGCTGAGTTTTGTGTTGCTCTCATCATTATCTCCTAAAACAAAAAGGGCCTTTTGGCCCTTTTAGCATAACGTATATCTGAGTAAATCAGGTACTTAAATCAGCCTGTTATTGGCCGCCACATTTGCCTTCGCCGCATTTACCTTCTTTTTTACCTTTTGCGTCGCCGCCACATTTACCTTCGCCGCACTTACCTTCTTTTTTGCCTTTTGCGTCGCCACCACATTTGCCTTCGCCGCATTTACCTTCTTTTTTGCCTTTAGCGTCGCCGCCACATTTGCCTTCGCCGCACTTACCTTCTTTTTTACCTTTTGCGTCGCCGCCACATTTGCCTTCGCCGCACTTACCTTCTTTTTTACCTTTTGCGTCGCCACCACATTTGCCTTCGCCGCACTTACCTTCTTTTTTACCTTTTGCGTCGCCGCCACATTTGCCTTCACCGCACTTACCTTCTGCCGCATCAAGCTGGTATCCGGTTACTAGCTGTTGAAATTCAAATGGGTTTGCTTGTGCATCTGCAGAGGCAAAACTTGCAGAGCCAACAACTACTGCACCTAAGGTTAACGCGATTGAGTTTTTCTTTACTGTATTCATTGTATGACTCTCTTATATAAGTGTGTATTAAGATAACGCAAACTAATTATTGTCAATTATGCGTTGCTTGTATAATTAAATAGACCTGCTATCAAATAAAAACTTTCATTTATTTTCATTTTTTTTACTTTTAAATTTATACATACAAATATGGGCAGTAATTTAACTTTTATCAAACCATACTTTGCAGGTACACTACGCACCCGTTTTTTCAATAAAAATACTCTATGAAACTTGTTTTAGCGCCTATGGAAGGTGTTGTTGATTTTAAAATGCGCCAACTTCTTACCAATATTGGTGGCTTTGACCTATGCGTAACAGAATTTGTTAGAGTAATTGATAAATGTTTACCGGCTAAAGTTTTTCATCGCTATTGCCCTGAACTCAATAATAACGGTTTAACCAAAGCCGGTACTCCTGTGCGCGTACAGTTATTAGGGCAAGTGGCCGACGTATTAGCAGAAAATGCGGTTAGAGCTATCGAATTAGGCTCCCACGGTATAGATCTTAATTTTGGCTGCCCTGCAAAAACGGTAAATAAAAGCCGCGGGGGCGCTGTACTGCTAAAAGACCCTGACCATATGTATGACATAATCAAAGCGGTAAGGGATGCGGTAGATAGTAAACATCAAGTAAGCGCTAAAATACGCTTGGGCTTTGATGATGATAGCAATAGCCAAGAAATTGTAGATGCCGTTGTAAGCGCCGGTGCAGATAGTATTGCAATACATGCCCGTACTAAGCGTGACGGTTATAACCCACCTGCATACTGGGAAAAAATCCCTCCGCTAATAAAAGGTAAAAACATAGCCGTGGTTGCCAACGGTGAAATTTGGCAAGTGGAAGATGCCCTACTTTGCCAATCCCGAAGCCAGTGTAGCGATTTAATGCTAGGGCGCGGTGCCCTTTCTCACCCTGATTTAGCGAAAAAAATTAAAGCTCATGTTAATAATGAACAATATAATGGCCTAGAGTGGGAACATATAATTTATCATTTGATTCACTCTGCTATTCATCAAGACCCCACACAAGATGAAAAATATTTTGCCTCTCGTACTAAACAATGGCTTGGTTATCTAAAACGCCAATACCCACAAGCTAATGCACTATTTGATGAAATAAGACGTCTTAAAGTAAAAGGTGATGTAGCCCAAGTTTTAAAAAAATACGCTAAGTCTCCGCAACTTGATTCAAATCATAGCGTATAAGCAGCGCAGCTCAGATAATACCGGTATAACGAAACGCTAAATGAAGGTTATACCAATATGCTTTATCAGCAACAACTGCACAGTGAAATAGCACACGTTAAATCAGTAATATTAGCGATGCTGAGCCAATCAGCACACCCTGCCCATCTTAAGCTACGTGACGTTATATTAACTAGCCAGCATAACGAATGGCTTGACACTGCCACCTACCACTTAGGTCCTGAATATCAAACTTTAGTTAATAGGCTGACAGAATTAGAAGCGGCAATAAGCCAAATTGATATTGGTCAATACGGCTATTGCTGCGATTGTGAAGAAGCAATTTCTGAGCGGTTACTTAAAAAAGACCCTGCAACACAGCGCTGTGAAATGTGTGCTAAGCGCACATAAGCGTTTAAAGTGTTAATAGTTGCTCGGCAAAACTAAAAGCGTGGCCTGGGTAAAGCACACTATCTTCAACTAAATACTGCGCATCGCGCTGTGAAATAGCTAATCGTTTTACTAAGTTCACTTTTGCCTGAGATAAAGTCCATGCATGGTAGTGTATGCCCACATCGGTTTCCATTAGCGCAAGCATTAACCTTTTATCTTCTGGGCTTAGCTGGCTGTTTTTAGCCATAGCTGGCAACAGCATGTAATCAGTTTGCCAATCAATCCCTTTTACTTTTGGCGCTGTGCTTAAATATTGGCTAATAAATGAAGTACTATGATGCTCGATATAGCTCAAATTAGGTGCAGTGTGCGAGTTCATTTGAAGATGCTGATTAATAGTATCAACCCATTGCAAAGGCGACTTAACTGCCCCACTGAAGTAATTTAGTTTACTTTGATACCATTCACTGCCATTAGCAAGTCCACGTAAGCCAATGCTTCCCCTTGGTTTGTACTGGGCCAAGTAATCATTAAACTCTGCAATCTGGACTTTTAAATCGTTTACGCTAGATTGTTTTAATAGTGACGTTTGTAAGTAACCCTGCAGGAGGTTTAATTCAACCTTGTTTAATCTCAAATTGCTTTGCAGCGCACTATCTAATTGATCTTGAGTGAACTTAAGCCACTCAATTACCTCGTTAGCCTTAGTAATTTGCATTTGCGCTGATAATAAGTTCTCTAACACATTCACCTGTGCAGGCCAGCTGAAAAAGCGCTCAGGAAAACGCTCAGCAATAATTAAGTAATTTAGCTGCTTTGTTTGCGCGTTTGAAAGAGTCATTGTTTGTAGGCGCTGATACATCTGATGACGAAGCGATAAATACGCTGAGGAAAAAGGCAGTACTTGTTCAGTGGATACACTTTCAGTGCCCACAGGCTTTAGCGCCGTGTTTAAACTTTTAATACTCTGCTGCGCAGCATCATAAGATTCAAAAGGCGGTGGTTGTTTTGAACAAGCAACCAAAAACAGACTAAATAGGACAGACAAAAAATGCGTTTTATTCATTATAAATTCCAATAAAAAAAGCCCCATAGGGGCTTTTTATATAATTGCTAAAACAAATTAAAGTTAAATTTTAACACCGTTGCGAGCGGCTTTATCTTTAATAAATGTAGACCAACCTTTAGCAAACTTACGTGTGCGTGGGTCGTCCATTGCTTTAGTAATAGCAGCATAAGCTTGCTTGTATTTAGCTTGGTAGTAGTACGCTTCAGCTAAATCTGAATAAATGGTGCCTTTTTTGTCAGAGCCAAGCTCTAACGCTTTGTTCAAACGAACAACAGCAGCACTAAAGTTCTCAGATTGTAAAAGTAACGATCCTGCTTTGCGGTAAAGCTCTGCATCGTCGTCAAATTTAGCAGCTTCTTCGTAGTACTTAGCAGCTTTTTCGATGTCTTTAGAACGGTGGTAGTTACTAGCAATTGCGTTAACATTTTGCTTAGTACGCTTAACTTTGTCTTCTTTAATCGCATTTTCAAGGGTTTTAGCCGCTTTAAATGGAATTTCGTTTAAAGAGTAAAAGTTAGAAAGTACTTTGTAATCTACTTCCGCTTCAAAATAGCCATTTTTGAATGCTACTTCCATGGTCGCTAGACCTTTAGAGTAGTCTTCGGTTTGTAGGTAGTATTTACCTAAACTAACCCAGGCTTTTTTGTCATCTGGCCAAACTCGTACAATCTCTTCACCAATTTTCACCATGTTGGCGTAATCTTTAAGTTCAAAGTAAGAACCTAATTTTAATTGGTAAGGGGCCTTGTTAGGCTCCTTTTGTAAAGAGATTGCCTTGTCGGCAGGTTTAAAAACATCACGAAACTGACCTAACTGATAGTTAGCTTGCGCAATACGAGTATACACTTTAGGGTCTTCTTCGCCGGTGAAGTCCATCCAAGCTGTATAAGCTTTTTTGGCTTCTTGGAACTTTTCAGTACCTGCGTATAAATCACCTAATAGCTTTAAAGTTTGCTCGTGATCTGCGAAGTTTAAAATATCAGGGGCAACAGCTTGTCTAGAGTATTTAATCGCTTCATCGTACTTCTCTTTTTGCGCGTACATGCTACCTAAGTAACGATTTACAGTCGCTTTATCGAAGTCGTTCGATGCGTCAATCTCTTTTAACAAGGCAATTGCTTCATCAATTTTGTCTTCGTTGTACAAGTCAAACGCTTTAATTACCTTTTTACCAGTACGCTCGCCCATGATTTTAGTCTTGGCTTTTTTACGCTCTTCAATTTTAGCGTAATCCGGCGCTGCTAATACAGGTGCAGTTATAGCTGCACCTGACACAGACATAAGAATTGCAAGAGCAGTTACTTTAGATAAATTTCTCATTACTCGCCTCCTTAGCCTTGGTTAAGTTTAAAGTCTAGTTGAACTTGTAAACCAACTTGTTTCTGTGGTTTACCGTCAATAATTTTAGGACGGTATTTCCACTTGCGTAATGCACGTTTAGCTTCACGGTCAAAGATACGTTTTGGTTCTGCGTCAATAACTTGAACGTCAGTCACGCCACCTAACTCATCAATTGTGAACGAAAGTTGTACCCAACCTTCTTTACCATCACGCGCTGCTTGCGTTGGATATTTTGGTTCAATACGAACGATAGGTGTCGCATCACCATCTCGTCCAAATGCACCTGGACCACTTAGTCCACCAGCCGAACTTCCTACATCAATGCTACCCATGTTAAATGACATAGCACCAGGGTTAGGATTGTTATTCTCCGGCTGTGGCGGCTGCGGTTTAGGCGGCTGCTTTGGCGGTGGCGGAGGCGGAGGCGGAACACGCTTCCTCTCCTGCACCTTAGATTCAGGCGGATTCGTCATTATTTCGACTATGATCTGCTCTTTTTGTTCAGTATTACGGTCAGCCCCACCAGAGATGAGGTAAGCCATGAAGTAGAACAAGCCGAAAGTAACTGCCCCACCTGCAATCAGTGAAAACAGAAAACGAATCATTACTGATCTCCAGCTATTGAAATTCTCAGGTTGTCACCTGTCGCTTTGATCTGGTCCATAACTTTAACCACTACGCCGTGCTTTGCTTCTTTATCAGCTTGCAAAATCACAACATCAGTAGGTTGTTCTGCTAATAAACTTTCGATTTTTGCTGAAACACGTTCAACATCAACTTGTTGTTTATCAATCCAGATAGCACCATCACTGCGAATAGCAACAAAAATGTTAGCATTTTTTTGCTTCGTAGCTTGGGCCGCTTTAGGTTTATTGACCTCGATACCAGCCTCTTTAACGAACGATGTAGTTACGATAAAGAAAATAAGCATGATAAATACGATGTCAAGCATTGGCGTCATATCTACCGCTGCTTCTTCTTCTTCACGAAAACGTTGTTTACGTGCCATATTTAATTCTCTCTCTAGTGATGAGGCATGCTATCTACAAGTTTGGCTTTCACCATTCTCGCTCTTGCCTCAAGGCGTGAGCTAAAGAAAACTCCAGATAGTGCCGCAACCATTCCAGCCATTGTTGGGATTGTTGCCATTGAAATACCTGATGCCATTAAACGTGCATTACCAGTACCTTGGGTTGCCATGGTTTCGAAAACCGCGATCATACCCGTTACAGTTCCAAGTAAGCCTATTAAAGGACAAACAGCTACTAATGTTTTAATCAACAACATACGCTGATCTAATTTTTCAGACGCTTCAGAAATCCATGCTTCACGGATTCTGTGTGCGTACCAAGACGTAGTGTCTTGGCGGGCATCCCACTTCGCTACAATATCCTTCGTTAAACGAGGAAATTCAGCAAGTAGGAACCAATAGCGCTCAATCATTAAAACCCACATAAGAAAGAGTGCTATCGCGACCACGTATAATACCTGGCCGCCTGTGCCAACAAAATCCCTGATAGATTCCCATATCTCCATCAGGACTAGCATTAGGCTTTCTCCTTCTCCGCGTGAGTAGCAACGATACCTGCGCTTTGCTCATCAAGGATATGTAATACTGACTTACTACGACCTGCAACAATTGAATGAAGTAGGATAAGTGGTAGTGCAGCAATTAGACCTAGCGCTGTAGTTACAAGAGCTAGAGAGATGTTACCAGCCATGATCTTCGGATCGCCCGTACCGAACAATGTGATTGTTTGGAACGTTAAGATCATACCGATTACTGTACCTAGTAGACCAAGTAACGGTGCGATTGCAGCAAGAATCTTGATGATGTTGATGCCAGCTTCAACACGTGGCGTTTCACGTAAGATAGCTTCATCAAGTTTAAGCTCAAGGTTTTCAACGTCTTGGCTCTTGTTGTCATGGTACACTTTAAGAATACGACCCAGTGGGTTGTTTGTATTCGGTGTAGACAAGTTTTTAAGCTGAGACTTGATCTTAGAAGTAGTAAGCGCTAAGTCAACGAAACGTACTAAGAAGATTAGTAGACCAACAGCTAATAAAACTGTGATGATGTAACCAACTTCAGCACCTTGCTCGTAGTATTCCATAAGTGTTTTCTTCTGCGTGTTGATACGTAAGATTGCACCACGAGTCGGGTCAATGTATACGCCAGCGTAATTGTCAGAAGAAGTACCTTCAAGAGCAGAGATACCATCTAAAATGTAGCTATCAGGTTGTTTACCTAAAGGCTGAATAGATTTTGTCTCTGGCGAGTAGATTAAGTAACCTTCGTCAGTAACTAAGTTAAAGTTACCAATACGTGTTACTTGCTTAACTGTAGAGTTACCGTCAAGACCTGACACTTCAGTTTCAAAAGTAGAAACTTTTGCTGACTCAGTCATTTCTGTTTGAAGTGCAATCCAAAGTTCTTCAAGTTCACGAACTGTTGGAAGCTCTTTAGCAGCTGCTAATGAACGAAGTACTTCTGCACGGCCTGGCTTTTCAGCACTTACTAGTGAAGCTTCGATAGAACCGATAGCGTCTTGCGCTGCACGACGTACAACACCAAACATTTCACCAAGAGTACCTTGTGCGTTTTGAAGCGCTTGCTCTTTTTCAGCTAATGTATTTTCGTTTTGTGCATATTGCTTAGCTAAGCTGTCACCGCGTGCTTTTTCAGACGCTAATTGGCTTTTTGCTTTGTTAAGTAATGCTTGCTTGTCAGCACGTTCTGATAAGAACTCTTGCTCACGTTGCTTATTGATTTTACCTTCAGAGATACGTTCTTGCTTTACTTGCTCAAGAATTTTATCTAAAGCATCAGTATTTGCATGTGCATTAAGCGCGGTACCTGCAGAAACAGATAGTACTGCTGCAACAGCAAAACCTTTAAATAGTTTCTTCATTATTCGATTACTCCGCGCCAAAGATTGGTAGTTTAACAAGTTCTAGTGTCGCTTGCTTACGCGCCATACGAATCACTTCTTTAACTGGTTTTAGGTATTCTTCACCTAATTCTTTCCACTCTTTAGTGTTGTTGTCCCACACCCAAGCGTGTTTTAAGTCAAAAGATTGTGCTACGTAAGTGATACGACCTAAACGACCGATATCAACGTTAATGTTTTTACCATCAACTTCTAAAGTACCTTGAGAAGCAGTTACAGCCGAGCTGTAAGCAGTTTCAACTGTGTATGCTTCAAGAACTTGGCGGAATTTCTCAGACGTCGTTACAGACGCAGAAGCCATGATTTCACGAAGTCTTTCTACACGAGCAAGACGAGAATCAAGATTGAACGGAACGTCCGCTTTGATGAATTGCTCAAGCGTATCGATCATGCGATACATCAAAGGCACAACGTTTTGTTTAGTGTTGTCGATAGTAGCGATTTGACGGTCAAACGATTCGATTGACGCATTTTGGTCAGCGACCAAACGTGCTACGTGATCGTTGTACACTTTCATAAGTTCAGTCTCATCAACAATACTACGGTACTCAGCGATTAGCTCTTGAGTTTGACCGTATACGTTGTCAATTTTAGTTTGAGACTTAACAGCAGCCTTTTGAATTTGCTGACCTGCTTTTTGCACGTCATTCAAAGGATCTGCAATCACATTGCTGCTTGCAAATGCAAAAGCGCCAACCAACGCAGATGCTACAAGACTCTTTCTGATTTTAACAGACATAGTTCCCAACCAATTAAGTAATGTTACTTTTATAATTTAATTATCAACCTTATTAAGGATGACAACCCTGATATCTTTTAATAGATATCAACCCTCCAATAATGCTAAATGCAATACGCCCTGTCAACTTGATGTTAGCTATTCTAAGTAAATAAATACCTTGAAAAAGCTAAAACTAAAGTATTACAAAAAATACTGTTAACATAAATGCAACCAGCATTAAGCCGTTTTAGCATTATATAGCCCCTTTAAAATTAAACACTAGTTAAAAATTAGACACTTACATGAAACAAAAATGCAACATCTAAACAAAACTGAATTACACCTTAAAAAAAAACAAAAATAATAAAAATGTGACAATTTGATGAACTAGATTTGGTTAAATTAGTCTAAAAACACATCTTAACTTACAAATCCTGCGCTTCATCGTATAAAAATACAACAATTCGAAAGTGGTTTTGAGATGATGTATAAATATTACTGCATTTAAGTTAATGGCTTTAACTTTGCTAAGCCCAAGTTAAGCCTTATTAAAGTTAGTAAAACACTCAGTTAATTACACGGTTTTTAATACACACTATGCGTGTGCTAAATGTATTGTTTAACCTTGGTAAGTATGCAGATTATGAGCTGTTAGTGTATTGAAGCGGCGTTGCTATTTAATAGGATTATTAACTAGCAAAATGGGAAATATGTTAAACGTGTTTGAAGCTATAGCAAGAAGTTAAATTTAAACGTTTGACTGTATTAGGGAGTGAACAAACAATATTAGAGAGTATAAAAACAATGAGGAAGATTTTTAGGAATTATGGTGAAACAGAAAACTGCTTCACCAAGATGAACTAAGGTTCACATAATTAAAATTATGCTACTTCTACGTTCTCAGCTTCAGGGCCTTTTTGACCTTGTTTGATGCTGAAAGTCACTGCTTGACCTTCGCTAAGAGTGCGAAAACCAGAACCAGTGATTGCGCTGAAATGTACAAACACGTCAGGACCATTTTCTTGTTCAATGAAACCAAAGCCTTTAGCTTCGTTGAAAAATTTTACTTTACCAGTAACCGACATACTAAATTTTCCTGTAAGTCAATAATTAAAATTCAGCCATATTATTATGGCTATATCCTCCCTGAGTCAGTGCCCAAAATTCTGGAGGTATAGTACAGGAACAAGTTTTAACCTAACCGGTAACCTTAAACGCAGCACAATATCCGTAAATTCAATACGCAAAAACTCAAAGCAAGTTAAGGTTAACACATTAATTTTTTTTTGGCTCTATTAATTAAGATTTATTTACTCAGAACAAAAATAAATAAAGCATTATGTGTAAGCGGTTATTTTTAAAGCTAAAATTGAACAAAAAACGGCAGCTTTGTTGCTCGTAATTGTAACAAATCATGTATAACAGCTTAGCTTTACAAATAAAGCCCCTCGTAAAGAGCGTTAAATCTCAGGTAAAGATTGAATTTCAAGCAAATAAAAAGCCGTACAGCAAGCTATACGGCTTTAATACAATGCTAATTTAATGCACTTTAATTACTTAACCTGCCAGTCAATCGTAGCTTCTGCTTTAATAGGCACAACTTGTGAGTCACCAAGTGTGTAACTTGCGGGAACTTGCCAAGGGCTTTTTTCTAGGGTAATTGTATCGGTGTTACGGGCAAGTCCGTAAAAGTCAGGCCCAAAATGGCTTGCAAAGCCCTCTAGTTTGTCCAGCTCGCCCGCCTCTTCAAAGGCTTCGGCGTAAAGTTCAATCGCAGCATGTGCTGTATAGGCGCCAGCACAACCACATGCCGCTTCCTTTTTATCTTTATAATGTGGTGCTGAGTCAGTCCCTAAAAAGAACTTTTTATTTCCGCTTATAGCTGCTGCCATTAACGCTTGTTGGTGAATATTGCGCTTTAAAATAGGTAAACAGTAATAATGCGGACGTATGCCACCAGCTAACATGTGGTTACGGTTGTACAATAAGTGATGCGCGGTAATAGTTGCCGCCACATTTTGCGGCGCGGCTGTTACAAAATCAACGGCGTCTTTTGTCGTAATGTGTTCTAGCACTATTTTCAGCTTTGGAAAATCCGCTACAACATCGCCTAAAATCGTCTCTAAAAATACTTTTTCACGGTCAAAAATATCTATTGATGAATCAGTCACTTCACCATGCACTAATAACAGCATGCCCACGTCTTGCATCGCTTCTAATAAAGGGTAAATATTCTTTACTGATGTAACCCCTGAGTCTGAATTAGTGGTTGCCCCTGCTGGGTACAACTTGGCAGCAACAATTTTGCCCGTTGCTTTGGCTTTTTTAATTTCTTCAGGTGTGGTTCTATCGGTTAGGTAAAGCACCATTAAGGGTTCAAAGTTGCCCTGCGGCCCCGCTGCCATAATTCGCTCTCGATAAGCTAGCGCTAAATCAGTGCTCGTTGCTGGCGGTACAAGGTTTGGCATTATGATGGCGCGGCCCATGTAGCGGCTAATATCACGTACTGTATCTTTAAGTTGCTCACCATCACGTAAATGGACATGCCAATCATCAGGACGAGTTATGGTTAATGTGTTTTTTGAATCGGTATTAATGCTCATTACTTTTTTCCACGGCTGAATTTATCCGATCATAGGCATATGGAAAGATCTAGTAAAGTGTTATCTAAACTATTCCCCTCTATGAGTGCTGCAAAATGCTATTGGGTTTAAGTTTAACGACGATTACACTCGTTTAAGCGTTTTATTTTGAACATGCTTTAAATTTGGGTTAACTTATCAGTGCTAACATAAATAAAAAGAATAAAATTACCCTATGTCGAATCATATCGATACCTATAAAGCGCTCGAAGTTAAAACTGAACAACTGAGCATAATAAATCAGTTTTCCTCAAGCTTATTACAGCTCGATACCCTAGAAGAGTTATTTGAGTATGTAACCACTCAAGTAGTAAACCGCCTTGGGTTTGTTGATTGTGTTATTTACCTGGCTGATGAAACACGTTTACAGCTAAATCAAGTCGCTTCTATGGGCATAACCCACACCAGGGACGAATACCAAGCAGAGCGCAAAGTTATTGGCTTTAACGAAGGTATAACCGGTTATGTTGCCCGCACAGGCACAGCTATTATTATTGGCGATGTAACGCAAGACCCTCGCTACATTGCTGATGAACGCCCTGCTCAATCAGAGTTATGTGTGCCACTTATATACAAGGATCATGTTTTAGGGGTTATTGATTGTGAACATCCAATAAAAAACTACTTCACAAACGCCCATCTAGAAATATTAACCACGGTTGCGCACTTATTAAGTGCTAAGCTAAACCAAGTAAACACGGTCAATAGCTTAACGCACACAGTAAAACAGTTAAATGATGCGCAAAAGCTTGAAAACAGCTTACTGCAAATCGCTAATTTAACGTATAAAGCCAGTAACCTAGATACCTTTTTTGAAGCTCTTCACAGCATAATAAATAGCTTACTTCCTGCAGATAACTTTTTTATTGCCCTTTACGATAAGCAAGTAGACATACTCGATTTGGTTTACATCGTTGAAGAAGGCATTCAAACGCACGCCCACAAAAAAATATCAAAAGAGCAATTAAAAGACACAGCTTCGTATTACCTACTAAAATCAGACCGTGTACTGCTATTAAATCAAAACGATTATCAACAACATATAGATAACGGCGACTTTAAACTTGTTGGCCGTCTTTCTGAATCCTGGCTAGGTGTGCCTTTTAAAGCAAATGATAGAATAAGCGGTGTAATTGTTGTTCAAAGTTACGATAAAAAGCTGCATTACAACGAACACGACAGCGCCCTTTTAACCTACGTAAGTAGGCAAATTAGTATGGCCATAGATAGGCAGCTTGCAAGGCAAGAGCTTGAACACAAAGCATTGCATGATGAGCTAACAGGCCTCGCTAATCGCTCGTTACTTATTGAGCGTATTAAACATGCAATTTTGCGTTTATCGCGTGTTAAAAAAGGCACGAGCCATGCCTTGCTTTATTTAGATTTTGATCGATTTAAAAGTATCAATGATTCGCTTGGCCATGAGGTTGGCGATCACTTTTTAATTGAGATTTGTGAGCTCATAAAAGGCACCGTCAGAAACACTGATACGTTTGCACGCCTTGGTGGCGACGAATTTGCTATTTTTATGGAAAACATCACGCACCGAAACCAGGTTAGCGAAGCGTTAAAACGAATAAACACAGCCCTTGCTAAGCCACTTAATGTGGATAGTCATTTATTGCAAGCATCAACCAGCATTGGCATCGCCTTTAGCGAAAGCAGCGACGATAAAGCCTATTTGTTATTACAGCAAGCCGATGCCGCTATGTACGAAGCTAAATCAAGCGGGCGTGGCCAAGTTAAGTTTTTTAATAACACCATGCGTAAAAAGCTCAAAACACATGCCGATATAGAAAACGACTTACAACACGGCATTGAACACAACGAATTTGAGCTTTATTTTCAGCCTATTTTTACTATAGCGACAAGCGAAGTTGTCGGCTTTGAGGCATTAGTGAGATGGCACCATCCTAAAAAAGGGTTTGTGCCACCAAATGAGTTTATTCCGATAGCCGAAACCACTGGGCAAATTATTAACCTCGATTTGCACTTGCTTGACCTCGCAGCCCAACATATTGCGCACTGGCACACATTAGGGCATCGCTTTTTAAAAGTAACGGTCAATGTGTCATCGCGTCATTTTGCCAGCCTCGACTTTGTTGCCCAAGTTCACGCATTGTATAATAAATACCAACTGCCTTTAGGGTCGTTGTGTTTAGAAATCACTGAATCAGGGCTTATTGCTAACCTTGATTTAGCAACCCAAATAATAGAAGGGCTTGCCCCACTTAAAGTGAAGTTATGCTTGGATGACTTTGGTACTGGATACTCAGCACTTGGTTACTTACACCAATTACCTATTCATATTTTAAAAATAGATAAAAGCTTTATCGATCACCTCAACAAAACCAATAACCCATTAGTAGAGGCCATTCTCTCATTAGCGCAATCACTAAACTTTGAAGTTGTGGCTGAGGGAATCGAAACCCAAGAGCAACTAAATATTTTACAAGCCACTCAATGTAATTACGGGCAAGGCTTTTTAAAGTCAAAACCAGTTACAGCACAACACGCCATTAAACTTATCCATAAACCGCTGTAGTAGCTGTTATCCAAAGGCTTACTTTTTCACAACCAAAAGATATAAAAAGTAAGCCCCGTAATACCCATTCGTTTATTTAAGCGCTCAGTTTTGAAGTAATAAAAACATGTTGTTGCTGTTTAAGCTTTAGCCCATTAAAAACAGACCTGTTATTGCGCGTTGTGATAATTACTTATCCCTCTTAAAAACCAGTGCCATTTATTAAGCTGCCCTGCCCATAACGCTGCTTTTAACAGCCGCTGCATAACCCAACAAAACAACTTGAGCTAAACTCATGCCAAACTCATCAAACCAGTAGCAACCAAAGTACTCACATTAGTTAATTTAACTTTAAGGGGTTATTTTAGTAAATAATAGATTATTTTAGCCATCTAGACGTTGAAACGTTTTTTGTAAAGGCGTAGTATGTAGTCAATCTGAGCCAAACTCACTTTTCCCTTGAGAATTATTAAAGATGATTGATATAAAACACCTGAAAACTATTGCGACATTAAAAGACACCGGATCGTTAGTTAATACAGCCCGGGAATTATTTTTAACGCAATCAGCTTTATCTCATCAAATTAAAGACTTAGAAAACAAATTAGACTGCCAATTATTTGAAAGAAAAACGCAACCTGTGCGCTTTACGCCACAAGGAATGCTATTACTCGAACTTGCCAACGAAGTTTTACCTAAAGTAGAAGCCACTAAGTGCCGTTTAAAAGAAAGCCTTAATCAACCTATTTCCCAACTGCGCTTAAGTGTTGAATGCCATGCGTGTTTTCATTGGCTGCTTCCTACTATTAAAGAATTTAATAATTTTTGGCCAGATATTAAAATTGACTACGAACGCGGCTTTAGCTACGACGCTATACCAGATTTACTCAACGATGAGCTCGACTTAGTATTGACCTCAGATATACGCGATCCTGATAAACTTGAATACGCTCACTTATTTGATTTTAAATTAAAGCTTATCGTCGCCCCTGATCACGACCTAGCTAAAAAAGCATATGTAACGGCGCTTGATTTAAAAAACGAAACCATTATTTCGTATCCTATTCCGCGCGAGCGACAAGATATATTTAAACACTTTATTCAAAATGCCCGCTTTGACGGCACCTTAAAAAATGTAGACCAAGGCTTATTAATTTTTCAGCTAGTGAGTGCAGGAATGGGTGTAGCAGCGCTGCCTGATTGGTTGGTAACACCTTACGAAAGCCAAGGTTTAATTAAATCTATCCCGCTTGGTGCACTAGGCCTAACCCGCCCTATGTACCTAGCCATGAAAAAAGACATGAAAGACAACCCCGTTTATCGCCATTTTTTAAATACCTGTAAGCAAAATAACGGTCGATAAATCACAAACGAATAAGTAACATAAGGCCTATTGTGTTTTATGTTGCTTTTTATGTTTGAATTAAAAAAATTATTAGGTGGCTTAATTATGCCGCTACCACTATTTGGTTTACTTGCGTTTGTAATGCTAGTGTTGGCGTTTCGTGAACGTAAGTCTGCTTTAGTAATCGCAAGCTTAAGTCTATTGGCGCTTTTAGTATTAAGTACGCCGTTTGCTGCGCATCAACTGATTAAAAACAATGAGCCCGCGTCATTGGCTTTTAATGCACTAAAACACCCAACCCTTGATAAAATTGTTGTACTGGGTTGCAACATAAACCCTAACCCCGCTTTAAGCGCTAATAATCAGCTAGGAAACTGTGCGCTTACTCGCTTGGTAGAAGGGGTTAAGCTTGCAAAAAAAAACCCTAATGCAACGCTTATCGTATCTGGCGGTGGCTATAATAAAGTAACAAATAGCGCGTTAATGAGCCAAACAGCAATAAATTTAGGGGTGAGTAAAAACCGCATAAAACAAAACCCACAGGCGATGGATACAGCCGCAGAAGCCAAACTCCTCGCGCCTAAGCTCGTTGATTTTAAGGTTGCACTGGTTACGTCTGTGCTACATATGCCGCGCTCAATAAACTTGTTTAATGCCCAAGGCATTGAGGTAATTCCTGCCGCTACGGATTATCACAATTTTGCGGCTTTACCTTTGTATAAACAATTTATACCAAATGCTGAGGCATTACGTGTAGTAACGCAATATGCCCATGAAGTGATTGGGTATGCGTGGATAAGTATGCGCCGCTGGATAAACCCAGAGGCGCTGTAGTATATATAAATTTATACTGGGTTATCTATATCTATAAAGCTCACATCAAAACCATGTTCTTTGGCAAGTAGCTCACCAAGGGCTTTAATTCCGTAACGCTCGGTTGCATGATGCCCTGCTGCAAAAAAGTCTATATTTTGCTCTCGCGAGCTGTGAATAGTTTGCTCTGAGGCTTCACCCGTTAGGTATGCATCAATCCCCTGCTCTGCTGCTAAGTCGATATAACCTTGCCCACCTCCTGTACACAGGGCAATGGTGTTAATTTTTTCGTCGCGTACAACACTACTTAAAGGCTCGCGGTTTAAAACTTTGGCTATTTTATTTGCAAACTCGCTACCTGTAAGCGGAGTTTTTAACCGTCCTTTCATAGCAACGCTATTAGTAATGGGTTCAAGCCCTGTCTCTATTTCAATATCGAGCAAATTAGCAAGCTGGGCGTTGTTACCTATAACAGGGTGAATATCAAGCGGTAAATGATAGGCAAATAAATTAATATCGTGCGCTAACAAAGCCCCAATACGGCGTTTTTTCATGCCTGTAATAGGTTGCGATTCACCTTTCCAAAAATAACCATGGTGGACCAAAACAGCATCGGCTTTTTTTTCTATCGCTGCATCAATGAGTGCTTGGCTTGCAGTCACCCCCGTAACAATCGTTCTGATTTCATTTTTACCTTCGACTTGCAGCCCATTAGGACAAAAATCTTTAATTGTGTGAGGCTTTAAAATGTCGTTTAACAGTTGGTTAAATTCTCTACGTTGCATACTTATTACCTTACTCAGCACTGAATTTTGTGCAAATTTTGGCGTTTATGGGGCTAAAATGGAAGGAAAATCGCAAAAAATTGAAAAACAGTTGGAAAATAGGTATAAATACGGCTTCTTTATCTGTGTTCACAACGTATAGGGTCTCTGATGAGCAAACTAGACAAAACAGAAGTTTTATCTGCCTTTGAAGCTGCATATGAAGCTGCCAATGGTAAAAAACCTGAAATTACTACAAAACCTGGCTGGTACAGCATCGATGGTGGCAAAAACTTACGCCTAGCTGATGTAGCAGAGCTAACGAAAGAATTAAGCTCTGGCAAATCGCCTGCACAAGCTGAGCAAAAAGCGCCTGCGAAAAAAACTAAAACTAAAGCTGCTGCGCCTGTTAAAGCACAAAAAACAGCGCCGTTTACTGTTGTAACACAAAGCGAAGACGGCTACACAGCTGAAGAGCTTTGGATTGTTGAGCTTGCAAGTAAAGATCACGACTGTCGCTTACCGCGCGGTGTTGTTTAAACAACATGTGATTAATAAAAAAGCCGCGTTAAGCGGTTTTTTTGTGCCTGTTTATCACCTTCTATCAATTCGCTTTATTAAATAATTTATTTTGAGCTAAAAAAAAGCGGCTAATAGCCGCTTTTTAAACGTGTATTACAATTATAGCTTTTCAAAATAAAGTGGTTTTCGCTGCTTTTTACCCACTTCGTTCATTGTGCTTGCATCAAATAAGCGCCCATTGATCATGGTGTAATCGACTTTATCTGAATCGCGAATATTTTTCAGCGGATCGCCATCAATAACAATTAAATCGGCAAGCTTACCTACTTCTAGCGAGCCTATATTTTTATCAAGCCCCAAGTATTTAGCAGGGTCAAGCGTAGAGGCTCTAATTGCTTCAAGTGAACTCATACCGCCTTGAGCAAACATCCACATTTCCCAATGTGCACCTAAGCCCTCGCGTTGTCCGTGAGCACCTAAATTTACCAGTACACCTAAATCTTGCAGCTCTTTAGCAACACGGGCGTTATTAAAGTGGTTATAGTGATAATCGGGCGCTTTTACTCGGCGCATAGCACGTGGCAACAGCTGATTTTTAGGCACAAACTTACTTAAACGCGGGTGATTCCACACATCTGTTTTATCGTACCAGTAGTTTTCTCCCCAAATTCCACCATAGGCGACAACAAGCGTTGGGGTATAACCAACATCACTTTGCGACCATAATTGTTTTATATCATCGTAAATATGCTCAACCGGAATTGAGTGTTCAATGCCCGTATGCCCATCTACAACCATACTTAAGTTATGTTGTAGCAGTGAGCCGCCCTCTGGCACAACCATCATCTCAAGCTCACGCCCTGCTTCAATAACTTGTTGGCGCTGCTCACGGCGTGGCTGGTTGTACGATTTAACACTAAACGCCCCAACCTTTTTAAGACGCTCTAAATGAAATTTAGCATCATCTAGCGAATCAATATGCGAGGTGTAACCAGGCATATTTGCTCCATATAAAATGGTGCCGGTAGAAAAAATACGTGGCCCGACAATCATGCCGGCTTTTTGCATTTCACTGGCGGTAAATATTTCAGAGGTATCGTTTGATGGATCATGAATTGTTGTGACACCTAACGCTAAACCAGCATAGTTTTTCCAGTTTTGCTGAGGAATAATTTCATCGCTGGCTTGTGAGCCATGTGCATGCGCATCAACAATCCCAGGCATAATTGTTTTACCTGCTACATCGATAATTTCAGCCCCTTTGGGGATCGTTACCTCATCAGCAGTACCCATTGCTTTAATGCGTTTACCGTCTGTGATGATGACACCATTTTCAATGACTTGCTCACCCTTCATGGTAATAATGCTGGCGCCCTTTAGCGCAATCATGCCCTTTGGTGCAGCCATTTTTTTACTAAAGCTAATATTCTCACCGCTTTTTACTTTAAAGTCGGCATCATCGGCTTTATCAATAGCAAACATACCATCAAGGCTTGCATGGTATAGCTCGGGCCCTAAGCTCCAGTAGAGTGTGTTACTTTGAGCACTCCAACTTATATTTTCACCCGCACGCACAGACAACTGCTCAATAGGAAACTGGTTATCTTTAGGGCTTATTGTGATAGGTGAGCCGCTTTCTACCAGCGGGGTAACAAATACTTTAAAGCGCTCAGCAAACGCTAAGTATTTACCATCTGGTGAGACTCGAAATTCAGTCGCATGCTCTGATTCGTAAAGTTTACGAACGTTTTTAGTTTCAAGCTCCACAACACTTAAGGTAGGCTTAGGCCAAGGGCTCATGATAAATACACGGTCATTGGCGCTACCAAACTGAGGTTGATACCCACTTTTAGAAATAAGCTCGCTCTCTCCCCCTTTTGCACTTACTTTATAAATACCAGGGTTAAGTGACCACTTAGGATTTAAAATACTTCCGCCGGTGGCTTTACGATAAACGATTGTTTTGCCGTCAGGACTAAAAGTTGGCTCAACGTATTTACCCGGCTCGCGAGTTAGCGCCTCGCCGCGCCCGCTACGGGCGGAAACAACGCGTACAGTGCCTTGCTGAGTATCACTCCACGTGGTGTAAACAATCTTTTTACCATCGCGGGAGTACTGCGGGAACAGCTCATAATGATCAGTTTGTTTGGTTAAGCGCTTAATTTTACCAGAGTCTAAATCGCGTTTATAAATATAACCTAATGCTTCAAAAATCGCAGTTTCACCATCGGGACTAACCTGCACGTTGCGCAACATTTTTACATCAAACTCATCGGTATCTAAATTTTGAGTAAAGCGTACCGCGGTTTGTATTTTTTTACTGGTGTTTACTTTAAAGGGAACACGCGCAACAGCTTTATCATCAACAGCAATTTTATGTATCGAACCGGAAGCCCAAAACACCAGCTCTTCGTTATCTGGGGTCCACGCAATGGTCGGATACACACCATGAATAGCCCAAGTTTCTTGCATATCGCGTTCAAGCTTGTCATAAAGCTTGGTGTGCTCGCCACTGGTTAGGTCGTATAAGTACAAGCTTGTTTGAAAGTCATCACGTCTTATATAGGCAAGCTTTTTACCATCAGGTGAAGGTGTGGGTCTTATCGCACCGCCCATGCCTTGTATTATGGTTTCTATTTCGCCTGTTTCTCTATCGTAGCGCTTAATTTTATAAATACCGGCAACAGAATCTTTAGAGTAGTGAAAGGTTTTACCTGGTGTCGCGTCATGAGAAAAATAAACATAGCGCCCATCTGGTGAGAACATTGGCTCACCTAAGTCTTTTTGGTCGTTCTCACGTTTAGTAAGCTGAACACCTTTACCACCCGCTTTGTGATAGAGCCACACTTCTCCAGCCCCTAGTGAGCGACTAGCGGTAAAGTGTTTGCGTGCGACAAGGTAATCGCCATCAGGGCTCCATGCGGGGCTGTTTAAAAGTCTAAAGGTTTCGTCAGTCACAGCGTGTTGATTGCTACCATCAACGTCCATAACCCAAATATTATCACCACCGCCTTGATCTGAGGTAAACGCAATGTGTTTACCATCAGGGCTAAAGCGAGGCTGCATTTGCCAAGCAATATCTGAGGTGAGTTTAGTTGCTTCACCTCCGCTTATAGGCATAGTGTAAATGTCGCCAAGTAAGTCAAACACTAGCGTGTTGCCATCAGGACTAACATCAATGTTCATCCATGTGCCTTGCTCTGTGCTAATGGTGGCATCTACAAACTCGCCTTTTGGTGAGTCTACCTGCCACTTTTCTTGCTCTTCGTTTGCGTGCGGCTGACCTATTGCAAGGGCGACTGATAAAGCCAGTGCAGTGTGAAGCATTTTTTTCATGCATTTCTCGCTTGTTATTATTGCAGTTAAACTCTCTAACACGATTGCAACAAAAACAGCGCTAACTTGCCAGCGTTATCAGACCAAGTACCAAAAATTAATGCCAAACTATGGGGTCAAATTGGTAGTAATCCACCAGCATTCTATAAATTTCAGGGTCGTGTTGCCTAAGCTGCGCCGGCTTTTCTAAAAAGGTCTCTGTGAGTACTGCAAAAAACTCAGCCTCGTTGGTGGCCCCATAACTATGAATAACGTGAGGCATGTTATAAGCAACATGACTTTTTAACTGCACAAAGGCACGGCTAAACACTCGGGCCCACTCTTTATAAGCATTGGGGGTTTTTAATAATGGAGTGCCAGTGGTTTTTCCGGTTTCTTGGTCTAACTGGTGAGCAAATTCATGAAACACTAAATTATGGCCATCGCTTGGTAAACGGTTGCCTTCAAGTACATCATGCCAACTTAGCACTAACGTGCCACCAGGCCACGACTCACCTAAGCGTACCGCGTTGTGGTAACTAACCAGCCCAGCACTATCTCGTGTAGATTGCGGCGCATAATACGCACTGGGGTAGAGTAAAATTTCTTTCACGTTTTTATAAAGTGGCCAAGGTTTATTAAGCACTAACACACAGGCATCGGCAGCAACTATCAGCTTCATGGCGGGGGTTAGCTTTAGTCCGTCTCGGCCTAAAAAGCGTTTCTCATTTAAAAACCATATTATGTGGCGCTCAAGCTTGGCTCTGTCGTTATCCGTCATCTTTTTATAGATAGGCATGCAACGAAGGAGTATTTCTTTTTGTTGAGAGTTTAAAACCGCGTTTTTATATTTTTTATTCCAAAGCCAGTTTTGTAGTGCCTGCCAGCGCCAATAAATTACAACAAAAATAGCCAAAGCAAAAATGAGTAGCCCGTTTATCATGGGGACATCCAAAATAAGTTAGTCTCTTATTAATATGTGCGCATTCACTCATTTTCAATCAGATAATTTCTGTGCAATTTCGTCCGCTATTTTTAGCTTTGTATAATGCTTGATCTGCCCGCGATAAAAGGCGGTCGTAATCACCGACGTTGGTTGAGTCAGACAAGCCAAAACTGGCTGTTACACTTAACCCCTCACCAATGGCCGAAAAGTCATGCTGTGCAATGCTCTCGCGCAGTGCTTCGCATATGATTTTTGCTTCGTCGGCGGTTTTATCTGCAAAAACAATTGTAAACTCTTCACCGCCCCAACGTGCTATATGCTGGTTTTCTTGGCAGCCATTTTTAAGCAGCTCTGCAATAGTACAAATCACTTTGTCGCCAATAATATGCGACCAGTTATCGTTAATCCGCTTAAAGTGATCAATATCCAGTATAGCTATGGCTAACGGCCGGTTTTGCTGTTTGTAAGTGGCAAAGTTATGGGCAAGCCAGCTATCAAAAGCACGCCTGTTAGGCATGTCGGTAAGTTGGTCGTGCGTTGCTTGGTATGCAAACGCATTGGCTTGCGTTTGTAGGTCTTGGGTTTGTTTTTCTACGCGATTAGTCAACTCTATTTCTATTTTTTTGTAGTGGTATAAACGGTATTTGTATATAGCAAAAATAACCATTAAAAATAATACAAATACTGCAAACTTAAATTGCGGTTTTTGCCAAAAAAATGACTGAATTACAATATTTACAGCTTGCTGATTATCTTGCCACTGTGCGTTAGGGTAACTTGCTCGTACCATAAAGGTATATTCCCCTGGCGGTAAGTTAGTGTACTCAGCACCGGTCATATGTTGGCGATTAACCCATTTATCGTTAAAGCCCTTTAATTGGGTTTGAAAATTTAATCGCTGCGGCATAATAAAGCTCAGCCCTGCATAATGAAACGATAAACGAGAAACCCCCGGAGGCAAAAATACCGACTCCCCTTCAAGCGGAAGCGCAATAGGCTTACCATCTACAAAAATATTTTCAATAATGGTCGGCAGCGCAATTTGCGTTGATGCTTGTAAGCGCGCTGGTTTTACGGTACTCACACCCTTTGCGGTTGCAAACCAAATACTCCCATCGTTATGCGTTACAGCCGAAGGGGTTGAACCTCCGTTGGCCTGCGCACTTAACATCCCATCGCCTTCATCATACAGTTGATAGTTAAGCACGGGTGCTTTAGCGCTCGCGGGAGCGTCGAGGATTTGCTGTATATGATTTTTATCGATTTGAATAATTCCGCGATTGCTCGAGAGCCAAAATGAGCCATTGTGCGGCACCACTTGAAATAGTTTATCGATAGGTAAACCTTGCTCTAAGCCAAGCATGGCCATTTTTCCGCTTGTTAGCTCATAGCGTATTAAGCCTCTATCTGTGGCCATCCATGTATAGGTCTCATCAATATAAAACCCAAACGCATATTGCGCAGAAAACTCACGAGGGAATTCAACCGTTGTAAATTGCTCACTAACAATATCAAATACCACTACCCCATTGCCGGTGCCTACCCAAATATTGCCTGCGTTATCTTCACTAAGTGCAAGTACAAACCCACTTGGTAAGTCTTTTTTATTTGTAAATTGATTTAAGCTGCCATCTTCATTGATGCGCGTCAGCCCCATGGCAGAGCCTATCCACAAACGGTTTTTAGAATCAAATAATAAAGCCCTTACTTCGTTACTCCCAAGGCCAGTGCTACGATTAATAAACGGGGTAAAGGTATTATTAACTATTTTTAAAACACCTGAGGTATACGTACCTGCCCACACGCTACCATCGGGTGCTTCGTGTAAACTGAGCACAGAATAAGGACTGCTTTCTTTAGAGCCTGAAACCAAGGTAGCGCGGTTGTTTTTTATTATATTTAAGCCAGAGCTTCCCCCCACCCATAAACTGCCATCGGAGTGAGAAAGCACTGTGCGGGTATAATCCCCCGCTAAACCTCTTTTTTGGGTCCACGATGAAAACGGCGACTCACGCAGGCGAAACAATCCGGCGTTTGTGCCAATCCAAATACTGTTTTCTCTATCTTGTAACAAAGATAAAATACGGTTGGCGGGTAATCCGTTATTGGCATCTAACTGCTCTACGCCATCAGGCGATAACCTAAACACCCCTTTATTAATTGTGCCAAACCATAAATCTCCATGGTTATCCTCTAATAAGCTAGAAATAGATTCATTGCTAAGCTTTTCATGTATTGGCTGAAACTGCGCATTGGTTTTGATCCACGCGCCTTTTTCACTTCCCACAATAAGCGAGCCACCACGAGTAATTAATAAGTTATAGACAGGTGCATTTGGTAAACCAAAGTGTGGTGTCATTAAGGTCGGTATTTTGTTGTGTATTTTATAAAGGCCTGCACTGGTTGCTGCCCAAATAACCCCATCGTGATCTTCTATAACCCGATAAGCACTCACATTTTTAATAATTGCAAGGTCGGTATCGCTGTTATGTTCACGATAAAACACGCCGTCGTTTTCAAGAGCTAACCATAGGCTTTGATCAGCACTTTCAATTAAATGATTAACCATGGTTGATGCTGATCGCTTGGTATCCCACTGCCTATGTTGATATAAGCTAATTCCTCCGCGCGACCCCGCTATGTATAACCCACCACTATTTGTGGGAGTGAGTGCCCTTAAACCCGAGTCGGGTAAGTTATTAATATGAGCACGGGTTAATATTGTAAACTCTTGGCCATTAAAACGTGCCAAACCTTCCCATGTAGCAACCCATAAGTAGCCATCTTGGGTTTGCGTAACGCTATTAATACTGTTGTGTGGCAATCCAGAGCGGGTATTCCATGTTTCAGAAAAATAATCACTTAACGGTAAACGGGTTTGCTCTTGGGCTTCACATAAAAACATGACGAAAAAAGAACATATAATGCTTAATTGTCTCATCATCAACTGCCTTAGTTATTCTTTTACTTGTGTGTAAGCGTTTTATCGTTATTTAAAAGGAGTAGGAAAGAATTTACTTGGCACTGAGCACACCAAAATTGTGCGCTCCAACAAAGCGTTAAAATCCCTATACGCATTGGGTGAATACACTAGGGTTTGTTTAAGCGCTAAAAGCGCGTTAATTAAAACTAAACAATAGCGTAAACAACGTAATAATACGTGCTAAAAAGCACCTTAAATAAGTCGCTAAAACTTAATGTCGTAAACGTATCAGCTAATCGTTACAAATTAACTTATATCGCCTATCTAACTAAAAATACTACCATAGCAAATAAATACATTGCATTAACTAAATTCAATTAATCTTTACAAAAGTCGTCAATATTGTTTTGTAATACGTTTATAAACGCTGCGACGTGTAAACCGTCCATTAGCGAATGATGCACATCAATCGAAAACGGCATTAGGCCCGTGGTTTTATCGTATTGACCAAACACAAATTTAGGAATACCTAAGCTTTTCCCTTCACTAAAGGCATGCGAAAAACTACTAAAATTAAGCCAAGGTAAAACCGATATATGTATCAAATCGGCCTGCCCTTCGGTTTGATTAAACGCCTGAGAAAATAACGGTTGAGATTTAGCATTGGCGCTTATCGCTGTGGCGTGCTGAGCAAATTCTTCAAGGCAAGGCGAATAATTAAAGTAACTAAATATAAACGAATCATCACTAGCAAGCTCTACCACACTGGCTCTTACTTGCTTTAATCGCCATGGACGGTCATTAATAATTCTTAGCATAATCGGGTTATAAGCGTGGCAAGCTTTTAATGTGGCATGCACATATGCTTGAAAAAAAGACAGTTTATTTTGTTTACAATATTCAAATAAAGGCTTGGCGTTAAGTGTTACGCACACATTAAAATATGGCTGGGTAAAGTTTTTAAATAATTCGAAGTGTTGTTGGCGAGGCCATGTATCAAGGTCGATGGGCTCCATTAAGGCGTTTGTATCAGTCATAATATCCATAAGCTTGTCGTTAACGATTAGGCCGCAATGCCTTTAGGGTCTTGGCCACAAAAACTACCACGCCACAGAGTATAAACAAAAAAGGCGTACCACTGTACGCCTTAGTTTAAATAAACGGGGTAAGTTTACAGGCCGTTTTGAATTATCTCTTGCGCTAACTCATCGGCAATCAAGTGCGTTGATTTTTGCTCTTTTTCACTACGGGTGAATATTTCGGTTAAGGTATCAAAAATACCTTCAACATGTTTATTAGACGCCGCCTCACTGTAGCCTTGTGGTGCAGTTTCGTAATACACATTAATAATGCCACCAGCGTTAATAACGTAATCGGGTGCATACAAAATACCTTTTTCACGAAGTACTTCACCGTGACGAGACTGCGCTAGCTGATTATTAGCACACCCAGCAATAATGGTTGCCTTAATACGTGCAATGGTTTCATCATTAATGGTGGCACCTAATGCACAAGGTGCGTATACATCAACATCAAGGTCGTAAATTTCATCAATACCCACTGCCGTAGCACCAAAGTCATTTACTACGCGCTCTACAGCATCTTGATTGATATCTGTTACAAATAATTTTGCACCAGCTTGGGCTAAATGCTTACATAAACCATAGGCGACTGCACCTAAACCTTGTACCGCCACTTTAATGCCCGCAAAATCTTGATGCCCACGTTGGTGCTGTAATGCCGCTTTAATTCCTAAAAACGTACCGTAAGCTGTAAAAGGTGACGGATTACCGCTTTTTCCTTCCAAGCCCAGCACATAATTCGTTTCTTTATTCATTAATGCAACGTCATCACATGTAATGTTTACATCTTCGGCAGAATAGTAACGGCCATTTAATCGCTCTAATTGGCGACCAAAAGCTCGAAATAACTGCTCTGACTTAATCTCTTTTGCATTGCCAATTATAACTGATTTACCACCACCAAACGGTAGGCGAGCAACCGCATTTTTATAGGTCATCCCTTTAGAGAGACGTAAAACATCGTAAACGGCATCTTCATCGTTGGCATAGTCCCACATTCTACAACCACCAACAGCAGGGCCAAGGTTAGTATTATGTACGGCAATAATTGCTTTTAAACCTGACGCTTCGTCAGAACAAAAAACCACTTGTTCGTGGTTATCAAATTCAGCTTGATTAAACACAGCCACTGTAATTACTCCAAAATAGTTTACCCGTGAGAGGGATGAGCGCTGGAAATTGACGAAACTTTACCACTTCATTTTTAAGGGTGCCACATAATGAGAAGTTAAACCCGTAAAAAGCCAGCCTTGTGAATTAATAAATCTAAATAACAACAAAATACGGATATAAAATTCAATAAAAGGCATATAAATTAAATTTAAAGCTAACAACACCGTTAAAAAGCGCCTTCACATTTACGTGAACGTAAAGGTAATACCAAGTGTAAACCTTGTATTACACAGTTCCCCTCCCAGCAAAGTCGCACAGTGTATAGGTTTATGAAGAAAAAAGCAGATTTACCACAACTGGTCTGAGGTGTTTATTTGAAGGGGCAATTTGCGCTTTTTTAATATTTCATAAAACAAATACAAAAAAAGCGAGCCTAAGCTCGCTTTGTTATTAGATTACGTAAACCTTTATTTAAGCTTGCCGTCTAGCTCTTCAATTTTAGCTTTCCAAATTGCAGGGCCTTGCGTATGTGCGTTAGCACCTTCGCTGTCTACGGCAACCGTAACTGGCATATCTTCTACTTCAAATTCGTAGATTGCTTCCATACCTAAATCTTCAAAGGCAACCACGCGTGCTTTTTTAATTGCTTTAGATACTAAGTATGCCGCACCACCTACAGCCATTAAATAAACCGATTTATGCTCTTTAATCGACTCAACTGTAGCAGGACCACGCTCAGCTTTGCCTATCATGCCTACAATGCCGGTTTTTTCTAGCATCATATCGGTAAATTTATCCATACGTGTTGCAGTAGTAGGGCCTGCAGGGCCTACAGCTTCATCACCTACAGCATCAACTGGACCAACGTAATAAATAAACTTATTATCAAAATCAACGCCCTCAGGTAAACCTTCACCTGAATTGATCATATCTTGTAAGCGTTTATGAGCAGCATCACGGCCTGTTAAAATAGTGCCTGAGAGTAAAACAGTTTCTCCCATTTTCCACTCGCGGGTATCTTCTTTAGTTAACGTATCTAAATTAACACGGCGAGTTCCTTCACCTACTTCAAACGTCACTTCTGGCCAGTCTTCTAGTTTAGGTGCTTTTAAATCTGCAGGGCCTGAGCCGTCTAGTGTAAAGTGTACGTGGCGCGTAGCAGCACAGTTAGGGATCATCACAACAGGTTTTGATGCCGCATGCGTAGGCGCTGTTTTTACTTTAATATCAACAACCGTTGTTAAACCACCTAAACCTTGCGCGCCAATACCTAGCTTGTTAGCACGTTCAAAAATTTCTAAACGCAGTTTTTCTTCCGTTGTTTCTGCACCGCGCTCCATAAGCTCATGAATATCAACCGGGTCCATTAACGACTCTTTTGCCATTACCGCTGCTTTTTCGGCGGTTCCACCAATGCCTATACCTAGCATGCCTGGCGGGCACCAACCAGCGCCCATTGTCGGTAGCGTTTTTTCTACCCATGCAGCTACATCGTCAGATGGGTTTAGCATAACCATTTTACTTTTGTTCTCTGAGCCGCCGCCTTTCGCTGCAACCATTACTTCTACTTCGCCGCCCGCCACTAAATCGATGTGCACAACTGAAGGGGTATTATCTTTAGTGTTTTTACGTGTGCCAGCAGGGTCAGCCACAATAGAAGCTCGTAGTGGGTTATCTGGATTTAAATATGCGCGACGTGTGCCTTCATCAACCATTTGTTGTACGGTTAAATCTGTTTTATCCCACTTAACATCCATCCCTACTTTTACAAAACAGGTAATAATACCCGTGTCTTGACACAATGGACGCTTGCCTTCAGCCGACATACGCGAGTTAATTAAAATTTGCGCGATTGCATCTTTTGCAGCCTTGCTTTGTTCTTTGTTGTAGGCTTTTTCTAGCGCTTGAACAAAATCAAGGGGATGATAAAAAGAGATATATTGCAACGCATCTTCAATGCTATCAATAAAGTCTTGCTGACGGATTGTACTCATAGTGGTTCCTTAAGTTAGCGTTACGCTTAAGCGTAATCTATACCAAACCGGTGACGGTGGTTTGCACTGTTTTAATTACAACGTAGATTTGATACTAAACGCTGCCAAAAAAATTTGACTTATGATACCCTCCCAGCCCGTTTCGAGCCAGTTCTTAAAGGGGCAGTAAATGCTAAACAATGAAAAAAATTGTGTAAAATTAGCTATAACACAAAACTGCATTGATGTTTTCGCGCATTTTGCGCATTTACCCTATGCCGTATTACTAGACTCAGCCAATAGCGAGCACATAAATAGTCGCTTTGATATTATTGCGATAGAGCCTCACGCTATTTTAGAAGTAAACAATAATCAAAGTATATTTAATCAGCAGCTTGACTCGCGTAGCCCCTTTACAATAATGAACGAAGAACTAAGTAAACTTAGCGCGCAAAAAGCCGCTAATAACCTGCCTTTTAACGGCGGCTGGCTTGGTTATTTTGGTTACGATTTAGGGCGTATTATTGAGCACATGCCACGCACGGCAAAACACGATATAACATTGCCACAAATGGCCATTGGCCTTTATTTAGATGCGCTGATATTTGATAAACACCAGCAAAGTTGGTTTTACGTTTCCCAACCTGAGGTGAACCGTTTAGCGCTTTACCAGCAGTATTTAGCAAACGATGCAGCGCCTGCACAGTTTTCGCTCACCAGCGCTTGGCACTCAAATATGAGTGAGCATGAATACGCTGACAAATTTGCGCAAATACAAGATTATTTAAAAAGTGGTGATTGCTATCAAATCAACCTAGCACAGCGCTTTAGTGCCGGTTTTAAAGGCGACCCTTTCCAAGCCTACAAAGTATTACGTGAGGCTAATAAAGCGCCATTTTCTAGCTTTATTAACCACCCACGTGGCGCCATTTTATCAATATCGCCAGAGCGCTTTATTGCAGTTCACGACAATATAGTTGAAACAAAACCCATCAAAGGCACTTTGCCACGCATGGCAGATGCAATCGCCGACCAACAGCAAGCCAGAGCCCTTGAAAACTCAACTAAAGACCGCGCAGAAAATGTAATGATTGTTGATTTACTGCGTAACGATTTAGGTAAGGTTGCAAAACCTGGCTCTGTAAAGGTGCCCTCACTTTTTGCTATTGAGAGCTTTCCGGCAGTGCATCACTTAGTGAGTACCGTAACGGCAGAACTGGATGAGAGCAAAACGTGTGTTGATCAACTTGAAGCAGCATTCCCCGGTGGGTCAATCACTGGCGCGCCTAAGATTAGAGCTATGGAGATAATTGAAGAGCTAGAGCCTCATAGGCGTAGTATTTACTGTGGCTCTATAGGTTATTTAAGCGCCTGCGGTAATATGGACACCAGTATTACAATCCGTACATTGGTTTGTCATAACGAACACATTTATTGCTGGGCCGGTGGTGGTATTGTCGCTGATTCTAAAGTCGAATTGGAATACCAAGAAACATACGATAAAGTGAATAAAATACTTCCTTTATTAAAACAGTAGAACGCTTTGAATAGTGAACATATTATGGCGCGGTTTCAGCTAAGCCCTACTGCCGCGCCAAATCAAATAAAAGATACCCGTAAAAAGCGTGCCAGTGCGGTTATGCTGCCTATTATTGATGTTGATAACCACGCGCATATTTTATTGTGCAAACGCCCTACTTATTTACATCATCACCCTGGGGAAATTTGTTTACCCGGCGGTAAGTTTGAGCAAAGCGATAAACACCTGCGCACCACAGCGCTTCGAGAACTACACGAAGAGCTTAATATAGCGCCAAGTAATGTTAAAGTGCTCGGGCAGCTGCCACAATACTCTACCCTAACTGGCTTTAGCATTAGCCCATTTGTGGGTTTACTTGGTGAACACACAGTATGGGAGAACGATTATAATGAAGTGCAAGCTAGCTTTTTACTGTCGCTTACCCAGCTTTCAAACGAGGCCAATTGGCAGCCCATTCCTTTTCAACGTTTTGGCAAAACCATCACCTTGCAAGGGTTTAGTACACCGCACGGATTACTGTGGGGAGCAACGGCTAGCATTATAAAAAACTTTACAAAACAGCTTGCCCTACCAGTGTAAAACTTACGGCCAAATAGTTACATAATATAGAATTAACGTTATGATACTCGACCGTTCAAAGAACAGCTTTCGGGCTGAGTAAATAAAGTAGAGACCCATAGTATGATCAGTGCATTTGATATGTTTAGCATTGGTATTGGCCCATCGTCGTCACATACCGTTGGCCCAATGCGTGCCTCGCGCTTATTTGTTAATGACCTACAAGAGCAACAACTTTTAACCTCTGTTACCGATATAAAGGTAGAGCTTTATGGCTCACTGGGTCAAACCGGCGTAGGCCATGGCTCTGGTAAAGCCGTTATATTAGGGCTTGCCGGCTACGACCCAGAAACAATAGATGCCGATTTAGTTGACGATATCCTTGCCACCATTGAAAAAGAGCAAGTGATATACCTCAACCAAACCCATAAAGCGAACTTTCCTAAGCAAGGGGCTATTGTTTTTCATCGTCGCAAAACCTTACCTAAGCACTCTAATGCAATGGAAATTATTGCCTCAAACAATGGCGAAAAAGTATATAGCAAAGTGTACTACTCTATTGGCGGCGGCTTTATTGTTACCGATGAAGAATTTGAAAACGAAAAACAAGCAGCCCTTGATATACGCGAACAAAACCCGGCTCCTTACCCGTTCGAAAGTGCAAAAGATTTACTAGAGCTGTGTAAAGAATCAGGCTTTAGTGTATCTACTTTAATGATGCATAACGAAAAAACGCTGCGCAAAGAAGACGATATTAAAGACGAGTTGTTTAATATTTGGCAAGTAATGAAAGCCTGTATTGAACGTGGCATGCGCACCGAGGGAATTTTACCAGGTGGTTTAAAAGTTAAACGCCGTGCACCTAGTTTGTATTTAAAGCTAAATGTAGAAGTGAGTAATGACCCACTCAGAGCAATGGATTGGGTGGATTTATTCGCCTTGGCTGTAAATGAAGAAAATGCCGCAGGTGGGCGCGTAGTCACGGCGCCAACAAATGGTGCTGCGGGTATATTGCCGGCCGTTTTAATGTACTACCACACATTTATTAAAGAAGTGGACCGCGACATAGCCACACGCTATTTATTAACCGCAGCGGCGATTGGTATTTTATACAAAAAAAATGCCTCTATTTCGGGCGCAGAAGTAGGCTGCCAAGGTGAAGTAGGTGTTGCCTGTTCAATGGCCGCTGGCGCACTCACCGAAATTGTTGGTGGTAATGTAGTACATGTTGAAAACGCCGCCGAAATAGGCATGGAGCATAATTTAGGCCTAACTTGCGACCCTGTAGGCGGATTGGTACAAGTACCGTGTATTGAGCGCAATGCCATGGGCGCCATTAAAGCAATTAATGCCTCTCGCCTAGCAATACGTGGCAGTGGCGAGCAAAAGGTGTCGCTTGATAAAGTGATTAAAACCATGCTCGATACCGGTAACGACATGAAAACCAAATATAAAGAAACCGCCCGCGGTGGATTAGCGGTAAACATTATTGAATGTTAAGCGTATAAAAACAAAAAACCGCGTATTTTAGCAATACGCGGTTTTTTAGTATTTATATAGTTAAAGTCTTACTATTTTACCGGCAGTTCTATGTCGGCAAATAACGCATCAACATCTTCTTGATTACGTAATAAGCTTGCTCGCTCTACTCGCTCTTTAGTTAAATGCGGGGCAAAACGCTCAATAAAATCATACATATAAGTACGTAAAAAACTGCCCTTTCTAAAGCCAATTTTAGTTGTGCTAGCTTCAAATAAATGACTGGCATCAATACACACTAAATCTGTGTCACTTAATTGATCAACGGCCATTGAAGCGACTACACCTACACCTAGCCCTAACCTTACATAAGTTTTAATTACATCGGCATCGGTTGCAGTAAACACAATGTGCGGCTCAAGGCCGTGCGCGTTAAATGCTTTATCAAGCTCAGAGCGCCCAGTAAACCCAAATACATACGTAATAAGCGGATACTGCGCTATATCGGCAACGGTTAAATTGTCGGCCTTTTGTGCTAGAGGGTGATCTTTTGCCACCACAATGCTGCGGTTCCAATGATAGCAAGGCAGCATAACTAAATCTGAGTATAAATGAAGTGCTTCAGTTGCAATGGCAAAGTCTGCGTCACCGCGCGCTGCCGCATCAGAAATCTGTTGTGGTGTACCTTGATGCATATGCAGCGAAACTGCTGGGTATTTTTTCATAAAGCCCTGAATAACACTTGGCAAAGCATAACGAGCTTGAGTATGTGTAGTGGCTATATTTAGTTTACCCTGATCAGGCAGCGTATGCTCATTAGCAACCGCTTTTATACCTTCGACTTTAGATAAAATTTCGCGAGAAATGTTAATTATTTCTTCGCCGGCACCTGTAACATGCGTTAAATGCTTACCACTGCGGCCAAAAATTTGTACACCTAGCTCATCTTCAAGCATGCGCACTTGTTTAGATATACCAGGCTGTGAGGTAAATAAACTCTCAGCAGTTGCTGATACGTTTAGCTTATGGTTTTGAACTTCTACGATGTATCTAAGTTGTTGTAATTTCATGGTTGCAGTTTTTAACGTTATTATTAAGCTTATATGATGGTAATACTAAGCAAAACCAAGTTTAATTTAGTTAAAACTTGGCAAAGTAAGCACGTATATTTTCATTATTTAAGCATTAAGGCTAGCATAATAAACCCGCTGCAGATAGCGATGTTTATTCAGGTTCAACTTATAATACATTATTCTTATATCTAATTTTTAACATATTTTTAAGTTAATCAGCGCAAAGCTACCCTCAAAGCATATATTTGATGTAATATAAAAAAATAGATTATGAATCCGAGAATTAAGCCATGATCGTTTCGATTATAATTGTGCTTATAGTGGCACTGATAGTGATTGCACTGTGGGTAAGCGCTGTACAGCAGCATAAAGAAAAGCAAGAAGTTGAACGTCGCAAAGAATTAACAAAACAAAAAGCGATAATTGAAGAAACCGAAGAAGCACTTATGAATAGCGCTAATATTCCGCTTTCTGAAAACATTATACGCGTTTTACAACGTAGATGTTACGAAGCACTAAACGCTATGGTGAACCATTCACCTAATTCTAAAGCATTAAAAAGCAGAATGAACGAAGCTAAAGAAAAGCTAAGTGGTGCTGTTCAAGGTAATAGCAGCGACAATTTATCGTTACCAAGTAACGATAAGCAGTTAGTCTCGTTAATTCAGGGCATAAAAAAGCTTAGAGTTATTATGCGCTCTGAGCACAGTAAAGGCCGTGTAGATAGCCAAGTATTTGCAGCAGAAGATAAGCGCCTAGAAAAGTTACAACTTAGAATTAATATAGAAAGCCAAATTAAACGCGGTTTATCTGCTCGCTCAGCGAGCATGGTGGGCTCTGCTAGGCAATATTTTGAAAAAGCCTATGCCACACTTAGTGCCGTTACCTATTCTGATGAATACGTAAACGCAAAACGCCAAGAAGTTGAAGCCTATTTAGAAGAAATAAGCACCGAACTAAAAGCATCAAATGCCACTGCCTTGAAGAAAAAAGCAGAAGCAGAGCAAGATGACTTAGACGTATTATTTGCACCTAAAAAGAAATGGTAATTTTAAATACCCAAAAGAAAGCCCATACATAATGTATGGGCTTTTTTGTATCTGTTAAGCTTTTACCAATGGGTAAATACTAACGTATTTTGAGGCACTACCTAGCGCTAACTACATTATAAACGCTCATTTACCACAACATAGATACGCAAGGTATAACAACGCAGCGGCATGAGCGATAGACACTAAATAATAAATGTTTACCCACCCTCAAACTAAGCCTCTTAGCTAAAAGAATGGGTATTAGCTATTACGATAAAAATGCAAACTTGATAATAAATAACGCTGTTAAAATCCACACGCTAATACTAACCTGATCGCGTTTACCACACAGTACTTTAACCGCAGTGTACGATATAAAACCAAGAGCAATACCGTGCGCAATAGAGAATGTAAGCGGCGTCATAAGTAGTACCACACTTACCGGAATTGCATCGCTCATGTCATCCCAGTTTACAAACTTAAGGTTTTGCAGCATTAATACCGCAACGTATAAAATAGCACCCGCTGTTGCATAAGCCGGCACCATTTGCGCAAGCGGCGCAAAAAACATCATTAGTAAAAAGCATATACCCACAACAACAGCTGTTAAGCCAGTACGCCCACCAACCGATACACCGGCCACAGACTCAATATAAGAAGTAGTGGTAGAAGTACCTAACATTGCACCCGCAATAGTAGCTGTACTATCGGCACTTAAAGCACGCCCTAAACGTGGCATATTGCCTTTTTCATCGGCTAAGCCTGCTTTTTGAGTTACAGCAACTAACGTGCCTGATGTATCAAATAAATCAACAAACAAAAACGCAAAGATTACACTCAGCATAGAAAGCTCAAAGGCTGCTGCAAAATCAAGTTGCATGAAGGTAGGTAAAATAGACGGTGGCATTGACATTACGCCGTGGTACTCAACTAAGTCGAGGCTTAACGCAATGCCCGTTACTAGCAAAATGCTAATAAGTACGCCGCTTTTTATATCACGATAAAGCAAAGCAGCAATGACAAAAAAGCTTAAAATAGCTAATAAAGGACCTGCCGAAGTAATATCGCCAAGCTGTACTAATGTAGCTGGGCTTGAAACAATAATGCCTGCATTTTTAAGCGCAATTAACGCTAAAAACGCACCAATACCAGTGGCAATAGCCTGCTTTAAAACCAGAGGGATAGCATTAATTATCCACTCTCTGACCTTAAACAAACTTAATATTAAAAATATACAACCAGACATAAATACCGCACCTAATGCAGCTTGCCAGCTATAACCCATGCCCAGTACAACACCGTAAGTAAAAAATGCGTTTAAACCCATGCCCGGCGCAAGTGCTAAAGGGTAATTAGCCCACAATCCCATAATAAAACAGCCAATAGCAGCCGCAATACAGGTAGCAACAAATGCAGCACCTTGATCCATGCCTGCTTCCGCAAGCATTGCAGGGTTTACAAATACAATGTAAACCATAGTAATGAAAGTAGTGATTCCAGCAATGCTTTCGCGTCGCACATTGGAGTTATTTTCGCGGAGTTTAAATAGAGCTTCGAGCATAATAGACTTGTGATAGTAAAAAGTGACGTGATTTTACCATAAAATTAAGTATAAACAGGACATTTTACCTTGCGATATACTAAACTGTTGACGTAGAAACTATAAAAAAGAAAATATATGAATAAGACTCAGCCTAGCGGACAAGACTTAGAGCAGCAATTAAACAATATTTTAAATTTTGTAACACAGCCTACAAACCACAGCGCTGAAAACAATAGTGATGTAAGTGAGCAAACAACACTTAACAAAGCACTGTATTATTTAAAGCATAACCAGGCACCGTTGGCAGCTAAGTGGATGCGCCTTGCCGCAATGGCCGGAAATCATCGCGCCCAGTTTTATTTAGGGTTATTTTTTGTCAAAGGCCAAGGCGTACCAAAAAGCGTATTTCACGCAGCAGCATGGCTGAGTTTAGCCAGCAGCCAAGGCTATGAACCGGCAACCGTTGCTTTAAATGATTTAAGAAAATATATCGACACCAAACGTCTTAAAGACGCTCAGTGCTATGCAGCCAGTTTGTATGAGCAAATCCACCAAATTCAGTTTGCCCACTTAATCCCAAAAAATAACTAACTACTGTATAGCTAACAGCTAAGCACTGTAAAACACACTAAAATAACTGTATAGCCATCCCTTAAGTACTGTATAACACTGCTACACTTTATACAGTACTGCAAACACCCTCAGCTTTCACTTGCACAGCACAAACTGTAACCAACTGTTTTTAAAGTATTATTTTTATTGTTTATTTTTTAAAACCATTAACTGTATAAAAAATAACAAAAAACGCTTGCACACAACAACTGTATAAACTACTGTATACATGTACTGTATATAAACCCAGTGAGTGAGACCTATGCTACAGCCAATTACCGTAAGAACCGTTAAAAGCTACCAACAACATGATGAAAGTGAGTCGGTAAACTTAATTAAAGTAGAAGATGAAATTTCTGCTACGTTTGAGATGCTAAAAGTGTTGCACCAATACAATAGCTCTAACGCGTGGACCTTACTGATTGCGCCCGACCATGTGCCTAGTAAAGCCTTGCTAGATAGCTGCTCTATAGATACCAGCAAACTGCTTGTAATAAGACAAAAGCATTTAGTAAATTTAGAGTATGTACTTAATTCAGCACTTCATAATGGGAACTTTGCAGCCATTATTACGTGGACAGATATAGTAAGTGAGCAGCAGCTTGTTAATTTATCGCTTAATTTAAACAAAAGAAGCGCTAAGCTATTTTGCTTTACTAAAAAAACCAGCACTACAGCAATATCACTTACTCAATAAGCTTGGTAAAATGCATTTTTAATTTATGTTAATTAGTATTTTATGAGTGTAACTAGTACTAGCGCTTGCTTATGCAACAGTCAGCTTAATTATGGGGACTGTTGCCAGCCTTATCATCTTGATATAAAAACCCCAGCAACACCTGAGCAACTAATGCGTTCGCGCTTTAGTGCTTATGCATTAAAAAATGCATCTTATGTATTTAAAACTTACGCCAAAGAAAAACAAGCACAAAACCCAGTAAATGAAATTGCTGACTTTGCCAATAGCTGCCGCTTTGTAAAATTAGTTGTGCGCGATACGCAGCAAAGTGATGAGCGAGGTTATGTTGCCTTTAACGCGTATTATTTTTACCAAAACTTATATTGTGAGTTAGATGAGAAATCAGACTTTATAAAAGAGGACGGTGAATGGCGTTATTTAGAGGGTATTATTAATCCGGCCGCCGATATAAAAGTTGACAGAAACGACCCCTGCCCATGTGCAAGCGGTAAAAAATATAAAAAGTGTCACAGTGTATAAAATAAGCTAAACACTTAGCATAAAATAGCTTTTTATTTAAGCGCTACTCTATACCACTAAACACGTTAATAACTGCCATAAACAAAAATGGACCATCTAGGTCCATTTTCTACAATATTGCTATTGGTTATTCATCATCATCTAGATCGAACGATTCACGCTGCGCAGGTCTAGCTAAAATCTCAACATAGAATGAAGTAAGCGCCTGCTTTTCGATTTCGCTGATCTTGTTGTTAATTTCAGCTACGTGAACAACTTCGGCATCATCGGCACTTGTGCCAAACTTACAGTCAAACGCCCAGTAATCAGCTTCAACAGGTAGCGTTTTATTGCGCTCTCTTTTCAAATATTTTTTCACTTCATGCTTTGCAGCATCAACCATACGAGGGTATTTGATTTTCTCATGATTTAGCGTGAATGTTTTCTTCATTACGTTCCTAATTACCTTGATTTAATGATAATGGCACTCAAGTCATACCATTTGCAGCCATTATAGCAATTGCATTTAATTTGTGGATGCTTTTTTTAAACAAAAAAAGAATTGTTCTATTTTATTGCATAACCGATTATTAAATATAAGGTGTTTTAGGCTTTTAAAACGCACAAGTGTTAAATTATTTTTATGCGTTAGCAACAAGCAATGGCTTATGTATAGCCTCATTAGTTAAATCGTCATAAAATGCTGCGGCGTCCATTTGTGGACTTGCAAGCGCGGTGTGCGTGTCATTTAAGCGCCTGCGTACTGATAGTTCACAATTATCGATTACTGTTAAAGGGATATGTAACTTGTCATCTCTAATCGCTAGTGGCTCAGGGTTTAAGCAGTGGCTTAATTTTATTGTTTTCATGCCCGCTTGCTCGCCTTGTTGAACAATCATCGACGCGTGCTCTTGCCCTATGGTCATATCAAATTTTTCGGGAGCTAATAATTGCTTTGGTCCAGCACCAAAGCGCTCCCTTAACTGCTCTTCGTCTACATAAGCACTATGCGTTTCACTTTTTGGCAAGTGAAATTGACTAAAATCCAGCGCATCGTGCGATAGCATCGCTAATAAAAGTGAGAATTCGCCTCTGCGATTTTCATGCACACTTTTATTTAGCCTGGTCTTTAGTTGACTCTCTGTGATTAACAAACCATCGATTTGCATAGTCTTTAGCCGATTATGATAACTGATAGATATTTATCGGCTTTATTTCAAATTTCTTTAGCTTTTTTCTTTACTTAAATACGCAGTTTGCTATTATCAGCGCCGTTGCATTGGAGGGGTTCCCGAGCGGCCAAAGGGATCAGACTGTAAATCTGACGGCTCAGCCTTCGCTGGTTCGAATCCAGCTC